>CAYMGV010000012.1:0-49619 GCA_964390105.1 uncultured Anaerolineae bacterium | reverse complement strand
GTGATGTTCAGTGAGATGCTTGCCAGCGCCAATAACGACGTTGGGCTGGCCTATGCCGCGTATAACGACGGCATCGAGGTGATTGAACAAACACCCTCGGAATGGTCGGCAGAAACGCAGAGTTACCAGTTTTGGGGCAGCGGGCTGTATGATGAGGCCAGTACCGGGTTTTCTGACAGCCCCACCCTGTCCGAATGGCTCGGGCGTGGCGGGGGGGCATCGCTGTGCAGTGCGGCGTCACAGGCCCTCGGGCTTGAATAACAATCCCATAACCGCCATTGGATCATCAGGGGGATAGCAGTACAATGCATAATGACCGGACTCGAATATTGTTCCAGTCTACGGATCTGTCAGGATAGACTCATGGCCCCATCGACCATTGATCGATACCTTGTAAAAACTGAAGTTGGGCGCGGCGGCATGGCGACCGTTTTTCAGGCCGAGGACCCGCGCTTTGGCCGTGATGTCGCCATCAAGGTACTCCCTCGTGAGTTCCTGCATGACCCCACCTTCCGTGAGCGGTTTGAGCGTGAGGCACGTACCGTCGCGCTGCTGGAACACCCCGCGATTGTCCCCGTTTATGATTATGGTGAGGATGGCGGACAGCCCTTCCTGGTGATGCGCTACATGACGGGCGGCACGCTGGCGGACCGGATCAAGACGGAAGGGGCGTTTACGCTTGGGGAAGTATCCCGTATCCTGAACCGCGTGGGGGCTGCGCTGGATGGTGCGCACCTCAGAGGGCTGGTTCACCGTGACCTCAAACCCGGTAACATTCTGTTTGATCAATATGATGAACCCTATCTATCGGACTTTGGTATTGTAAAACTGGCTGAATCGGCCTCCTCGCTGACGGCCAGCGGGGCCATCGGCACGCCCGCCTATATGAGTCCGGAGCAGGCTTACGGTGAACGCGACATCGATGGGCGCAGCGACATCTACTCGCTGGGCGTGATCGTGTTTGAGATGCTGACCGGGCGCGCACTGTACGAGGCGGATACGCCGATGGGGGTCGTGATCAAGCACATCCTTGACCCTGTGCCGGATATTACGGCCATCAAGCCTGATCTCCCGATGGATGTGGAGCGCGTCCTTGCCAGGACGTTGGCGAAGAACCCCGATGACCGCTTTCAGAAGGCCAGCGAACTCGCTGCCGCCTTCCAGTCCGTGGCCGAAGGCAAGCCACTTTCAGAGGAACTGCAAAGACTCGACACCGTCATCAAGCCTGCTTACATGTCAGAACTGACCGGCCCGCCGACAATCGTTGCGCCGCCGGGCCTTTCGGGTATGCCTGCCGAAACCCGTGAGAAGGATACCAGGCCGCGCCCGGTCCCGCGCTGGGCCTATGGCGTGTTTGGTGTGGTGGGTGTGGTGCTGCTGCTGCTGCTGGGCCGCACCCTGCTTAACCGGCAGGAAGACCCCGGCGTTACAGGTGATGGCGCGGTGGTGGTGCTGGCGACCAGCCTCGCCGGGGACGATGCCACGCCGACGCTGCCGCCCACGGTGCTGCAGGATGGTGAGGGCAGCGCTCCGCTGGGCAACATCAATGCACTAAACGCCACTATTGAGGTTGGCGCATCGGATACCACTATCGGCGCGACGGACAGTGAGGCCGCCTACGCTACCCGCTACAGGGTGCCACGCCGCCGTGAACCGGTGCAATACAGCTACACGGTCGATGATCAGGTTGGCGAATTCGTTTTCTTGCAGGATGACGTTGAATTCTTCAACCCGGAACTCGATGAGATGTCCGAACTTCAGATCGGGTTGACGGCAGAGGTGCCGCTTAACCTGACGGTGCTGGCCCGCACCGGCCATGTGACCATCGACCTGAGCAACCTCCAGGTTGAAGCGCTGTATGTACAGGCTGAGTCGGGCCGGGTTGATATTATCCTGCCGGTATCGGGCAGCCTGGATTTCGAGCTTCATACCATGGGGGCTGATGTGGTCGTCTCACTCGCTGGCCCGGATGACCGGATCGAACTGACCCGCACCCGTATCGAGGTGGATGGCGGCTCCGTTAACATGGACCTGCCCCCGTTCGAGGTGTACGGCATTGATGTCATGGTGGGCGCTGGCTATGCCCGGTTCTATCTTGACGATGAACAGCAGGCCCGCGTTATGCTGAACGGTGTGCCGGGCCGCTTTGTGGCGGAGACGGATCGATTTGAGGCTGGTGAGGCCGTGGGTGTCTGGCAAACGGAGAACTACGACACCCGCCCCGATCAGGTCGATATTGATGCCGTGGCATGGGGTGGCGTGCTGGTGCTGGCGGATTATGCTGCGGACACGCCATAACGATGATTGTTTTGCAGAGTCAACCGCCGGACGAGGCGTAACCGTCCGGCGGTTTTTGTTGTACGGTTGAAGGGCGGCCCGGTTATTGCAGGGAGTAAGCCGTATCGATCATCCCGATCAGTTCGACGATGTCGGCATTGCTGCCCTGCAGCGTATCACTCAGAAGGGCGGCCATATCGTACACGGCGGCCAGGGTTGCGGATTGGCTCCAGCCACCCTCACCCAGTACTTCCGCGAACCCGGCGACAGTCACCGCAAGCTGGAAGTTGATGTCAGCATCCTCGAAGCTGTCCGCCACGGAGGCCCCATCGAAGGGCTGCTCGATCTCGGTGACATTACCCGTTTCGGGGTCTTCCCAGCGCAGGTAGGCGGTGGCAACGGTGCCCTGTGCCCCCTCGACCGGGATCAACTCGTACAGCGCGGTGACGCTGTGCCCCGCGCCGATCTCACCCGCATCCACGTCATCGTTGCGGAAGTCCTCATCGGCCACGTCGCGGTTTTCATAGCCGATCAGGCGGTAGGCCTCGACGGCTGCCGGGTTGAAATCGACCTGGATCTTGGCATCCCGCCCGATGGTCAGCAGTGTGCCGGTCAGGTTCTCGACGAAGATACGTTCAGCTTCCTGTTGTGTATCGACATAGAAGTACTGTCCGTCGCCGTCATTGGCGAGCTGTTCCATCAGCACATCGTTGTAATTGCCCATGCCAAAGCCCACCGTCGAGAGCGTGATGCCCTCACGGGCCTGCTGCCGCACCGATTCAAGGATGGCATCCGGGCCGGTTGGGCCGACATTGGCGACACCGTCTGAACACAGGATGATACGGTTGATGCGTTCAGGGTCGAAGCTGCTGGTAGCAAGCTGGTAAGCAAGGTTCAGGCCCTCCTCGGCGTTGGTGGAGCCATCGGTTTGCAGGCGATTGATCGCGTTGACGATCTTGGTGGAGTCGGATACATCGGTTGGGTTGAGCAGCACGCGGCCATTGGAGCCGTACACCACGATGGCGACGGTATCGGTGGGCCGCAGTGACTTAACCAGGCTTTCCAACGCGACCTTGACCGCATCGAGGCGGTTACCGCCGCTCATGGAACCGGAGATGTCGATGACGAAGATCAGATTGGCGTCGGGCCGATCCTCGTCTGCCACTTCATAGCCCTGCACACCAACGCGCAGCACGTAGGCGTCCTGGCTGCTGAACGGCGTCGGGGCGGCATCCATGTGGATGGCGAAGCCGTCCTGCTGGGTCGGGGCCGGGTAGTCGTAATCGAAGTAGTTGATGAACTCCTCCGCCCGGATGGCCTCTGCCGGGGGCAGAACGCCATCACGCAGATAGCTGCGGGTCAGCGTGTAGGCCCCGGTATCGACGTCAATGGCAAAGGTCGAGAGGTTGTCCTGCTCAGTGGGTACAAAGGGGTTGGTACCGTAATCCTCGAAGAACATATCAACGGGTGGCTGCCCTTCGCTGGGCTGCTGTACCTGTTCCCCGGGTGCGATGAAACCATCTTCCAGCGGTTCAGGGGCACCGGCGGAATCGGCGGCCAGCGGCGCTTCCGCTTCAGCCTCGGCGAATTCCTCTTCCACGGGGGCTTCCTCGCGGGATTGCAGTTCCATCGTGGGGGCCGGGGATGCCGGGGCCTGTTCAGCCGGGGCGGATTCCCCGCCATCGGCGGCGGTGTCCTGCTGCCGGGCTGCGGGTGCACAGGCAGACATCAACAGGACCAGAACCAGCATAGTAAACGCAAGACGTTTGATCTTCATCATCTTCTCCTCTTGAAGTGACGGTCACGCTTCGCCGAATCATCTCGGCGAGTTATCAGGAGGACGACGCTTACTGGCGTTTGGTTCCGGGAAAGCGGTCAGTTTTCAGCTTTCAGCCGTCAGTATGGGGCCTGAATAGGTCTAAAGTAATCCCGCATGGTTGCTGACAAAGGGGAACAGATCAATCTGAGGGGGACATCCAAAGTGGGAATCAGGCTAACGGCTAAGAGCTAACCGCTTACAGCTACTTATCCTCATCCATGCCGACCACATGGATCGAATCCGAGGATTGCGGGGGATGGCGCAGGCCCCACGCCAGCCAGTAAATAAGGAACAGCCCGGCACCGATACCCACGCCGATCAACGCTTCGGTGGCCTGGTCACGGTAGCCTGCCCAGCGATACAGCCAGATGACAGGCAGGATCAGCAGCAGCACCGTAATCCAGCGGCGTTTGATCTCGGTACGCTCGACCATCACCAGCATCAGCAGCGTCAAGACGGCTAACAGGATCAGGTTGCCTGTGTTCATCAGCGGGGACTCCGGTTTACTTATTGACAGGCTTCGGCAGCCTGTTCGGGCGGTAAAACCTGCCACTCCGCCGCGTAGCGGAAGCGATCGGTGGCCCCGCCGATCAGTTCGACCTGAACGCCATCGACCTGGCAGCTTACCGCGTAATGATACAACGGATTATACAGGATGATGGCGGCGGTTTCCTCGATGAACTCCTGCTGGAACAAGCGCAGGTTTTCAGTGCGGCGCACGCCGTTGGGGTCACGCCGCGCGACTTCGAGAAACTCGCTCATGCTCACATCATTGAGGCCACTGTAATTCTGCCCACCGTCGATCTGTGAGGGATGCCAGAAGGCGTACGGGTCAGGGTTGGGGCTGCCACCCTGCGAAAACTCCAGCAGGGCCGCGTCGTAATCCCGGCTACCGTCCTCGGTCGAGTTGGTTAACCGGCTGAGAAGCTGCGCAGGCGCGACAGCCTGCACGCGCACATCAACGCCAATACTCTGCCAGTTTTCAGCCAGCGCCTCACCGATCTCACGATGCGGCCCCTGGTTGCTGACCAGCAGCGTGAACGAGAGCGGTACACCATCCTTGCCGCGCACAGTGCCATTGGAGGCCCACCCGGCTTCCTCCAGCAGGATCGAGGCATCGCCCTGGTTGTAGCCGGGCGGCGTGATCCCGCGATTAAAGGCCCATGACCCCGGCAGGATCGGGCTGTACGCCGGGACAGCGGCAGTGCCCAGCACATCGGCCACCACCTGCTCACGGTTGACGGCCAGCGCCAGCGCCTGACGCACCTCATCTTCCGCAAAGAAGGGCAGCCGTTCCGGCGCGGTGTAATTGAAGATCACTGCACCATAAGCGGGCATACGAGCGGAGTACACGTCAATTTGGTCGTTGGCGATGACGGCGTTGAGCTGGGTCGGCGTCAGCCCGGCGATGGCCTGCACATCGGGGCCCAGCGCACGGAATGCGTCGGCGGAGTCAGCGTAGTAATGGAACACAAACGACGAGACACGGCTGACCCGGCGCGTCGAATCGTAGAAGTCACGGTAAGGTGTCAGCGTAACTTTGCCGCTGCGGCCTGCTTCGATGCCCCCCCATTGCAGTGGCCCGGTGCCAACCGGTTTGAGGTTGAAGTCACTGCCTGGCAGCGTCTCGGCGGAGGTGCCTTCGAGCAGGTGCGCGGGCAGGATGCCCAGCGTTGTTTCAAAGGGGAATGTGTACAGCGGCTGGGTCAGCACAAAGCGGACGGTGTAGTCGTCCTCGGCGTAGGTCTCAATGGTGCGCCAGAAGCTGCCCAGCTTCGATGGTCCGGGGAAGTCGGCATCACGCAGCAGGCTCATGGTATAGGCCACGTCCGCCGAAGTGAACGGCGTGCCGTCATGCCATGTCACATTTTGTCGCAGGTAGAAAGTGTACTCGGTGCCGTCGGGGCTGATCTCCCAGCTTTCGGCGAGGTCTGGCGCAGGCTGGCCGTATTCATCCAGGGTTGTCAGCCCGGTAAAGATCAGCGCGGCCAGGTCGGTATCCACGCTTGATACCGCCAGCAGTGGGTTGACGTACTCCGGTGCCCCGACGACAGCCTCCCGGTAGATACCCGCCTCAAGGAAGTCGATTACCGGTTCATCGACGCGCGGTTCACGCCCGGCCAGCAGCATATAGATGCCGGAGCCGATCAGCAGAAAAAGCCCCACACCCAGCATGATCCACAATACCCGGCGCGGCAGGCCACGGCGGGCGGGTTCAAAGCTCGGCACGTCGATGTATTCAGGCTCGTCGAAGTGGGGTGGTTGGAAGCTCATCTGCTTTTCCCCGCTGACTGATCAAACGGAACGGGGTGTTCTGATGGCACAAAACACCCCTTACCCATTGCAGATGGAATTGAACCGGCAGTCAGCTACTGGTTCAGCAAGAACACATTGATGATGACGGTAATAAAGAATGCGACTGACAGGCCGATGGTCACCTGGAACAGCGTCTTTTCGAGTCCACGGCGTGTTTTGTACTGCCCACCGGACATGTCGCCGCCAAACAGGCCACCCAGCCCGCCCCCCCGGCTTTGCAGCAGGATTGCTGCAATAAGGGCAACTGACATGATGATTAGTGCGATGTTAATATAAGTCTGCACAGGATGTCCCTCTTTCCATGATTTGCAGCCGGTGATTATACCGTGGCGTTCAGGTGTCATCAAACGAACACCCATGCCAGCAGCTGAGCCTCACAAATCATGCCATCTCCATATGGATAGTAAAAGGACAGTTAGGTTTCTGTGGGGAAACCGATGGAGAATCATCCCGTATAGGAGGCGAATCGGGGTGATTTTCGCGGAAAAAGTGGCAGCCCCTCGATCCTCAGGGCAGGCTCCGCCCATTGGTTTTGTTAACATTGGCGCTGTATAGAACAGGCGGGCGATGCCACTACCCCTGCATCTTGGCATGACTGTTTGTTAGTACCCCCATATATGGGTTAAAAGCGGTGTCCCGCTAATTGTTGTATCAAAACAGCACTAGTTCCCGGATTTCTTAACATTTGATATTGTTAAAGAATCTCACATTTTAAGGCTGGCCCATTGTGCCCCATGCAGGACTCTGATACTATGGAGGCACACTTCGGATGGGCTTCCAACCAGCGCCCTCCTCCGTAGTAAAACCTACATCGCCTAGTTGAAATACCTGTTTGATCAGCCGCCGCTGGTCCCTTTTTGTCCCTGGTTCACATTGGACGTATCTCATGACACGCAGCACGCGCCCCGCCGACTGGTGGCAGGCCGCCTACGGCGAATTACAGATACAGCTCCCGCGCGAGGCGTTTGATACGTGGCTGCGCGGTACGTCCTATGTTGCCTATGAGGACGGGATGTTCATCATTGGCGTGCCGAATGCCTATGCTCGCGAATGGCTGCAACAGCGCCTCAAGCGTGTGATCACGGAGACGCTGGAGCGTATCAGCGAGCGGACCATCGAAGTGCGCTTTGTGATCCGTAAACCCACCGTGCAGCAGGATGACCGGGATTTGCATGAAGCCGGGCCGCTGCTCTCGCACCTGTCTCCGCCGGAACCTCCGCGTTTTGAAGGTCTGCCGCCCGGTGAAACCGGCCTGAACCCGCGCCAGATTTTTACCTGTTACGCGGTGGGGCAGGCCAACCGGTTGGCCCATGCTGCGGCGCTGGCCGTGGTCGAGGCACCGGGGGTACAGTTCAATCCGATGTTTATGCACGCGCAGGTCGGTATGGGGAAGTCCCATCTGTTGCATGCCATCGGCAACGCTGCTCATGAACGTGGTTTGCGGGCGCTCTATGTGACGGGCGAGACCTTCACCAATGACCTGATGGGGGCGCTGCGCAAACACGCCATGAATGATTTTCGCGGTAAGTACCGTGATGTGGACCTGCTGTTGGTCGATGATGTGCATTTCATCGCGGGTAAGACCTCCACGCAGGAGGAATTTCTGCATACCTTTGATACGCTGTACAACAGTGGTGCCCAGATCGTGCTGGCTTCGGCGCTGCTGCCTTCTGGGATCAAAGAGCTGGATACGCGCCTGAGTTCACGTTTTGAAGGCGGGCTGACGGTCGATATTGCCGCACCGGACTTCCTGACACGGGTCGATATGATTGAGATGAAGGCAGCGTCACGCGGCTTTGGCGGGCGGCTGTCACTTGATACGATGGAGTTGATTGCGGAGCGGGTGCCGGGCAGTGTGCGTGACCTTGAAGGCGCACTGAACCAGGTCATCGCGGCCAGCCTGCTTGACCCCAACTCACTGACACTGGCGGGGGTGGCCCGCACACTGGATGCTGTGGTCGAGGTGCGGCCCGTGACGCTGACCATGGAAGACATCATTATGGCGGTGGTCGATTACTACGAGGTGTCCGCCGAGGCAATGGTGGGCCGGGGCCGCTCACGCGAGGTGTCAACGGCGCGGCAGGTCGCCATGTATCTTGCCCGTGAGGAGGCCGACGCGACACTGGAGGCCATCGGTGAGGCGTTTGGCGGGCGTAATCACAGCACGGTGCTGTACAGTTGTGACCGCGTCGCGGACCTGCTGGAAACGGACTCCCCGCTGCGGCGTCAAATGCGCGCGATATTGCAGGCGCTCAAACCGACGCCCGGCACCGAGGATGCAGGTGGCGTGACGATCAGGCAAGAGGTCAAAGGCCAGGGGCCAGGGGACAAGGTATAGGAAGCTGCCAGGTGTCAGATGCTCTCTACTCGGAAATAATACGCCCCCTCTGAGATACAGGGGGGGCATTTGATCCCGGGAATAAAGAGCGAATGATGGCTGTAAGAAATCAGCCTGACGCCTGCTGTTTACCTCGTGTACCGCTGTTCATCAAAGGGATCAGCGTTGTTGTGGTAGCCTGCCTGCTCCCAGAAGCCAAGCTGATCCTCCGAGGTGAACTCGACGCCGCGCAGCCACTTGGCGCTTTTCCAGAAGTACTTTTGTGGCACCAGCGAGCGTACCGGGAAGCCATGGTCAGGCTCAAGGAGTTTGCCGTCATATTTATAGGCCAGCAGCACATCATCACCCATCGCGACCTCAAGCGGCAGGTTAGAAGTGAAGCCGTGTTCGGCGTGGAAGATCACGTAGTTGGCGCTCGGCTTGACACCGGCCTGCTCGGCGAAATCACGAAACAGCACGCCTTCCCACACGGTATCGAACTTGCTCCAGCGTGTCACGCAGTGGATATCACAGGTAATTGACGTGGCCGGTAACTGCTGGAACGCCTCCCATGTGAAGGTGGTTTCCTGCGCAACAAGGCCATAGGCACGCAGCGACCATTTGCTCACGTCGATGTGCGGCACGGGGCCATAATGCAGCACCGGGAACTTCAGCGTGGCTGACTGACCGGGTGGCAGGCGACCTTCTTTTTTCATTTTCTCTTCAAGATCGCGGCGGGGGGTATCATACATATGCAGCATCACCTTACATAACAAACAGGGGGATCATTCCTTATCCATCAGTGTACCGATCTCACCGGGCTTTGACAACGGCTTGACGCCCTGCCAGGACGGTGTACACTGAACCTGTACATCCCACTCAATTATTTTTGCACGAACGTGAGGGGATGTTATAATACGCCGTCGATGAAATGGGCGCGTAGCTCAGCTGGTTAGAGCGCACGGTTCACATCCGTGAGGTCAGGGGTTCGAGTCCCTTCGCGCCCACACACTGCGGCAGATATGGCATCAGGCCACTGCCGCTTTTTTATTATACTGGCCGTGTACAATGGCCCTGGTTAACCGGGCCGTAACACCGGGTATAGATATGAATACCAGTCGCCAAGTTAGTTACCGGGAATGGGCGTTGTTTGGCCTGCGCCTGATTCCCTCTGCCGCATTGTTCCTGCACCTGGTAGCTGCTGCCGACAGGCTGGTGCCGGATTCGGTGATATTGCTGGTCGGGCTGGCGGTTTTCTCACTGATCACGAACCTGATCTATGGGGCGCTGTTGCTCAACGACCGCTGGCACCGGTTGTTTCCTGCCGCCGCCATTGTCGTCGATACGCTGCTGGCCGCCGGTGCGGTGCTTGCGGGTGGGCCAGCGCTGGGCTGGCTGGGCGTCATCCCGGCGGTCACGGCGGGCTTCTTCTATGAATGGTTGGTCGGGTTGATCGTCGGTGCCGTCAACGCTGTGGCCCTGCTGATCGGCATACTGGCAGGCGCAAATGGTGTATTCCCGCCCTTGTCGGCACTGGTGGTTCCTCTGCTGACGGCTCCCGTCGTCGGCCCATTGACGGCACTGCTGCGCAGCGACGACCGCGAACTGACCAACATGCGCGATCAACTGCGGCTGCGCGGCCAGCGTGCCGAGCGGGCCTCCCGTACGGCCAATGAATACATGCGTGTCATCGCGGAGATGGCCGAGGTACTCAGCGCATCGAAGCTCAACCCACGGCGTGTGCTGTCCTCGGCGGTCAACGTGGGGTTAGCCGGGCTGGAGAGAGTCGGCCTCAAGCCACCTCTGTACGGGGCCATCTTCCTGTTTGGCAATACTCCCGACGGCCTGATGCTGCGCATGTCACAGGCCAGCATGAGCGTCTTTGCCGCCGATCACCGCGCGATTCTGCCCGGTATCGGCGGGGCGATTGGCAAGGCGCTGGATCGTGGCGAACCGGCTGTATCGCACGTCCCGGCCAGCGACTCCGAACTGCGCCTCACAGAGACCTTCCGCAGTTGCAAGACGGTGCTGTGTCTGCCACTGCTGTCTGGCACTGAATACTACGGCGTCATGCTGATTGGCTCAACGGAGGAGGACGCTTTCAAGGATGTCCATGTCGAGCTGATGCTGGCTGTTGCAAACCAGACCGCCGCCTCCCTGAACAACGCTCAACTGTACGTCTCCCTGCTCGAACAGCGCGACCGGCTGGTTGAGGTCGAGAGATCGGCGCGGGCGCAGCTTGCCAGCGATCTGCACGACGGCCCCACGCAAAGCGTCGCAGCTATCACCATGCGGCTCAATTTCATTCGGCGGCTGATCGAGAAGAAACCGGATCAGGCCTTGTCAGAGCTTTACAGCATCGAGGATATGGCCCGACGCGCGACCAAGGAAATCCGCCAGATGCTGTTTGAACTGCGGCCCAAAGCCCTGGATGATGGCCTTGAGGCGGGCCTCAAGCAGCTTGCTGACCGTACCGAGGAGACCTTCGAGCAGCAGGTTAATATCCAGTTTCAGCCGCGCGTCGATGAACTTCTTGATCCACAGGTGCGCCAGACGCTGTTCTCCATTGCCACTGAATCGGTGAACAATGCCCGCAAGCACTCCGGCGCTGAGGTGATCTACGTTCAGGCCGGGCTGCAGGGCGATAACTTCGTCATGGCGGTTGTCGATGACGGGCGCGGCTTCGATGTCGATCAGGCCATCGAACATTCACGCCAGCGCGAGGGTCACCTCGGTCTGATTAATCTGCAGGAACGCGCCGCTCTGCTGGAAGGCACCCTCGATATCCAGTCAGCCCCCGGTGAAGGGACCCGCCTCTCTGTGCTGATCCCGCTCGCCATTCTGCGCCAGCGCAAGGAAGAATACGAGAACCGTATGCGTGACCGCACCGAGGACGAGTTCGACGGGCTTACCAGCGCCACCACTGCCCCACGCCGGGGTTAGCTATGGGAGGCACTGCTCCCCACACCCCCGGCAGGGGCCTTACGCTCCTGATGGGGCATGGGGGCAAAGCCCCCTATCAAAACTACTTGTAAATGACGTCCAACCCCGCCAGAAACTCCGCCTTGCCGCCCTGTGAAGGGTGGCGGACGGGCTGGTACGCGATTCCCGGTTCTTGCAGCATGCGCTGGGCGATGCGCCCCACCCCGAGAACCCGCCGAATCCCGAACAGGGCGATAACACGCGGCGCAAAGGCGGCACCGGCCCGCTGCTCATCGATGCGCGGCGTGCGGTTTGACTGGCGATTACCGGGTTGGTGCGGGTGCTGCGGCACGGTGTTCCAGATCAGGGGTGGGGTTGGTGCGCGCTCATAAAGGGCATTCCACAGGATGGTGGCGGTTATTTCAGCGACGCCGTCGAGGTGATCGCTGGTGGGCTGGTAGCCCTTGCCGAACAGCCCCCACGGGTCGGCCCCGGCCAGCATGATCCGCTCACTGGTTACGGGAATGCCGGTCAGCGCACAGCCCCGGTAACCCGGTGCCTCGAACAGCAGCAGGGTGTCGGGTTGGAACCTTCGCATGGTTTCGAGGTAGCGGCGCAGGTTAGCCAGCCGGATCGATGCTCCATCATCCTGTACAGGGTCATAGGGGTTGAACAGGGAATCGCTGCCCGGCAGAGCCGTGAGATCAGCGATGAGATCGATCAACGCATCAGCCATGAAGGGGTCCTTTTGGTGGGCGGGCGTGCAGATGCGGATCGTATCCCCTGGGAATGCAGCACGGCAAACGCAGGGAGGATGTTTGGAGCGGATCGGATCGGCGGAGTACAATGCGCAGGCTTATCCGACCGCAAAGAGGCATCATGACGATTACCCCCGGCGTCGATGAGGGGCTGCCCCCCACCATACCACCTGAACTCCCGGAACACAGCCACGAAACGGCCCAGATCGCGCGGGCAGCCAGTGTGATTTCACTGGGCAATATCGCCAGCCGCGTGCTGGGGCTGGCCCGCGAGATCGTCACGTCGAGCTTCTTTGGTGCGGGGGCGCTGGTCGATGCGTTCTCGGTGGCGACCATCGTCCCAACGATGATCTCGGACCTGCTGATCGGCGGCATGGTCAACAGCGCGCTGGTGCCGGTGTTCAGTGAGTATGCACAGGGCAAAAAGGAGGAACTGTGGTCGCTGGTCAGCGTGGTGATGAGCGGGGCTTCGGTTATTCTCGTGGGGTTCATCCTGTTGGGCGAAGTCTTCGCGCCGCAGATCGCGTTTCTGCTCAACAACAGCACCTCACCTGAAACGGTCGCGCTGACCGCGCGCCTGCTGCGCATCACGATCCCGGCGGTGCTGTTTATCAATATGTCGGCGGTGTTTTCCGGGCTGTTGTATGCATTGAAACGCTTTACGCTGCCGGCCTTCACAGCAGCGGCCTATAACCTCGCCATCGTCATTGTGACGCTGCTGTTCCACAGCCAGATCGGCATCACGGCTATGGCTATCGGCCTGCTGACCGGTGCGTTTCTGCAGATGGCGATCCAGCTTCCGGCCCTGCGTGATGCCAAACTCCGTCTCTCTTTCGATTTCTCGCATCCCGGCCTCAGGAAGATCGTGCTGCTCTATATGCCGATCATCCTCGGCCTGCTGGTGGATATCCTCGTCAGCCGCACGATCTCGTACCGGTTGGCCTCCCAAACCGGTGAAGGCGGCATCTCATGGATGCGCTTTGCCACCTACCTGATCCAGCTTCCGCAGGGTCTTGTTGCCACGGCGATCTCGTTTGCTGTGCTGCCGACTCTGTCAGCGCATGCGGTGACCGCACGGGATGACGGCGAGATGGCCCCCTTCCGAGGTACGTTGGCGCGCGGACTGCGATTGGTGCTGGTGCTGATCGTCCCGGCGGCGGTGGGGTTGTTCATCCTCTCGCAGCCGGTCGTAGCCCTGCTCTATGAGCGCGGCGCGTGGCTGCCCATCGACACACAAATGACCGCGACAGCACTGCGACTGTACCTGTTTGGTCTGCCCTTTGCCGCGCTCGACCTGCTGCTGGTCTTCGCGTTTTACGCCCTTCAGGATACGCTCACGCCGTCGCTGGTTGGTATCGGCACCATTGTGATCTACCTCGCCGCCGCCATCCTCATGATGCCGACCTTTGGCCTGTTCAGCCTGATGCTGGCTGATTCGCTCAAGCATCTGCTGCATTTCATCACCGCCGCGCTGCTGCTGCGCCGCCGTATCGGGGCGTACCAGCAGCAGTTTGGCCGGACTCTGCTCGTTGTCCTTGTGTCCTCGGCTTTGATGGGCGTTGCCACTTACGCCGCTCTGCGTGGCGTCTGGACCGGATTCGGTGCCGTTGGGTTCTTCCCGCGTCTGCTTGCTGTCGGTTTGCCCGGAGCGCTCGGCTTTGGCCTCTACCTGCTGCTTGTCAAGCTCCTCCGTGTCCAGGAAGTCGAACTCCTCTGGGAGCGCGTGAGGGTACGGTTGGGCCGGTAACGCTGTGGGGCAAAGCCCCATCAACTAATCCTCGACCTCGATGAACTCGATGCGGTCGGTAGTGAGATCAACGAGGCAGATTGAGCGTGACTGGGGGCGGCGACCGCCAAGCGCGCCGGGGTTGATGACGCGCGTACTGCCGACGTGGTCATCGCGGCGAAGGTGGCTGTGGCCGTGGAAGACGTAGCGATACGAACCGGAGTTGATCAGGGCTTCAAGGATATCGTGCTGATGACCGTGTGCGGCGGCGACAGGGATACCGCCGGGGGTGAAGCTGACGCTTTGGCGGGGTTCGGCGAGTCCGTTGGCACGCGCGGCGGCGGTCAGACCGGCCCTGTCGAAATCCATGTTGCCATAGACGAAATGCACGGGCAGCCCGGCGAACGGCTCTATCACGCCGGGCGTGGTGATATCGCCGCAGTGCAGGATCAGATCGACCGGATGCTCGGCGATAATAGCGAGGGCGCGGGTCGTGGTACTGATGCTGCCGTGTGTATCGGAGAGGACTGCGATGCGAGTCGGGTTCTTTTCGCTGGACATGATGGTACTTATTTCCCTTTTGGTAGCTATACTGGTAATAATAGAACATCTGAATTACTATCGGATTCAGGAAGTAATTGTTTTCCGTAATAATCAGATCGTCAAGCATGTCTAAGATGATGGATGTTATGGAACTGCTTATGGAGTGAGAAAGAGGAGACATCATTATGACAACCCACGAAGTGAACCCTGTGGATGCCGCCGGGCTATCACGGCGTGTATTCCTGAAGGTGGTAGCCGCCGGGGGGGCTGGTGGCGTGCTGGTGGCATGTTCACCGGGGACCACGGCATTGACCGAAGAACCGGCAGAAGAACCGGCTTCAGCCGGGGCCGACGAGCCGACCGAGGCCGCCGAGGCCGTCGTGCTGAAGGTGGCATGGGGTGGCGCACCGGTTGCACTGGATCCGCTCTCTGCCTCGGCTGATGTAGAGATCGCCTTCCTGAACGCGGTGTATGACTATCTGATTGACACCGATGCTGAATCGAACCTGGTGCCGCGCCTTGCCACGGGCTGGCGCGTTTCCGATGACGGGCTGGTTTACACGCTGACGCTGGCCGAGGGCGTAGCCTGGCACGATGGCAGCACCTTTTCAGTTGACGATGTAATCTGGACCTTTGACCGCCTGCGTGACCCGGAAGCGGGTTCGACGGCGGACCTGTACAGCGCAGTGGAAAGCGTCACAGCGGGCGATGGTAACAGCGTCGTGTTTACGCTTTCACAGACGAACCCGGACTTCCTGCTGGCACTAACGGATAACAAGGCCGTGATCCTGCAAAGCGGTGCCGAGAACATTGATAGTGAATTCAATGGCACCGGGCCGTTCAAACTTTCCGAGTACATCGCCGAGGACCGCGCGGTCTTCGAGGCTAACGCCGATTACTTCGGCGGGGCACCGGCAGTCGATGGGCTGGAGTTCGTGTACTTCGCTGACGCCGAGGCCGCCGTTAACGCGCTGCGCAGCGGTGTGGTCGATGTGGTGCTGCGTATGGGCAACCCCACCTACCTGCAGTTGGCCGATGACGGCGCGCTGAATGCCATGGATGTGGCAACCAACGGCCATGACCTTGTGCGTTTACGCGCGGACCGGGCCCCTGGTGATGATGAGCGCGTGCGGCTGGCCTTCAAGCATGCCACCAACCGCGATGCCATCTATGAACGGGTGCAGCTTGGTTTTGGTGCGCTGGGTCGTGATACCCCCATTGGGCCGCTGTATGGCAGCTACTACACCGAGGAATTCGACCTGCCGGAGCATAATCCCGACCGTGCCCGCGAACTGCTGATCGATGCCGGGTACCCGGATGGCCTTGAGATGACCCTGTACGTCCCCAACCTGCCCACCCGCGTGGCGCTGGCCGAGGCGCTGGCTGCCCAGTGGGCCGAAGCGGGCATTACCATCACCATCGAGCCGCAGGAAGAAGCGGTCTACTATGCGGATGATGGCTGGCTGGAAGTGGACCTCGGCATTACGCCGTGGGGGTCTCGTCCGTCACCGCAGATTTACCTTGATGTGGCGTATACCTCCGGTGCCGTCTGGAACGAGGCGCACTTCAGCGATGAGGAAATGGATGAGCAGATCGGGATCGCTGGCAGCAGCACCGATGAGGCCATCCGTGCCGACGCCTACCGTGAGATTCAGCGCATCCTGAATGAGCGTGGCCCGGTCATCATCCCGTACTTCTTCGCACAGTTCGGGGTGACGGCGGCCAATGTCGATGGCGTGGCGGTGCATCCGTTTGCCGGGCGCACCAACTTCACCTCGACCAACAAGATGTAGACTCATATTACCCTGACCCAATCACTCACGGGCGGGGGCCTTATGGCCCCCGCCCGTTCTTCCCGCTCGTATCCCCGGAGCCAGTGATATGGCCGACCAAAGTGTCCCACGCTTACCTGCGCCAAACCGTTTTGATTCGATAGCCCGTACCGGGCGCGGCGTGTGGCGATTCATCACGGAGCTTTTTAGTGAGCTTCCTTCTGCTGCTGGCACGCTGATCGTGCTGTTCTTCTTCGGGCTGGCGCTGTTTGGCCCGATAATAGCCCCCTACGGGGAAAACGATCAGAACCACGACGTCTCTCTTGAGCCGAGTAGGGACTACCCATTCGGCACTGATTATCTTGGCCGGGACGTGTACAGCCGCGTCATTCTCGGTGCGCGCAGCATCTTCTTTACGGCGGGCATCGGCACCTTGATCGCGGTCGCTACCGGCACCGTTGCCGGGCTGGTGATCGGCTTCCAGGGTGGCTGGCTCGATGAGGTGGGCAGCCGCCTGATCGATGCGACGCTGGCCCTGCCCGCGCTGCTGCTGGCGCTGGTCATTCTCGGTGTACTGCGCAATCTGGGCAGTGACCCTGCCGATTGGGTGGCGTCGCTGTTTGGTGATGCCCCGTGGGTTATCACCCTGCTGGAAAACGTCCCGGCGCTGGCTGCGTTTGCCGGGCTGCTGATCGATCAGGCCGTGCTGCTGGTGATCGCCGTGGTCTACGTGCCGATTGTGGCGCGCGTGGTGCGGGGCAGCACGCTGGCGATCAAAACGCGCGAGTTCATCCAGGCAGCCCGCATCCGGGGTGAAAGCCAGGTTTACATTATCTTCCGTGAAATACTGCCCTCCGTCGTGCCGACACTGGTGGTTGAAGCCTCGCTGCGTTTCTCATATGCGATCTTCCTCGTCGCATCGCTGGGTTTCCTCGGCGTGGGGGCGCGGCCCCCGTCACCGGACTGGGGGCTGATGGTCAGCCAGCACAGCGGCGCGATCTACGATCTTGCGCCGTGGGCACTCAACTACCCCGCCGCCGCCATCGCGCTGCTGGTGGTGGGTGTTAACCTGATGTCAGACGGCATCAAGCGCGTGATCCAGAAAGGGGAGTGACGATGAGTAACGAGCAGTCAGGCCCCATCCTTGAAGTTGAAAATCTCTCTATCAGCTACAAGGTCGATAAGAAGTGGATTGCCGCCGTGCGCGATTTTCATTTGTCGATCCAGCCGGGCACCATTGCCGGGATCGTCGGTGAATCCGGCTCCGGTAAATCAACTGCGGCGAAGGGTATCATGGGCTATCTTGATGCCAATGGCCGTCTTGATGAGGGAAGTTCGGTGCGCTTTAACGGGATGGAACTTGCCGGGCAGCCGCGCTCGACGCTGCGCCATATCTGGGGAAATGATGTCACGATGGTACCGCAGGACCCCGGCGCAGCGCTCAACCCTTCGATCCGGGTTGGGGAACAGGTAGCCGAGGTCGCGCGGCTGCATCTCGGTCATAACCGGCAGGATGCACTGGATTCTGCGATTGAAGCGATGCAGCGTGTTAACCTGCCTGATCCCGCCGCGCTGGCACGACGCTATCCACATGAATTGAGCGGTGGGCAGCAGCAGCGCGTGGCGATTGCTATGGCGCTGATCACGGAGCCGTTACTCCTCATCCTCGATGAGCCGACCACCGCACTCGATGTGACGACCGAGGCCGTGATCCTTGACCTTGTGCGGGACCTGATGGCGGAGCGTGACGCGGCAGCCCTGTATGTGACGCATAACCTCGGTGTGGTAGCCCAGCTTTGTGATACCGTCACCGTCATGTACGCAGGTGAGATCATGGAGCAGGATGACGTGTCAGCGCTGTTTGATACGCCCCGGCATCCGTACACGCTGGGCCTGCTTAACAGTATAGTGAGGCCGGGCCAGACCAAGCGCGACCGCCGGTTAAACACCATTCCCGGCAGGCCACCCTCGCTCAAGGAACTGCCGGTAGGCTGCGTGTACATCGACCGCTGCCCGCTGGCGGCGGACATCTGCAAGACGCATCCATCACTTGAAACGCTGGATGACGGGCGCATCGTGCGCTGCTACCACTGGGCTGATGTGGACGCCGATGCCCTGCTTGAGCGCCAGTCCGGCATTGATGAAACTGCCGACGCTGACCGCTCGCTGCTGTTTGAAGTCGAAGACCTGACCAGGCATTTCCCGGTGCCGCGTTCACTGCCCGCCGTGATCCGGGGTGAAGAAAAGCGCCCGGTACGCGCCGTTGAGAATGTAACGTTAAGCGTCCGGGCGGGCCGCACCTACGGGCTGGTCGGTGAGAGTGGCAGCGGGAAGACCACGCTCTCCCGTATGATCATCGGCCTGACCAGGCCCACCTCAGGCCGCATGGAATTGATGGGCGCTGACATCGCCCCGACGCTGGGCAAGCGCGGACGGGATCAACTGGCCCAGCTTCAGATGATCTTCCAGAACCCGCAGGGGTCGCTCAACCCGTACCTGACCGTCGGGCAGGCCTTACGCCGCCCGCTGATGAAGCTGCGCGGCTTCAGCCGTTCGGCGGCGGATGCCGAGGTTCAGACCCTGCTGGAAGCGGTCAGCCTGCGCCGGGAATATGCCGGGCGCTACCCCGCTGAACTGAGCGGCGGTGAGAAGCAGCGCGTAGCGATTGCGCGTGCCTTCGCCTCGGAACCCGGTTTGATCCTGTGTGATGAGCCGGTCTCGGCGCTGGATGTCTCGGTGCAGGCGGCGGTGCTGAACCTGCTGGCGGAGTTACAGGAATCACTGGGTACGGCGTATATTTTCATCTCTCACGATCTGGCGGTGGTGGGCTATCTCTCCGATTACGTGGCGGTGATGTACCTCGGTGAGCTGTTCGAGGTGGGGTATGCGTCGGACCTGTTCAGTGCGCCGCTGCACCCCTATACCGAGGCGCTGGTTTCGGCTATCCCGGCCCCGGACCCTGCGCGGCGTGGGGAAGCCGTGCGCCTCAGCGATGACATCCCCAGTCCACGTGACAAGCCGACCGGGTGCGCGTTCCATACGCGCTGCCCGCGCAAGATCGGCCCGATCTGTGAGACCGAGGCCCCCCCGTGGCGTGATGATGCCGATGAACACTATATCCGCTGTCACATTCCGCTGGAGGACCTTGAAACGATGCAAGCCGACATGCTGGCGGCCCTACAGACCAGCAACAACGGGGAGGGCTGATCGATGTGGCGATTTCTTGCACGGCGTTTGACCTTCTTCCTGTTCACCCTGATCTTCACCTCGCTGCTGATCTTCGGGTTGACGCGCGTGCTGCCCGGCGATGTGGCACGTGTCATCGGCGGGCGTGAGGCCAGCGATGGGAAGATCGCGGAAATCCGTACTGAACTCGGCCTCAACCAGCCGCTTAGGGCCCAGTATCTTGAGTGGACGACAGGCTTTGTCACCGGGAACTGGGGCCAGACGTATACGCGCCCCCGGCAGGATATCCGTGAAGTGGTGGTGAACCGTTTGGTCAACTCGGCGCGGCTGGCACTGATCACGCTGCTGATCGCGGTGCCGCTGGCGATCCTGCTGGGCGTGGTCGCCGGGCTGACGGAGAACCGACTGCCGGATAACATTATCTCGATCCTGACGCTCTCGGTTGCCAGCCTGCCGGAGTTCGTGACGGGCATCTTCCTGATCGAAGTGTTGGCCTACTGGTTCCGGGATGCGCTCGGCATCACATGGTTTTCCGCCAGCTCCTCGATCCCCACCATCAGCACCTTCGCCGAGGCGCTTCCCGTGCTGTGGCTGCCCGCCATCACCGCGTCGCTGGTGCTGATCGGCTACATCGCACGGCTGACCCGCGCCGGTGTCATCGAGGAACTCAAGCGCGATTATGTCCGTACGGCGGCGCTCAAGGGCATGCCATATCGACAGGTGATGTTCAAGCATGTTCTGCGTAACGCCCTGATCCCGACCATCACCGTGATCGCCACCAGTACCGGCTGGCTGGTCTCCGGGCTGGTGATCATCGAGTCGGTGTTCAGCTACCCCGGCATCGGGCGGCTGCTGATCTTTGCGATCAATAACCGTGACCTGCCCACCATCCAGGCCATTGTCATGGTCACGGTGGCCGTCATCCTTGTCGCCAACTTTACCGCTGACCTGCTCTACGCCGTGCTTAACCCTCGCATCCAACTGGAGTAAGAGAGAATTTTTGGGGGTGTATTTGCGTAAGTCCTAACGATATTAACAATCGGATGTTGAAACAACAAGGCAGTGTGAAGGAAGCAACTATGAATCGACGCATTGAACCGGGGCCGGGGCAGGAATCCGTGTGGGATTATCCGCGTCCGCCGCGTGTGGAACCCGTACCGGAACGCCTCAGGGTGATACTGAACGGCGTTACCATCGCCGAGACGACAAACGCCCTGCGCGTGCTGGAAACCAGCCATCCACCGACGTATTACATCCCGCCCGCCGATGTGCAGATGGACTACTTGCGCAAGACGCCGCGCCGTACCTTCTGCGAGTTCAAGGGGGCGGCCAGCTACTGGACTATCACCGTCGATGGCGTGACCCGTGAGAACGCCGCGTGGAGCTACGATCAGGCCAGCGGGCAGTATGCCGACCTTGCCGGGTATCTCAGCTTCTATGCCGGGCAGTTCGATGCCTGCTATGTGGGTGAGGCGCAGGTTGATCCGCAGGAGGGCAGCTTCTACGGCGGCTGGGTCACCTCGAAGGTGGTGGGGCCGTTCAAGGGTGGCCCCGGCACAATGGGCTGGTAAGCTGGCTTACGCCCGCCGCTCGGTGGGCGTTTTTCTTTCGATGTGCCCGTTCACATGACCTTGACCCGGTTTTGCGGTAGTATGCAGCGATATGCTGCTAATGAAGGAGAGAATACGCCCATGTGCGGAATCGCAGGGGTGGTTCAGTTTGAAGGGCAGCCGCGTATCGATGGGGCCAAACTGGCCGCCATGCGTGACGCGATGGCCCATCGCGGGCCGGATGGATTCGGTCAGTGGTTTTCGGACGATGGCCGGGTGGGGCTGGCCCACCGCCGCCTCTCCATTATTGACCTGAGTACCGCCGCCAACCAGCCGATGGGCAGCGAAGATGGCGCGATCCAGATCGTGTTTAACGGCGAGATTTACAACCACGCCGAAATCCGGGCCGAACTTGAGGCGCTGGGCAGGCACACATGGCAGACCAGCCACAGTGACACCGAGATGATCCTCCATGCCTACGAACAGTGGGGCATCGATGCCATTCACCGCTTCCGGGGCATGTTTGCCTTCGGCCTGTGGGATGCCCGCGAGGAGGTGCTGTGGCTGGTGCGGGATCGCATCGGCATCAAGCCGATGTACTACAGCATCCATCACGGGCGCATCACCTTTGCTTCGGAGATCAAGGCGCTGCTGGCCGACCCTGACCAACAGCGCGCGGTCAACGAGGAAGCCTTCTACCACTATCTCTCCTTCCTGGCGTCACCTGCCCCCATGACGTTGTTCGAGGGCATCCACAAGCTGCCGGGGGGCTGCTGGCTGCGCATCGACCGCGATGGTACCGTACGGCAGGAACGTTACTGGGATGCGTGGGACGGCATCGAGATGATGCACGATGAGAGCGAGGAGACCATCGCGGAACGGCTGATCGAGGAACTGCGCACCTCGGTTCAGTACCGTAAGGTCAGCGACGTGCCGGTGGGCGTGTTCCTGTCGGGCGGCATCGATTCCAGCACCAACACCGCGCTGTTCTCCGAGGGCGAGGGCAGCCCGGTGAAGACGTTCTCCATCGGCTACCAGGGGGATTACCAGAGTTACCGCAATGAGTTGGACTATGCCCGGCTGATGGCAGATCGCGTCGGGGCACAGTATCACGAACTGCTGCTGACCGTCGATGATATGGTGAACTTCCTGCCGACCATGATCAAATTGCAGGATGAACCTATCGCGGACCCGGTGTGTGTGCCCGTGTACTACGTCTCGAAGCTGGCCCGTGATAACGGCGTGACCGTGGCGCAGGTCGGTGAAGGGGCCGATGAGCTGTTCTTTGGCTACCCCGGCTGGAAGCGTACGATGGCATTACAACAGGCCGATAACCTGCCCGTACCGAACGCTCTGAAGAAGGCCGGGCTGCCGGTGCTCGAAGCGCTGGGCCACAAGAATCGAAGCTGGTATGAATGGCTGCGGCGCGGGTCGATGGGGCAGCCGGTATTCTGGGGCGGTGCGGAGGCCTTCTTCGAACCGCACAAACCTGATGTGCTCTCACCACGCTTGAAGAACCAATTCAGAGGGTACAGTTCATGGGAGGCGCTCGCACCGATCTATGACCGTTACCAGGCCAATACCAAAGAGGTCAGCCCGTTAAGCTGGATGACCTACCTCGACCTGAACCTGCGCCTGCCGGAACTGCTGCTGATGCGTGTTGATAAGATGAGTATGGGCGTCAGCCTTGAGGGGCGCGTGCCCTTCCTCGATCACGAGTTTGTGCAGTTGGCGCTGAGCATTCCCACCGAGGTCAAGACGCGCGGCGGCACGCTCAAGCACATTCTGAAGAAGGCGGTGCGCGGCCTGATCCCGGATGAACTGATCGACCGCCGCAAGCAGGGGTTTGGGGTCCCGGTTCATGAGTGGTTCTTCGAGCGGTTGGGTGGCGAGATCGAGCGCGAACTGGCCGATTTCTGCCAGCGCACCGATTACCTCAACCCGAAGGAAGTACAGCGCCTGATCGATGCGAAGAACCCGCACCAGGCATGGTACCTGCTCAATTTTGCGCTGTGGCACAAGGAATACATCGAATAATGTGGCGGATTGCCGGGACGATGGAACGCATCGGAATCTTCGTGGTGCTGGTGCTGCTGCGCCTGCGCCGTGAACTCGATACACGGCTGGGCCGCTGGCTCGATACGGTGCGCCCGACCTACAGCCCCGTCATTGATTCCGGGCCGCTGCAAACGCGCATTCCGGCATCGATCCGGGAGACGCTGCAACCCGACGCTGATCTCTATCGCGGCCTTGCATCTGACGTGTTGGCCCATCGCTTTGACCTGCTGGGGTCGGGGCCGCTGGTCGTCTCGTATGAGATGGAACCTCGCGGCTTTGAAGGGCATCACTACGAGGCCGAGCAGGTCGATACGGACGCGGGGGGGGATTGGCTGGCGGAACAGGTCACACAATCGAACCTACCCCATGCCCGCGCCGTTTGGGGCCTGATCAGCGATGGCTACACGCCCATCGACTGGGGCCGTGACATCAAATCCGGCTATCGCTGGGATGCGCTGACCCGCTGGCGTGATATCCGCTTTGGCGATCTGCCGGGGGTCGATATCAAGGTGCCGTGGGAACTGGCCCGCATGCATCACCTGCCGTGGCTGGCCTGCGCCTATGCCGTCGATTCGTGCCCCTCCTATCCACAGGAATTCCAGGATCAGGTTTGTGATTTCATCGCGACCAACCCGCCGCGCTATGGTGTCAACTGGGTCACCGCCATGGACGAGGCGATCCGGGCGGTCAACTGGCTGGTGGCCTATGACCTGTTCAAAGGTTTGGGTGCGGAATTCTCCCCGGAATTTGAGCGCGTCTTCATCGCGGGCCTGCGTGACCACGCCCGCCACATCCGGCGGCACCTTGAATGGACGCCCTTCGGACGGGGAAATCATTACCTCGCGGACCTGACCGGGCTGCTGTTCCTAGCCGCGTACCTGCCCACCGGCCGCGTATCAAAGCGCTGGCTGCGCTTCACGGCCCATCGATTCATGCATGAGGTCGAGTTGCAGTTTAACCCCGATGGGGCCAACTTCGAGGGATCAACCAGCTACCACCGACTCTCGGCAGAGATGGCGGCCTACGGCACAGCGCTGCTGCTGGGCTTTGAGGGGGATCAGAGAGAGATGGTATCGGACCTGCTGCCGCCCCCGAACTGGTACGGCGAACGGCTGGCACGTATGGCGGAGTTCACCCGCGCCGTCACGCGACCGGATGGCCTGATCGTGCAGATCGGCGATAACGACAGCGGGAGGCTGCTCAAGCTGCGGCCCGTGCTGGATGTGGATGGATGCGAGGAAGGCCGCGATCACCGGGCGCTGCTCCATGCGCTTGATGCGCTGCTGGGCCGTGGTTCATCGGGCATTGATGCCGACCTGATCCGGGCCTATGCTGGCGGCGATCTACTCTCGATCCCCGTACCTGATCCGCTGCCCTCTGCGATGGTGTGCCACACCATCGACCCGCTGCCGCCTGCCCCCGCTGATGGCGTGATCCATTCCATCTCGATCCCGGTTCCGCCCGGTGCGCTCGACCCCGTGCGCTTTCAGGCTTTCCCGGACTTCGGGCTGTACGTGTGGCGCTCCGAGCGGCTGCACCTGGCAGTGCGGGCAGGTCACATCGGGACGCATGGCATCGGCGCGCATGATCACTGTGACCAATTGAGCCTGACCCTGTGGCTCGATGGCGTGGACCTGATCCCGGACCCCGGCACCTACATCTACACCGCCCTGCCGGATCGCCGTAATGCTTATCGGTCGGTCATGGCGCACTATGCCCCGCGCATCGAGGGCTGTGAACCCGCTGACCTCGATCACAACCCGTTCATCCTCGCCGGGGCGCAGCCCGCCCGCGTCACCTACGCGGGATCAGCGGGGCTGCTGGGCACTGTCACCGCCTGCGGGCACCCACTGACGCGCCGCATCGAGGTTGGCCCTGCCGCAATCCACATCACCGACCATGCCCCGGCGGGCGCGGTGCTGGTTCCGCCCACCTACCCGTGGACCCCGCCCGTGCCGTTTTCAAGGGGGTACGGGGAACAATCATTGTGACCTGGGGCGCTGCCCCAGCCCCCGGCAGGAGATAGCATCTCCTGCACCTGCATTTCTCAGCAGGCTTTGCCTGCCGAGTTACCTCATAAGCACTTCAACATCGAAAATATCAGCGACCCCATGCCCCCAGTTGTGACCCCTCTAATATCACCGGGACTGGCTTTCCTCGTAAAGGTCCGGGCTGATGCCGTCGTATCTGTAGGACGGCCACTCGTAGCCTTCGAGTTCTTCGGCATAGGGCCGCAGGAGGCGGTCGGCGCGGGTATGGCTGATATGATAGGCGGGCCAGCCGGAGGTATCGGCACGGTAGGCGGCGCGGAACTGGAAGCGACGCAGGTAGCCGCCGAGGGTGTCTTCCTCGTAGACGGGCAGGCCGTCCTTATACAGGGCCAGCAGGCCCGGCACGGCATCCTCGGAAAGTGATCCGAGGTAATGCACGTCGAGTTCCTCGCCACGCTCGTAACGGTCGATGTTGTGAGCGACGATGAAGGCGTCGGGGTTGATGACGTTCAGCGCCAGGATGCAGCCCATCGCCGCCAGCAGCATCGACCCCGCAACCTGCCGCGTGCGGCGCGTGAGGATCAGGACGAGAACGGTGGAAAGCAGCACGCCCAGCCACACCATGAACACATGTGTATAGAGCCGCAGCCGGGTGAAGCCGTACGCCTGTTCATAGAGGCTCATGCGGGTGAAGGCCGATGCGATCATGATCAGCGTCATGGCGATCATGATCGCAACCCCGGTGATAAACACCGTTTGTGCGCGTGGAGTCTCGCGTTTGGCCAGGAACTCCAGCACAAGGATCACCGTCAGGACCAGCCCCGCCACAAACACCAGTTCGAAGAAGCCGCGCCGTGCGTACTCGGCATAGGTCAGCCCGCGTGAGGCGAGGAAGCGCTCGCCGCCAAACAGCACCCGGAACTGGATCACCACGAACAGCGCAAACAGGACGTCGATGCTGAACAGCACGATCCCGGATTCCACCATACCGAGGAAACGCACGTTCATGCGGTCGGCATCGGGGACGCGCTCGGAGCCGTCCTCCTCATCCATACGGCGGCTGATGGCAAAGGCCAGTAGGCCCATCACCGGCCATGTCAGCAGCAGGGTCAGCATGGCGTGGCCGAACAGGTTCGGCAGGTTGAACCAGCCCAGCGCCTGCGTCACAGCCTGCTCAAAGATCAGGTCAGCGGCGGCCAGCAGCCCGGTGAACAGCGCCAGCAGCGGCAATGTGATGATCAGGCCGGTGAGGATGCGCAGCGCGAGCTTCTTTGTGGCATCGTCACTGCCCTTCATGCCCTGGGCCGCGCGCAGCGTCACACTGACGGGCAGCGCGATCATGCCCAACCCGGCCAGCATCAGCGATTTGGCATAACCCCACAGCGTCAGGTCGATCAGCCTGCCGCCGCGCAGCCGGTCTACTATGAGAATCGCCAGCAAAGCGGCGAGGCTGACGTTGAGGAAGCGCAGAAACGGGTTTGCCAGCACCATCGAGCAGACTGCAAAGGCCAGCAGCGGGGCAGCCAGCCACCACGCCCGCCGGTTGGTGACGGCCCCCTCACTGAGCATCAGGCCGCCGACCCCGGCCAGCAGCAGGGCGAAGAAGATCGGGATCGAGATGCCGCCCGGCTGCCCGTTGAACAGCAGGTCCGCAGCAAGGCCCAGCCCCAACCCGGCCAACGCCACCAGCACCGGCCCCTCGATGCGGGCGGCACTGAAAACCGGGTCAGGTTGGGCCGGTGGCGCAGTATGATCCGGGCTGCCATCAACCGGCGGCACCGCGAATTGTTCATTTTCGGGGATGAGTACCCCAGGTGTTGTCATAATGGTCTGTTCCTTCCCATGTGGATTCATCCCTATCGTATATCATGGCGTGCCCCTGCCGCGATGGTGTGAGGGCACGGCAAAAAGCACGCAGGTGCTTTTTCACATCCCCGGTGTTTTGACGTTATAACTGGTGAGACAGAGCGAAGGAGCGCGCCGTGCCCGATCCCACCCCACGTTTTGAACAGGCCTACGAGACCCACCATGCCGAGATCATGAATTACCTGTGGCGGCTGTGCAGCACGTCAGGGCGCACAGCCGAGGCCGCTGACCTGTGCCAGGAGACCTTCATCAAGGCATACCGCGCCTATGATACGCTGCGGCCCGGCAGCAATGTGCGGGCATGGCTGTATCGCATCGCGACCCATACCGCCTACTCGGCATTCAGGAAGAAATCGTCGCAGGCGCATACGGCACTGGATGATGTCGAGTACAGGCTGTTCGGTGGTGGTTCCGGCCCGGAAGGCAGTTTGATCGCCCGGCAGCAGGTCGATGGGCTGCTGGCCGAACTCACGGCGCTGCCGGATAAACAACAGGCCGCCGTGGTGATGCGTTACTTACAGGATATGAGTTACGATGAGATCGCGGAGGCGCTGGGCTGCTCCCGTGACAGCGCCCGCGCCAACGTCTCACACGGGGTCAGGCGGCTGCGCCTGCTGATGGAGGAGGTTTGATCATGAAAAAAGACCTGTCCACGCTGTTAAATGAGGCCCTTGGCAGGCCTGATGAGGCTGCTGTGAAGCAGTCCCGTGCTTCAATCAAAGCATGGTACGAGGCTGAAGCGCCGGTCATCACATGGGCGCGGATGAACTCGCCGGTGGGCATCCTGTACATCGCCCGGACGGAACGCGGCATCGCGGCGATCACGTTTGGCCGTGGCATGGATGCCCTGCTGACCGACCTTGACCCGCGTGCCCGGCTCGTTGAGGACCCCGAGGCACTGGCCCCGGCCCTCGCCCAGCTTGAGGAATACTTCGCGGGGCAGCGCACCCGTTTCGATCTGCCGGTTGACCTCAGCCGCCTGACCGACTTTCAGCGCGAGGTGCTCGACCATACCGCCCGCATCAACAGTGGCGAAGTGTGGACCTATAAGGACATTGCGGAGGCCATCGGCAGGCCGCTTGCCAGCCGCGCCGTCGGTACGGCGCTGGCCCGTAACCCGGTCCCCATCGTCATTCCCTGCCACCGCGTCATCGGCAGTGATGGCCGGATGCATGGCTACAGCGGCGGCGGCGGTGTCCAGACCAAGCTGTGGCTTCTCGATATGGAAGGTGCGCGGTGGGGGTAATCAAATGGGGTTTTGCCCCATACCCCGGTGCATCCCTGGCTTCGGGGTTTCTCGCCAACGGGGAACGGGGGCTGCCGCGCGGCGGCACAGGGGGCTGAAAGCTGATTGCTTGTAAAAACCTTCTTGATTAAACCCTCGGAATGACGGTATAATCTCCCGTCGAACTAGAAGGTATCACATGCCGGGTGAGTCCGGCATGTTTACTGTAACCCACGGAAGGAGGGCGGCAGGTGCCTGGTGAGGCCTGCCCGCAGCATAAAGCCCATGAATGAATTGATCAAATCCCTTGAGCGTCAGCCCAACCCGAACATCCCGGAACTGCGCCCCGGTGACAGCGTTCGTGTGCATGTACGCATTGTTGAAGGGGATCGTGAGCGTATCCAGGTGTTTTCCGGCACCATCATCCGCCTGCGCAAGAGCGGTAATGATGCCAACTTCACCGTGCGTCGCACCGCCTCGCATGGCGTCGGCGTTGAGCGTACATTCCTGCTGCGTTCACCGCGCATTGACAAGGTCGAAGTGACTCGCCGCGCCTACGTGCGCCGCGCTCAGCTTTACTTCCTGCGTGAGCGCCAGGGCAAGCGGGCCACCCTGCGTGAAAAGCGGAACCGGTAGCCGGATACGCCCACCGTGGGTAGCAACCGCCCCCTGATCGGGATTTCCGTTGACGGAACCAAAGAGAGCGACACAGGCCGGGAGTATCTTCGGGTCCGTCCTACTTACGTGGATGCCATCCTGGCT
The DNA here is from genome assembly GCA_964390105.1 of uncultured Anaerolineae bacterium. Taxonomy (GTDB): domain Bacteria; phylum Chloroflexota; class Anaerolineae; order Aggregatilineales; family UBA3940; genus CAYMGV01. Next base: position 20,531 of record CAYMGV010000012.1, on the reverse strand, counting down.
GGCGGGGGCATCCCGGTTCTGATCCCGTTTACCCCTGATGTTGAGAGGCTGCGGGGGATGTTTGACCGGTTGGATGGTATCTTGCTGACGGGCGGCGGTGATATGAACCCGGCCATGTATCACGCGGAAACCGCGCCGAAGACCAATGGCATCCTTGAGAAGCGCGACACCGCCGAGATCGAGATCGTCAGGTGGGCCGTCGCCGAGGAGAAACCGCTGCTGGCGATCTGCCGGGGTACGCAGGTGCTGACCGTCACACACGGCGGTACGTTGATCCAGGACATCAAGACAGAAGTACGGGGTGCCCTGTGGCATGACCGCTTCTCGACCCCGTGGTTTTACCGCACCGCGCATGAGGTTGATATCGAGGCGGGCAGCCGCCTGGGTGATATTCTGAAGGCCGAGGGCAACCGCACGCCGGTCAACAGCCTGCATCACCAGGCCCTTAAGACGGTGCCGGATGGTCTTGATATCGTGGCCCATGCCGATGACGGCGTGATCGAGGCGGTGGAGAACGCCGATCACCGCTTCCTTGTCGGCGTGCAGTGGCACCCTGAAACACTGTGGCCCGCCAGTGACCCGATGCGACGCCTGTTTGCTGCGTTTGTTACGGCTGCATCCTGGTGATCAAGGCGCTTGTGAGCGCCTTTTTTGTGCCGTGAACGGCCTTGAACGTAACCGAAAGGACTGGTCTCTATGGCCTATGACCCGCGTCCGATTGGTGTGCTGGATTCAGGTGTGGGGGGCCTCTCGGTGCTGCGTGAGCTGCGCAGCCAGCTTCCCGCTGAGAATCTACTCTACTTTGCGGATCAGGGCCATGTGCCCTACGGCCCGCGCCCCCGTGATGAAATCCGCCAGTTTGTCTATGCTATCACCCGCTGGATGATGACCCAAGAGGTCAAGACCGTTGTGGTGGCCTGTAATACCGCCTCAGCCGTGGCGCTGCATGCGCTGCGTGATGCCTTCCCCGCGCTGCCCTTTGTGGGCATGGAACCCGCCGTAAAACCCGCCGCCGAACACACCCGGTCGGGCGTGATTGCCGTGCTGATGACCAAAGCCACCTTCCAGAGTGAACTCTACAACAGCCTGGTGGATCGTTTTGCTGCCGGGTTACAGGTCGAGGGGGAAATCTGCCCGGATTTCGTCCGGTTGGTGGAGGCTGGTTCAGTGGATGACGCGGAAGCACGCGCTGCCGTGGCACGCCATATCGGGCCGCTGCTGGATGCGGGGGCTGATCAGATCGTGCTGGGCTGCACCCACTTCCCGTTCCTGCGGGATGCGATAGAGGGGTTTGTCGATGGGAAAGCGGCGGTGGTGGACCCTGCCCCGGCGGTCGCGCGGCAGACGGGCCGCATCATTGCGGAGATGCCCAACGACCCCGGCCATGCGGGCCGCGTGACCTTCACCACCAGCGATGATGCAGATCATTTTGAGGGGCTGATCCATAAGCTGCTGGGGCCACCCCTGCCGGGCGACCGTATCGAGGCGGTCCGTTGGGCCGGTGGGGAGATTATTTAGCGGCCTATTCTTCGTCTTCTTCGAGGTAGTTCGGTGCGATGATCGTTTGCTCTTTGGCGGCCTGCATCTGTGCGAGGCGCTGCTGGGCATCAATTGAAGGTGGCATCAGCGGCAGCACAACATGAAAGGTGCTGCCGTTAAGAATTTCCTCATCATACCCTGTGCTTTCAACCCAGATTTGCCCCCCATGCCCCTCAATGATCCCGCGCGTGATGGGCAGGCCCAGCCCCGGCCCGGCCCCTTTGAACTTGGTGGAACCGGTCGAGTGCAGCATCGGGCTGCCGACACGGTAGAACTTCTCGAAGATCAGCTCATGACTGCCGGGGTCGATGCCGATACCGGTATCCGTGATCGAGATGCGCACACTGAGCGGATTACCCTGTGGGTCGCGCTCATAGATGCCGCCCGTCACGTTAATCGAGCCGTTGTCGGGTGTGTATTTGATTGCATTGGATACCACGTTCTGGAAGGCCTGTACCAGCCGCTTGTAATCGGCATTGATAGGCGGCAGGTCGCGCAGGCCACGTGCGGTCAGCGTCAGGTTGCGGGTTTCAATGGCATCGGCGTAGCCATCAATCGCCAGCTTGACGATATTGGCGAGATTGGTCTCAACGAAGTTGAGGTCCATGTTTTCTACGTCGATCTGGGAGACATCCAGCATGGAGGAGATCACCTCGGCCATGCGCTGTGAGGCGCTGCTGAGGCTGCGGGTGATGTCCTCGGTCTGGGCAGGGTCGAGCATATTGCGCTTTGACATCTCCAGCAGCAGGTCCGCATAGCCCTGTACCTGTGTCAGCGGGGTACGTAGTTCATGTGAGGCGATGGCGATGAAATCGGTCTTGACCTTGTCTAGCTGTTCAAGCCGTTCATTGCTGGTTTGCAGCGTCTCATTCAGGCTGCTGATGCGCTCATTGAGCGTCCGCAGGTCACTGACGAGACGGGCGTTTTCCAGCGCAGCAACGGTCTGGTTGGCAAGCGCTTCGAGCAGTTCCGTCTCACGCGAGGTAAAAGGATCGTCGTTGTACTTTGGCCCCAGGGCGAAGAAGCCCAGCAGCCGCCCCTCATTGACGATGGGTGCGTAGATGTCCATCTCCAGGCCGGTAAGGAAGGCGCGCTCATCGGGGCTAACGGCGCTAAACGAGCGCTGGTATTCCACATCATATTGATGCATCGCCCCACCCTCGGAGAGGAAGTGCGCCAGGATCGGGCTGTCCACGGAGAACATGGCCGACTGCCCACCCGGCGCTCGTTCGACGCCGACTGTTTCCAGCACGATGCGGTCCTCAAGGTAGGTGGCAAGGATCAGGTAACCACGGCGTGCGGATAGCAGGTTGGTAACCGAACGCGTAGCGATGGTTGCCAGTTCACCCAGGTCGATGACACCGCTGATGCGCTGGATATACTGGCGGACCACAGCGGTCACGTCGGAAATCTCACGGCTGATGAGGTTGCGCAGCAGCCAGCGGATCAGGCTGAGGGCCGGTTGAGTCAGCAGACCAACCAGCAGTGCGATCCCGGCAGCGATCAGCGTGTGTTCCAGCGGGCTGAGGTTAGCGGGTTGCAGATACAGCGTCACCATGAACCCGGCAAATACCAGCAGGCCGATCATCATCGTGAAGGCAAAGCGGCTGACCAACCAGCGGGCCGTCTCACGCAGGTCGATGACACGGTCGGTCACAAGGGCGTAGGTCGCACCCACCGCGCCGATCATACGCAGGATCACCCCGACCTCAGTCACCGGGGTTTCAACAAACAGCAGCATATCCCCCACCGCGATGAAGGGCAGCACGACCAGCCAGAACAGGATGCGGTTGGCGTACAGGGGCAGCGGTTCAGTGAGGAAGCTTTGCAGGCTGAGGACGATCAGCACCAGTACGGCGATGCCCCAGCCAAGGATGGCGATCTCATGCGTCAGCAGCAGCCCCGCGCCCAATTGACCGGGGAGAACCGTGGTAGGCTGTCTGCTCAGCATCGTGCCGATGGATGCCAGCAGCCATACCCCGCCGAAAATGCCCCACGGCATGGGATAGGGCCTGCGAATGTAGTACAGGCTGACAAAACCGATCAGAATAATACTGGATACCGCCAGTATCAACCGGGTGTCGGCGTGCAGGGCCGGTTCGAGCATACCGCGTTCCACTCCGAGGAACGCCAGCAGCAGCACGATAGAAAAGGCGTCATGCACCAGCAGCCATATTTCCGCGTTATCCCGCCCCCTGCGGCGGCGCAGCAGGAGGAATATCAGCGTGATATAGAGGAGCACGCCTGCCCCGGTGATGACAACCATAAACATCAGTCCTCGTCTTGGAAGTCCGAATCGGTGACATCTCTCATGATAGCATCGTCTCTGCCATCGTCAATAGCTTCCACAGGGCTTTCGATGCCGGTCATGGCGGTGTGATCCGGCTCCAGGCTGGCACCGTTTGAGCCGTCACCGTCTTCAGCACTCTGCATCGATTCATACTGTTCAAGCAGCATCCGTTCCCGTTCGGCCCGCCGTTCGATGTCGAGCACGGCGGTTGAGACAATGTAGTCGTCCTTGCCGAGGTTCATGATGCGCACGCCCTGCGTGTTGCGCCCGATCTGGGAAATGGTCTCGATGGGGATGCGGATGGCCTTGCCGTTGATGGTCAGCACGGTCAGTTCGTCACCGGGCTCGACCGTGCGTGCCGAGATGATCAGCCCGGTTTTTTCGTTGCGGGCCAGCGTACGCACGCCCATGCCGTAGCGGGTCTGCACCGGGTACTCCGCCACCGGGGTGCGCTTGCCGTAGCCCAGTTCCGTCACGACCAGCAGGTCCATATTGTTATGTTCCACGACGGCAACCCCGGTAATCACGTCGTCACCCTGTAGACGGATGGCGTTGACGCCGGTCGCGGTGCGGCCCATCGGGCGCACGTCATTCTCGTTGAAGCGGATCGACATGCCGTCACGCGTGACGATAATCAGGTCCTGCTCACCCGTGGTCAGCTTGACCCAGCCGAGCGTGTCATCTTCCTCAAGACCGATGGCGATCAGGCCGCTGGGCCGAACGGCCTCAAACGCGCCGACCTCGACACGCTTGATGCGGCCCTGCCGTGTGATCATGGTACAGAATTCGACTTCATCATAATCCGGCACAGCCACGGTCGCAGTGACGTATTCATCCATGCCCAGCAAAATGATGCTGTTCAGCGGTATGGCCTTGCCGGTGCGGCTTGAGTCCGGTATTTGGTAGGCTTTTTCCTGGTAGACCTTACCGCGATTGGTAAAGAACAGGATGTGATCGCGCGAGCCAGCGGCAAAGACCTGCTCCACATCGTCATTATCACGGGTCAGCATGCCGATGATACCCTTGCCGCCACGGCCCTGTGTGCGGTATTCATCGGCGGAAACACGCTTCACATAGCCGGCCTTGGTCAGGAATATCAGCACGTCCTCATCGGTGATGAGGTCTTCCTCGTTGAAGTCCTCGGATGCGCCGGGGATGATCTCGGTCTGGCGGTCATCGCCGTACTTGTCGGCCAGTTCATTGAGGTCGTCGCGGATCAGGGTAAGAATCTTCCTGGGGTGAGCCAGCAGGTCCTCAAGTTCCGCGATCAGTTCGAGCAGTGACTGGTACTCTTCCTCGATCTTCTGGCGTTCCAGCGCGGCGAGGCGGCGGAGCTGCATATCGAGGATGGCCTGGGCCTGCGCTTCACTGAGGTCGTAAATCTGCATCAGGTCGGTGCGGGCGGTTTCGGCGTCGCTGCTCTGACGGATGGTGCGGATGATCGCATCGAGGTTGGCGATGGCGATCAACAGCCCTTCAAGGATGTGAGCGCGGCGGCGGGCCTTCTCCAGTTCAAACAGCGTGCGCCGCTCGATGACCTCGCGACGATGCTGGATGAAGTGCCGCAGCGCGGATTTCAGTGAGAGCAGGCGCGGCTCGCCGTTGACGAGGGCCAGCATCTGCACGCCAAAAGTCGATTGAAGCTGCGTGTACTTGTAGAGCCGGTTCAGCACGGTACGGGGCTGGGCAGCACGCTTCAGTTCGATGACGATGGACATGCCGTTGCGGTCCGATTCATCGCGCAGGTCCGAGATCATATCAAGCTTGCCCTCATGGACCAGGGCCGCGATGCGCTCGATCACGCTGGCCTTGTTGACCTGGTACGGGATGGCGGTGATGACGATGCGATAACGCCCGTTATCCATCTCCTCGGTGTGTGCTTCAGCACGCATCACGACGCGCCCGCGCCCCGTGGCGTAGGCGTTGGTGATGCCATCGTTCCCGACGATCTGCCCCGCGGTGGGCAGGTCAGGGCCTTTGACGAAGTTCAGAAGGTCGGTGACGGTGACATCGTTGACCTCGTCATCAATGGGTTGCCCTTGCGGGGTGATCATACGCCCGATCAGGAAGTCCACGGCAGCGGCCAACTCGCGCAGGTTATGCGGCGGGATGTTGGTCGCCATGCCAACGGCGATGCCTGATGCGCCGTTCAGCAGCAGGTTAGGCAGGCGTGAAGGCAGGACATTCGGTTCGAGCAGGGAGCCATCGAAATTTTCATGGAAGTCAACCGTGTCACGGTCGATGTCCTCAAGCAGCAGTTCCGCCATGCGGTCAAGCCGGGCCTCGGTGTAACGCATGGCCGCCGGGCTGTCGCCATCGACCGAACCGAAGTTGCCCTGGCCATCGACCAGCGGATACCGCAGTGAGAAAGACTGCGCCATACGGGCCATTGCGTCGTAGACGGCGGAGTCACCGTGCGGGTGATACTTACCCAATACCTCACCCACGATACGGGCGCTCTTTTTGTAAGAGGTGTTCGCCCTGATGCCCATATCGTGCATAGCGTAGAGGATGCGGCGGTGAACGGGCTTGAGGCCATCCCGTGCATCAGGGAGAGCGCGAGAGACGATCACGCTCATGGCGTAATCGAGGTAAGAGTCGCGCATCTCGTCGTTAATATCGACGGGCTTTACTGTACCAATATCCATCCAAGAACTCCGGGGTGGGGTTAATCAGCTCCCCTGTCAGACAGGGGGATGTGTCGAGTGTTGAACATAGCCTGTAACAGGCAAAAAGCCGTACTGGACGGCAAGAATGTACATCACCTAATTATACCCTTTTAGACCGTTCAGGGCCATTTCATACGGGATCGATTTTGCCTGTACGCTACTTTAAACGACACCGATCTCACACCGCATCCCGGCAGGTGCGGTGTCTCCCCCCCGGTAATGCGGCATGATCCAACCCTAACGCTGACCCTATGCCAGCATGACACACCTTGACGGCACATACCTCGCGCGATACCATACGGTCTGACAATTCAGGGAAAGGCGGCCAGCCACGCCGTGTGCTGGCCGTTTGTTTAGAGGTATGCCATATGGCTGGATTTGACGGAACAACAGATAACCAACCCCGACTCGCAGGGGTATTTGGGCCAGTACTCATGTTTATTGAGGCCAACCTGACCGCGATTGCAATTGGGGTGCTGGTGTTTGGGGTAGTCGTGACGGTGCTTGGCCCCATCCGTGGGCTGATTCAAAACACGGGCGGCAGCACGGCGAGCGCCGAAATGGCATCCGATGAGACGCTGATGGTCGGTGCGCAGGCCGGGGGCGCACTTGAAGGTGTGCCGCAGGTGGAGCGCGGTATCCCGGCGTATACCATCATCCCTGACCGTGCGCGTGACATCGTGTTTGAGTACACGGTGCAGCCGGGCGATACCCTGATCGGCATCGCGGAGCAGTTCAGCATTACGCCTGAAACGCTGGTGTGGGCCAACGCCGACCGCCTCCAGGGTGATGTTCACATGCTGAGTAACGGCATGGACCTCAACATTATCCCGGTGAATGGTGTGTACCATCGTTCCGATGAGACGCGCACCATTGCCCAAATCGCCGATAAGTACAACGTCAGCGCGGATGTGATCCTCGACTCCGAGTACAACGACCTTGAGGATTACGGCGAAAACGATATCCCACCGTGGGGTATGCGTATCGTGGTGCCGGGCGGTGAGGGCGAAGCCGCCGACCTGTGGCGTCCGGTGATCATTGAGACCACTGATGCCGTGACGGGCACGGTCTCCCGCTCGTTTATGCCGGGTATGGCGGGGTCGTGTGCGGCAGGCATCGCGGGCAGTGGGGGGTCGGGCGCGTGGTCGGTTCCGGTTGCCAACTATGCGTTTACCCAGCCCTTCTATCCCGGCCACTCCGGCGTGGACCTTGCGGGCGTAGTCGGCACGCCGGTTTATGCAGCAGACAGCGGTGTGGTGATCTTCTCGGGCTGGGTGACGGCAGACTGGGGCTACGGCGTGCTGGTGGTGCTGGATCACGGCAACGGGTGGACCAGCTACTACGCTCACCTCAACGCCACCTACGTAAGCTGCGGCCAGTTCGTCAGCCGTGGCGGCACACTGGGTACCATGGGGTCAACCGGTAACAGCACCGGGTCGCATCTGCACTTTGAGATGCGCTGGAACCATACCCCCGATAACCCGGCATTCTACATCGGGTTCTAATCCATCAGTATTGCTGAAAACAGCAGCGGGGCGCTCGTATCGATGAGCGCCCCGTTTGATTCGATTGCCTGACCCTAGCTGATCACACCCAGTTCCTTGCCGACCTTCTCAAAGGCGGCCAACCCAAATTCGATATCCCCGGGGCCGTGTGCGGCGGTGTTCATCACACGGATACGGGCCTTGCCCTGCGGTACGGTCGGGTAGCCAATCGCCATGGCAAACACACCTTCCTCAAACAGGCGTCGGCTGAACTGCTGGGCCAGTGGGGCCTCGCCCAGCATCACCGGTACGATGGGTGTGGCGCTGTGCCCGGTATCAAAGCCGAGGCCGTTCATAGCCTCCTTGAAGGTGGCGGCATTGGCCCACAGCCGGTCAACCTGATCGGTGCTTTGTTCCAACAGGTCTACTGCCGCGATGCAGGCTGCGGTATCCGGGACGGTCATCGCGGAGGAGAACAGGAACGGACGTCCACGCTGGCGCAGCCAGTCGATGATGACCTGCTTGCCAGCCACTACGCCGCCCATCACGCCGAATGCCTTCGACATTGTGCCAACCTCCACATCAACCTTACCGTGCAGCCCGAAGTGATCAACGATGCCGCGACCGCCTTCACCTAACACGCCTTCACCATGTGCATCATCGACCATCAGCAGGTAGCCATACGCCTGCGCCACCTCATACAGCTCCGGCAGTGGCGCGATATCACCGTCCATGCTGAACACGCCATCCGTCACGATCAAAGCGCGCCCGGTGACCTCGGTTTCCTCGATCACGCGGCGCAGGTCGGCGGGGTCATTGTGCGCGTAGCGTACCGTCCTTGCCCGCGACAGGCGGCAGCCGTCAATGATGCTGGCGTGGTTCAGTTCATCCGAGAAGATGATGTCATCCTTGCCGACCAATGCCGGGATGGTGGCGAGGTTGGCGGTGAAGCCGCTTTGCAGCGTGATGGCTGCCTCGACTTTCTTGAACGCTGCGAGGCGGCGCTCAAGCTCGGTGTGCAGGGACATCGTCCCGGCGATGGTGCGCACGGCACCCGGCCCAACGCCGTACCCGTCAATAGCGTCTTTGGCGGCCTGTCGGATGTGCGGGTGATTTGCGAGGCCGAGATAGTTGTTGGCGCAGAAGTTCAGCATGCGCTGACCATCAATCTGTACCCAGCCGTCCATCGGGCTTTCAATGGTGCGGATTGTGTTGAACAGGCCCTGTTCACGCAGCGCGGTAATCTCGTCCTCGATCCATTGGGTTTTGTTGGGGGCGGTCATCGAGTTGGCTCCTCTTGACGTGTGTCATTCTCAGGGGGATTTCCCCCTCAACCATACATCAGCCCCACGCGGCAATCAATAGCCCGCAGGGTAGTTGACGGGGAAAAGGCGCGCGTGTCGTTCGCAATTCGAGGCGGCTCACGCTATGCTTTGCGGGGCACAGCCTCGGATGGAATGGAGACACGATGAGCGATCCCGTAGAATTGGAAAACCCGTTAACCGAACTCGATACACCCACCGGGGGCGCTGAGACCCCGCCTGCCGACCTGACTCGTCGCTGGGTTCAGTTGGTCCTGGTCGCGGCGGCGGTGCTGGGCGTAGACCAGTATGCCAAGTACCTGACCGTGACCAACCTGCGCATCGGTGAATCATGGGAAGTGCTGCCCGGCATCAGCGAAGTCTTCCGCATCATGCACAGCACCAACACCGGGGCGGCCTTCGGTATGTTCCCCGGCGGTTCCAATATCTTCCTGATCGTGGCCCTGCTCACGACCGGGGCGTTTCTGTACATGGTGCCGCACCTGCCTGCCAGCGCGAGGCTGACCCTGATCGGCCTGCCGATGGTGGTTGGTGGCGCGCTCTCCAATGCGGTGGACCGTCTCCGCTTTGATCACGTAACCGATTATTTTTTTGTGCGCCTTACGCCCGATTTCGCCAACATCTCCAATTTTGCCGATCATGCGATCACCCTCGGCGTGGGCCTGATCCTGGTCGAGATGATCCAGGTCGAAATCGCCGAGAAACGCGCCGCCGAAGAAGCGGCACAGGTTGAGGCTGAGATCGAACCGCCTGGGACCGAACCCGAAACGGCAGCGGTGAGCAGATCGGATGATCTGTCCGAAGGGCTTGACAACACCATAGAACAAGGCTAGGATTAGACCGTAAGTTCTATTCAGCAGCACAATGCAGCCGGGCAGACCGGCAGCCGCGAGAGATGAGCGCCTCGCCCGTGGGAGAAATCCCGATGGGAGGGGCGTTTTAATTTCTGAGCGACGCAGGGGCACAGTGAGGTCAAAGGGCATAGGGTGACCGTATCGAGACGGCATCGGAGGCCACAGGGTACACGGGTCAGAGGTGTCCGGCGATGGACGGGAGGGCTGGCTGCGGAAAGGAGGAGATATCGAATAAAAACGGCCTTGCACAAAGGGGGATCAGGCTCGGCGGGTGCGATCATCAGTCACCAGCACAACCGTATCGACTGAGGCCATTCGGGTCGGGGGTAATTCCCCGGCCCACGTCTTGACAGCCCCCCGCCCCATCGGTACAGTATAGGCATATCAGACAACCCGTTGATCGGGACGAGTATCTGCCATGCCCGGCAGCCAGAGAGGTGACGCCATCAGGCTGGAAGCATCACCATGCAGGCGGCAGCGAAAACCCCCCGTGAGCGATCCCCGGAACGAGACATTCCAGTATGGGGACCCGGTTGGCCCCGTTACCGGCTGAATGAGATGAGGCAGTTTTAGGTTGAAGCTGATCTCAAAATTGGGTGGAACCGCGTACGCCACGCCCCAATCGAGGGGTATGGCGTTTTTTGTTGGGCTGTCAAGGAGTGAAAAAGACCAACCATGAGCGAACAATCACCGGAAGTTGTGCCTTATATCGAGACGAAGCTGTACCGCATCCGGCACTCAGCCGCGCACGTGATGGCGCAGGCCGTGCTGGAACTGTATCCCGACGCACGGCTGGCGATTGGCCCGCCGGTTGAAAACGGTTTCTACTATGACTTCGACCTCGGCAGCGATGAAAACGGCAAGCCGATCTCGTTTACGCCCGAGGACCTCGAAGCCATCGAGAAGCGCATGAAAGAGATCGTCAAGGGCAATCACGAATTCCAGTACAGTGAAGTGACCGCCGACGAAGCCCGCAAGCTGTTCGCGGATCAGCCCTACAAGCTGGAACTGATCGATGGATTGGCCGAGGGGGGCGTCGATGAGAACGGCGAGGAGACCGACGAGCCGGTCGTTATCTCAACGTACCAGCACGATACCTTCATGGACCTGTGCCGTGGGCCGCATGTCGACCATACGGGCATGGTGCGTCCTGACTCGATTAAGCTGCTCAGTGTGGCGGGCGCGTACTGGCGCGGCGACGAAAACAAGCCGATGCTCCAGCGCATTTACGGCACGGCATGGGAAAACAAGAAGGACCTTAAAGCCTACCTGACCATGCTGGAGGAAGCCAAAAAGCGCGACCATCGCAAGCTGGGTAAGGAACTGGATATCTTCCATTTTGATGATGAGGTGGGGCCGGGCCTGCCGCTGTGGCTGCCCAACGGTGCCATCATGGCTGATGAGTTGGAAGCCCTCGCCAAAGAGATGGAGGACAGGGCCGGGTATCAGCGTGTGCGCTCCCCGCATGTGACAAAGGAGGACCTGTTCATCCGCAGTGGGCATCTGCCCTACTACGAGGAGAGCATGTACCCGGCGATGGAGCTTGAGGGCGTGAAATACTACGTCAAGCCGATGAACTGCCCCATGCACCATAAGATTTTCGGCAGCCGTCCACGCAGCTACCGTGACCTGCCGCTGCGCTTCTCCGAGTACGGGACGTGCTACCGCTACGAGAAATCCGGTGAGCTGTTCGGCCTGATGCGGGTCCGCTCAATGCAAATGAATGACGCTCACATCTACTGCTCGGTCGATGACTTCGAGCAGGAGTTCCTTGCTGTGATCGATCTGTATCTTGAATACTTTAAGATATTCGGGATCGACCGTTACATGATGCGCTTCAGCACGCATCATCCGCGCGGGCTGGGCAAGAAATACGTGAACAATGCTGACCTGTGGGTGCAGACCGAGGACATGGTACGCCGTACGATGCGTAACGGGGACATCCCGTTTATGGAGGTGCCCGATGAGGCCGCCTTCTACGGCCCCAAGATCGACGTGCAGATTTGGAGTGCCACGGGCCGCGAGTTCACGTTGGCGACCAACCAGGTTGATTTTGCGGTGCCGGAACGCTTCGACCTGACCTTCACCAACAACAGGGGAGAGGATGAAACGCCGCTGTGCATTCACCGCGCGCCGCTCAGCACGCATGAACGCATGATCGGCTTCCTGATCGAGCATTACGCCGGGGCATTCCCGGTGTGGTTGGCACCCGAACAGGTTCGCGTGATCCCGATTACGGACGATCACAACGAGTACGCCTACACGGTTGAAGATCGGCTTAAGGCAGCGGGTGTGCGTGTTAGGACGGATGCCGAATCGGACCGCATGAACGCCAAGATTCGCAACGCGCAGTTGATGAAGGTGCCGTATATGCTGGTGGTTGGTGACCAGGAAATGGAAGCCGGGACGGTGGCACTGCGTAAGCGCGACGGCTCGCGTAACAATGGCATGCCGTTGGCCGAGTTCGAGGCGCTGGTGCTGGATCGCATCACGACACGCTCCGGCGAGCTGTAATTCAGCATCGAGGGGAAGGGGATATCCACACCCTCAAAACAACGGGCGCAGGAAATTCCCTGCTGCGCCCGTTGTTTTTGTTCGCCTTGCAGCATGGGGGGGGATCCGGGTTAACCCTGTGGGCTAAATCCGGTGATGCGATACATCTGGTCGAGCCAGTAGCGGGCGTTCGCGTAATCACCGCGCCACAGGGCCGTCCGTGCCTTATCGACCGCCACATAACCGCTATGCACACGCGCGCTGCCGTTGTAACTGCCGAAGACGTAAGCATAGGCCACGCGAACCTCGGTGGTATACGCGGCGAGGTCTGCCGAAGAAGACTCCGAGCTGCCCGCCAGCGATGCCCGCCACTCGGCATCAAGTGAGGTGAGTGACTGCCCGTACAGGTCCACGTAATTTGAGCGATGGTACAGTTCCGCAAGGGCGTCAAGCCCGTACTGCTCGATCAGGTAAGCGACAAAACACGCACTGCCGAAGTAGCTGAACCGGGATCGGATATGCCCCCGGAACTGCTGCCAGTCGTTTTCAATAGCTGCCACCGAGGGGAGTTCGTTGGCTTCCAGCGCAGCACGGCACAGGTCATCATAGGGGAGATACCCCGCATCTTCCAGGGCAGACCCGCCCGCCCATGTCGCAACGCCCTCCGAAATCATGGTCGATGAGGGGGAACCCCACACGTTCCATGTGACGAGATGCGCGATCTCATGCGCGATGAAGTACAGGTTTTCCTCGTAGGTGCCGCTGCCATCATACAGCAGGAAAATGCGGCGGTCGGCTGACTGACTGTAGCCGCGCAGATGCGGGTTCGGGTTTTCGAACAGCGTCCCCGCGAGGTACAGGTCAAACACGCCATCCAGCCGCACATCCAGTTGATCCTCGACCAGTTCCAGCGCCGTCTGTACCAGCGCCGCAGTGCCCTCGGTGTCGAGGTCGGTGGCGCTGCCGGGCTGGTAATGCAGGGTGAAGCGTGGACTCTCGTAGGCCAATGGATAGTTGGCGGCGATATCGCCACTGAGGATCGAGCGGTCCCAGTCAATTTGCAGTGGGCCATCGACCGTCTCGCCGCCTTCATCCACCACGACCGGAACGGTCGGCGTCAGGGTGGGTTCGATGGTGGGGGCCGTTTTACCCGGTGGCAGCACGATCACCAGCGACTGCCCCTGGAAGATCGCGTTGGGGTCAAGGATGCCGTTTGCCATCTGCACGATCTGCGGCGTCACGCCGTATTGCGCCGCGATGGTGGAGATCGTCTCGCCAAAGCCGACCCGGTGCCGTACGGTGCGCTCCGTGCTGATGGACACAAACAGCGCCTGGTTGACCTGGATAAAGCTGTTCTCGCTCAGATTATTGGCCGCACGTATGGAGGCCACATCGACGCTGTACAGCGCTGCAATGGTGCTGAGGGTCTCGCTGCTGCTGACGATGTGCGTGATCACCTCGGCAGCGGTTGTTGCGGTCGGCGATGGGCCAGCGGCCTGATCCGTGGCACTGGCGTTCTGCGGTTCACCAGCCGGTACAGTGGCGGCGGTCGCATCCACCACGACCGCCGCAGCCGGGGAGAGGGTCGGCAGGTTGGCCTGCTGGCCCCGGTTGGCATTGAAGCGCTGGATACCCAGGGCCAACACCACAACCCCGGCCAGCAGGGCCAGCAGCGCGCCGGTCAGCAGTATCAGTTCTCGCGTGCCGAGAAACACGCGCTCATTGGATTCAGGATGCATAGGATCAGGAACTCTTGGCATATAGATTCGAACCGTGTGGATTGTATCGTGACCTGCGCGGAAGTTCGACCTTTACGGCGCGTTGCTGCCCCAGTCGGAGGCGTAGTCGCGGCCTGTGTTGGCCGTCAGCCGCTCAATGGCGCGCGTGGTTACGTTGGCACGGTAGATATCGGTGTTGTCGTTGTCGGTCCGGTTAAAGAAGATGTACCCACCATTGCCGGACCACGTCGGTCTGCCATTCTGCCCGCCCTGTATGATGGGGTTTGACTGCCCGGTCGAGACGTTGACCGCCCAGATATCGGCCACACGGCCCGCCCCGTTAAGGGTATTGAACGCGATGCGCAAGCCATCCGGTGACCACGCCGGGAAGCGGCAGTCCGGCGCAGGGCAGTCATAAATATCGGCACGATCCCCGCTGGGGTACGCCATGACTGCGATCTCCCACACGCCGCGCTCATCGGTCATGTAGGTGATGGCGCTGCCATCCGGCGAGAACTGCGGCGCGCGATCCCCGGCGTTGTTGTTGGTAAGCTGCACACGCTCGTTGCCACTTGCTGTCATCACGTAGATTTCAGTGTCATTGCCATCCCCGGCTTCAAACGCGATGTACTGCCCATCGGGCGACCAGTGCGGATGGAGTTCATCGCCAGCGGTATCCGTAATCTGTGTGGCGTTGCCGCCGTTGGCATTGATGATCCAGATGTCGCGTTGACCGTCCGGTGCCGACTCATACGCGATGCGCAGGCCATCGGGCGACCAGTCCGGCTCGCCATCATACCATGTATTGTTCGTCAACTGACGGTAATCGCGGCCATTCGCATCGACGACCACGATCTCGGAGCCATCGCCGATACCCTGCGTGAACACCAGCGACCCATCGACAAAAACCGGGGTCGGTGAGTAAGTCGGCGTGGGGAACAGCGCCGTCGGGTCGAGTGCGGCAACCGTTGGTGCGGGGGTCAGCGTCGCCAGTGATCCCGGATCGACGTTACCCGTGGGCGTCGTGGCGGTCGGGTTGGGGACGCCATCCGTATCGGCAGGCGTGGCGCTGGTATCCCCCATCATGATAGCGGGTGTGCCGAGCAGTTCTTCAAGACCCACGTTATCCGAGGGTGGCAGGGTGGGCACCTCGGGGCGGCGTTCACGGCCATCCCCGGCAAAGGTGACCAGTGCCAGGGCGATACCAACCGCCCCCAGCAGGATCGCCACACCAATCAAACTGCTGATGATGCGGTTAAAGCGCGCCTGGCGTTCGATCTCGACGGTATTCATTGCCATATCAGGCGCAGGGCGGCGTGGGGGTGGGGATGCGTGTACCGCTTTTCCCTGCATGGCCTGTGCCTGCACCGGGTAGCCCGGCAGGACGGGGGCATCGCCCTCTCGATGCCAGCCGCGCAGCGTGCGGGCCAGTTCCTCAGCAAAGGCACCAGCGGTGCGATAGCGGCGGTCCGGGATTTTGGCCGTCATACGGGCCAGCACGCGATCCACTTCAGGGGGCAGCGTGCGCTCAATCGGCAGTACCGATGGCAGCGAGTCCTTGACGTGCATGTACATCACGGTCAGGGGCGCATCAGCGCGGAAGGGTGGCCTACCTGCCAGCAGGTCAAAGGTCAGGATGCCCAGTGAGTATAGGTCGCTGGCGTGAGTCAGGTCTTTGCCCTGGCACTGTTCCGGGGACATGTAAGTTGGCGTACCGACCACGCCTTCACCGGTGGTGCGGTGCGCGTCACCAATAATGCGGGCAATGCCGAAATCGGTCAGGTAAGCGTTGTCGCGGTCATCAAGCAGGATATTGCTTGGCTTGAGATCACGGTGGATCACCCCGCGTGAGTGCGCGTAATCAAGCGCCTCGGAGATTTGCAACACGATCTTCACCAGCAGGTCGGCGGGCAGCCTGCCCCCGCGCATCCGGGCGCGCAGCGTGCCGCCTTCGAGCTGGCGCATGACGATATAGGGCATACCATCATGTTCGCCGTAGTCATACACCGGCAGAATCGAGCGGTGTTCCAGCCGGGCGATCACGCGGGCTTCGTGCTGGAAGCGCTTCAGGAAACTGGGGTCCTCGGAGAGATGTGACGGCAGCACCTTGATCGCCACATAGCGCTCGGCAGAAGGCTGGTAGGCGCGATACACCCGCGCCATCCCACCTTCCCCGATGAGGTCCTGTATCTCGTACTGCCCAATGGTTCGACCGATCATGCTGTTTGTTTTTTCTCTATGCAGGGCGCTGCCCCGCACCCCGGCCGGGGATACAATCCCCGGCCGGGGTGCCAATAGGGTGTTGTCAGGTTGATTTTCAATAACTGGCCTCTGGCCTCTTTAACCGAAAGTCACTGTAACACAACCGGCGCCCCGGCGCTACAGCATCGGGGAGGCGATCTTTTCAAACGCCCCGCAAACACTTTATAATCCCCATATGACAACATCACTGCTTGCCTATCTATACTGGTTTCACCTGATCGCGACGGTGCTGTGGATCGGGGGGCTGGCGACGCTGACGTTGGTGGCGTGGCCCGGCATCCTGAAAAGCGCCGGGCCGCAGGCCGCAGCCATCCTCGATGAGATCGAGAAGCGCTTCCGTCCCATCGCCAATGTCAGCCTGCTTGTACTGCTGGTGACGGGGATGCTGCAAATGAGTGTCGATGAGCATTACATCGGTATGTTTGTGATCGATGGGCCGTGGGCGCTCAACCTGCTGCTGAAACACATCGCATTTGGCGGCATGATCACCGTGGCGGTGATTCTTCAGTTGTTTGTGCTGCCAGAACTGGGGCGTGCGCGGCTGCTGTCTTCCCGCTCGAAGGAGGCCGCGCAGGATGAGGCCAAACTGCGCCGACGTGTGCAGCGGCTGGCGATGCTGGACCTCGGTCTGAGCGCGCTGATCCTGCTGTTTACCGCCTTCATGACTGCCCAGTAACGGAAGGCTCAGTAATGAAATCAGCCGCAAGAACCCCTGACCTGGAGCTGGTGGACGTCGAGCGCTCGCGTGTCGAACGTGTTTGGTCGCGCAATGATCGCTGGTTCACCCCCGCGATCCTGATCATCATGTTGGCCGGGGCTTTCTTCCGTACCTGGAACCTCGATACCACCCCGCCGGGCCTGCTGGAAGCGGAACTCAACAACATTCAGATCGCGGAGACGGTGCTGCAAGGTAACATCTCGGTGGTGTATGACGAGGTCCAGCCTGCACGTGAAGGGCTGTATTACTACATCCTCGCCGCGATGAAGCTGATCGCCGGGGACGGCGGCCTGATCCTGTGGCGGATGCCCTCGGTGTGGGCCAGTATGTTGTTTCTTGCGGTATCAGCGCGGCTGATGCGCCGATTGTATGGGCCACGTGTGGCAGTGCTGGCCGTCGGCTTGATGGCGGTGTCGTTCTGGCCGGTGTGGATCGGGCGGGCAGCGCTGCATGTCACGCTGCTGCCGTTGGCGACAGTATCGATTGGCTACATCCTGCTGCGGGCCTTCCAGACCCTTGATGATGCCACGTCCAGCCTGTGGTTTACCATTGGCGGGCTGGCGCTGGGCCTGGTTCAGTATGTGCATATCTCGGCATGGACACTGCTGGCGCTGTTCCTGCTGTTTATCGGGTATCGAGCGATGGTCCGCCGCGACGACATCAGGGCACAGGGCACCAACATCGTCTATGCGCTGGTGCTGGCAGGGATCATCATGATGCCGCTGCTGATCTACCTCGCCCGCAATCCCGGTGTGCGCGAGATCGTGCCGCTGGAGGAGCAGTCCCGGCTGCTGCTGGAAATCCCGGGGCGTATTGTCACATCAATAGCGGGTTTGGTGCTGCGCGGTGACACCCTGCCCGAACATAACCTGCCGGGTCGCCCGGCAATGGGGCCGTTTGTCGGCATGCTGATGGTGATCGGCATCGGCGTGAGTATGGCGCGCTGGCGTAAGCCGCAGCACGGCTTTGCGCTGCTGTGGCTGGTAGTTGGCCTGATCCCGACTGCCTTCCTGCCACACAAGCCTGATTTCGAGATGATGGCGGTTATCATGCCGGTGGCCTATGCCTTCCCGGCGGTGGGGCTGTACGCCATCATGAAGGCTGTGCGCAAGCGCGTAAACAACAAGCCGCGCAGGCTGGACGTCACGATGGGGTTTGGTGTGCTGCTGATGGTCGTCCTTATGTTTAATACCGTGATCACGTATCGCGATTACTTCATCCGCTGGCCGCAGAACGGCATTGTACGGTTGGCCTACCAGGCGGATTATGGCCTGCTGGCCCACTACCTCGATACCAGCGAAGACCGCTCACCCGTTTCGATCTGCTCGCTGCCGCTGCCTGTGGATACCAGCGACCCGTTTGCGCTGACCTCGCGTGAGAAGCTGGCCTACTTCATGCATCGCGAGAACACATCGATACGATATTTTGACTGCACGCAGGCGCTGGTGCTGGCCCAGGCAGGTGAATCACAGCGGATCGTGTTTCCCAGCCAGACATATGAAGACGTGTTGCCCGGCCCACTGCTGATCTGGATGGGCGATGCCCAGCCCGAAGATGTGCCCGGTCTGCGCGAGGGCGTTGTGATGCGTATTGAAGTGGCGGACAAGTTGGCTCAGCGGGCGGGGGCATTCATCACCACCGCCTCAACGGCATGGCCCCCGGAGATCGGGGCCTTCAGGTCGGCAGAGTTGCCGGTGCGTTTTGGCAGCAACATGACCTTCCTCGGTTATGGGCTGCGCCGATCACACCTGCGGCCTGGCGAATACATCCAGCTCACCAGCTATTGGCGCGTCGATGGGACACCGCCGCCGGAACTGCGTGAGTTTGCGCATCTGCTGGGCAACCCGGTGGTGGTCCTCTCACAGAATGACGGGTTGGGGGTCGATATTACCACACTGCAAGAGCGTGACATCTTCCTGCAATATGCCGAGATACAGGTGCCGCCGCAGGCCCGCGCCGATTCCTATTCGCTTTCACTAGGGCTGTACTATCCCACCACCGGCGAGCGCCTGCCTGTGTTTGAGGGCGGCGATGTGCTGGCGAACCGGTTGTATCTGCAAAGCGTCACGGTGCTGCGCTGATGGGGGGCCGTACCACCGGTCACCCGTGTTTCGCCAGTGGATGGACGGAGTGCTATAATAGGGGGTACAAATGAAACGCCCCCATAGCTCAGAGGATAGAGCGCAGCCCTCCGGAGGCTGAAGCCCAGGTTCGAGTCCTGGTGGGGGTACACGCAGAGCGACCCTTTCAGGTCGCTCTTTTGAGTCTATTCAGCGGGTGGGAAGACGGCATCAACGGCCATACCGGGCCGCAGCCGCCTATCCTCGTTCGTGATCTGAATCTCCACCGCGAAGACGAGATCGACGCGATCTTCCTCGGTCTGTACGTTATTGGGCGTGAACTGGGCCTGATTCCCGATGCGGACCACCGTTCCCTCGAAGCCCTCCCCCGGGAAGGCATCCACGCGCAGGTCAACAGGCTCACCGACCCTGACACGGCCTAACTCCGGCTGAGCGATATACACGATCAGCGTCAGCGTGCCCTGGTCGGCCAGGGTCAGCAGCGCTTGACCCGGCTGGGCCGTCTCACCGGGTTCCACCACGCGGCTGATCACGATTCCATCTATTGGTGCCGTGACCTGGAGTTGGTTCAGGCGGGCATCCAGCAGGGCAAGCTGCGCTTCCGCCAGCCGAAGCTGGGCCTCGGCGATAGCGATCTCCTCAGCGGTGGCCCCGTTGACCACCTGATCGAGCCGGGCCTGGGCCGCCGTGACCCCGGCTTCGGCGACCGGGATTTGTGCGGAAGCCTGCTGCGCCGCCGTGACCAGTGAGAGCGGGCGGTCACGCTGTGCTTCTAATGCCGCCAACCGCGCGTTGGCCCCATCAAGTTCAGCCTGTGCGGCCCTGACCTGGGCATCAGTCGCCTGGATATCCAGCTCCAGCCAGTGGATCGCGCCGCCGTCCACCACATCGCCATCGCGGATCACCTGTATACGGAATTCCAGTTCGGCACGCTGGGTTTGCAGCAGTTCAATGCGGCGCGCGGCGAGGTCGGCCTGAGACTGTGCCGCCGCGATCTGGGGATCGTACTGGGTGGGGTTATTGGCGTTGGTCCACAACTGCCCGGATTGCATGCGGGCGGCATGAACCGATGCCTCCGCCTCGGCAAGGGCAGCCCGCGCC
>CAYMGV010000011.1:47602-49644 GCA_964390105.1 uncultured Anaerolineae bacterium | reverse complement strand
AGCGGCAGCACGGGCATTTCGCCCTCACGGCCAAAGAACGCGTCGTAGACTTCACCCATCGAGTCGGTGCGGGTTTCACCCGGCCCGGCCTCTGCCAGCGTCGTGAGCGTCCCATCCGCATCGATGCAGCCGCGCCCCTGGTTAAGGTAGGCGTCGGCGTTTTCGTTACGGCAGGTCAGCACCCCGCGATACCAGTGTTCGCTATCGTACAGATCGGCCTGCCATGTAAACAGCGTGATAGCCGGACGGGCCGGTTCACGAACTTCAGGCACGCGCCGCAGCGAGGCGAGGATGTCATTCAGCGGGGCCGTCTCGATCTCGAAGCGGTTGGTGCAATTCAGGTATTCCACCCACCCCGCGATCATGGCATCGGCCACAGCTTCCATGCCGGTATTGATGCGGAGCGTCATCACCGGCACACCAACACAGGCACCATAGCCGGGTTCGGCCAATTCCGTTTTGGCTTCATCAAGGTTATTGACCAGTTCGGGCGTTGCTGCTGCACCGATGCTGCCCGGTGCGGCGATATCCTCAGCAGGTAAGGCGAACCAGCAGTCATCCAGCGGCTGTAATGCCGCCGCCGCGACCGCATCACGATCCAGCGCCATGCTGAACGCACGTCGCGCTTCAGCAATGTTAAACGGCTCGGCCTCATAGGAAAACACCGCCATCGTCGTAACCGGGCAGGCCAGCCACAGCGTACCGTCGGCGTTCAGGGGGCCAGTGTCGCCGGGGGGGACAGCGCTGAGGGCCATCGTCCCGGCCTCAAAGCGGATCAGCGGGTCAGCTTCGCTGCTGCGCACCGTGATCTCCGCGACATTGCCCATCTGCACGGGCCACACTGGGTTCTGCACCAGCCGAAGGTTGTCCAGCGTCGATCCGGGATCAACGGCATAGGGGCCGCTGGTCCAGATCGTGGCGGGATCAGCCCACTGTTCGCCGCCGGTCCCAACCAGCACCTCCTGCGGAACCGGGCGCATGGCAGGCATGGCAAGCAGCGTTGGCAGCATGGCGGTCGGCTCGGCAAGGCGCAGTTCAAACGCCACGTCGTTTAACACACGGATACCGAGCTGCTGTTCGTAATCAGCCAGCGTGACACGGTCGGTGGGCACACCTGAAAGCGCCTTGCAGCCATCGATCAGAAACAGCGCACTGGCGCTGCCGCCCTCGCTCAGGGCTGCCGAGCTGCAACCACGCCGGACAGCGTTTACCACGTCATTCGCAGTCACACGCCGCTGCCCAACGGCAATACCGGTTTCGGGGTCCACGGCCACCCATGAAACATCATCCCGCAGGAACACATTCCACACCAACCCGCTTTCATCCACGGGCTGCCAATCCGTTGCCAGCAGGGGGCTGACGTCCCCGGTCACCGGGTCGATTTGAGTCAGCCCGGCAAACAGGTTATCCACCAGATCGGCGGCGGCGGTGTTGCGTGCGCTCACAAACAGCGGGTCGAGCGTAGCCGGGGCTGTCCCCAGGTAGATATCCAGCGCCACAGGCCGGCCTGGATCGATGGTAGGCTCCGGTATCGGTGATGGAACCTCGGTATCTCCCGGAGCGGCGGTGGCCGCTGTGATGGTGGTAAATGGCGGCGGTGTGCCGCTTGAGGGCGTACAGCCCATCAAAAAAAAGAGGGCGAAACCGCCCATAAAGACTCCTGCCAAACGCAGGCTAACCGGATTCTTCATCCGTTATCTCTCCAGTAAGTAGATCATTTCATACTGTTTCAGCCCCACCCGAAATCCAGTGGCTTCCAGCACGGGCAGCAGCGGATCATTATCCGCGACATTCAGATACGAGATATAGGACAGCGGATACTTGGTGACGAGATGCGTCGCAAGCATCTGCCCGGCATCTACTGATGCCGAGGCCAGCCGGATCAGGTCGATATTATCACCATGTTCTGCGTAAATGCACACGCCCAGCACCACATCGCCCGGTTCCTGTATAGCAATCAATGCTTTGAAAAACGCCCCACTGCGCTCGATGACCAACGTTTCACGCTGCCACGGCACCGGCACCGGCTCGATGTTTTTCAG
>CAYMGV010000011.1:0-47502 GCA_964390105.1 uncultured Anaerolineae bacterium | reverse complement strand
CGGCGGCGGTGCGATGGTATGACGCCCATACCGCCCACCCAGCCACGTTCCCCGCGAACACCCAGCAGCCCCATACCAACCACCTGATCGCCATCAAGTGCCACGACGGACGAGTTCAGAACGATGGATTCGCGCTGCACCAGTTCATCAAATGAGTACAATGTGAGAACGATCGGAACGAAATACCCCTCATAGGCCTGGTTCAATGCAGAGACCAGGTCTTTACGAAGAACCGAATCGGCAGGCTTGAGGTGAGGTTTTTTCGTCATAGTGACCATACTATCATGGGGTGTATACCGGTACAACTGCTTCGATTGGCGCAACCCTGCCAGCCGTACCGCGTATAGAGTTATGTATACGGTAATGATACCGCATCAGGAAGGAAAACTTGAAAGATGTCGCAAAACTCGAAGCTGGTACGCAGTAAATCTGATGCCGCGATTGGTGGTGTGTGCGCCGGGCTGGCAAAGAACCTGCACGCTGATGTGGTGCTGATCCGCCTGATCTTCGTGGCCCTGGGCCTGATCCAGGGCGTGGGGGTATGGATATACCTTGCGATGTGGCTGCTGCTCCCCGCCGAAGGTGAGGAAGACACCCCTTCGCAGGATGTCCTGCACGAAAATGCCACCGAGATCGCCGGTCAAATCCGCTCACGGGTGGGGTCCCTGCGTGAATCTACCGATGCCGCCGTACTGGTCGGGGTAGGATTAGTCGCCATGGGGGCGATCTTCCTGCTCTCGGAACTGCTGCCGTGGTTCTCGCTTGCCATGCTGTGGCCCATCGTGCTGATCAGTATCGGTGCCTACCTGTTGCTTCGCAAATCCTGAGGCAGCAGGCACCACCCCTTTGAGCTTTTGAAATTGTTTTTCCCCCCATTCATTCAACGTCACGGCGCGTTATAATCTCCCCGTTAACCTGTTGACCGGGAGATAACCTGATGAAACTCGGACTCGTTGGCCTGCCCATGAGTGGCAAGACCACGATCTTTAATGCCCTGACCGGCTCTGACCGGCCGCTCCAGGCCGCCGTCCCCGGCAAGCTTGATGTGGAGATGTCCATCGTTGATGTGCCTGATGAGCGGCTCGAACGGCTCACCGATCTCTTTAACCCTGAAAAGATGGTGCCCGCCAGGATCACATATGTCGATATCGGCGGCGTGAACAAGGGCATCAGCGAGGGCGGCCTCAGTGGGCCGTTCCGCAATGAACTCAGTCAGCTCGATGCTTTCCTGCAAGTGGTGCGTGCATTTGTCGATGAGAACGTCCCACACCCTGAGGACAGCATTAACCCTCAGCGCGACCTCGACATGATCGAAGCGGAATTCCTGCTCTCGGACCTCATCGCCGTGGAGAAACGCATCGAGCGCCTCAAGGAGGAAATGAGCAAGGGCAAGAACCGCGCCGCGAACACTCACGAACTCGACCTGTTTGAACAGCTTCAGGCAGCCCTTGAGGAAGAAACCCCCCTGCGTGAGCTGGACCTGACGCCGGATCAGATCAATGGGCTGCGTGGCTACGGCTTCCTCTCGATCAAGCCCAAGCTGGTTCTCGTCAATACCGGGGAGGATAGCAAAGCGGTTGAGGACTACGTGACCCTCAGCGGTAAGAACGTGCTGGCGCTGGCGCTTTCTGGCAAGATCGAGATGGAAATCGCGCAGCTTGACGGGGATGATGTCGCGATGTTCATGGAGGAGTACCAGATCAATGAGCTGATGCGCGACCTCGTCATCTCCCAGAGCTACCGGCTGCTGCGTTCGCAGATATTCTTTACCGTGGGTGATGATGAGTGCCGTGCATGGCCGCATCCCATCGGTGCCACGGCCCCCGAAGCCGCCGGGAAGATTCACAGTGACCTTGAGCGCGGTTTCATCGCCGCTGAAGTCATCCAGTGGGACTTGCTGCTCGAACTGGGTGGTCTTGCCGATGCCAAGAAGGCGGGGAAGCTGCGTGTCGAGGGTAAGACCTATGTCATGCAGGATGGAGATGTGATGTCCGTCCGCTTCAATGTGTAAGGCTGTCACATGAATCGATGGGACCTGTTTGCGATAGTCAGTATCCTGCTGTGCATCGGCCTGATCGCACTGGGAATATCGGTGGGTGGCTACGCCCTGATCGGCATGGGGGCCGTCACCCTGGTCTTCATGATCGGCTGGTGGGCTTCGATCCGGGTGCGCATCCCGGCACTGGAGGCCCACCGCATGGCCCGCGCCCAATCCGATTGGGGATCATGGCGGGGTTTGGCTGATGCCCTTGATCTGACCTACACCATGCCGGAGACCCCGCCCTATCGACCAGACCTGACCGGGACCTACCGCGACCATACCGTATACTTCACCACGTTCCCCAGCGAGGACCAGAACACCACCGGCGTGATCGTAAGGCTGACCCGCCCGACGCAGGATCGTCTGCTGATCAACCGCAAACGCAGCCGCGCCCCGGAATTCGAGAAGCGCTACCGCGCCTCCAGTGACCCCGCCGCCCTGATCGAATGGCTGCTTGCCAGCGATGGCATCCGGGATGCGCTGATGGCCCTGCCGCCCGCCCCGATTCAACTCCGCCTGCGCCGCCATGAGATCGGCTATTACCAGGCCGGGTATGAACATGATACGACATACCTCACCCGTGTCCTGGACCTGCTTATTGAGCTTGCCATCCTCATTGAGCGCCCGCGCGAGGTGTAGCAGGTAGAAGAAATGTGGGACTCTGCCTGGCGCCCCTGCACCGCGCTATCGCATCAGGCAAAACCTGATGCGGATAACGACGTCAATTTCATCGAAATTATGCGGTGGAAACCCCTCAGTACCCTTCCTCACCGATCAGTGGAACGAACCGGACAGGGAAAGCCCTGCGAATGTGGACGGTGCCGCCGCGTTTCCAGATCAGGTTCAGGACCTGGGAATCACCTTCGCCAACAGGGATCACAAGCCGACCGCGATCGGCAAGCTGGGCTACCAATGGACGCGGGATACGGGGGCCGGCGGCGGCAACGAGGATAGCATTATACGGAGACCGGGGAGGGTATCCCATCGAACCATCTCCCTCAATGATGGTGACGTTTTCAATGCCGATGGCAGCCAGCCGTTTCCGGGCAGCATCGGCAAGTTCCGGGATGCGTTCGATGCCGTAGACATGGGCGCATAACCCGGCGAGGATGGCGGTTTGATAACCGGAGCCCACCCCGACCTCCAGCACAGTGTCACCGGGGTGGGGGTCGATGGCCTGCGTCATGGCAGCGACCATATACGGCTGCGAGATCGTTTGCTCGTATCCGATGGTGAGGGGGGTGTCGTAGTAGGCGCGGGATGCGAGGCCAGACGGGACAAACAGATGGCGCGGGACGGTCTCCATCTGATCCAGCACGCGCGGGTTGGTTACTCCACGTGCTTTGATCTGCTGCTCCACCATCGCGGACCGGGCGCGGCGGGCCGCCTCCGGGTTTTCATACATGGTGAATCCGTCTAACCTCGGCTGTTATCGTCAGGATAGAGCGCCTCATTGAAGTATTCCACGATATTCCGGCGGTCTTCATCGCTGAGGAAAGCCGCCTGGGCCGCGTTGAGAATCTGCCCCTTGACCTCGTCAGTGGAAAAGCCGAGATAGCGCATCGCCATGCCGATCTCGTCAGTCAGATCAATGGCGCTGACCAGTGTATTATCGGTGTTGATGGTGGTCTTCAACCCGGCATCGGCCATGCGTTTCAGCGGATGCTGACGCCAGCCCTCAAATACGCCCGATTGGAAGTTGCTGGTGGGACATACCTCAAAAACAACTTCTTTCGCCAGCGCAAGGGCCACGACATCCGGGTCCTCCAGGACACGTACACCATGCCCGATACGCGACGCACCAAGGTCCTGGATAGCCTGCCGCACGTTTTCCGGCCCGCCCCATTCCCCGGCATGAATGGTGACGGAGAGGCCCGCATCGCGGGCTTTCCGAAAGACCGGGATAAAGGGCGCAGCCTCGTGAGTGGCTTCGGCCCCGGCAAGGTCCACCCCAACGATACCGCGATGCTGATTAGCAATCGCAAGGTCGATGAACTGCTCGCCAATGGCGGGGTCTTCATGACGATTCATGCTGACCAGCAGCCGCACCGTGATCCCAAAATCGGCCTGACCCTGCTCTACTGCACTCAGAACCCAGTCCATCACATCAGCCAGAGCAAAGCCCTTAAGCTTCCCCAGCGCAATCGGCGTGAAGCGCAGTTCCATGTAATGAACATTATCGGCGGCGGCATCCTCGACGGCTTCATAGGCCACCCGGTGAATGGTCTCCGGTGAGTGGTAGAACTGGCGCAGCGTCGC
Source organism: uncultured Anaerolineae bacterium (assembly GCA_964390105.1). Taxonomy (GTDB): domain Bacteria; phylum Chloroflexota; class Anaerolineae; order Aggregatilineales; family UBA3940; genus CAYMGV01. The sequence continues at coordinate 43,202 of CAYMGV010000011.1, read as the reverse complement.
GAACTTGGAGAGGTAATTCGCCATGGTCGGCGGATCAGAGGGGATGACCTGCACCATGTGGCGGAACTCATCCATGCCGTACCCCGGCAGGTCAAGCTGGTATTTGCTGGCAATCCCCGCGAGCGAACTCAGCCGCCATGACCCTTCGAGATGCCGGTGCAGTTCGACCTTTGGCATCTCATGGATCATCTGACGCAGGGTGCTGCCCAGTTGGCTGGTGGTGGCCTTCTTGTTGCGTCTTTGCTCATCCATAGCAATTACCTTCTGCACCCTGCTGATGGGACACACGGCACGAATCTAATCGAATCAGATTGGTTGTTTGGGGTGGCTCCCTGGGGGTAAGCCACAGGGTAACTATAGCATTACCCCCCGGGAACGCTACCCCTATTGTAAGATTCCGGTTAGCGGGCTGCCGCTCTAGCGGCGGCGACGGCGGCGTGAACTGCGGCCACCGCTGGGCGCAGGCCCGGCTGACGTGGCCTGCTGCTTCCTGATCTGATGGTAGTGGCAGTCTTTAAACTTCTTTCCGCTGCCGCACGGGCACGGGTCATTACGCCCCACGCTGCTCCACATATCCTTCTCAACCGTCTGGCTTGCAGCGGCCTGCTGCCGCCCTCCTGTGCCCGTCCGACGCTGGATGCGATAGCCCTGGGCGGCGAGCTGGTCCAACTGTGCGGCGCGGCGGGCCTGCGCCTCAACGATCTGGCGATGGCGCGGCAGTTCACGAAAGAAACGCCGGGAAACCCCATCGCGCACGCCCTCACGCAGCGCCTCGAACATATCGAAGGCCCGCCGCTTGAACTCGACCTTCGGGTCGCGCTGGCCGTATGCCTCCAGGCTGATGCCCTGGCGCAGGTCATCGATGGCCTGCAGGTACTGCCGCCATTCCTGGTCAATCACGGAGAGCATCAGCGCACGTTCATAGTTGATGATCTCCTCGGCACCGATGCCGTATATCCTGTGATCCGGTGTATCGGCTTCATCGCTGCTGCGTGCGACATCCAACAGAGAGTCGATGCGGATCAGCAGCGTATCGAGCAGTTCATCCGGCTCAAGGTACTCCAGCACCGGCTGGTATACCGCCGTCAGCGCCATTGTGACGCGGCTCATAAAGACACTGTGCGTCTCTCTCAGGTTCCCCCCACGCCCGGCCCCGGCAATGTACTCGCGGTAGGCCGCATCGAGTTCACTGTACAGCGCCGTTTCCAGTTCGCCGGCCTGTTCAGCGGGCATATCAGCCAGGTAACCGGATATGACTTCGCGGAGCCGCTCGACATATACATCCCAGCCGGGAATGCCACGGTCCGTGGCGGAGGGCAGGGTGGGCCACAGCGGCACAATGCGGTTGATCTCAGCCGCCAGCATACGCAGATGATAGCCCTCGTCCATGCCGTTGAGAATCATGCTGTGCAGATGGTCGGTCAGGTCTTCAGAATCGAGGGTGCCGTACAGGGTATTGAGGTCTTCCTCGGAAACCCGTGGGAACAAGCCCTTGACTCGCCCCAGCACGCCGCGCGCGTTGACCTCACCCGTCTCCATGCTGGAGAAATCAGTGATGACCGATTCAACCTCGGCCATTGCCCATTCCTCGTAGCTGTCACGGTAACGGTCGATGGCGGCCTCTATCGATTCGCCGAGGAAGCGCCGCACGATCTCATCGAGATCGGCACCGTCACCTTCCAGCACGGCACGCCGCTCATCGTAAACCAGCTCACGCTGGCGGTTGACGGCCTCATCGTACTCGATCAGGTTTTTACGGATTTCAAAGTAGTAGGTCTCAAAACGACCCTGTGCCTGTTCGATGGCTCCGCTGAGGATGTTGGCCGCAATCGGCATTTCCTCCGGCATATTGAGCCGCTCCATCATGCTCTTGGTGCGCTCACCGCCAAAGCGGATCATCAACTCGTCTTCCAGCGAGAGATAGAACCGCGACGATCCGGGGTCACCCTGCCGGGCGGCACGGCCTCGAAGCTGGTCGTCAATACGGCGCGATTCATGCCGTTCAGTGCCAATCACATGCAGGCCGCCGCTGTACCACACCTCACGGCTGGCCGCCTTACAGCTTGCCTTGAGGTCCTGCACCTCGCTGATCAGGTGTTCAGACAGGGCGGGTACCTTGGTCGTCACCGCGCGGGCCTCGTCAATGTCGCCCGCCAACACAGCACGAACAAGCGCAGCACGGGCGTTGTAATGGGTTTCCATCAGCATCTGGGTCAGCGTGGTGATGTGGCCCGACTGGCCCAGCAGCCCGCTCAGTGAACGGTACTGGTTGACGCGGTATTCCATATCCGGGATCAGCGAAGCAGGGAGGCCATGTTTTTCGGCGATCTCCTGTGCCCGGCCTGCCCGCGTCGTATCAATGGCGGCCAGCTCAAGCTGCTGCAGCACCTCGACGATCACATCAAACGGGATGTCGGCGTATTCCGGCATCTCGCGGATTTCCGCCTGCACCGCGCCGAGGATGTCCTCCACACTGGCCTTCCTGACCAGCGCATTGTTTTCGTTCTTCACCCACTCGACGATGGCCTCATCCATGTAGCGTTCTGAACGGGCGGCTTTCTGCGCCGCTTCGAGATCATCCTCAACCACCGCCGTCACCACCTTTTGCAGCGCATTGATGGTGAAACAGCGATCCGTGATCAGCTTGCTGGCGAGGCCCTCCGGGCTGCCGCCGAGGAGAATATCCGTGCCTCGACCGGCCATGTTGGTCGAGATGGTGACGGACCCCGGACGGCCCGCCTGCGCCACGATCAGCGCCTCGCGCTGGTTGTTCTTGGCGTTCAGTACCTCATGGGGCAGGCCCATCTTCTTCAGTTTGTTCGATAGCACCTCGGAGGATTCTACCGACCCCGTCCCCACTAGGATCGGGCGGCCATTCTCCACCAGCCTGGCGATCTCGTTGGCGACGGCATTGAACTTGGCATCGACGCTCATATAGACCTGGTCGGGGTAATCGGTACGTTTGTAGAACAACGGCTCATCGCCGGGGTTTCCAGGGTCCCAGTAACTGATGATCTGGACGTTCTCTTCCGGGTGGCGTTCCTTGCGTTCGTCAAGTTCCGCTTCATCGGCGCGATACTCGACGTTGGTGGGGATGGCGACCACGTCGAGGTTGTACACCTCGTCAAACTCCTCGGCCTGTGTGACGGCAGTCCCCGTCATGCCGGAGAGCTTATCGTACATGCGGAAGTAGTTCTGCACCGTAACGGTCGCAATCGTGACGTTTTCACGCTGTACAGCGACACCTTCCTTGGCCTCGATGGCCTGGTGCAAGCCGTCACTGTAACGGCGGGATGGCATGGCACGGCCCGTTGACTGATCGATCAGCACAATGGAGCCGTTCGATACGATGTATTCCTTGTCGCGGTGAAACAGGTACTTGGCCTTGAGTGCGTTCTCAAGGTAATGCACCATCTCATAATACTGCGGGTCGTAGATACTCTCGCCTGCCTCGGTGTTGATCTCCGGCAGCGCACGCTCAACCTTCTCGATACCGTCATCTGTCAGCGAGACCGTCTGCGTGCGGTCATCCAGCGCGAAATCCCCATCCGGCTCCTCGTCTTTGCTGAGGTCGGTGGTGTTGCGGCGCAGCCGTGCCTTTTCGACAATCTCGGCAAAGCGCACATAGGTGCTGGCGGCCTCACCTGCCGGGCCGGAGATAATCAGCGGCGTGCGGGCCGTGTCGATCAGCACCGAGTCCACCTCATCCACGATGGCGAAAGCATGGACACCCTGTACCGTACGGTCGAGCGTGGTGGCCGTGTTATCACGCAAATAGTCAAAGCCAAACTCGGAGGCGGTGCCGTAGGTGATATCAGCGCGGTAGCATTCACGACGCGGCACGGGCCGCCAGTGGACCAGCCGCTCATCTTCGAGGTCGCCGCCCGGATCGACAAAATCCATGTCGAACAGCGCTGAGTATTGTTCCTTACCGACCACGGCAGTTGTCAGGCCCAGCAGGTCATAGATTGGCCCCATCCAGCCTGCATCACGACGGGCAAGGTAATCATTGACCGTCACCAGGTGCACACCGCGCCCGGCCAGCGCATTCAGCACCAGTGGCAGCGATGCGACCAGCGTTTTACCCTCACCGGTTTTCATCTCCGCGATCTTGCCGCGATGCATGACCAGCCCGCCGATGAGCTGCACATCGTAGTGACGCAGCCCGATGCTCAGCCATGAGGCCACCCGCGTCAGCGCGAATGACTGCGGCAGCACCTCATCAAGTGCGGTCTGTTCCGTCTTGTAACGCAGTTGCTTGTCTTCGCTGCCTGCCACCTGCTCGGCCACATACGCCCGCAGCTCGTCCACCTGGCCCTGCAAATAGGCACGGATGTCGTCAGTGATTTCCGGGGGTTCCCCCTGCATAATGCCCAGCGCCGCGTGGTGCTGGTTCTCAAAGTGGGTGACCTCTGCCACCACCTCTCGATAGGTGGCAAGCTCACGTTCATACGGGCTGCCTGCCAGCTTGTTCAGAAAGTTTTTAAACATAACGTCCCGGCTTTCCTGTCTGTCAGCTTACTGACCGGTAATTATAGCATACTGAGTCCCAACCGATGGGTCGATCCATCAATGGTCCCATGTGTGGGTAACCACCACCGCCCCGGGGCAACCGGGGCGGTGAATCGCGTGCATCTCTGCGGGCTTATTCCGTTGAGATATGCTGGTCGATATCCAGGTCAGCCGGAATGCCAGCCGCCTTAAAGATGATACCAGCTTCCTCGTCAGCATCCACAATGACGTGGGTGCCTTCAGGGAAATCACCCCGCAGAAGCTGGATCGAGAGCGGACTCTCGACGTGCTTCTGAAGCGCCCGCTTGAGCGGCCTCGCGCCGAACGCGGGATCATAGCCCTGCTTTGCCAGCCATATCCGGGCCTCGTCCGTCAGTTCGACCGTCAGACCCTGCTCATGCAGCCGCTGGGTGATACCGGCCATCTGCAGGTCCACGATCTGGCCGACTTCCTCGACCGACAGCGGTGAGAAAATGATGATCTCATCGACGCGGTTAATGAATTCAGGCCGGAAGGTGCTTTTCATGGCTTTCTCGATGCGATCCTGATCGACCACACTGGCCGTACCTTCGCCCTTGACAAAGCCCAGCGTACCGCCCTTTCTGATAAAATCCGTACCGAGGTTGCTGGTCATGATCAGTACCGTGTTACGGAAGTCCACCGTGCGGCCCTGACCGTCAGTCAGGCGACCGTCATCAAGGATTTGAAGCAGCGCGTTCCAGACTTCCGGGTTGGCCTTCTCAATCTCGTCGAACAGTATCACGCGATACGGACGGCGACGCACAGCCTCGGTGAGCTGGCCGCCTTCCTCGTAGCCCACGTACCCCGGAGGGGCACCAAACAGGCGCGCCGTGGTGTGCTGCTCACGGTACTCGCTCATATCGATGCGCAGCAGCGCGTCCTCATCATCAAACATATATTCGGCCAGCGCCTTCGCCAGTTCAGTTTTACCAACCCCCGATGAGCCGAGGAAGATAAACGACCCAATCGGACGGCGTGGGTCCTTGAGGCCGGAACGTGCGCGGCGGATGGCATCGGAGACGGCGGCGATGGCCTCGTCCTGCCCGATGATGCGCTCATGCAAGACTTCCTCCATGCGCAGCAGCTTCTCGGCCTCGGTCTCCATCATTTGCTGGGTTGGGATGCCGGTCCACTGTGCGATCACCTCGGCGATATCGTGCTGATCGACTACCTCATCAAGCTGCTTTTCCTGCCGCCATGCCTGGTACTGCTCGTTGTACTCGGCCTGCGATTGCAATCGCTGGGTCTTGTACTGTGCGGCGGCCTGGTAATCCCCGGCAAGTGCTGCCACTTCTTCCTCGCTCGTCAGCGCGTCCAACCCATTCTTGAGTTCCTTCAGGTGTGGGGGCATCGAATACAACGCCACGCGCAGCTTCGACGCGGCTTCATCGATCAGGTCGATGGCCTTGTCGGGCAAGTGACGGTCTGGCACATAACGGTGACTCATACGAGCCGCCGCCTCCAGCGCCTCGCCGGAGTAGGTCACGCCGTGATGGGCCTCATAACGAGCTTTGATGCCGTGCAGCATTTCGATGGTTTCCTCGATGCTGGGTTCCTCAACGTAGATCGGGGCAAAACGACGCTCCAGCGCCGAGTCCTTCTCGATGTGCTGGCGGTACTCGTCCAGTGTTGTGGCCCCGATGGTTTGCAGTTCACCACGGGCCAGCGCGGGCTTCATCATGTTACCCGCATCGAGTGCGCCCTGTGCCGCACCTGCGCCCACCACCTGGTGAATCTCGTCAACAAACAGGATGATCTCGCCCTCGGAGCGCTGTACTTCCTCAATGGCCGATTTCAACCGCTCCTCGAATTCACCACGGAAGCGTGACCCGGCCAGCATGGCGGCGAGGTCCAGTTCAATGACCTGCTTCCCGGCCAGGATTTCCGGCACATCGTGATGAACGATCTTCTGGGCCAGCCCCTCGACGATAGCCGTCTTGCCCACACCGGCCTCGCCGATCAGGACCGGGTTGTTCTTGGTGCGGCGGCTGAGGATTTGAATCAGCCGCAGGATTTCGCCGTCCCGCCCGATCACGGGGTCGAGTTTGCCCTCGACGGCCATGCGAGTCAGGTCGCGGCTGTATTTCTCCAGCGTGCGGTAGCGGCTCTCGGCCTGTGGGTCGGTGACGCGCTGCCCGCCACGAATCTCGCCGATGACCTCGACCACGCGCTCGCGGTTGGCACCCAGTTCCTTCAGAAAACGAGCCGATGGCGTGCTGCGATTGCCGAGGATGGCGAGGAAGATATGCTCAGTAGAAATGTATTCGTCGTTGAGTTTCTGGGCTTCCTCATACGCCCCCTCAAAGACGCGGTTGACGCGCGGCGTGATGAACACCTGCCCGGCCCCGCCGCCATAAATCGCGGCAGCACGCGGCGAATTGCGCAGGTCCTCATCAATGCGGGCCGTCAGTTGGTCCATATCAACATTTAACTGCTCAAGAATTTGCGGGATCACGCCGTCAGGCTGCTCCAGCAGCGCCAGCATGATGTGTTCCGTGTCAATCTGGGTATGTCCGTAACGCTGAAGGATTTCCAGCGCGCGCTGCGCCGCATCCTGTGCACGTTCGGTAAATCGTTCAAAACGGTTCATGGTTGTGGTTCTCCTCTGCGCAAAGGCAGGATGACTACCGGTACATCGTCGTTCGTGGTCAGTATAGTCCGCTTGTTACCAATACAAAACAGGGGGTATGTGCCTCTCTGTACGTAAACTTGGTCAGATTGTGGCACGCCGCCCCGCAAAACGCTATCAGAAGGATGTTAGAGACCTGCGGCCTCAAGCTGTACCCGGCGCGTTTTACCGCACCATCCCTCGGTAGACCTCGACGGTGCGTGCTGCGATGTGGCGCTGAGTGTAGTGCGCCTCGACGCGGGCGCGGCCCGCCTCGGCAAGCTGAAGGCGCAGGGCAGGGCGAGTCATCAGGGCGTGCAGGCAGTCACGCAGGGCGTTCTCGTCGCCCTCATCAAACAGCAGACCCGCATCATCAATGACTTCAGGGATCGCCCCCGACCGCGCCCCCACAACGACCACGCCGCTCGACATCGCCTCGATCAGCACGCGCCCAAACTGTTCCTTCCAGTTAGGCCGGGTTAGCGAGGGCAGCACCAGTACATCGAGATCGTGATAAAAAGCAGGCATCTCAGTCGATTTACGAGGTGGGTCGAAGGCCACGCCGCCGCCGATGTTGAGCAGGCCCGCCACCGTTTGCAACCGATCCCGATCAGGACCATCGCCCACAATGCGCAAATGCCATGCCCCCGGCAGCAGGTTGATGGCCTTGATCAGCACATCCAGGCCTTTTTCCTCCACCAGCCGCCCCGCATAACCGATGCGCAGTGGGGTTTGATCCGGGTTGGGCACGCGATAAGGGAACAATACCTCATCGACCCCGAACTGCGGCAGTACCTCCAGCGGCCCGCTGTAGCCCTTGACTCGCCATACATCAACCGCTTCTGAATTGCCCACCAGCCCGTAATCAACGCCATTCAGAACCTGCCGCTCAACCAGGGAGAACGGCGGCGGATAGCGCCGCTCGATGTTCTGCCATGAAAAGAACAGGGTTTTTGCATCGACAGACCGTGCCGCCCGCCACGCGTGCCATGTAGCGAGATTGTACGGTTCTTCATCGATATGCACGATGTCCGGCTGAACCTCGCGCAGGATCGACCGGAGGTGCGGGTAATAGTGCAGATGATAATTGCGGCTGAACCGGAGCGGCGTCATCAACAGGTCATACCCCCTCGTATAGACCTGTTCAGCGGGGTGCTTGTTCCACTCGGTGGGAACCACGACGGTCAATTCGACGTCAGAATGGGCGGCTATCAATTCAGCTTTACGCTGGTATGCGCCAACAACCAACGCCTTGGAGATCATCAGAACGCGCATTGAATCCGGGGATGATGTCACGGCAGTCTTCCATCAGTGTGATTATCCTGCCGCTGAGTATAGCGCACGTCTCGCCACACAGGGTGATCAACGGGGATGCGCGGATACACACTTTTGAAAGCACCCGCAGGAAACGGTAATATCTCCTATCGAACTGTTTGCAAACAAACTGCCCCGGTACAAGGGCAATCGAAGGAACGCGACTTATGAACCTGAAACGACTCGCGCTGCTGACCCTGGTCATGGTGTTCGTGGCCCTCACCGTCGTGATGGCCGCCGCCCCGGCGGGTCAGGCCCAGGCGCAGGGCAGCAACCTGCTGCTGAACCCCAGCTTTGAGGATGGTGTCTGGGATAAGGGGTTGGAAATAACCTCTTACGCGCCCAATGGCTGGGATGTGTGGTACAACGGCAACCAGAGTGACTGCTACAACCGCATGCCCAACTTCGACGCGATGACCAACCCCATCCGCGTGCGCTCCGGGTATAATGCTTTTTATATGTGGGGCAGCTTCATGAGCTTTGAAGGCGGTCTCATTCAGCAGGTAACCGCCACGCCCGGCAATATTTACTTCTTTGAAATCTGGTCTCACACCGTTGCTGAGGATTACGCCGACATTCAGGTCAAGGTCGGTATTGATCCTTATGGTGGTGGCGACCCGTATTCCTCCAACGTGGTGTGGTCCGGCGTCAAAGTGCCCACCGAAGCCTACCAGGATTCACCCGACCTCAACTACCAGCAGTTTGCCGTTGAGGCTACCGCACAGGCAGACCGTATCACGGTGTTTACGTGGGCCAAACCAAACTGGTGTGTCTCGACCAATGAGGTGTACTACGATGATGCTTTCCTGGGCATCAGCGGCACGGCAGCCCCCGCACCAACAGCGACCACGGCTGGCGATACCGGCAACAACAATGCACCCACCAATAACACCGGCGTGACTTCACCCAACAACATCCAGATCGCACAGGCCAATGAAGATGGGCGCATCGTGCATACCGTTCAGTCTGGTGATACCCTGACCGCTATCGCCGTGGCCTACGGTACCACCATCACCCGCATCAGGGAGTTGAACGGGCTGGACAGCAGCGTGATTATCCTCGGCCAGCGTCTCATCATTGAGCCGGGCGGCGGCGCAGATGCCGCCCCGACAGAAGCCCCCGCTGAGGGCGAAGGTGATGGCGGCGATGGTGAAGGCGAGGATGGCGAGGGTGAACAGCCCGCTGAAGCACCTCAGCCGACCGCCGTGGCGGAAGTCGTCGCGACTGGCTCGGTATGTATCGTGCCGTTCCACGATGAGAACAGCAACGGCTTCCGTGAGGCCACCGAAACCAGCCTTGCCGGCATCGCGTTTACCGTGGTCAATGAGGCTGCACAGACCGTCGGCTCCTACATCACGGATGGATCGCCAAACCCATACTGCTTCACCGACCTTGCACCCGGCGTCTACACCGTCTCATGGAACGACGCTAATTTCGCCGCAACCACTGAGCAGCAGTGGGCGGCGGATGTAAGCACCGGTGGTACCGTGACCCGTGAGTTCGGCCTGCAAAGCGAGGGTGAAAACAGCGTGCCAGCCAGCGCGAATGAGCCGGACACCAGTCTCGGCGGGGACACCGGCGGCGGCGGCGGCCTGCCCGTATGGGTCACCGCGTTGATCGGTGCGGTTGGCGTGATCTTCCTGCTGGGCGGCCTCGGTGCTGCGGGATACTTCTTCCTGCTGCGTCGTACCAAGGTTTAACCTTCATCATTGTCTTACGCCTATCAACAGGGTTACCCCGGCGGGTGACCCTGTTTTTTGGATACTGCCTTTACAATCCGGCAACAGAATACAGGCATCGCCGCCAAATTGAGTATAATGTTAGGGTGTGTTGTCGTTGTTACCCGAGAGAGACGCCATGACCCCGGATCAAGAATTCCGTATCCTGATCGTTGAGGATCACCCTGTTACCGCCAGCGTGCTGAAAACCAGCCTTGAACTGCTGAATCGCGACTATGTGATCGATGAGGTGCCATCCGGCGAGGAAGCCATGCTGGAGGTCAACCTCAAATCGTTTGATCTGCTGGTCACCAATGACCACCTGCCCGGTTTGCAGGGGCCGGACCTCATCAAGCGCCTGCGTACTCGCCACGCCGCACTCAAGGCTATCCTGCTGACTGATAGCGATGTGGAGAAGCGCAAGGCCGAAACCGAAGACCTCAAGCTCAAAGCGGTGCTGCCCAAGCCCATCGACGCCGACCTGTTCGTCGAGGCCGTCAACCGCGCGCTCCATGCTCTTGAGGATATGGAGGACATTACCATCGTGGTCGAGGACAAGCTCGGCCCGCTGCCACCCTTTGACCAGGCCCCGGTTGAAGCCATCCTCCCGCGCCTGCACAGTGACCTCGGTGCGATTGCGGTGGCCTTCGTGACCCGCACAGGCAAGGTCCGCGTAAAATCCGGTGCCCTTGATGACGGCCTGCACTTCGGGGAACTCTCGGTGCTGCTGGCAAACAACTTCACCACGACCGCCGAGATCGCGACCGTGCTGGGCGGCGCAGAAACGCCCGCCATTCATTATCACAGCGGTGACGCATACGACATCTATGCGCTCTCCTGTGGGGAGCATTACTTCCTTGCGATCATCTTTCCGGGCGGCAGCCAGCGTCAGATGGGCGCTGTGCTGCGCACCGGCGTCAAGGCCTCCCAGGAAATTGTCGGCCATATCCATGAGGCCAAATCGGAAGGCAAGCCCGAACCCGCACCGGTGCCATCTGACGGCAAGAAACAGCCTGGGGCAAAACCCGTCAAGGCTGAGCAAACCAAAGACAAAGCCGAGAAAAAGACCGGCAAGCCAGGCAGGAAAGCGGATGCGACCAAGGATGATCGCCCGCTCGATATGTCGGAGTTTGTGCAGTACGAACCGCTGGGCGGTGACGCACAGCTTGACCTCAGCGGCGGAGAAGTCGAACAGATCAAACTGGATGACTCAGCCCTTGACGATCTCGATCTCGACGACATCAACCTTGACGATCTCGGCAGCTTCTGGGAGGAAGCCGCGGAGGACATCGATAAGGTGCGCTCCGATGCACTATCCATGCAAGAAGCAAAGGAACTGGGGCTGATCGAAGAAGAATAGGCAGGCAGCAGCCCCAGCAAGAATCCAAAAGCGCCCACCTGTTCAAATGGGCGCTTTGTGCTATCCAGGGTTAAGGGGGAACCTCCGGCGGAATGAGTATTCAAATCAGGATGATCCGCCCTTGCGTCCAGGGATCAACCGTTGGGAGGGTGCATCATCGTTACGGGATGGGGGCAAAACAGGGAATCTTTTTGCTAAACCAAACGGTATTGTATCCAGGGTCTGTGTGCAAAGCCCGTCAAAACACCAGTCCGGCGCGTTTTACCTCACCCCTCAGCTCATTGCACGTGCCGTTTCGAGCACCGCTTCAACGGTGCGCAAGGGGTGCGGTGAAACGCGGTTTGCAGATACGATCTAGTAATCGTCGTCGTCTTCCCAGTCGTCGTCATCGTCCCAGTCGTCGTCGTCGTCCCAGTCGTCGTCGTCCCATTCTTCTTCGTCATCCCACTCCTCATCCCATTCCTCGTCATCATCGAGGTCTTCTTCGTCAGGGCCAAGCAGGACAGGCAGATATTCCTCGTCGTTCCATGGGGTCATCATCTTACAAACATCTCCACTTTATGTGCAAAGGTGTAATCAACAAACTGAACGGCAGATCACCGGGTGCAAGCCCGGTCACTTAGCACTATGATGGTGTTGGATGGATATTCCCTTGTGCTGAACACCCTCCTTGGTCAGTGCCATGCAGCAGCCTTTCGAATCCCCTTTATCCCGTTTGGGGCCGGGTTTCTATTCAAGTCAAAGCGGCATGATTATAATGCGTGTTTCTCAACCTGCAAGGACATTTCATCGCGTGTCAATAGGTCACGGTGAAGCGCCAGGGCAATTATCGACATTTTCCGCATTATATACTGGTTTTTCGGCCCGTGTCACCGGGGTGCCTTTAATTCAGTTCAAGCGCCAGTTGACCCGGCCCCCCGCGCAGCACCTCGATGATCTTGCGGTCCGTGTTTGGGAAGGCGTACTCGTCCAGTTGATCAGGCGTGACCCATGCCCAATCTGAGCAGCCGATGGCCTGTGGCTTGCCGGAAACATGCGTACACGCGAAGGCGTACAGCGTGATACGGAAGTGCGTATAGGCGTGTTGCAGCGTCGTGATTTGCGCCCCGACCGCAATCTCGATACCCAGTTCCTCTCGTATTTCGCGTGCGAGGCATTCCTGCAAGCTCTCGCTCTCCTCGCGTTTACCACCGGGGAACTCCCACAATCCGCCCAGCATCTTGTCCTCGGGCCGCCGTGCGATCAGCAACCGCCCATCCTCAGCCCGGATCACAGCGGCGGTCACGTCATAATGTGGGGAGGTCCTGCGCGCCGATTTCACCGGGCGTTCATGCTGCGTCCCTGCTTCATAAGCGGCACAATGCACCTGAACGGGGCAACCGTTGCAGTGCGGTGATCGGGGTGTACACACCAGCCTGCCTAACTCCATCAGGCCTTCGTTCCACGCCCCGGCACGCCCTTCCGGCACCAGTTGATCGGCCAGCGACCACAACTCGGTTTTGCTGGCGGCTTGTTTAACGTCTTTGTCGATGTCGAACCAGCGCGTCAGCACGCGGATCACATTGCCATCCAGCAGGGAGACATCGAGGTTAAAGGCGAGGCTGCCCACCGCGCCTGCTGTGTAACGGCCAATGCCCGGCAGCGATTGCAGCCCCTCAACCGAAGCGGGGAACTGTCCGCCATGCTCACGTACCACGACCTTCGCCGCCTTATGCAGATTGCGTGCGCGGCTGTAATAGCCCAACCCTTCCCAGTGCTTCAGCACATCATCCAGCGGTGCTGTTGCCAGCGTCTCAACCGTGGGGAAGCGGGCCATGAACCGCTCATAGTACGGGATCACGGTGGCAACCTGCGTCTGTTGCAGCATGATCTCCGAGACCCACACCGCATAGGGTGAGCGGTCGCGTCGCCACGGCATGTCCTCGTAATGAGCCTCAAACCAGTTGATGAGATCGTTGTGTAATGGGGTGATGTTGGGTTCCATGCGGGGATAATAGCGAAGGTACGGAGATATTGCCGCTTCTACCGGGATGGCATCGCGCAGCGGGGTATTATGGTATACTGCCAGTAATATCACAGGTGTAAGGTCCCACATGCCCAACACACGTCAAATCCGCCCGCTGACCTTTCTCCAGATGGTCACGGTTTTTAACCGATCACCCTTCGTCCATTGGGCCGACCTGCCGTATCGGCACCTCAGCGAATCATGGGTTGGCGTCTTTGCTGCCGACACCCTGATCGGCTGGGCCGGTCTGCGCGGTCATCATGGCGCACTGTGCGTCGTCACGCTCGAAGCACCCGACCAGGCCAGCCAATCAATGCTGCTTGGCTACGCCATCGATCAGGCTGTGGCCCTGCGCCGCCCTGAGATGGGCTTCGATACCCACCATCTTGATGCAGCCCTCGCCGTGTCCATCACCGCTGCCTCGACCCGGGTTGAGGGCGGCCTGCATTACTGCCCCATCGAATCCATTCAGCGCCAGCGCAATCTACAGGAGCATCCATGATGAGCAAGCGCGTTTATGTCGGGGTCGATACCACCGCCGGGAAGCGCCCGGCCACCGTTGCCGTGCTGGATAAGTACCTGAACGTCAGCGCACTGAAGAATCTCAGCATGGACGACGCAGCGGCCTTCCTCACAGGGTACGAGGACGCCTACTGTGGCATTGATGCGCCGTCACAGGTCAATCCCGGCCTGCTGGCTAAACCCACCTATCGCAAAAGCGTCGAACTGCCTCCGCGCCGCACCAATTACGCGGGGTATCGCACCGCTGAGTTTGAGCTGCGCCGCCGCCGCATCTACATCTACAACACCCCCACCGATGTTGATGAGGCCCCGGGCTGGATGACCACAGGCTGGAACCTCTACGCCACATTGGAGGAAGCGGGGTTTGTGCTGTACCCGGGGCAGGGGGCACGGCTGATGGCGGAGGTTTATCCGCACGGCTGCTATACCGTGCTGCTGGGCAAGCGTCCGCTCAGGAAGAACCTGCTCGAAGGCCGTATTCAGCGCCAGTTGATGCTGCTGGCGTACGGCATCGACGTGCCGGACCCAATGAAAGTCATGGAGGAATGGACGCGACACCGCTTCATGCAGGGCGAAGTCTATGATCGTGGTCTGTACAGTCACGATCAGCTTGATGCGCTGATGGCCGCCTACACCATGTACCTGCTTGACCGTCACCCCAGCCAAATCACCGCCCTCGGAGACCCCGCCGACGGGCAGGTCCTGCTGCCTGTGGCGAGCCTCAAAGAGCGGTATTAGAGAGGCGTCAGGGTTCAATTTTCAGCCTAATGATCTACAGCGTGATTATGAAACCAGCCGCCCTCTGCTATCCACAGAAGGCGGCTGGTTTCTTTCTTCGATAACCCCTGGCCTCTGTTACTCGCGTATTGCCGCGTGAATCTTGCGCACCTCATCAAGCAGCGCCCACATCACCTCACTATCACTGAGATGCGGCTCATCCTCCCCGGCCTGATCCGGGCTGAGGGCACTGCGAAAGCGGCGCAGGGCACGCGCGACACGATCATAGACCTCATCGACATCGGCCAGCCCTGCCAGCGTTTCCTCGGCGGTGGTGCTGCCGCTGGCCCCCGCCGTCTGGATGTTCAGCGTCGCGATGCCGAACAGCCGGTCAAGCGGGCCACGCTTCACCTCGATGTTGGTCACCGTGCGGAACGGTACATGCTTCACGGACTGCGTGATCAGCCCGATATGGACGATCACCTCGTCCTCGTGAATCTCATAGCGCAGCCGGTTGTAGTACGGGCGGATGATGATCATCAGTGGAATGTACCATAGGAGGTTGATTGCCACTGCTATCCACAAGCCGTTGAGCATCCCGGCCTGACCATTGACATCCGCGCCCATCAGCAAGCCGAACGGCACCGTACACAGCAGGATGAACACCAGCAGTATCGTTGTGCTGACATACGATTTCGTGATCCAGCGTGTATCTGGTGTGTAGATTTGTGGTTCTTTCATAAGTGCTGCCCCTTTTTACCTATGATTATGCAACACACAAATGGGGTCTGACACCCTAACTATTCAGGGTCAGGCCCGCCCGTAACCGAGGAAGCCCTGCCGGACGCTGCGCGTTTCATCGACCGAGATAAACGCCTTCGGCTCGATCTTCTGCACAATCCCCACAATCTGGCCTACATTGCGACGGCGCACCACCACCCACACCAACCCCACCGAGCCGGAAACGCCCTCGCCAGCGGTGCGCGTGGCCCCATACCCCGCCTCACGCACTGCTTCCACGATCAGCAGCGACTTCCCACGTGAGACGATGTTGACCGTCGCAAAGCCTGCACCGACACGCTCCTCGATCAGCGTACCGACCCATGTCCCCGCAGCAAACCCGAGGCTGTAGCTCATCAGGTTGTACATATTGGTCAGGTCCTGCGCAACGACACCGAAGGTCAGCACAAACGACGCGGCCTCGATGAAGGACAACGTAAATACCAGCAGCGGGTTAGCACGGCCCATCAGCAGCAGGCGCAGCGTCGAGACGGCGATACTCAGCACGCGGATTACAAAGATCAGGAGCGCGCCCAGCAGCGGGTTCGATAGTTCAAACATGATCATCTCCCTGGTACATAGATTCTAAATCGCCGGATGCTGACGGCACCCGGCGATGTAATGACTTTTACGATGGGGTGTGGGATGCTTAGCCGTGGCGCTGCATGAACCGTCTCATGCGCACCAGTGCTTCTTCGATCTCCTCGTAAGATGTGGCATAGGCACAGCGCACGAAACCCGTCCCACTTTCACCAAAAGCGCTGCCGGGGATGACAGCGACCTGTTCTTCCTGCAGCAGCGTTTCGGCAAAGGACACATCATCCATACCAGAGTTCACCACCGACGGGAAGGCGTAGAAGGCCCCGCGCGGCTCGAAGGTCGGCAGGCCAAGTTCGTTGAAGCCCCCCACGATCAATCGGCGGCGGCGGTCATATTCCTGCCGCATCGATTCAACGTCATCCTCGGCGGCATCCAGTGCCGCGATCAGCGCGTCCTGCCCGGTGGTGGGTGCCGACATAATCAAATACTGGTGAACCTTGCGCATCGCGGCCAGCATTTCACGCGGAGCCGCTACAAAGCCCATGCGCCAGCCGGTCATCGCGTGGGATTTCGAGAACCCGTTCAGCAGAATCGTGCGCTCCTTCATGCCGGGCAGTGTCGAAAAGCACACGTGATCAAAGTCGTAAACAAGGCGGCTGTAGATTTCATCGGAGACCACAATCAGGTCGTGTTTCTGCGCAATGGCGGCCACGTCCAGCAGCATCTCACGGGTCATGACGGCACCCGTGGGGTTGTTGGGGTAGCCGATCAGGATCGCCCTGGTTTGACCGGTGATGGCGGCCTCCAACGCCGCCCCGGTCACCTGGAACGAATCCTCAACATGCGTGGGGATGTGAACGGCCTTGCCCCCTGCCATCACAACGCTGGGCGCATAGGAAACAAACGAGGGTTCCGGGATCAGAACCTCATCGCCATCATCGAGAATGGCGTGCATGGCCAGGAACATGGCCTCGGAGACGCCCACCGTCACCAGCAGTTCATCTTCGGGGTGATACGTGATCCCGTATAAGCGATTGAGATACCCTGCAATGGCCTCACGCAGCTCGAAAATACCTGAATTGGAGGTATATGAGGTGCGCCCGCTGCGCAAGGACTCGATCCCGGCATTCAGCACGGCGTCGGGCGTCACGAAATCGGGCTGGCCGATGCCGAGTGAGATGACATCGTCCATCGTCGCGGCGATATCAAAAAACTTGCGGATACCGGATGGCGGCATCCCTGACACTTTCTGCGAGACATAACTGCGTTTGCTCATCTGCTTCATTCACCAAAGTTCAGGTTAGAGGAATCGCCAAGATTGAGTTTGTGATAACGCCCTGTGACATGCGCATCACGCCCGATCAGAGAGTCATCAAGCAGGCTGTTGATCACCACTGCGCCCTTATCGAGGATTGAATCACGGATGATGCTGAAGCTCACCTCGCAGTCCGCGGAGATGGTCGTATACGGCCCGATGATAGCATGATCGATCTTCGCATCGGGGTGGATGTTGACCGGGGAAATGATCGTTGCGGTCTCGAAGCTGACTTCATTGCTGTTATCGTAGCCATTCTCCAGCAGCCAGCGCGAGGTCTCGCGCACGGTGACGGGTGTGCCGCAGTCCAGCCACACACTGACGTTTTCGGTCTTGAAGCGGAACCCCTCATCGATCATGATCTGGAACGCATCAGCGATGAAGAACTCGCCCTTGGTCATCTGCTTGCGGTCCATCTGTGTCTCAATGGCGCGGATCATGGCCTTGCCATCGCGCAGATAATACAGCCCGATCACAACGTTCCTGTTCTCCATTGAATCCGGCTTTTCGACAAACTTCGTCACGACGCCGTCCTCATTAAGGGAGACAACCCCGAAGCGGCGTGGGTCCTCGACCTCCTTCACAAAGGCCAGCGCGTCGGCATCCGTCTTGTTGATCGTGGTCAGGTCGGCTTGAAACAGGGTATCCGAAAACAGCACGATCACCTCACCGTCGATGTACTCCCTGGCGAGATAAATGGCATGGGCCTGCCCGATCAGTTCTTCCTGCACCACGAAGGATGCCTTGAAATCGAAATTGCTGCGGATATACTCCTCGATCTGATCGCCGAGGTATCCCACAATAAAAATGTATTCTTCGATCTCCAACCCATCCAGCGCATCCAGCAGGTGCTTGAGCATGGGCTGCCCCGCCACATTGACCAGCGGTTTGGGTCGAGTATGCGTCAGCGGGCGCAGGCGTTTACCATAGCCTGCCATTGGGATGACAACTTTCATGGAAATCAGTTACTCCTACTTATGGGTGAGGTGGTATAATCGTCACAGGTTATCATCAGCGATTATCTGGCGAGAGGCAGTGGGCATGACATCGCAATTTACCCCGGTTGAGCGTTTGATCAAGAACTCTGAAGGAACGCCGCCGAGGCTCCTTTTTGTCATCGCCGGACCTTCCGGTGTGGGTAAGAATACCATTATCAAAACACTGCTGGCAAACCATCCTCTTGAGATGGACCGTGTTCGCACGTATACCACCCGTACCCCGCGTGAGGGTGAGCATGAAGGCCAGCAGTACCATTTCATCAGCCGCGACACGTTCAAAACGATGGGTGACCGAGGTCACCTGCTGGAACCGCACGGCGAAGAAGTCTATGGTGATGGACATGTCTACAGTATGCCCGTTGATATTTTCTCCGAGATCAGGCCGGGGGCGCACCTCGTCATCGCTGAAGTCGATGTGGCCGGGACGCGCCTGCTGAAATCGCACTTCCCGGAGTCGATCAGCATCTTCATCTCTGCCCCTGCCAATGAACTACTGGGCCGCATCGAGGCCCGTGATGGGGCCGAGGCCGGTGAGGCTGACCTTGAGAAGCGCCGTAAACGCCTTGATACCGCCCTCGCACAAATCCGCGCCGCCCATGAGTTTGACTACATGATCTATAATACCCAGGGTCACCAGTCCGATGCCGTCGCGGTCGTTGAGGCCATTATCACTGCTGAGCGCCACCGCGTGCGTGACAACGTCGCCTTTGACCATGCATTCCCCGCCGAGAGCTTCAAGCGGTTGGATTTGTAGATGACAGGTACCAGGGAGCAGACTGATACCGCGCACAATAACCCCGCTATTTCTCTATCCTGCATACAAATAACGAGCGAAGACCAGCGGCTCCCCTGTCAGCAGGTAAACCTGACATCAGCTATATGACACCTCTCCAATGTGGTCAACTCCCCCACATTCCTCTATCATAGGGTCTGACAACGACCGGATATCAGGGACTTCTTCTGTCGGCAGATTGGCCTGACACCTGATACCTGACACCTAAGAGGCTTGCCCTTGAGTACCATCCGACAAGTCGTGCGACGCCGCCGCCAGCGGCGTACCTACCAACGGACCGGGCCGCAGCGTTTCCTGCGCAGCATCCTGATCGGCCTGCTGGGCCTGCTGGGCATTGCGGCGCTGCTGATCATGGCAGGCAGCGCGACCCTCGCCATCCTGTACACCTATTACTCCGCCCAACTCCCCGAACCCGGCGAGATCACTACCGTCGAGGAGGACTTCGAGACCACGCGCCTCTATGACCGCAGCGGCGATGTGCTGATCTACGAGGTCCTTGACCCATTGGCCGGGGATCGAAGCTGGGTGGACCTGACCGATATCCCGCTAACACTGCGTTATGCCACCATCGCCATCGAGGATAAGACCTTTTACGAGAACCCCGGCTACAGCCTCGAAGGGCTGGCCCGGGCCGCGTGGAACAACTTCACCGGGGGCAGCATACAGGGCGGCTCCTCGATCACGCAGCAGTTGGTCAAGAACGTCCTGATCGCCCCCGAAGAACGCACCGCCATTACCTATGATCGCAAGATCAAGGAGTTGATCCTTGCTATCCGTATCAGCAACCTGTACAGCAAGGACCAAATCCTGGAGTGGTATCTCAACACCAACTTTTACGGCAACCTCGCCTATGGCGTCGAAGCCGCCGCGCAGGTTTACTTCGACAAATCCGTCAATGAACTTTCACTGGCCGAGGCCGCCATGCTGGCCGCCATCCCACAGTCCCCGGCGCTTAACCCCATCGATAACTACGAGCTGGCACGGGTGCGGCAGCGCGTGGTGCTGGACCTGATGGTCGAGGAAGGCTACATCACCGCTGCACAGGCTGACCTCGCCTTCGCACAGGAGCTTGATCTCCGCCAGCCGGAGCAGCGGTTTAACCTGCTGGCCCCGCATTTTGCCATCGCGGCACGCAAGCAGCTTGAGGCGCTCGTCGGCCCCGACCTCGCTTACCGGGGTGGGCTGGTGGTCTATA
Organism: uncultured Anaerolineae bacterium; assembly: GCA_964390105.1. GTDB lineage: Bacteria > Chloroflexota > Anaerolineae > Aggregatilineales > UBA3940 > CAYMGV01. The sequence continues at coordinate 22,804 of CAYMGV010000011.1, read as the reverse complement.
CCACGCTTGATTACGATCTGTACCTGCAAACCGAATGCACCGCACGCACCCATGTTGAACGACTCAGCGGGGCAACCGCCGGCACCGTGGTTCTCGCGGAGGATGGGTCGGCGTGCCTTGCGGCAAGCTACCTGCCCGCCTATCCCGCTGACCGCGTCGGCATCGACCACAACGTCAGCAACAGCGCCGCCGTCATCATGAACGCCGAGACGGGCGAGGTGCTGACCATGCTGGGCAGCCTCAATTACTACGACCTCGCCATCGACGGCAACTTCAACGTGGCGCAGGCCGAGCGCCAGCCGGGATCAACGTTCAAGCCCTTCACCTACCTGACCGCCTTCGAGCAGGGCTACACGCCCGCCACCATGGTTCTTGATGTGCGCACCGCCTTTGACATCGGCTCGACCCAGCCCTACGTGCCGGAGAACATCAACCGCCAATTTCACGGCCCGATGAGCATCCGTGAGGCCCTCGCCAACTCCTATAACGTCCCGGCGGTGCAGGTGCAGCAGTGGGTCGGCATCGATAACACGCTGCGCACCGCGCACGCCATGGGAATCAACTCGCTCAATGCCGGGCTGAATCGCTACGGCCTGTCGCTGGCACTGGGGGCCGGGGAGGTCACGCTCTATGACCTGACCTACGCCTACAGTGTGCTGGCAAACGGTGGGGTCATGCGTGGCATGCCCGTGACCAATGAGGCTGATCTCGCGGGCTACCGCACGCTGGACCCGACACTGATCCTGCGCATCGAGACGCGCGAGGGCGATGTGCTTTGGGAGTACGGGCAGGATGGCACCTTCCAGCAGCGCACCGTACTTGACCCGACCCTCGCCTACCTGGTCACCGACATCCTCTCCGATGACGAAGCCCGCCTGCCCACGCTGGGATCAAACAGCCCGCTTTCACTGGATCGGCCCGCCGCCGCCAAGACGGGCACAACCAATGATTACCGCGATAACTGGACCGTGGGTTATACGCCGCAGCGCGTCGTGGGCGTGTGGGTGGGCAACAGCGATAATGCCGCCATGAACAACCTGACCGCCTCAGTGGGGGCCGCGCCGATCTGGAACGCCGTCATGCAGTACGTCAGCGCCGATCTGCCCCCTGAAGGCTGGGCGGCCCCCGACGACCTGATCGAGATGACCGTGTGCCAGGTCTCCGGGCTGCTGCCTAATGGCTACTGCCCCACCTACCAGGAAGTGTTTAAATCGGGCACGGAACCGGCAGCTTACGACACCCTGTACCAACCCTTCCGCATCAACCGTGAGACAGGGCTGCTGGCAACGGTTTACACGCCCGCCGACCTGATCGAGGAGCGGATATACATGGTCCTGCCCGATGCCGCCGCCGACTGGGCACGCGATAACGGAATCGCGGTGCCGCCCGATGAATACGACACCGTCTCGAACCCGTCTGTCTACGGCCCGGTTGCCATCACCAACCCGGTGCCGTTCAGCTATGTCAGCGGGCAGGTGACACTGTTTGGCAACGCCACCGGCCCCAATTTTTCGTTCTACCGGCTGGATTACGGCGAGGGCCTCAACCCCACCGAGTGGATTCAGATCGGCGGGAACAGTTATTCCCCACGGCTGGGCGGTACGTTGGGCACCTGGTCCACGGACCTGCTCGAAGGGCTGTACAGCTTGCGCCTTCAGGTGGTACTGGCCGATAACAGCGTCGAGGAGTTCATTTACCAGGTCACGGTCGATAACACCGCGCCCACCATCGAGTTGATCACGCCCGAACCCGACGAGCAGTTCTCGTTGAACGACGAGTTCATCACCATCCAGCCCTTTGTGACGGATAACATCTCCATGGACCGCGTCGAGTTTTACGTCGATGACGAGCTGATCGCGACCAGCACCATTGCACCCTACAATGAACGCTGGCTGATCACGTCGCCGGGCCTGCATACCATCCAACTGCGTGCTTATGACGCCGTGGGTAATACCTCGGTAAGTGAACGCATCTTTATTGAAGTACAGGTCAATTAACCGAAAGAAAGAAAAGCGAGCCATGACCACGGTCAAACAGCGTCGCAACCGCACCACATTCCCCAAGCGCACCTACAACGGCCCCGGTGAGTTCTTCGCGGATATGCGCCATGTGATACGGCACCGCAGCCTGCTGCGTGCCATGATGCGGCAGGAACGCATCAGCACGGCCTTCCGGGAGCGCATCATGCTGGCCGTGACGCAGGTCAACGGCTGCCGTTACTGCGCTTACTATCACAAAATGGAGGCCAATGCCGCCGGGCTGTCCCGCGCCGAATCCGATGCCATCCTCACCGGAGTGCTGGAACACGGCGATATCCCCGAGCGGGAGCGCCCCGCCCTGCATTACGCCCAGCACTGGGCCGAACAGCGCGGCGAGGTCAGCCCGGCGTGGCGCGCCGAAATAGTCGAGTTCTACGGTGAGGACACCGTACAGCATATCGAGATGGCGATCCGTTTGATCCGCTCCGGCAATTACATAGGCAACGGCTTCGATTACGTGCTGTGGCGCATCACGCCGCGCGCCTCCTGGAAGAACCTGTAACGTGGTAACTACTCAGGCCACTTTTTGTGCCTAATTTGAGATATCGAACGATCTTCACGCCATATGTTTTGTACCTGAACACAATCCAAAATGTCAATCAAGATCGCAAATCTGAGTACAAAATCAGGCTGAGTAGTAACGTAACGTGATAAATTAGCTCCCCTTTGCCTGCAACCCGGCACCTCTCTGCGCGTACTGATAGATGGAACTTGGACAGTGTTCTGAAACCCCATCCGCACAAAGAGGAGCCTGATGAAAACCAATACCCGCCTTACCAGAGTTCTGGGGATCGCGTTTATTCTACAGTTTGTTACCGCAATCATCGGTGGCGCGGTCCTGCGTAATGCTGCCATCAACCCCGATAATCTCGGTGCCAGCCTGACCGCCATCGCAGCCAACTCAACTGCGCTGCGGCTGTTCATGCTGACCGATATGTTGACCGCCCTCGGTATTATCTTCCTCGGGGCGATGCTGTACACCGTTCTCAGGGATCACAGCCCGGCCATGGCGACCATTGCGCTGGGCCTGTACCTCGTCGAGGCGGCCCTGCTGGCAGCCAGCAAAGGCTCAGCATACTCTCTGATCGGGATCAGCCAGCAGTATGTGGCCGCCGGAGAGCCGGAACTCCTGCTGGGTCTGGCCGAATCTGCCATTGCCTCAATGGATTTCGTCGGCGTCCAACTGCACATGCTGGCCTTCTGCATCGGCGCGCTGCTGTTCTATGCCCTGTTGTACCAATCGCGAGTGGTGCAGCGCTGGCTTTCGCTGTATGGGCTGATCACCGTCGCCCCGCTGCTGGTTGCCACGCTGCTGGTCATCATGGGCGTCGAGGTACCGTTCCTGATCTACGTGCCCTACGTCCCGTTTGAACTGGCGATCGGCCTGTGGCTGCTGATCGCCGGGCCGGGCAAGCAATACGCACCTGTCACCACCCCCGCTGCCGAATAAAGCCCTTACAAAGAAGAATCCGCCGCCTGAATCGTAAATGATTCAGGCGGTAGTCTACAGACCTATGAACTCTGCCAGCGATTAGCCCTTATACTCCCGCATCTGCGTCATGCCGCGCCCCACCATCTCACGGGCGTGCCTGTCGGCCTCATACAGGATGCGCTCCTCATCCAGCGTCAGCAGGTCGCGGTTCCGCATGAGCCACCGCCCCTCGACCATGACATCAGTCACATCAGACCCCTTTGCCGAGTGAACGAGGTTGGCGATCAGGCTGTGCTGCGGGCGCATATGCGGCACATCGAGGTTCACGAGGATCAGGTCGGCGCGTTTACCGGGCGCGATCTCGCCCATATCCTCGAAGCCCAGCGCGGCGGCCCCATTGGCACTTGCCATGCGTAGCGGCATATCGCCGGGCAGTAATTCCGGGTTGAGCGACTGATATTTCTCCATCAGCGCTGACTGCCGAATCACAGCGAACATATCCATATCGGAGTTTGAGCCGGGGCCATCGGTGCCCATCGCGACCCTGACCCCGGCCCTGATACGGTCATCCAGTACCGGGAAGGGCATCGCCAGCTTCATGTATGTGACCGGGCAGTGAACCACATGTACGCCCTTTTCGGCAAGGATGGTCGTATCGGTCCGGTCGATGGTGAGGCAGTGCGCCGCCACGGTGCCGCCCGGCACATCGAACACGCCCAGCGCAGCGACGTGCTGGACCGGGGTCATACCGTGGCGCGCCATCGACTGCGCCACCTGATCCTTATCTTCCGCCAGGTGGATGTGGATGCCCTGCCCGGTCTCCTGGGCCAATTTCACGATACGCCGTAAAAAGTCCGGTGGGCAGATGTATGGCGAGTGCGGCCCGATAAACGTCCTGAGCCGCCCATCCGCCGCGCCATGTACGTCTTTCAGCCACTCGACCGTGCCCTCCAGCCCCGGCCCCACCTCGGCATCCTCACCAATCCCGAACACACACCACGTCAGCGCGGCCTTCATGCCGCTCTGCTGAACCACCTCCGCGACGCGATCCATGTAAAAGTAATGGTCGTTAAACGCCACCGTCCCCGACCGGATCATCTCGCAGGCGGCCAGCGCCGCGCCCCAGTACACGTCATCGGGTGTGAGGGCACTTTCCGCCACCCAGATTTTCTCGTTCAGCCAGCGGTTGAAAGGCAGGTCCTCCGCCCAGCCGCGCTCGAACGTCATGGGGCTGTGGCAGTGCGCGTTGACCAGGCCCGGCAGCAGCGCACGCCCCCTTGCATCGACCACCTCATCGGCCACTAAATCCGCCGGAACCTCCCCCACCATCATGATTATGCCATCGGTGATCACCACGTCGGCCCCTTCCAGTACGCGGCCTTCCGCATCCAGCGTTACCACCGTCGCATTCCTGATCCTGATCGTCGTCATTGCGTGTGCCTTTCTGTGTGGTATTTATTGTGGGGGCACTGCCCCCATACCCCCGGCAGGAGCCTCAGGCTCCTGCACCTGCGTAATGAGGTGATCCTGCTTCCGCAGTTGATCGATTATCAGACGGGTAGGGGCACGATGTATCGTGCCCCCTGCTTTCCCTGATTCTGTATCGACATCGAACCCTTACTCTTATTTAGCTCCCCAGCCGCCGCCGCTCGGTGTCTCGATGCGCAGGCGGTCGCCAGCACGCAGGGAGAGGCGGACCTTGCCGGGGAGAACGGTTTCTTTGAAGTCGCGGATTAGGACGTTGCGGCCCGGCTGTCCATCCGCGCCACCGGAAAGCCCGTAGGGCGCATGGATGCGGCGCTCAGTGAGCAGCGTGGCCTCGACATCGACGAGGAACTCAAATTCACGGATCAGGCCGTCGCCGCCGGAGTAGGTGCCGGGGCCACCGCTGCCGTGCCGTACGCGGTACTGGCGCACGCGGACGGGCAGTTCCATCTCCAGTGCCTCGACCGGGGTATTCAACGTATTTGACATGTGCCAGTGCAGCGCGCTGGCACCCGGCTGGCCCGGCCCGGCACCCGCACCGCCGCCCATCGTCTCATAATAGGCAAAGGAGCGCTTACGCACGGGGTCAAAACCGCCAAATGTGATATTGTTCATGGTGCCCTGGCTGGCCGCCGGGATGCGGTCGGGGAGCGCCCCGGCCAGCGCCCCGAAGATCACATCAACCACCCGCATTGAGGTTTCGACGTTGCCGCCTGCCACCGCATGCGGCGGGCCGGGATCGAGAACGGTGCCGGGCGGGATAATCAGCGTCAGCGGGGCCATGACGCCCTGGTTGGTGGGCAGGCTTTCCCCCGCCACGCATCGAATCACGTACAGCAGCGCCGACTCGACAATAGCACGCACCGCGTTCAGCGAGCCATGTACCGCCGGGGCCGTGCCGCTGAAATCGGCGGTCAGTTCGTCTCCCTCGATGTGGATCGCCAGCCGGATCGGTACGGGGTCTTCGGTCTGGCCGTCCCCATCCAGCACGTCCTCGTAACGGTAAACGCCATCCGGCAGATCACTGATCAGTGCGCGTGTCAGCCGCTCGGCATAGGCCAGCAGTTCGAGCGCATGAGCATGGACTGCCTCCGCCTCATACCGTTCGATGATCTCGCTGAGCCGCCGCGCCCCGATCTCATGTGCCGCCATCTGCGCGTTCAGGTCACCAAGCCGTTCCCCCGGTGTACGGGAGTTGCGCACGATCAGGCTGCGCACGTCCTCGTTGGTTTCACCTGCCCGCGCCAGCCGCACCGGGGGAATGATGATGCCCTCCTGTACCAGTTCGGTGGAAAGCGGCATCGACCCCGGTGACATCCCGCCGATATCGGCATGATGCGCGCGCGACGCCACAAAGTAGGCGGGTTCGGCGTCATATTCATCAGCGAAAAACGGCGAGACCAGCGTGATATCCGGCAGATGTGTCCCGCCAAGATAGGGGTCATTGAGGATGATCACGTCACCGGGCTGGAACGGTGCGCTGTGTTCGATGGCGGCGCGTACCGAGGCTGGCATCGCGCCGAGATGCACAGGGATGTGCGCCGCCTGTGCCAGCATCCGGCCATCGCCGAGGAACACCGCACATGAATAATCGCGGCGTTCCTTGATGTTCGGCGAGAACCCCGTGCGGCCCAGCACCACGCCCATCTCGTCCGCCACCGAGGCAAACAGGTGCCTGAAGATTTCCAGCGTTACCGCATCAACTGTGCTTGTCGTCATCCAAAAGCCTTTTCGTGGGGCGCGCGCAACTTGTTGCGATCCCCATATCCAGTGCAGGGGCTTTACGCCCCTGCACTGCACTATTATTGATTGGTCCTGTTATCCACAAAGTCCGCCCAGCATCACAACCAGCACCAACCCAATTGTACAGGTGCAGGGATGATCATCCCTGCTGGGGGTTCGGGGGCAATGCCCCCGAAAAGAAGGTGACCTATCGCACCTCGAACGACGTCAGCACGACATAGTGGTCGGGCTGGGCACCGTCGCCGGTAACCGGCAGCCGTTCGAGCGAGGGCCACTGGTACATCAGCAGCCAGAGTTGGTACTGGCCGGGGAGGGCGTCGGCGGGCAGGATGAAGCCGTGGTTGTCCTGTACGGTTTCACCCTCGGACCAGCCAGAGGTGGGCCGGAAGCCGCCCACGGGTGAGCTATCGCGCTGGGCGATGATGGTCCCCGCCGCATCGACGAGGTAAACGGCCACCACGTAATCCTGATCCGGGGTGCGCAGCGCCTCGAATTGCAGCGCCACGCCGATGCGCGCGCCGGGTGAAACGGTATCAACCGGCGCACCGGCCCCTGCCAACTCGGTTTCATAGGCAGTTAATGCAAAGGTGTCGGCAAACACGAAGTCGGTTTCGGTGGGCTTGTCGATACCGGAACGCTCATTGAGGTAGCGCACCATGCGCACTGAAGGGCTGATGTCACGCACCTCGACCGGGTAAGCGGCAAGGTTGAGGTAGTGTTCAGCGGGACGCAGCGACCACGGCAAGAACGGGCTGCTATCCAGCACCAGCCACATATCGCCGTCAAACCACAGCGTACCACCCTGCATGAAGGTGTTCAGAGTCAGGAAGTTGCGCTCACCAAGCTGCACCTCAACATCATCAGAGACAAGGGTGGGTTCCTGCTCCCAACTGTAGCGCTCGCCGGGTGCATCGTGCAGGTTGTACCAGCGCGTCGTGCCCTTGTAGTAATTGCGGAAGGTCCCGGTATAAAACGTCGAGGACAGCAGGATCGCGTCATGATCCGGGTCCGGGTCAGCTTTAAGCTGGTTGATCAGCGTCATGATCTCGGCGTTATCGCCCCGGTAGCGTGGGTCGCTATAGCCGCGTGCCAGCGTAAACAGCATGATCCCGACCGCCAAGACCGGCACAGTGAAGCCGACCGGGAGGAATCGAGCCGGCAGTTTGGTTCGAAGCAGCCACAGCAGCACGCCCGACCCCGCGATACCAGCCCCGATCACAACGGGCACGGCCCAGTCGATGCCACCCACCTGCCACAGGATATGCGGCTCACCCTGCCCGATGTACAGCAGCGACCCTACCGCCTGGTTCCAGCGCAGGCTCCAGATGACCTCGTTCCACCACGGGTAGAACCCGGTCTGCTCGATTTGATAGGCGTAATAATCCGGCACCGACACCGCCACTGCGCCGATCTGCACCGCCAGCCCCGCCAACCCCAGCACGGCCAGCAGCGCGATCCCGGCAGCGGTCTTCTTCTCAGTGATTCGATCCAGCGCGGGCAGCGCGGCCAACAGCAGCAGCGGTGTCAGCGGCACCATATAACGCGGCCCCCAACTGCTGCCACCGTACCAATCCGCCCCGCGAATGGCGGCGTAGGTCAGCGCAAAGGCCAGCGTAAACGCCAGTGGCAGCCAGCTTTCACGCCAGCGAGACCGTGGCAGCAGCGCCGGGGCCGCCCATGCCAGCAGCAGGACCGGCGAGAACATCCAGATCGAGCGGGCCGGGCTGAACAGGTAGCCTGCGATGCCCGCCGGGGAGCCTGCTAAACCGTTCATCAGGCTGTTCAAACGATCCAGCAGCCGGTAACGTCCCGATGCCAGCCACAGTTCATCCCGCAGTAAAATCACCGCGACCAGCACAACCACCACAGCGATGATCAGGCCGATACCCACCCCGATCCACAGCTTGCGGTTCTCTTTGATCTGCGGGATATCAGGCAGCACGATCAGCGCGAGGTATGGCGCGAACAGCAGCCCGGCCTCCTTGGAAAGGATCGAAACGAGCAGCGCACCGACAGCCAGCACCAGCCAACCCCATTGAGGTCGCTCCTTGCCGCCGGTACTTTTACGCCAGCGCCACCCGGCCAGCAGCGCCAGCAGGATGGTGAACGAGGACAGCGACTCGCGGAAGAAGTTCTGTGTGTACGGCCATGCGATGGTGGTCATCCCGTAAAGCAGCGCCGCCAACAACCCCACTCGCTCCGTATAGCCCAGTTCCAGCGCCGACAGGTAGATCAGTGCCACCGCCAGCGCCGTGACGATGGGGTTAAACTGCATCGCAAGATGCACATTGCCCACGAACGGCAGCCGATACGCAAGCCAGTACAGCGGAGCCGCCAGCACCGGCTGCCCCGGCTCAGTATCACTGACCTGCAGCGGGCGCAGGTAGGTAGTCTGGTTGAGGTAAAAATCGCCATGTACGGCGACACTCTGCGCGGTATCGAGCAGGTACAGTTCATCATCGCTGTGAGTGACCCCGGCGGAGGTCAGCAGGTACACGAGGCAGGCGGCACTTGCCAGCACCACCGCCGTCATCAGAGTCCGCAAACGGTCGGGTCGCATCAGGGAGCCAAAACCTTTGTTATTGATCAGCAGAAGGGGCCTGAACCGGCGTCGTGGCAGGCTTGAAGTTGATCTCCATCCATGCAAACGCCGCGATATACGCCACGGCCAGCCCGACGAGGATCAGCATGGCCTGCGGCAGCGTCGCATCGACCAGCATCACGCCCAACATGCCCAGTACGCCTGCCGCCAGGTACAGCGTCATGACGGCGCGTGAGGGGGGCATCTCTGCGATCTGCATCAACCGGTGTGAGCTGTGGTCCTTGCCGCCTTCCCAAACCGGCACCCCGCGCCGAATGCGCGAGAAGACGACCAGCGACATGTCAAACAGCGGCAGGCCGAGGATCACCAGCGGCACCATCCACGTGACCTGCAACGGACGCCCGATAAAGGTCAGTTGGATACCCATCGCCGCCAGCACGTAGCCCAGCAGCAGGCTCCCGCTGTCACCCATGAACAGGATCGCAGGGTTGAAGTTGTAATACAGGAAGCCCACACAGGCCCCTGCCGTGGCAGCGGCCAGCACCGCAATCGGGCCGATGCCCTCTGCCGCCGACAGGATGAAGATAAACGCGCTGGCGATCATGGCGAGACCGCCTGCCAGCCCATCCATGTTATCGAGGAAGTTGATGGCATTGCAGATGCCCACCACCCAGAAGATCGTCAGGCTGATGTTGAGCGGCTCAAACGCAAACAGGTTGATCTGCACCCCGGAGAGGATCAGGATTGCCGCTGCCGCGACTTGCCCCAGCATCTTGATTGCAGGGGACATATCACGGCGATCATCCCACAGGCCCACCCCCGTGATCAGCGTGGCCCCGGCCAGCAGGCCCAGCATCTCACGCTCTGAGGTGATACCGACGTACAGCAGTACCATCGCGATGCCGAGGTAGATGGAGATGCCGCCCAGCATGGGTGTCGGCTCGGAGTGCATCTTGCGCTCCTGCGGCGCATCCACGAAGTTCATCGTCCGCGCCAGCCGCAGGACCACCGGCGTCATGATGAACGAGATAAACCCTGAGATGAGGATGATAGGGATGAACGGACTCATTGCAGCGGTTACCCTTCAGGTAGTCAGGGCAGGTATGCCCGGTAAAGCTGTTCGATATCGCGGACCAGCCGCCCCCCGTCGTACCGGTCCAGCATCACGGCGCGAGCGGCTTCGCGGGCTTCAGGGATAGGCGGCGTCTCGATACAGGCCAGCATCGCGGCGGCCAGCGCATCGACCTCATCCGAGGGCACCAGTGCCCCCCAACGGCCCCCATCCAGCAGATCGGCCACCCCGCCAACCTCGGTGGAAACGACGGGGACACTTGCCGTCAGTGCCTCGATGATCGAAACCGGTGTGCCTTCGTTACGTGATGTCAGCGCCAGCAGGTCGAGGTCCGCGTAAATGGTGGGCAGGTCACGCCGCCACCCGGTCAGGTGAATTCGATCTGCCAACCCTGCCGTTTCGATCTGCGTGGTGATGGCAGTGCGGCATTCGCCGTCACCCACGATTATGAAGTGTACATCGGAGCGCTGTCGGCTGACCACTTCTGCCGCCCTGATAAACATCTCATGATTCTTGATCGGGACCAGCCGCCCGATGATGCCCACCAGCGGCGTATCCGGCGTCAACCCGAGTTCCGCTTTGAGGTTGCCGCGCTGATCCTCTGCCGCCTTGAACGCGCCAAGGTCAAAGCCCAGTGGGATCACATGCAGCTTGTCCGGCGTCGTGATACGGAAGCCCAGCAGTTCATCCCGCAGGCGGTCGCTGATGGTCAGGATCACGCTGCTGAGGCGGGCCATCCAGCGCTCCAGCCACAGGAAGACCCGCGTTTTCAGCGGGCTGAAGTAGCCGTAAAACACATGGCCGTGAAAGGTATGTATGATCACGGGAGTGCGCGTCAGCCACGCCGCCAGCCGACCCAGCAGCCCGGCCTTGGCCGTATGGGTATGCACGACATGCGGGCGATACTGGCGCATCAACCTGAGCAGGTCAAAGAAGGCGCGCAGGTCATCAAACGGAGAGATGGCGCGGCCCATCGTGGGCAGCACCACAGGTTCGACGCCCATGCCGCGCGCGAGGTCGGCCATATCACCCTCACCGCCGCCCAGCACACCGGTCACCAACATTGTTTCAAAGTCATCGGAAAGCCACGCTGAGAGCAGCGCGACGTGAATCGCAGGCCCACCGATATTGAGACGCGCGATGACGCGCATCACCCGGATAGGGTCATGCGCGTCACTCATGATACCTGTTCGCGGTACCAGTCAACGGTCTTGCGCAGGCCCTCCAGCATCGTGAAGACTGGCTCATAGCCCATGCGCTCCTGTGCCTTGCTGATATCCGCTCGCGAATGCTTGATATCACCTGTGCGGGGCGGGTCATACAGCGCGGGCTTATTGAACCCGGTGAGTTCCTGCATCATCTCGACCAGCTCATTCAGCGAAGTCTGCCCGCCCGCCGCGAGGTTAAACACTTGCCCCGCAACCTGCTCCGCCGGGGCTTCCGCCGCCAGCAGGTTACCGTGGATCACGTTGCCAATGTAGGTAAAATCACGGGTTTGTTCACCATCCCCGTAAATGGTGGGCTGCTGACCGTTGAGCATGGCCGTGGCGAACTTCGGGATTACGGCGGCATACCCACCGCTGGGGTCCTGCCCCGGCCCAAACACGTTGAAGTAGCGCAGGGCCACCGCCTCGAAACCGTAGGCGATATAAAACACCTGGCAGTAGCGTTCAGCGGCCATCTTTGAGACACCATAGGGTGAGATCGGTTGGCTGACCATCGTCTCAACCTTGGCCTTGTCCGGGTCCTGGTCCCCATAGACGGATGAGGATGAGGCATAAACCAGCCGTTTGACCCCGGCATCGCGCGCCGAAATCAGCAGATTGAGCGTCGCATCAACGCCTGCGCGGTTGGATTCGAGTGGGTCACTGATCGAGCGTGGCACCGAGGGCAGCGCGGCCTTGTGGAAGATCAGGTCCATATCGCGGACGGCCTCCTGCGCGACTTTCATCTGCCCCAGGTCACCTTCGAGCAGTTCGATCTTACCCTCGCAGGCCACCAGGTTGTGACGGTACCCCGTCGAGAAATCATCGACTACGCGCACCGCATGGCCGCGTTCAAGCAGCGCACGCACCAGATTCGAGCCGATGAACCCGGCCCCTCCCGTAACAAGGCAGTTTGACATCCTGAACAGCTCCCCTATGTGTTAATCAAAGTAACGACGCAGCCAGAGTTCATATGTTAGCACGGTCCACAGGGCCTGCCCCAATTCCGCCCCGCCGTTCTGATGTGATTCGATCAGTCCGCGCACAGCCTCAGGGTTCAGGAAACCGCGCCCCAGCGTCCGATCATCGAGCAGTACGCTGCGCACATACCCGGCCAGATCACCCCGGAACCACGCCCCAACTGGCACGCCGAACCCGTGCTTTTTACGGTCAATGATGCGGTTGGGCAGGATTCCGCGCATGGCCCGCTTTAACAGGTATTTGCCCGTACCGCGACGCAGCTTCCACTCGACAGGCAGCGCCATGGCAAACTGTGCCAGCCGGTGATCAAGAAACGGCGAGCGTGCCTCCAGGGAGACGGCCATGCTGGTGCGGTCCACCTTCACCAGCAGATCATCGGGCAGATAGGTACGCAGGTTGACATCAAGAAGCTGGCAAACAATGTCATCACGGCGGCCCGGCACGGGCGGCTCAAAACGCCGCACGTAGTCGGCGATGACGGCCTGCTCGCCTTCCGGGCCGACCAGTTCGCTCACCCAATCCGACGAAATATAGCGTACCCAGCTCAGGTAGCGCTGTGGCAGCGGCGCGTTGGCCGCATTGATAAAGCGGTTGGCCCGCCGTACCAACCCACGATACCCACTTGCTTCCGGCAGCGTGCGCAGCATGTTACCCAACACCTGGTGCGCGGTATCCGGCATCAGGTTGGCGTAGGTCTCGGCAAGCTGTGCTGCCCGGAACCGATCATACCCTGCGAACAACTCGTCACCGCCATCGCCGGTCAGCGCCACGGTGACATACTGGCGTGCCATCTTGCTGACGAGATAGGTCGGTATGGCGGAGGAATCACCGAAGGGCTGGTCATGGCTCCACACCAGATCATCGACGAGATCGATCACCTGCGGCTTAACGATGAACTCATGGTGATCGGTGACGTACTGTGCGGCGATGCGACGTGCGTGCATCGTCTCATCGAAGGAGGCATCGTCTTCAAAGCCGATGGCAAAGGTCTTGACCGCCTGCGAACTGGCCTGCGCCATCAGCGCCACCACCGTCGCTGAATCAAGCCCGCCGGACAGGAACGCGCCCAGCGGCACATCCGCGAGCATGCGCATCTCGACGGCGCTGCGCAGGTGCGAAAGCAGCAGGCTCGTCAGTTCGGATTCGGATGCGGCGGTCAGGTCTTCACGGCCCTGCGTCGGCAGCCAGTAGGGTTCGATTTTCGGCTGGGGATCAGCATCCGTGAGGCATATCGTCATCACATGCCCCGGCGGCAGCGAAACGATTCCCTCGAACAGCGTTTGCGGGGCAGGCGGATAGCCGTACGCCAGGTAGTGCGGCAGTACGTCGATGTTCTGGCGCGGCGTCACGGCAGGATGTGCCAGCAGCGCCTTGATCTCGGAGCCAAACACCAGCCAGCCATCACTGATGGTATAGAACAGCGGCTTCTGGCCCAGCCGGTCACGCAAAATCGAGAGGGTCTGGGTCGTCACATCCCAGATCGCCACGGCAAACATGCCACGAAACGGGTGGATGAATGCCGGGCTGCCGTACTGAACGTAGGCACGCAGCAGTGTTTCGGTATCGGTCTCGGAATGGAAGAAATGCCCCATCGATGCCAGCGCTGCCCGCACCGCTTTGAAGTTGTAGACCTCGCCGTTATACGCGATCCACGCTTCATGAGGATGCGTACTGCCCATGTGCGTCAGGTTATGTGTCACCCTCATCGGCTGGTGCCCGGCATGGCTCAGGTCGAGGATTGCCAGCCGTGTGTTACCCATCCCGCATGGCCCATCGATGATGAAACCCTGATCATCCGGGCCACGGTGTTCCAGTGTCGCCACCATGCGGCCCAGCACAGCATTACCGGGACGTTCCCCCTTCAGTGAGAGTACTCCACAGATTCCACACATAGTGGCTACCCTTTAACCCCGTTGGCGTCGGCCAACTCTCGATACAATCCAGCCGTCCCCGCCACCATGGCTGCCACTGTGAAGCGGTTCAGCAGGCGTTCATACCCGGCCTGCCCGTAGGATTCCAGTACTGACACGTCCTTCAACCCATTGATCATCGCCTCCGCCAGCAGGTCGGGGTCACCAGGCGGATGCAGCACGCCCGTCACCCCATCGACCACGATCTCCGGCAGCGCACTGACCCGGCTGGCAATCACCGGCACCCGGTGCGACATGGCCTCCAGCGTCACCAGCCCAAAACCCTCCCAGCGTGAGGGCACCAGCAGCGCATCGAAGGCAGACATCAGCGCGCTGGCATCGGGCACCCATCCGTGAAATGTAACACTTGGCCCGACACCTCGCAGCGCCGCCAGCCGCTTGAGGTCCTTCATCAGCGGCCCATCCCCGATGATCGAGAGTGCGCCGCCCGGCTTCTCACGGCTGGCGCGGGCAAACGCCTCGATCAGCACATCCACGCCCTTCTGCTCGATCAGCCGCCCCACAAACCCGAACACCACGCCGTCACTCCTGATCCTGAGCGTTTCACGTGCTTCTTCGCGGCTGATCCCGTGTTCTGGCACATCCAGGCCGTAATGAACCACATGCACTTTGTCCGGCTCGATGCCCTCTACATCAGCCACAAACTGCCCGATGGCGTCTGAGATGGCGAGGACAGCATCGGCACGCGCCATCAGCCAGCGGTTGGTGACCTGGAAGATGCGTCGCTGGCGGAAGGCATCATCATTATGACGTGACGAGATCAGCAGCGGGGCACCAGCGGCGTCCGCCACCAGCAGGCCGTAAAAATCGGCATGGACGAGGTGTGTATGCACGATGTGCGGTTCCCATTCCTCGATGTATTCGCGCAGGTCCGCCCATGTGGTGAAGTCAAGGTGCCAGCGCATCGGGATGCGATGCACGCTGACGCCGTTCTCCACCATGTGCGCTGCAAAGGCATCAACCGGGCGCGCGGGGTCCTCCAGCATCACGCAGGAGACATCGAAACCGGCCTCCACCAGGCCGGGCAATAAGCTCATCAGATGGCGTTCTGACCCCGCGATGTTGGTCAGACGAGTGATGTGCATCACGCGCATGGCGACGATCTCCGTTAATGGGCGGCAGCCTGCCGCGCTCTCAGCCAGTTTGCCCCGCTGGTCAGCACAAAGAGTGAGGTGCATACGCAGCACGCAGCGGGATGTTGACGGCCCGCAAGACCCGTGCAGCACCAGCCGGGATCAAAAAGAGACGGTCTTTCTCCATCTCCAGGGCAGGTTGGCAGCCGTCTCAGTCATCCTGATGGTCGGCCAGCTTCTGTTCAAGCCGGTGCAGGCGTTCAGTTAGCAGCGCGATGCGCTGCGCCGACTGTCGATTCTGGTGGGACAGCCGCGTGATCACCATCGAGAACTGGAGCAGGATCAGCATCATCAGGAAGAAGCCCAGTACGAACAGCGCCGTCGGCGGGTAAAAGATGCCCATGATCCCGGCCACCCAATCCAGCAGGCTGTTGCGGAAAACACCGAGGATGATCAGGATGATGGAGGTCGCCATCCAAATCAGCGAATAGTCCTCGCGCAGACGACGGCTGCGTACCAGTTCCAGCACTGCCAGGAACAGCACCGTGGGCACCAGCAGCATAATGACCTCAGCCTGAGACAACTCAAACATGGTTTGTCTCTCCTATGATTCGCGGTCGCTGGCGCAGCAGGCCGATCAGGATCGACATGATGACCTTGACCATGTAATATGCGGATCGCAGCGGCGTGATCGAGGATTCCCCACCGTACCGTGGGTGCATCGTCACCGGGATTTCCCCGATCACCAGCCCGGCCCGGTTAAACGTGACCACCGCTTCCGGCTCCGGGTAATCAAATGGATAGTCCCGGGCACAGAACAGGATCGCGCGGCGGTTCATGGCGCGGAACCCGGAGGTGGGGTCGCTGATGCGCTGGCGGATGATGGCCGAGATTAGTTGGGCGAGAATCACAATCCCTAGCCGCCGCAGCGTCGGCGTGATATAGCCGCGATCCTCGATGTAGCGTGACCCGATCATCACATCGGCCTCGGTGGTCATCAATTCGGTCAGCAGGTCGAGCAGCTCATACGGGTCGTGCTGGCCGTCCCCATCGACCTGGAACGCCACGTCGAAGCCATTATCACGCGCGTACAGGTAACCGGTCTGCATCGCACCGCCGATGCCAAGATTATGCGGCAGGCTGATCACGGCAGCCCCGTGCGAGGCCGCCACGGCGGCGGTTGCATCGGCTGAACCATCGTTGATCACCACCACCGATGCCTGAGGCAGCGCATCGTGGACCTCGGTAATGACCTTACCGAGGTTGGTTTCCTCGTTATATGCCGGGATGATCACCAGCAGGCGCAGGTCCGCATAGGCTTCCGGCAGGTCAGGCTGCGTCTTGTGCTCTATCGTGAGTCCCCTCTCAGTATGTCGTTAAGGGCAGAGGATACCATGGTAAAGCGCTGACGCCACGTGTGTTTCTCCGCCTCGGCCATACGCCGCTCACGCAGACCGTCATCTTCCCCGGCGGCCTGTTCAACCAGCCGGATAAAATCATCCGAATCGCGCGAGATCGATACTAATCCCTCAAAGCGGTGCGCCTCCGGCATGTCCACCGACACGGTCGGCTTGCCCGTCGCCACGTATTCGTACAGTTTGAGCGGGCTGCAATGCTCCGCCACCCCATCGAGGATATACGGGTTCACGCACACATCAAAGGCACGCAGGTAATCGGGCACTTCCTCATAGGGCACGCGCCCGGTCATTAACACGTTGGGCAATCCTTCGAGCGGATTCAGGTCAGCCAGCAGGCCCGCCGGGCCGACCAGCACCACCGTCCACTCCGGGTGTTCCCGTGCGATGCGCCCCAGCAGGGCCGTATCAATCCAATATTGTATCGCACCGAGATAGCCGATCACCGGGTGGGATACCTCCGACAGCGCCGCCGCCACGGGTTTCGAGTCATCCGCAGCCTTGCGCAGATGCTCTGTCTCGACGCCGTTGGGCACCAGTATCGCGCGTTTTGCACCCGGCTTCTTGCTCTCCAGCAGGGCATCCGCGGTCACGATCAGCAGGTCAACCTTATCGATCAGGTCGCGTTCCATGCGGCCTATCGTATCCGCATCGACCAGCCCTTTCGAGGAGGTGAAGTCATCGACGCATTCATAAACAGCGGCACGTTCGCCCAGCGTTCCGACAAAATCGGCGGAATGTGGGGTATAGGTCCACAGTACAGGGGCATCAAAACCCAGCCGCCCGATCTGCGCCTTCAGCACCGGGCGCAGAAACAGATTATTGATCCAGTTGAGGGGCCGCCACATCTGGAAGAAGGGCAGCACGATGGGCAGCGTGTATACCCACAAATTCGGGGTGACCTCACGCGGACCCTGCAACCAGCGCCACGCCCGGCTGAACTGCCCCGGCAGATCAACCAGCCACCCGGCCCAGTGCATCTGCTGCTCGACGTACAATACGCGGTTGCCGTCATCGGCCCACCAGCGCGCAAAGCGATGTTTACGGGTCGCCAGCTCGTCCCAGTCCTGCGTGGAGAGGATGACGAACGACTGCCCCGTGATGATCGGCTCACTCATGAGCGGTTCCCCCGTTCCAGCGCCGCAGGTCGATGCCCTGCCCGGCCTGGATGCTGTGCATGGCTGCCAGTGCCAGCCGCGTTGCGCGCAGGCCGTCAGCCCCCGTCACACCGAGATCGGCCTGACCTCGAATCGCTGCCACAAAGTTATCCAGCAGCGCGGCATGGCCCTTATCCCCCGCGCCCTTGATAGCCCTGCCTGGCATATCGGTGAAGGTCAGCGTTTTGAAATCCTCCAGCACGGCCACACCGCGCCCGGCAAAAACCTCGACACGCTCCTTGGGGAACATCGAACTGCCGCGCGCGCTATACAACACCGTACCCAGCGAGCCATCAGCAAACGTGATCGACACGCTGAATTCCTGCCAGTCCGGGCTGCCCTGTGCGCTGATCGACACCGGGTCGGCATCGACCATGCCGCACAGGAAATCGATGAAATGCACGCCTTCACCCAGCAGCCGCCCACCACCTTCGCCCAGGTCGTTGAGCCAGTGTGCAGCCGGGATCGCCCCGGCGTTGACCCGGAAACTGAGCGTGGCCGGGCCACCGACCCTGCGCAGTACGTTTTTCAGTTCGATGGCGGTGGGGGCCATGCGGCGGTTAAATCCCACCGTGATCAGCCGTTCATGTGTTGCGGCAAGCTGGAGCAGTTCCTCCGCGTGTGGCACGGTCAGCGTCATCGGCTTTTCGATGAAAACATGCTTACCTGCTGCCAGCGCGGCGCGGGCCTGCTCATAATGCAGATGGTGGCGCGTGGTGATCAGCACCGCATCGACGCCTGGATCATTCAGTGCATCCTCGATCCGGGTGGTCGCCAGCCCCGCGCCGACCTTATCGGCCACCTGTGCCGCCGATGCACTACCACTGACCACAGCGGTTACAGCAAGGTCAGGGTGTTTCAGTATGTTAGGCAGATGTACCGCCCGCGCAAAACTCCCGGCTCCCACCAGCGCCAAACCGAGCTTATTCTTTTCGGGATTCACTGCGCGACGCAGGACATGCGCCGGTTCTTTATTCGAGGGGTCCCCGTCATTGGGATAGGTGATCAGCACGGCCAGCGCGCCACTTGATGCGGCCTCATAGGCTTTGGCGGCCTGCTCAACGGGGTAAGTGCCCGCCACCAGCGCATCGACGTTCAGCCGACCCCGCGCGATCAGATCGAGGACGGCGGCCATGTTGCGCGTCTCGGTCCAGCGAACATAGCCCACCGGGTAGCTGATGCCGCGCTCCTCGTAATTGCGGTCATAACGTCCCGGCCCGCCGGAGCGCGAGATCACGAAATCCAGTTCACGAACGTACATCTCATTGCGGTCGAGGTCCATACCCATCGCACCGACCATCACCACGCGGCCCCGTTCACGGCACATGCGGAAGGCTTCGTTCGTCGGGGCGCTGCTGTCCGTCGCGGCACACAGGATCACGCGGTCCGCCCCGATGCCGCCCGTCAGGGCCTGTACGGCTTTGGCCGCCGATCCCTGCGCAGGGTCAACCGGATCGGCCCCGGCTAGCTGCGCGGCCAGCGCCCGGCGGTCCTCGCGCAAATCGACCCCGATCACACGGCAGCCATTGGCCGCCAGTATCTGCGCCGTAATCTGCCCGATCAGGCCCAGACCGACCACCACCACCGTCTCGCCCAGGGTTGGTTCGGCACGGCGGACGCCTTGCATGGCAATCGCACCGACATTGGCAAAGGCCGCCTGCTGCGCGGTTACACCATCGGGGATGGCGGTCATCAGGTTGGTGGGAATGGCGTTGTATTCGGCGTGGTTGGCGATGCCAGCCCCGGCACACGCGGCACGGTCGCCAGCACGGAAGGGTGACACCGACCCCGGCTCAATCACGGTGCCCGCGGAACTGTAGCCGCTGGCAAACCACGTCTGTGCGATCTCCTGCACCTGCCCGGCGGTAAAGGCGATGCCCTCGCGCAGCGTCAGTTCAAAGGCGCGCCTGATCAACTCTGGCTGGGCCAGCGCCTTACGGATCAGGCTGCCACCGCCGGTGGCCTGTACCAGTTCGGTTCCGGTTGAAATAAGGGAAACTTCGGTACGCACCAACGCCCCATCCGCCGGGGGAACCGGCACAGGGATGTCCTGTACCATCAACTGGCCTTTGCCATCAAAAAATACCTGCTTCACGCGGGCTTTCCTATCCTTACAGCGGGGCTAAAAGTGGGTGGGCCATCCCGATGCGCTGATGGACCCGGTTCTACCGGGTGCGGCCTGCATCCGCAAGCTGTTTTTCCAGCCGGGCCAGCGAGGACCGCGCATTGCTCCGCAGGATACCCAGGTCGGTAGAAACCGCCTGATGCGGGTAAATCAGCGTGACCATATCGACCGGCAGCCGCGATTCGCCATAGAAACGCGCGACCGGGGCCTTCATGCGGGTGCCATAGACCGGTGCCATCCAGCCTTCCTGTATTTCAGGGATCAGGCGCACCACGCCAATCGGCATGATTACGAGATTAGCGCTTTTTTCATTATCCGTCACCACCGAACGTGCAGGCCGGTCGATGTGAGCCGCGCCCGGGGCAAGGTGGAACCACAGTGAAATCGGGACCTCAGGGTCGTGTTCAGCCTTGTCGGGGTCAGCCACGGACAGGAAGTCGTAAATCAACCATAACTCAGCCAGCCGGTCAAACCAGACTACGCGCCGGTGATGTACCGGCGGGTTGCCTTTGCTATACCCACCGTGCGAGACATCCAGCAGGTCAAACCCGGCAGTGGAAACCCAGCGATGCACCGTACCGTGCGCGTGACTGCCGTTGGCTGCATCGGGTATGACTTCCCGCGAGCCGATCTGAAGCGTGTTGTGCGCGGCAGTCACCCGGAATGCCTGGTGAATATCGCGCTTTTCATGATGGTGATAGGTGCCGGGGTCCACCAGCATCGGTTTGCCGTAGGCCCACAGCGTCAGGCTGAGTAAATCCTTGTGGGCATACGTGCCATGCTGGTAGCGCAATCCACTCCCCGTGTTCACGGTCATCTGCAGGTCTTCGGCCTGCATCACGTAGAGGCCGCTGGCCTCATATCCGCGTGAGGACTGGATATCCGCCAGTGAGATGGGGCTGGTCGTCAGCGCCCGTGCCCGGACGCGCACGCCCTGCGTGACCTCGATCCACGCATCGGGCGGGACATTCTCCGGGCGGCGCGTGATATGGGTCAGCACGTCGGTAAAGCGAGCCGCTGAATCCGAGGCGAAGTACCAGAAGGCATCCTGCCAGGCATTGCCCGCCGCCACTGACCAGCCGCGCTGACCGGGATCGACAAAACCGGCCCACTCATTCAACTGGCGCTCCAGTACCAACGAGGCCAGCCCCAGCAGATGGCGGTGATCCTTCAGGTAGGCGGACTGGTTGGGGCCGTCGGTCAGGATCAGCAGGCGCTCACCACGGTCATCACCAATGGCAGGCACGGTGCCGTCAGGGCGCAGATAGGCCATCAGAACATCCAGCATGGAGCCGAGCCGTGCGCGACCCTGTTCAGGGATGTCTATCCCATTGACGACGTATAACGCGCCGAGTGCTAACCCCAGTTCAAGCGCGAAGCGGTGCATCGCCGTCGATCCTGCGTAATAGAAACCATCCGGGTTGACCTGCCCTTCCAGTTCACCCCAGAAGCGGTTCAGCGAGGACGAGCGCCAGCGCGAGGCATCATTGAATTCCGGGAAGATCACGCCGAGATAGGCCAGCCCACACAGCGCGGCCAGCAGGTCCGGCCCTTCGAGGTCACCCTCACTAACGGCACGGTGAAGATATGTGCCGTGTTCGCGCAGGCTGGCGATCCAGGTCGTCAGGAAGTCTTTGGTCAACGTGTCCGATTCAAGAATGCAGTAATAAGTCCACACCCAGTTCACCGCACGGATCGCCACCTCACGCCCCGAAAGCCAGTTCACGCCAAAGTTGACCGGGTTGCTGCGGATCCAATCCGTCATCTGGCTGACGGCAACCTGCGCGTAGCGATCATCCATGGTATACAGGTAGGCTTGACCCAGCCGCACGGTGTGGTAGAAGCGGCTCAGCGTCCACGGGCCACGCGGGTTGACACCTTCTGGTAGATTTTCCAGCGCCAGCCGCGTGACGTGTTCCATCGGCCAGTGATAGCCGCTGGCAATATCGGCGTGCCAATCGACCTGTGACTTAAACTGGTGGTTGGGCACGCCGGGCAGGTCAAAACGCAGCGCCATGATGCGATCCGCCCGCGCGAGGGTAGCCTGCATCGCCCGGGGGAAGAACTGCCCCAGCAGTGCGGCCTGTTCCGGGATCAGCCCAAAGAAGCGCGGGGTCTGCCGGATGCGTAGTTCCGTTGCGATTTCGGCATCGGTGGACCCTACCTTGATCGAGCGTGGTTTACGGGGCGCGGTCGCTGCCCGCACCTCCTGTATGATGCGTCCCCACGTGATCGAGGGTAGAGATCGCCTGCTGCTTTCTGTCGCCACGGCCCGTACCTGCCTTATGTCATCAACACGATCTAACCTGTGTTTACTTTACCACACTCCCCGATTGCCTACATCTCATCCCGCGCTCACTCTGCCTGTCTTTCACGGATTTCCAGCGTGCCACGGCGATACCCGGCGGCTACCGCCATCATCTCGATGATCCGCGCATACAGGAACGGCGGCCAATCGATCACGCCGCGCGGCGAGTACGGCAGCAGCCGCCATGTGAAGATCGCCGCCGGGAGGACCATCAGCGCCAGCACCCATGTCCCGATGAAGGAACGCGCCACCGCCAGCGGTTTGATCGGCTTGCCCTCGTGATCGTGCAGATAGTA
>CAYMGV010000010.1:50358-53667 GCA_964390105.1 uncultured Anaerolineae bacterium | reverse complement strand
ACCGTCGTCCCATCGCCGTCTGCGTACAGTTCGCCGGTGTAGTTCGCCTTGATTGGGTTCACGTAGTAGTGGTCCATAAGGAACTGCGACGGCAGACTCGGTGCGAAGTGTGTGAGCGCCATTCGCTTGACGCCCTGTTCCTCGGCCATAACTCCAACGTCGTTGACATCCGGGTGATACTCGCGAATGTCGAAAAAGATGACCGCATTCCGCTCTTCACCAATTTCACGAAACGTGTTCTCCATCAGCTCGACCAGCTCGTAGCTCATGACGTCCATCACGAGCAAATCCGCGTCTCTCGACTGATTACGCAGTTCCTCGGTGATCAGGGTGTCGCTCGAGATCACGACCTTCTTGCCCGCGAACTCGATCGTGTAGCCAAACACCGGCTCGACCGGCGGGTGCTCGACTCGAAAGGCGGTCACGACGACACCGTCCTTTCGGTACACTTCAACGACGGTCTCGTCCTCGCTGAACTCCGAGGCCGTCGCACCGTGGAACTCCGATGGCATCCACTCCTCAGTGTGATGCAGCGTGCGGTAGTCCGAGTCCTCAGCGTTGACGGCAATGAATCCCTGTACGACGGCGTTGATCCCAGTCGGTCCGTAGATCACGATATCTTTCTCCCGACCGAGGATGAAGCTTCGCTGGATAACTTCGCCGAGGTCGGCGATGTGGTCGTTGTGGAAGTGCGTGATGAACACCGCATCCAGCGCATCAATGGGAAGACTCAACTGCTCCATCCGCTTCTGAGCGTAGTCGCCAGCATCAAAGAGTAGGAACTGCCCATTCACGAACACTACGTTGGCAGTCTGAGCCTCGGTCGGACTCATTGGCCCCGCCGTGCCTGGAAGAACGACGGTGATAATGTCCGGGTTGAGATACTCTGCGCGAGTTTCATCGCGCGTCTCCTGCTGCTGGATCATGTTCCGGCGAACCAGGGAATCGGCCGGTTCGCCCGCCGCACCGATGCCCGGGTCTCCACCGCTGGGCGCTGCGTCACCAGGCGAACAAGCCGCCATCAACGGCATGCCAAGCGCGCCCAAACCGGTCACCGCCACGCCCTGCAAAAACTTACGACGCGTGATGCCTTTACGCTGCATGATCCTTCTCCTTTATGGTAATTGTCCGTCTGTTATTCACTTTAATCTCCTTGTTTGGTGGTAACTACTCAGGCCACTTTTTGTGCCTAATTTGAGATATCGAACGATCTTCACGCCATATGTTTTGTACCTGAACACAATCCAAAATGTCAATCAAGATCGCAAATCTGAGTACAAAATCAGGCTGAGTAGTAACAATAGTTTCCGGGTTGCTACACCCCATACACAGGCTCAAAAAGCCGATGCTGCCCCCTTCACTTCCCTGTTAGATAACTCGTGTTCGTCGTGTCGGGGGGTGAGGTTGAAATGCAACGGAATTTGCGTGGGTAACACCTACTTCTCGAAGCGGTCTTCGCTGCTGCGGCGGAACTCCATGATCAGGGGGGTGCCAACAAATGGGTACACATCGCGAATGCGGTTCTCTAAATAGCGCTGATATGAGAAGTGGACCAGCCGTTCATCGTTGACGTGAAACAGGAACTTGGGCGGATCAACAGCGACCTGGCTGGCATAACGGATCTTGAGCTTACGCCCCGCGCGGGTTGGGGGAGCCTGCCTGGTGATGGCACTCTGCACCATGCGGTTGACCTCCGAGGTTGGCACGCGGACAAAGCGCTGCTCACGCACCTCAAGGGCAGTGGGCAGCACCTGCTGGGCGCGCTTGCCCGTCAGTGCGCTGATGAACAACACGGGCACGAAATCGAGGAATTTGAGCTGCTCACGCACCTCGTGAATGGTGTCCTCGTAAGTGGTGGGGCCTTTCTCAATAAGGTCCCACTTGTTGACAACCACCACCACGCTCTTGTTTTCCTCAAGGATGTACCCGCCAACGTGCGCATCCTGCGAAGTGACGCCCTCGGTTGCATCAATAACCAGCAGGCACACATCGGCGCGTTTGATGGCCCGCATCGCACGGACAACGCTGTATTTCTCCACACCGGGGATGATCCTGCCGCGCCGCCGGATGCCCGCGGTATCGATTAGCACGATCTCCTCGTCGTAATACTTGATGGTCGTATCGATGCTGTCACGCGTGGTGCCCGCCACGGGGCTGACGATCACGCGATCCTCGCCCAGAATACGATTCAGCAGTGAGGATTTGCCGACATTGGGGCGACCGAGGATAGCGATATGTGGGCGCTCGTCCTCGTTTTCCAGCGGGTCGATATGATCAGGCAGGGCTGCAACGATGGCGTCGAGCAAATCACCGACCCCACGACCATGCAGCGCCGTGATGGGGAACACCTCGCCAAGGCCAAGGCTGTAAAAATCGTAGTAATCCTTTTGCAGTTTGAGGTTGTCGCCCTTGTTGGCGGCGATGATGACCGGCTTGCTGGTGCGTCGCAGGATATCGGCCACCTCCTCATCAGCGGAGGTGACCCCGGCCTGCACATCGGCGACCATTACCAGCACATCGGCCTCCTCAATGGCGAGTTCAGCCTGCTGCCGAATCTCACGGATGAAGTCCGCTGAGTCCACGGCCAGCACGTCGCTGGCTCCGCTGGCGACGGTTTCGAGATCCTCAATGCCGCCGGTATCGATCACGACAAAGCCGGAACCGATCCAGTCGGCCTCACCGAATTGGCGATCACGGGTCGTCCCGGCACGGTCATCAATGACGGCCTGTTGACGGCCAATGATGCGGTTAAACAACGTCGATTTGCCGACGTTAGGGCGGCCCAAAAGGGCCACAATCGGGTAATCCTGTGCCATGAGTTGGTCCTGAAATGTTAGTCGGTGGCTGTGGTGATCTCGATTTCGATCACTTCGGGCAGCACGGAGTCAATGGCTATTGTTGATTCGGCAAGCTGGATAGTTGGCTCAAGCTGGTAGATACCGGGTTCGAGGTCCAGCAGGTCCAGCGTCACCGTGATGTCTTCGCTGGTATCCATGCTTTGCAGCACGGGCAGCGGCCCCGAAAGGAAGACTTCAACCTCCTCCGGCGCTATTGTTACTGCGAGGCCCTCGCCCAGCCCGATAATCCCAACCGTCGCGATCACGGACCGGCTGTCCTGCTGAGCTGCGATGGTGATGAGAACCTGTACCGTTGTGGTTTCGACGGCGGTTACCCCGGCAGGCAGGTCGAGCGCGACCTCCGTGATCAGGTCGTCGGTGAGGCCGGTCAGGTCCACGGAGCGCGTGTTAATCAGCGGGGGCAGTTCGGCCAGCACGGCGGGGTCGCCGCGCAAAGTCACTGAGGCGGGCG
>CAYMGV010000010.1:0-50348 GCA_964390105.1 uncultured Anaerolineae bacterium | reverse complement strand
CACGATACGGCTGCTGGTGTAATAGCCGGAGGCCGGTCGTCCCACGGTCGGCACACGGATCGCCACCTCGCGGAAGCCGGATTCCTGGTAGATTGGGATCAGCACGTCCAGTGAAGCCGGGGCGACCACAACCCCTTCGATGGGGGTGCCATCCGCATCAAGGGCCATCAGTGTGAGTTCCCCCTCAAACGGGTCGCGCAGGCCGTCAATATCGGCACTGGCAGCTACTTCCGCAACGAGGTCCACCCGCGATTCCGGCCCGGTGACCATCACCTCGGAGGGAGTCAGCCGTATGGCCCGATCATCGTAGGTATACCCGGTTGGCAGCGTGCCGGTAATGTTGAACTGCACCGGCAGGGTGCGGTTGCTGCGGCGCTCCAGGTCAATACGGATCACGCTGGGGCTGGCGCTAACCAGCGTAGCCTGGCTGGCGATCTCCACATTAAGCGGAACCTGGTAGCTGCCGGGTTCCATCCCGCTGAGGTCCGCTGTGACCTGCACATCCTCAGTGGTGATGCTGGAGACGTCGCTCTCCAACGCCCGCAGTTGAATGCGCGTGGTGGTGATGTAGTCGTTGGTGATGACCAGTCCGTCGGTCAGCCCGACCACGTCGATTTCAACAGAACTGCCGATGGAGAACTCGGTCGGCGGGTTGCTTTCCTGCGCGGCTACGATCCAGACCGTGAAGGCGAGAGCCAGGGCCAGCAGCACCGACGCGATGTTTGATTGCAGCCATCCCGACATTTTGCGGAACAGGTTGGGGTTGGATTCTTTAGCTGCCACCGATCAACTCCTGGAACCAGCGCACCAGCCGTGAATTCTGGCGGCCCTGGAAATACTCACCGAGGATCATCGACAGGCGATCCGCATCGAGGCCACGGATGAACCGCCCGTTGACTACCAGTGAAATCCGTCCGCTTTCCTCCGAGATCACAATGGCAATCGAGTCGCTGACCTCGCTGATACCCAGTGCGGCACGATGCCGCAGCCCCATCGAGCGGTCGGGCAGGCGGCGTGCCGTTGAGATGGGCATGGTGCAGGCTGCCGCAAGGATGCGGTTGGAGCGAATGATCACGGCACCATCATGCAGCGCGGTATGCGGGAAGAAGATGGTTTGCAGCAGTTCACTGGTGACGGCGGAGTCAACAGGTGTGCCGGAATGCGCGTATTCCTGCAGGCCAGTCTCGCGTTCGAGTACGATCAGGGCACCATGACGCCGCCGTGACAGAAAACGCGCGGCATCACACACCTGGCCGATCAGGTCGTCGCGTTCGAGCACGGTGGTGCCTTCGTCATTGGTCTTGAAAATACGGCCCAGGCTGTCGAGCCAGCGGCGCAGTTCTTCCTGGAAGATGACGGGCAGCGCGATAGCCAACACTGTCAGTGTGCGGCTGAGCAGCCATGAGAACGCCTGAAGGTTGAAGATCGCGGAAAGGCCCCATACGAGGATCAGCAGCACGGCGATGCCGCGCAGCACGGTTGCGGCACGGGTGCCGCGCACGCCGCGCAGGATCAGGAAGAACACAACCGCAACAAGCAGAACATCAAGCGTGTTCTGCCAGTTGCGGCTAAAACTCTGGATTGTCCACAGGACTTCTTGTAAACCCACGCGCTCATTCCGGTCACACCGGGCGCAGATGGCTTGTGATTATCCGCCTGACTCTAGCTGCTGCAAGAGCTGGTTATAACCATCTACGTCCGGAGGGTTCAGTTCAACAATCTTACGAATCGTGTTCCGGGCTTCGTCCAGCCGTCCAGCTTCAAGGAACAGCTCACCCAGCGCATCAAGCTGACCAATGGCCTCGCCCTGGCGCTTCTGCTGGAGATACACATCAGCCAGGCGCTGCCGCAGCCCAATCTCATCCGGGTGACGCCGAACCTGCTGCTCAAGTGTTTCGAGTACCCGCTCGCCCTGCCCGTTAGTAATACAATACCGCAGGAAGCGGTCCAGCGCTTTAATCGCGCCCACCGAATCGCCCATCTGGAAGTTGAGATCGATCAACTGACGGGCAGCTTCGGTGTCATCCGGGGCAGCCTGGTTGACACGCTCATAATAGGCCAGCGCCTTCTGCCAGTTGAGCCGTTGTGCCTCAATATCGGCCATGGCCTTCAAGACGGGAACCACATGCTGCGCATCGACCTGGTTGCGGCGCGCGTAGATCAGTGCCTCGTCGTAGGTCGAGAGCGCGCGGTCGGTATCCATCATCATACGATGATACAGATCGCCGAGGTCAGCATACTGGCGCATGGCCTCAACCGATCGGCCCTGGTCACGCAGCATCTCGATCACCTTGAGCCGGGCACTTTCATCAGCGGGCCAGATGTCGATAACCCTGGCAAACAGGTCGGCGGCCTTATCCGGCTTGCCACGCATCTGATACGCGGTTGCCACAAGGTTGATCTTTTCGGCGGCTTCCTTCATGCGGCCTTCACTGATCAGGACATCAGCCAGCCGGGTATGGACGGGCAGGTAATCCGGTGCTTTCTCGATGGCGTAATGGGTTTCTTCCTTCGCCATGAGCAGCATACTGCGCGTGATGTAGGTATCGATGCGATCCATGATCTCGGCGATATCGGGCCGCCCGCCTTCGCTCATCATCTCGATCAGGTCCGAGACATAGCTGATCTTGTCATGGGTGGCATAGCCGGACAGCGCGTCCGATAGCTTGGCCCTCCATCGTGAATCCTTGAGGAACAGCACGATACCATGGGCCATCTCCTGCTGCTGCTCATCAGAGCTTTGCTTCCAGCTATCGCGGAAACGATCATACCCCACCGCATCGACCTGACCGATATTGAGGGCTTCATCGGCGTTTTGCAAGGCCGTAATGAGCCGCTTCATGGCTGGCTCAAGGTTGCCTGCTGCCAACTCAAGCTCACCGACAGCAAGGTTCACGCCGATGGCGTACGGGCCAGTCGTCGTGTTGAGCCTGGTAAGCGTCTTGAGTGCCCGGCTGTTATCTCCCAGGTGAGATTGGAGCATCCCCAGGCTCACACCCAGGGCGGGGTGATCCAAGCGGGCCTTCTGCGCTTGCAGATAGTGTTCAACAGCCGCCTCGGCATCGCCGATCTGGTGGGCCTCAATGGCCTGGAACAGCGACGTCTGTGCGCTGCCGGTCACCTCGCCGGAGAAGATCATATCGGCCAGGTCAGCCAACGCGTCACGGGCGGCCTCATCAATGGGCGAGAGCTTTTCCTCCTCCTCCTCGAACTCGTCGGGAAAATCAAACGGGTCCTGGATGCGGGTGCCGTCCTGCCCCGGTGGGTAAGCGGGGCTATCCACCCGCTCGATCTTCTGACCGCCCTTGAGCATCTGCAACGACTGGCGCACATCGGCATTGATGGGGGAGAGACCTTGCGCACGCAGCAGGGCCTGCTCGGCACGGGCGGATTGCCCGATCTGCTGGAGGTTGCGGGCAAGGTTCAGGTAGGCATATACCGCCTGGGCATGAGTATCCTCGCTGCTTTCGAGGTAGGTTGCCAGCCGCGAGTGGGCCTGCGCGAGGTCCATGTTGAGGCTGGCGGCCTGTGCCCAGTTCGGAACGGCACGGTGCATATCACGGCGAGCGAAGTACAGTTCCCCGACCGCAAGGTACTTCTGAGCTGCGTCCCCTCGGCGGCCCATGCGTTCATAGAGCTGGGCAACTTTCTCATGCGGCAGGGGGTCATTGGGGGCCAGCTTACTGACTCGCTCATAGACTTGCAGCGCCTCCGAGTTGTGGCTGGTCTCCATCAGTGCCAGGGCAAGCCCGGCCAATGCCTGCACATCGGCGGGATTGGCCCTCACGGCTGTGGTATAGGCCTCTACCGCGCGTGACCAATCCTGTTCCCACGCGGCGGCAGCAGCTTCCCTCATCGCCTGTTGAAATTTTGCCTGGTCTGCCATGGTTGTTTTGTGCCCGCCCTTTGCGTCCGCGGCTCGCTGGGGTGTTGAGCCTATCGCCGATTTGATGAGATATGTGGCTAGTTAGACGCCCGCAGTATACCATCAGCGCGGAATATGACGCAATTGGTAAGCGGATACTTTTATGGGGGGTTTTCCTTCCCCTGATCAAGGGATGCCATACGCTCACCCTACCATCAAACGCTGAGCAGGTTTTGCCCTTGCCGGGCCGGGGGGCGGATGTTAAGATCGATAGATGGGGGGGAAACTATTCCCCTTTGATTCGTATCGGTAGATAACGGCTCTTATGAAGCCGGGGTAATGTCAGCTTATGTATATTAACCGTGAGCCGCTGGGACGCGGCAATCTTCACTTTGGTAAAAAGAAGAAGCGTTTTCACCCCATCCTCGTAACGCTGTACATCCTTTTCCTCGTCGCTGCGCTGCTGGTATTCTGGCAGCGAGACCGGGTCCAGGCGCAGGTGTTGGTGGCTATCGGCCCAACTGTGACGCCGACCATCAGCCCCGATTGGTTGGTTGCGGAAGCAGATACGGCCTATGCTGAGGGTGACAATGTACAGGCCATCGACCTGTATCAACAGGCCATGCAGATCAGCGGGCCTGATTACCTGATGTATACCCAAATTTCGCTGATCCAGACGCTTGAAGGCCGTTACGAGGAGGCTGTCGCGTCGGCAGATCAGGCCATCGCACTGGCCCCCGATGAGCCGGATGGGCACGCGGCGCGTGCCCGCGCACTCAATTGGAGTGGTGACTATGATCAGGCCACCATCTCGGCGTTGCAGGCCATCGACCAGGACGCGGCCTTCGCGCTGGCTCATGCTGTTCTCGCCGAGACCTATGCCGACCTTGGCCGCTTGCGCCAGGCCCGCGAAGAAGCCGAACTCGCCATCCAGCTTGATCCCTTTAACGCGGATACCCGGCGAGCCTATGGCTATGTGCTGGAATACTACGGCGATTACACCGGGGCGGCCCAGCAGTATGAGCAGGCGCTGCGGCTTGAACCCAACCGTCTTGACCTGTGGTACGGGCTTGCCCGTAACCTGCGCGGGGCCGGCCAGACGGAATTGGCCGTTAACACCTTCTTGCAGTGGGCCATTCGTGATCCGTATAATCCACTACCGTTCACGGAGATCGGCAAGACGTACTTTGAGATTCGAGACGATGGCGCAGCCCAGGAGTACCTCGAACAGGCCATCGACCTTGTCTGCACGGATTGTCCCCGCACGGATTACGATGTGATCGAGGCGAGGCTTGAACGCGGCGAAGCGGCTATCTCCGCTGATGCGGTGCCCTCCATTGAGGAGATGTATACACCGGCATGGCGGCGGTTGGGCATGGTGTTCTTTACCCGTCGTAACTACGAGAGTTCGCTGGAAATATTTGAGGAGCTGATCGCCTACGGGGAGACTCATCAAACTGATATTCCGCTGGAAGCCTATTACGTCACGGCATCAGCGTACTTCTACCTCGATCAATGTAACATCGCCATCCCACGGACCATCTACGCGCTGGACCTTTACGAAGACGGCCTGCTGGATGACCCGGACGCCCTGCGCAACATCCTCAGCATTTTTGTGCTATGCCGGGATTACGCTGTGACGCCCTACGAGTGGGCCGAGGCCGGTTTCGAAAACGGCTTCCCGGTAGGTTATGAAGAACCCTGTGTGGTCCTGACCCGTACCGGCTCCGGTGGGACATCAGCCAGTTGTGAAACAGATACTGAAAGCAGCGGAGAGTAAGGCAGATCCGCCTTGGGAATTTCACTTAAAAACAACCGAAACCGGCGTCGCCGCAGCAGCTACGCCAATTATAAGCCGCGCACACGCCGGCAAGGCCCACGAAACGATCCCTTTCGTATCCTGATCTACCTGTTAATTATCGCTGGCGGCCTGTGGGTGATCTATCATCCGCAGGAAAGCCGTGCGGTGGTGGTGAGTGCCTTTACCGGCAGCAGCCCCGACAGGGTGATGACAGAGACGGCAGGCGGGGGGCCGCCGCAGGGTGCAGCGGGCCCCAGTGGGGAAGACATCCCGTCCGAGGAAGTGGTTTCGGCGCAGGGTCTCGCCGAGGAAGCCGCCCAGCTTGTCGATGAAGGCCGCTACGAGGAGGCCGCAGAGCTGTACGTGCAGGCCGGTGACCTCGACCCCGAATTCATCGATTACCATATCGAGGCGTCACGGCTGTATCTGTACTCCACGTATTTCCACACGGGTGAAACGCGAGATGAGTACCTTGCGCTGGCCGCCGATGCCGCCGATGCCGCCATCCTCGCGGACCCGTTCAGCCCGCGTGGCTACGCCATGATGGGCAAGGTGCAGGACTGGCAGGGCAACTACGAACAAGCGCTCTCAACCATCCTGCGTGCCATCGAAAGCGACCCGACTTACGCCCGTGCCCAGGGCAGCTATGCAGAAGCTCTCGCGGACCTCGACCGCTGGGACCAATCGCTGGAGACCATCGAAGTTGCGCTGGAACTTGAACCGAACGACATCGATGTGCGGCGTGATTACGGCTATATCCTGGAAACACTGGGTGATTACAACAGCGCTGTTGTGCAGTATGAAGCCGCACTTGCCATCGAACCCAATGCGCCTCATATCCGGCTGGCACTGTCACGCGTCTACCGCATCATCGGCGAGTACAACCGCTCGCTCGATACGTTGTTCACGCTGGCCACACTCAAGCCGAATAGCGCGCTGCTTCAATACGAGATTGGGCGCACCTACGAGACCTTTATCGGTGACCCCAATGAGGCGCTGACTTATTTTGAAAAAGCCGTGGATATTGATCACGAGTATAGCACGCCATGGATCCGCATCGGCACGATCCGTTACCTGCAAGGGAGCTACGTGCAGGCTATCCCGGCCTTTGAGCGTGCCATATCCCTTGAGGTGGAAAACGCCGACGTGTACCTGCAACTCGGCCTTTCCTATGCGTATGAGGGGCAGTGTGGCAACGCGACCCGCTATCTTGCACTTGCACAAAGCCTCGCACCGGAGGATGATGAACGTATCACCGATGCGGTAAGCGAGGGCTACGAGATATGTGAGCAGCCCACGCCCGTTCCCGTCGATGTGATCGGGACGGAAGCGCCCGCCGAGGAAACCCCGTAAGCCTGAACAGGGCAGGAGGTCGCATGAGTGCCTCGAAGATTCTGTTGGTGGACGACGAACCTAACATCATCGAATTAGCCCGCATGTATCTTGAGAAGGAAGGGTACGAGATCGTCACTGCCACCGACGGCGAGCAGGCACTCACCCGTATTGAGCAGGATAAACCCGACCTGATCGTGCTGGACCTGATGCTGCCGCGTGTCGATGGCTGGCAGGTTTGCCGCCGTACCCGTGCTGAATCTGACGTGCCGATCCTGATGCTGACCGCCCGCGATGATGACATCGACAAGATCGTGGGGCTGGAACTGGGCGCGGACGATTACATGACCAAGCCTTTCAACCCGCGTGAGCTGGTGGCCCGCATCAAGGCCATCCTGCGGCGCGTGTCAGGCTCCCGCCGTGAGGAGGATGAAGGCCGCAGTGCCCTCCGGATTGGGAATGTCCACATCGACCCGGCCCGCCATGAGGCCAGCGTGGATGGTGAACGGCTCAGCCTGCGGGCCAAGGAATTCGACCTGCTTTATACCCTGATGGATAACAAGGGCATGGTCCTCAGCCGTGAACAGCTTCTCAGCCTTGTGTGGGGCTTCGACTTTTATGGGCAGACGCGCACGGTCGATGTGCATGTGGCGCATGTACGCGCCCGGCTGGAAGCCGCGGAGGCCAACCTTCGTATCGAGACGGTGTGGGGCGTCGGGTATAAGCTGATGGAATAGCAGCGCCACGCCGAGGTGCTGCAAACGATGAATGAATTAACCGAGGTCCCGTCACGGGGCCTCGGTTTGCGGGTTATTGCGTGATAGCCCGCAGATCATCCAGTGACCCATCGCGCAGGTAGGCATCGAAGAAGATCAGCAGGTATTTGTGGTTGGCATCGAGCACCTCGGCAGCGGGCAGCGGCCCTTTGAGGCCAAGCTGTGGTGCCAGCGGTGAGAGCAGCGGCAGCAGCGTGAAATCGTAATGTGACGTCCCCTCGATCTCGGCGAAGTAGGCGTCGCCGCCTGCCGCATCAAGGATTTCCACCTGGCGGGCGGAGTTCTCCTCCCCGCTCCACAGTTCACTGTTGAGGATCAGCATGGGCGTGTCGTCACCGGGTGGGATGTCCTCCTCCGTCAGCAGGTTGACCCAACCGTCCTGGGTCAGCACCGCGTCACAGCGCTCATCGGCGCTGCATGCCACCAGGGCACCGCCGCCCCCGGTCGAGTGGCCGAACACGCCGACACGCTCAAGGTCCAGCCGCCCGGCGAGGGCAGAGTCGATCTGCCCGGCATTGATCCGTGCCAACTGATCGAGGATGAAGCTGATATCGGCGGCGTAGGTGCCGCGCAGTTGACGGGTGGCCTCGTTGTAATTGGGGGCGTCTTCATCGGGCAGGGCGTCCGGCGCATAGGGAACCAGCCGACCGTCATCAAAGACGGTCAGCACCGCGCCATAGGTGTGATCCGGTGCCACGACGATATAGCCGTTGGAAGCCAGCATTTCCAACTGATCCTGGTTGATGATGCGCACCCCGCCCCAGCCGTGTGAATAGACGATGACCGGGTACTGGCCTGCTTCGTCGGCTGGCGGCGCACCAGGATAGGAGTTGGTCACGCCGTAGCGCAGATGCCCCAACATGAACGGCGGCAAATCGACCCACTCTGCCAGCGCGGGCAGCAGGTCGTCAGGGCGTCCGGTCCACAGGGCAGGCTGCGCCGAGGGGGGCGGGTCAGCCGGGTACCAGACCTGTATCATGATCTCACGCGGGGAACCGGGGTTTGGCCCATATTGCTCGGCGCGTCCCTCGTCTACCCAGTCAAACGTGGTCGTGCCAACCGGGTATGGCCCGGCATAGTCCGAGACAGCGGCGAAGTTCGGGACAGGCAGGGCCACCGCGAGGAATGCGCTCAGCCCCACCAGCAGCAGCCCAAACACGCTGCCAGCAACGAGGATCACAGCCGGCAGATCGATCTCGATGGGTGCAAGGTACAGCAGCCAGACTGCCTGTATTGAAACCAGTGCAATCAGCAGCGGGATCATCTGCCAGCGCAGGCCGGCCAGGGCCAGCGCAAGGAACACGCCATCGGCCAGCACGATCAGTATCCACATGGCACGCTGCTCACGCTGGTCGGGCACCCAGGATAAAACGATCAGGCCTATTGTCAGGCCAATCGCAGCCAGTTCAATCCAGTTCATTCAGATGCCAGTTCCGTTTCAAATTGTTCCCATTCGGCACGGGTACGAATATCGCTGATATTCCCGGGTATTGCTGCGGTCATATCAGCATACCACTCGCGGATAATATCGAAATCCGCCTCGATATCGCCACTGGGATGCAGCAGCGGTCCCCAGAACATGCGGCGGCCCGCCCAATCGACCTTGCCGAGGCACACTGGAACGCCTGCGCCCAGCGCGATGTAGTAGAAGCCGGTCTTCCAATATGGCGTGTAGGAGCGCGTGCCCTCCGCCGGGATGGCAACGCACAACGCATCCCGCTCGTTGAATGCCTGCACCACTTGATCGACCATGCTGTAGCTGCCATCGCGCCGGATTGAGACGCCACCCATCCAGCGCAGGATCGGCCCCAGCGGCCAGAAGAACAGTTCCTGCTTGGCAAAGAAAGTCATATCGACCTGGCTGGCAAAGGTCGCCATGATCATGAAGAAGCCGTCCCAGTTCGAGGTATGAGGGGCTGCGATTAGCACCCATTTGTCAAGGTCGGGGGGGTGGCCTTCAATGACCCAGCCGTTGAGTTTCATGATCACCGACGCAAACCGGGCCTGCCAGTTGCGTGTAATGCGCATCTGATGATCGATGCTGAATTGTGACATGGTGGGTGTGCCTCCTCAGCACCTGTGTTGGTTAGCTGCTACAGCCTCAAATAACTGTAGCCTCGTTGAACCTCACCGCCGCATATCACGGTATCTCTATTCCGCGCTGACGGCCTCAATGGCCGCCTCGCCAATGGTCTCGAAGGCCACATCACCAGCGGGCGGATGCGCGGCCCCGGCCTGTGCATCACGGAACAGCCGTTCAAAGGGCAGCGCGTTCGAGATGCCCGCGCCACCCGCCATGTGCAGCACCTGCTGGGCAGTCCGGGCGGCGGTGGCACAGGCCAACTGCTTGCCCGATGTGATACGCGGGAAGTATGCGGCCTGCTGTGCCGGGTTGGTGGGCCAGCCCGCTGCCACATCAAGCAGCAGCGCCTGTGCCGCCTGCAACTGGAGGTCTACCTCGCCGATCTGGCGTTTGATCTTGGGCAGGGTGGCAATCGGCTTGCCCAGCCCGGTTGGGACGCGCTCCAGCGCGTAGCGGATATAGGTGTCACGGGCGGCGATTGCCACGCCGAGGTAAGTTGCGGCAATGACCATCGGGAACCAGCCATTATGCCCGTGCCTGGCTGGCCCGGTTCGAATCAGGTTGTCCGCAGGCACGAAGACATCCTCGAAGTAGAGGTTATCGCTGTCACTGGCACGCAGGCTGAGGGCATTCTTCCATGTGTGTTCCCAGCGCAGCCCGGCGCGATTCCCCTCAACAAGGATGATGGCTGGTTCACCATCGACCATCAGCTTGACCAGCATATGGGTCAGATGGCTGCCACCGGTGATCCAGTTCTTGTACCCGTTGATGCAGTAGCCGTCCCGGTCGGGGTCAAAGACGGCGGTGGTAGCGTAAAACTCGCCGTGGGAAGGGCTTCCCATCTTCGGTTCACTGGCGATGGAGTTGAACAGCGCACCCCCTGCCGCCAGCCGCCCCAGCCGCTCGAACAGGGCATCGGGCCATGTGCGCCGTTCGCGCTCACTGCCGAATATCTGTACACTCATCGCGGCGAGCAGCGCCGTCGCAGCACTGCCTGCCGCGAGGTGCAGATGGGCCTCGATGGCCTCCCGCATGGAGGCCCCCATACCACCCAACTCACGCGGGACGGTCAGCCCGGTATAGCCTGACTCAAGCAGCGCGGCGACATCTTCAGCCGGCAGGCGGCCCACATGGTCGGCCTCGGCAGCGCGATCCGCAAAGCCTGCCGCCAGCGTATCGGCCAATGTGATCAGGTCGTTTGATGTGGTGTTGGTCCTCATTGAAAATCCTCCCCCCCAAGATAATATACCCGTTGAGGATACCGCACCGCACGCGTTCCTCACACCGATGACGCCCCCTTCCGCAAAAATACGGAATCCCTATAAACACGCCCCTGCCTCTCGATGAAATGCGCCAGATAGCGTATACTGGGGTAAACACACGCACAACCACAACCCCTTCCACGCTAATCTACAGGCTTATTCATGTCGGCACGCTGAGGGCTGACCGTCATGTTTATTCACATCACACAGCACAGGAGTCATAACGATATGGTTGATCCCGTTTTTCTTCACTTCCCGGATGGGTTCACATGGGGGACTGCTACTGCCAGTTACCAGATCGAAGGGGCGGTCAATGAAGATGGCCGCGGCCCCTCGATTTGGGATACCTTCTCACACACAGAAGGCAAGACGTACAACGGTCACAACGGCGATGTCACTGTAGATCATTACCACCGCTACCCTGAAGACATTGCATTGATGGCCGATATGGGCGTCAACGCCTATCGATTCTCGGTGGCGTGGCCGCGTGTGCTGCCGAGCGGCACCGGTGACGTTAACAGCAAGGGCCTTGATTTCTATGAGCGCGTCGTCGATGACCTGCTGAAGCACAACATCACACCCTATATCACGCTGTTTCACTGGGACCTGCCGCAGGCGCTGCAGGATAAAGGCGGCTTTGCGCATCGGGATATCACCACGGCATTTGCCGAGTACACCCGCGCCGTGACCGAACGGCTTGGCGACCGTGCCAGGCACTGGATCACATTCAATGAGCCGTTCATTTATACCGTCCTCGGTCATCTGCTGGGGGATCATGCCCCCGGCCTGACCGACCCGAAAGCCGCCTTCCATGCCGGGTACTATATGTACATCGCGCATGGTATGGCGATGGATGTGATCCGTGCGACGGTGCCGCAATCCGTGGCTGGCATCACGCTGGATTATTCACCCGTTCACCCGGCCAGCTCATCCGAAGAAGACGTCAAGGCCGCCATGCGTTATGATCTGCTGCGCAACGTCATGTGGTATCAGCCACTGCTGAAGGGCGGTTACCCGACGCAGGTGCTGGAGATGTTCCATGACTACCTGCCGCCGGTCACCGATGAAGACCTCGCCCAGATGCTGCGCCCGATGGATTTTGTCGGGCTGAATTACTACTCGCGCAGCGTCGTGAAGAATAACCCTGGTAACCCGCTGACCGGCACCGCAGATGTGCTGCCCGCTGATAATGAGTATTCCATGATGTGGGAGATTTATCCCGATGGCCTCTATGAGAGCCTGGTGCGCATCCACCGTGATTTTGAACCCGCGCAGATCATGGTGACGGAAAACGGTATCTGCGTTCCCGATGACGTGGATCATGATGGTAACATCCGTGATTATCGCCGTTTGCGCTACCTGCGCGACCATTTCGCGGCAGCGCACCGGGCCATCAAGTACGGCGTTCCGCTGACGGGGTACTTCGTATGGAGCTTCATGGACAACTTCGAGTGGGCCTACGGCTATCGGATGCGCTTCGGGCTGGTCCATGTCGATTTCGAGACACAGAAGCGTACGCCCAAGCTAAGCGCAAAATGGTATGCTGATGTGGTCAGCAATAACGGCTTCGCCCCTGCGCAAGATGGCACATGGATCCCACTGTAACGGCTTCGTGTCCGTGGCCGATGCCCCCACCGCCCGGTGAACCACCGGGCGGTTTTTTGATTTCCCCATAAAGGTTGAACCCCGTTCGATCCGCATGTACAATCCTCGTCATGCCGAACTGTCAGACCCATATTTCAGCCCTTTATACGGTCCTCCAGCGCCCGCGAATACAGCACGAAGCAGGCTGGCTGGCCGCCCCTCCTTAT
The DNA here is from genome assembly GCA_964390105.1 of uncultured Anaerolineae bacterium. Classification (GTDB taxonomy): domain Bacteria; phylum Chloroflexota; class Anaerolineae; order Aggregatilineales; family UBA3940; genus CAYMGV01. The sequence goes on along the minus strand of CAYMGV010000010.1, from coordinate 37,418 downwards.
CTGCCGGCGCTGCTGCTGGGCAGCATCACGCCGGATGCACGCGTTATCGCCCGTATCTCGCGCGAGTCCACGCATTTCTATGATATACCGATGGCCCCCGATGCCCCTCCGGCTCACATCCGGATGCTGGAAACACACCCTGACCTGTGTAAAATCGATCGCGGTCAGCATCCGCTGCATGCGGCCTTTGTGGCCGGGTATGTCGCACATCTCGTGATGGATGTGGTATGGCTGGAACGCATCGTGATGGACGGGCTGTTTATTGACGGCGTGCCGTGGGGTATTCATCACCCCAACTGGCTGAGATACAGCCTGCTGATGACGCGCATGGAATATGACGCCGACCGCCACCTGCCGCGCAGCTACTTCTCACAGGTGCGGGAACCAGAACCGGATGGCTGGCTGCCATTCATGCCGGATCGCTTCATCCGGAAGTGGCGCCAGGTGGTGGCAGAACGAGTTGAAGGTGGAGGTGCGCGGCTGGTTTCAACACACTTCTCGCGCACTAACCACATGAGCACTGGTGAACTCGAAATGATGGTGCTGGATGACGAACGGATGGACCGCGTGGTGCATGGGCAGATACCGCGCCGCCAGATGGATGATTTTTACAAAGAAACTTACCGCCGTACCGAGGAGGCTGTGCTCGATTACCTCGCAGTGCTGGCGGTCAACGCTTAGCCTGAACAACCCGGAGACCGCATCATGCATATCCTGATTTGCGGCGGCGCTGGCTACATCGGCTCAACCGCTGCTGCGACCTTCCTTACCGCCGGGCATACCGTTACTGTCTATGATTCGCTGCGACGTGGACATCGTGCTGCCGTGCCTGCTGGGGCTGATTTCATTGAGGGCGATATCGGGGACCGTGCTGCGCTGGATGCGGCGTTTGACTCCCGCCCGGTCGATGCTGTGGTGCATTTTGCCGCGCTGATCGAGGCCGGTGAGTCCATGCGGAAGCCCGGTCTTTACTTCCAGAACAATGTCGCCAGGGCCGTCACGCTGCTGGATGCAATGGTCGATCATGCAGTAGATCGCATGGTGTTCTCCTCGACGGCGGCGGTTTATCAGAGCAGCAACGATCCGCTCACCGAGGATCACCCCATCGGCCCCAGCAACCCCTACGGTCAAACCAAGCTGATGGTCGAGCAGATGCTGCACTGGTACCATACAGTCCACGGCCTGCGCTATGCAGTGCTGCGCTACTTCAACGCCTGCGGCGCAATGCTGGATGATTCCGGCAAGGCAATCCGTGGCGAGGCCCATCAGCCGGAAACGCACCTGATCCCGTTGACCTTGCAGGTGCCGCTCGGCCAGCGCGAGAAGCTGTCCATCTTTGGCACCGATTACCCTACCCCGGATGGCACCTGTATCCGTGATTACATCCACATTGAAGACCTTGCATCGGCGCATGTGCTGTCCGTCGAGGCGATGGACGAACGCGCTGTGATGACCTACAACCTGGGGACGGGGCATGGATACAGTATCCGCGAGGTGCTGGATGTGGCCCGCGAGGTGACCGGGTTTGATATCGCTGCCGAGGAGGCAGATCGTCGCCCCGGTGATGCGCCACGGCTGGTGGCCTGCTCCGATAAGGTGCAGAGGGAGTTAGGCTGGCTGCCGCGCTACACCGATCTGAAGGACATTATTGCCACGGCATGGCAGTGGCACAGGACTCACCCGTATGGATATGCCGACTGACCCGCTGGATGACTATCCCCCAGGGGATGAGGGCATCGAGCATGATCAACCGCATCACACGCCGGAAGAACCCGATCCCCTGCTCCCCGCGTACTCACTCCCGCGTGAGCCGCTTCCCGCGCGTTTTCTTCAGTTTGCCATTCTGCTGGTTGCGATCATGCTGCTGCTGGGGGCACTGGTCGGGGGGCGGATTGGGCCGGTATTAGCGGGGGCACTGGTGCTGGCAACCGCTTTCGCGCCGCTGCGCCGCTTCACCGATGCGTGGCTGCTCGGTGACCCGGATGGGCCACAGGCCAACCGCGTCGTGACACTGCGCATCGGCGTGGGGGTGCTGCTGATCCTGATGGGTGTCTTCGGCGTGTTTGTGCCATGATGCCGATTAAACAGAACCGTCAATCGCAGCAGGGGGCATGGATCGGTCAGTTCCATGCCCTTCTTTTCACAATGCCAACGCCCCGATCATGCTATACTGATTCAAGGAATACACCATTAACACAACGTTGTGGAAAGGGCATAATATGACGGGTGAACGGGTTCTGGTGATCGATGACTCGGCGGACATTCGCAAATACATCATCGATGCGGTGCTGAAGCCCTATGCATACCAGTACAAGGAGGCCAGCGACGGGCAGGCCGGGCTGCAGGCCATCCTGGCTGATCCGCCTGACCTCGTGCTGTCTGACATGCAGATGCCGCGCCTCAACGGGATGGACCTCATCCACGCATTGAAGGAACACGGCATCCAGATTCCCGTCATCCTGATGACCTCGTTCGGCTCCGAGGAACTGGCCGTTGAGATGTTCCGGCTGGGGGTCAAGGACTACCTGATCAAGCCCTTTGAGGAAGCTGATCTGTTCGATGCCATGGACCGCGCGCTGATCGAAACCCGGCTGCGGCAGGAACGTGACGATCTCACACATCAGTTGGCCGACGCCAACAAGGATATGAGCCGCGAACTGGAGGCATGGCGCCAGCTTGGTGATGTCAGCCGTGAACTTAACAACCTGCTGGATCGCCACGCCGTGATGCAGGGCCTGCTCGATCTGCTGGCCCGGCTGACCGGGGCGCGCCAACTGTCTATCTCGCAGCAGATCGATGGTGAATTGAAGCGCGTTGCGACCCGCATCGGCAGTTCATTCACCATCGTCAATGACGCTGAAACTGATGAATTGGTGTTTGATGCACTGGAGAAGAACCGTCCACGTGTGGGTGAGCCACACATTAACCCCGCTGATGGTGAAACCTTCATCGTGCGGCTGGTGGTGCCCGTCAGCAGCAATGACATCCGGGCAGTTGTCACTATCGTTATCCCCGCCGATCAAGTGACCGAGACCGTCATCAGCCTGATCACCGTCGTTGGTGCCCACGCCGCCGTCGCTCTTGATCGTGCCCGCCTCATCGCTGAGTCCGCATAGCGATTATTGTATGTTCTGGATGAGACGGGCAAACCAAACGGTTCTGCTGCAAAAACTGAGTGGTATCGAGTAATATGATACGAATGCAGTCAACTACCGCGTTAATCACGTGCTACTTAAGTTCACCCCAGTGTCTGCCGGTGTGCGCTTCGACCTTCAGCGGCACCGCCAGCGGGTAGGCGGTGTTCATCGTCTCGATCACCAGCGCCTCGATCTCCTCAACCTCGGCCTCGGGGACTTCCAGCAGCAGTTCGTCGTGAATCTGCACGATCATGCGAGCGTTGCTGCCACGTTCCAGCAGCGCCTCATGAAGCTGGATCATGGCGATCTTGAGGATGTCCGCCGCTGATCCCTGGATCGGCATGTTGATGGCCTCGCGTTCAGCGCGGGCACGGTCGCGTGCGGCGGATCCGCCCCCGGCATCGGATTGCAGCACGGGGAAGTAGCGGCGATGTCCCAGCATCGTCGCGACATAGCCCCTGTCGTACGCCTGCTGACGGGTGTTATCGAGGTACTCGCGCACCTTGGGGAAGCGATCAAAATAGGTTTTGATGAAATCCTCGGCCTCCGCCAGCGTCAGGTCCGAGGACCGCGCCAACCGGTACGGCCCCATGCCGTACATAATGCCGAAGTTGACCGCTTTGGCAAAGCTGCGCTGGTTAGGCGTCACGTCCGCAAGGTCAATGCCATACACTGATGCGGCGGTTGTTGCGTGGATGTCCTGGTCCTCAAGAAAGGCCTGCCGCAGTGCCTCATCGCCGGAGAGATGCGCCATCACCCGCAGCTCGATCTGCGAATAGTCCGCACCGATCAGCATGTATCCCTGCGGCGCGATGAATGCTTCACGAATACGGCGGCCCTCCTCGGAACGGATAGGGATGTTTTGCAGGTTGGGGTCGCTGGAACTCAGCCGCCCGGTCGAGGTGCCGACCTGGTTGAACGACGAGTGCAGCCGCCCCGTGCGTGGGTTGACCAGTTCCGGCAGCGCATCGAGGTAGGTAGAGCGCAGCTTTTCAAGCTCGCGGTAATCCTGGATCAGCTCGACGATACCGGTCTCATCCAACGGCTTGATATCCTCCAGCACGCCGCTGGCTGTGGAATAACTGCCCGATTTAGTCTTGCGTAATCCTTCGGTGGGGATGCCCAGCGTGCCAAACAGCACGTCGGAGAGCTGCTGGGTGGAATTGACGTTGAACTCGTATCCTGCGATCTGGTGGACCTGGTGTTCCATCTCGGCGGTGCGCCCGGCCATCTCCTCGGAGAGGCGGCCCAGCATCTTCACATCGACCAGCACGCCGCGCTGTTCCATCGCGCACAGTACCGGCACCAGCGGCATCTCGACATCCTCAAACAACGATACCATATTCAGCGATTCAAGATCGGGCTTAACCTTCTTCATCAACCGCAGTGTGATGTCGGCATCGGCGGCGGCATAGGGTGCGGCATTTTCGATGGACACCTGGTCGAATGTCATTTGGTTCTTGCCACGTTTGCCGATGAGCTGCTCGATCTCGATCATCTGCACGCCCAGCCGTGAGAAGGACATCGACTTGAGTCCGAGCTTCCCCATCGACGAACCCGTGCGCACGAGATACTCCCCGATCATGGTATCGAAGCTGAGCGGCTCGACCGGCATCCCGTGGCGGGCCAGCACGATGGCATCATATTTGATGTTGTGCCCGACTTTGGCGATACCGGGGTCAGCCAACACCGGGCCAAGTTTCTCCACGATCAGGTCCAGCGGAAGCTGTTCAACCGTCTCGTCCTGGTGGGCAACGGGGATGTAATAGCCGGTACCCTCCTCCACTGCCAGCGAAATACCGACGAGGTCGGCCTGCATCTGGTTGACACTGGTGGTCTCGGTATCAAATGCAATGACGGGCGCGGCACGCAGCACATCCAGCATGGTGCTGAGGCCGTCCTCCGTAGTGACGATGATCGGTTCCGTGGGGGATTCGGGCAGCGGCACCGTGACAGTCACCATGGCGGCATCGCCAAACATGGAAAGCTGCTGCCCCTCCGTCACCGGCTCGGCCTCCTCAAGCCCGATGCGAAGCTGCTTCATCAGGCTGCGGAATTCCAACTCCTGGAACAACTCCGTGACCGGTTCCGGGTCAAAATCTCGGGTGCGGCAGGCATCGAGGCTGAACTCAAGCGGCACATCCGTCACGATGCGGGCCAGGTCACGGCTCAGGTAGGCCTGCTCCTTGTTCTCGATCAGGGTTTCCTGCCGCTTGCCCTTGATCTCCTCGATGTGGTCGTAGATGCCGTTCAGCGTCTCGTACTCGTTGAGCAGCAGGGCAGCCGTCTTCTCACCGATACCGGGCACGCCGGGGATGTTATCGGAGGTATCGCCAACTAACCCCTTCCAATCAACGATCTGATCAGGGCGCACACCATAGCGATCCACCACGGCGGCGACGTTGTAGTCGGTTTCCCTGCGGTTGCCGTGGCCGGGAAGCTGCACAATCGTATGCTCGTTGACCAGCTGCAGCAGGTCACGGTCCCCGGTGATAATCAGCGTGTGGACGCCCTGTTCACCCGCCAGCCGCGCCAGTGTGCCGAGCACATCATCGGCCTCGTAGCCCGCGGCGTCCAGCGTTGGGATGTTGAGTGCAGCCAGCACCTCGCGAATGCGCTCGATCTGGCGGCCCAGTTCCCCCGGCATCTTCTCACGGGTGCCCTTGTACTCCGGGTACATATCCTCGCGGAAGGTGCGGCCCACGTCAAAACTGACGGCGAGATATTCCGGCGGCGCGTCATCGGTGATGATATTGACGACGGTCCGCGTAAAGCCCATCGTGGCGTTGGTCAGCTCGCCTGAGCGTGTGGTCAGGTTCTGGCTGATGGCGTAAAACATACGGTAAGCGAGGGCATGCCCGTCAATGAGGAACAGGCGAGAATCTCGGTCTGTCATGGCCGGGTGTCTCCACGGGGTTATAGGAAATATGATTCAGAACAGATGTGTCAGCGTGATCATACCACAGCATGCACAGCGCTGCACGCCGGGGATCAACAAGAAAAAAGGCGCGGGGCCGTAGGGCCATCCGCGCCTTTTCAGTATCATTACAGGGTGAGCATCAAGCAGGGGGATGCGTCTCCACGATGGAGTTCTCACCGCCATACGGATGCGCGGTATAGCCATCGCAGACCTCATCATTGTGCCACTCACTGCCATTGACCAGGTATCGATACTGGTACTTTGTACCCGCCTCAAGATCAACCTGCAGGCTCCATACGCCGTCATCGGCAAGGTGCATGGGCATCGAATCGCGTGACCAGTCGTTGAACTCACCGACAAGGTAGGCTGTGCCCGCTTCAAACGAGGCAGGCAGCACAAAAGTGACGCGGCATGTCTGTTTGTCTTTACCCACAAACTTTTTGTACAGAGGCATTCTGACTCCTTTACAAGACGATAAGCAGGTGCAGCATCAAGTCACCCCAAGAGCAACATCAGTGCTGTAAAATCTGTGAAAGGAAAAGCTTTGTCCGTTCTTCCTTCGGATTGTTAAACAGGTCATGGGGCGTTGCCTGCTCGACGATCTGGCCGAAATCCATGAAGATCACTTCATCGGCGGCGGCGCGGGCAAACCCCATCTCATGCGTCACCACCACCATCGTCATGCCTTCACTGGCAAGATTAAGCATAACATCTAATACTTCCTTGATCATCTCCGGGTCGAGCGCCGAGGTCGGCTCATCAAACAGCATGATCTTGGGGTTCATCGCCAATGCACGGGCGATTGCTACGCGCTGCTGCTGCCCGCCCGACAACTGAGCCGGGTACTTCCTGGCCTGCTCCGGGATACCGACATGCTCCAACTGGCGCTGCGCCATTTCAAGCGCGTCCTTTTTCGAGCGGCCACGAACCACCTTTTGGGCCAGCGTGATATTATCAAGCACGGTCAGATGCGGGAACAGGTTAAACTGCTGAAACACCATGCCCACATCAGCACGGACTCCATCGATTTTCTTCTTGTCATTGCTCGTCAGGTCTACCCCATCAACTATAACCTGACCCTGGGTAGGAACTTCAAGGTAGTTGATACAACGCAGCACCGTCGATTTGCCCGAACCACTAGGGCCGACGATCACGATCACCCTGCCCGGGCCTACCGTTAAACTGACGCCGTTAACCGCCCGAATCTGACCAAAGTATTTGTATAAATCCTTGATGACGATGATGTCATCAGTGATTTGATCAATGCTCATCGCTGCGCATTCTCCTCTCCAACCAGCCTACCAGGAGCGACAGGATCACCGTCATCGACAGGTACATGATCGCCAGCAGGCTGTACGCCTCGCGGAACTGGAACGTGCGCCCGGCATACAGGCGGGAAAGCTGCGTGATGTCCCGTACCGCCAGCACCGAGACCAGTGAGGAGTCCTTGAGCATGGCGACGAAATCGTTGCCCAGCGCAGGCAGAACGTTCCGAATGGCTTGTGGCAGGACAACATACCACATCGCCTGTGTATAGCTCATACCAAGTGACCGGGCCGCTTCCATCTGCCCGCGTGAAATTGATTGAATCCCCGCGCGGAAAATCTCCGCGAGGAAGGCTCCGTAGGTGATGGCAAGTGCGAGGATAGCACGGCCATCCATGGAAACATTCTGCAACGTGATGGCAGTAAAAACCCGGCCAAGCCCGATTCCGTTTGCAGTCAGCCACACCCCAATGCCATTTATAGCCTCAATTAACATGGGGATGCCAACAAGCGCCAGGAAGAAAATCAATACCAGCATCGGAATGCCGCGAATGACTTCAACATAAAAAGTGGCAATATTCCTCAATACAACATTACGAGAAATGCGCCCCAGCCCCACGATCAGGCCAATCACAACAGCGATGGCATACGCAGATAACGTGACTTTGGCGGTAATTGCCAGGCCAGCACTTACAAAGGCAAACACATCACGATAGTTTTCAGCGCCCGGCAACCTGGTAATGGCAATAGCCGCGACAAGGAGAATCAGAATAATGGCAAAAAGCCACCACGGATAATCTTTTGGATGACGTCGTTTTTTAACGGCCTTTGGCGCTTGCGATGCAACCAGGCTTTCTTCAGCGGATGTAGCCATATGTTATCAACCTCCCGGCAGGTATGGAGGGATGTTTGAAAAACCGGTGTGCAGGGTGATCCCCTGCACACCGGTGTTCCAGGTTCAGGCCTTACATGAGCGACGGTTTACTCGTCGTACTCAATTTCCTGGATGTCATCATAGGTGACGGCAAAGTCCGGGCCAAAGTACACGGCGTTGATCTCGGACAGCGTGCCATCAGCCATCATTGACTGAAGCGCAGTGTTAACCGGCTCAACCAGGTCGCTGCCCAGTGGGTAGATGAAGCCAAGCTGATCGCTGGAAAGCGACTCGCCGACGAGCTTCAGCGCATCAGCGTTCTCACCGATGTAGCCCTGGCCAGCGACTTCGTCGATGATCACAGCGTCCACGTCACCCGCAAGCAGGGCCTGCACGGCGAAGGGGAACTGCTCAAAGGCGCTGATCTGTTCTTCCGGCAGCAGTTCGATGGCAGTTTCGTAGTTGGTGGTTCCAGTCTGGGTCCCCAGGACGAGGTCCGGGTTTTCCTGGAAGGTCTCGATACCGGTGATATTTTCTTCATCAGCACGGACCAGCAGACGCTGCTCGATATTGATGTACCCTATGGAGAAATCAACGACCTCGGCGCGATCTTCGGTGATGGTGATACCATCGCCAGCCATATCGTACTGGCCCTGGGAGACGGCCTGGATCATGGTTTCCCAACCGGCTTCAACAAAGACCGGGGTGCAGTGCAGGCGGACACAGACTTCTTCGATGACGTCGTAGTCCCAGCCACCAGCATTACCGGTTTCCAGTTCAATGTAGTTGAACGGCAGGTAGGCATTCTCGATAGCGATGGTGATTTCACGGCAGTCAAGGTCGACCAGTGCTTCTTCAGCAGTACCGAGGCATGCGCCGCCGCGACCGGTGGTGGTCTCAACAGCTTCTTCCTCAGCGGCCTCTTCCTCGACGGCTTCTTCTTCAGCGGCCTCTTCCTCGACTGGAGCTTCTTCAACTGGAGCTTCTTCAGCCGGTGTGCAGGCAGCCATCACGAAAAGAGCCAGGACCGCTATCAATACGACAGCAAACTTACGGTTGTTCATTCTTACTCCTCCTGGTGAATGCGGTTCTCCGCGACAAATCCCGGCAACCCATCGACATAAAACAACGTCGCAGCGTTAGGCTTGCCAGAATGGGCACAAGTATAGGGGCGTGTATGGATTTTGTCAACGCAAATTTAAAGATTGTCGCAGCAAAAACGGAGGGCATGAGTATGCCCTCCGTCAGAAATGCTTAACATCTGGTTAAGCTGGCTATTCAAGCTTGTACACCGTGCCATCGGGGCGATCCTCAAGAATCACGCCCAGTTCGGCCAGCCGATCCCGGATCATATCCGAGAGATCGAAGTTCCTATCCGCACGGGCCTGCCTGCGCAGGTCGATCAACAGCTCGATCAGCCCATCCAGCCGCCCCGCTTTGTCGCCGCCCACCATCTCACCAGGGATGATACCCAGCACGCCACCACCAAGCTCACGGAACAGCCCATCGATGGCGTTGAGAACGTCACGCCCGATGGCCTCGCCGCTGTTCAGGCGGGTGTTGACCTTCGTTGAGAACGCATCCAGTACGGCCAGCGCCTGCGGCGTGTTGAAGTCGTCATCCATACGCTCGATGAAATCAGCACGGGCCTGCGCCACCACATCAAGGAAGTCGGCCCCGGCGTCACCGTCCGGCGCATCGGCCAGCAGGTGCCGCGTCAGCGTGACGGTGTTCATCAAGCCGCGCCAGCGTCCCTCGGCGGTCTTGAGGGAATCCTCGCTGTAATCCACCTGGCTGCTGTACTGGGAGCCGAGGATAAACGTACGGATGATCTCCGCGCGGTATGAAGTCAGCGCGTCCTTGATGGTGACGGAGTTGCCGAGACTCTTGCTCATCTTGACGCCGTTGTCGATGGTCAGTGAGCCGGTCAGCAGCCAGTAATTGGCGAAGGGCCGCCCCGTCGCGCACTCGGACTGCGCGATCTCGCACTCGTTATGCGGGAACTGATTCTCCAGCCCGCCGCCGTGGATATCAAACGTATCACCGAGGTATTTACGGGCCATCGCGGAACATTCGATGTGCCAGCCGGGGAAGCCGTGCCCCCACGGGCTGCGCCACTGCATCAGGTGTTCAGGATCAGCATGACGCCACAGCGCGAAGTCACCGGCATGGCGCTTATCGGACCCCTTCAGGTCGCGCTCGCTTTGCAGGTCATCGATACTGCGCCCCGACAGCTTGCCGTAGTCGGGGTCGCTGGTCACATCGAAGTACACATCGCCGGATTCTGTCACATAGGCGTGCCCTTTTTCGATCAGCGTTTCCGCCATCTCGATCTGTTCGGGCACATGGCCGGAGGCACGCGGCGAGATATCCGGGCGCGTCACGCCCAGCGCATCCATGTCAGAGAAATACGAACGCGTATAGGTCTCGACCACCTCCATCGGCTCAAGGCCAAGCTGGCCGGCTTTCTTCTGCACGCGGTCTTCATCGGATTCGAGCAGGTGGCCGACATCGGTGATGTTCTGCACATAGCGCACATTGCAGCCACTGAAGCGCAGATAGCGGACGATCACATCGAAAGAGACGTAGGTCTTGGCGTGGCCGAGATGCGCATGGTCATACACCGTCGGGCCACAGACGTACATCTTGACTTCGCCCTCGACCAGCGGTTTAAACGGCTCTTTCTCCCTTGTCAGGCGATTAAACACCTTCAATGCCATGACCTTTATCCTTTGATGATGGGTTACTACTCAGCCTGATTTTGTACTCAGATTTGCGATCTTGATTGACATTTTGGATTGTGTTCAGGTACAAAACATATGGCGTGAAGATCGTTCGATATCTCAAATTAGGCACAAAAAGTGGCCTGAGTAGTTACGATGATGGTATGAAATGATAATTTAAGAGTAACCCCAATCGGGGACTTGATCAATGATCCAGCAGGCCCGCACGCTGCACCGCTTCCAGCCGCTCGATGCAGCCTGTGTTGCCCAGCACCGCCGCCGCATCGGAGAGGTGCGGCCCGTGCAGTGCCCCGGTCAACGCAGCACGTAATGGCATCATGACGGCACGCCCGCCCCAGCCGTCAGACTTCTTGAAGCGGGTTCGCAGGTCCTTGAAGAAGGCGTTGCTGCTCTCCAGCGTCAGCGGGTCCGCATCGCGCAGCCCATCGATGGCGGCCTCGATCACGGCGCGGGCCGCGTCGCTGTGCAGCATCTCGATCACGTCGTCGTCAAACGCGGCGAGGTCAAACTCAAACGCAAAGCGGGCCGCCCCCGGCGCATCGGAAAGCACCGTCACCTCATCGCGGATGGTGTGAGCCAGCATCGTCCACCACGCCGCCGGGCGCTCAACGTCGTATACCGCCCCGATGACGGGGGTCAGGAGGGCGGCGAGGTCGGCTTCCTGGAGCCGGGCGAGGTGCTGTCGATTGAACCAGCGCAGGCGGTCGGGGTCGAGGACGGCATTGCTGACGTTCAGCCGTTCCACCGAAAACGCCTCGACCAACTCCTCGACACTGAATACGTCCTGTTCAGTGCCAGGGTGCCAGCCCAACAGTGCCAGCGCATTGATCATCGCGCCCGGCAGGTAGCCCTCGGCACGGTAGGTCGCCACCTGTGAGGCCGCGTCGCGCTTGGAGAACTTCTTTCCATTGGGGTCTACCACCAACGGCAGATGCACCCATGCCGGGGCATCAGCGCCCAGTGCAGCGATGATCTGCATGTGGATCGGGGTCGAGGGGATCCACTCCGCGCCGCGCAGTACATGCGTAATATTCATGTCGATGTCATCAACCGTGCTGGCAAGGTGATAGGTTGGATAACCGTCAGATTTGATTAGAACCGGGTCACGCGGTACGTCCTCACCAGGCACCTCAATCGACCCGCGCAGCACGTCCTCAAACTGATGCAGCGCGGCGGTATCGGTACGCAGCCGCACGATCTGCGGCTCACCCCCAGGCCGATACGCGGCACCTGCCGCCATCAACTGATCAGCGGCCTCGTGATAGCGGCCCAGCCGTTCGGACTGCCGCACCGGCCCCTCGTCGGCGTCAAGCGCCAGCCATGCCAGCGCATCGATCATGGCGGCCTCAGCCGAGGCGTCATAGCGGGCGCGGTCGGTATCATCAATCCGCAGAATAAACCGACCGCCCGTTGATCGCGCCAGGAGCCAATCAAAAAGGGCGGTACGGAGGTTACCCAGGTGGGGCTGCCCGGTAGGGCTGGGCGCAAAGCGTACAACAGCGGGAGTCGTCATGCGGTCCTTTATTCGTTGTTGGGCCGGGCAAAGATCATGCGCCCCGCCGACGTCTGCAACACCTTGGTCACAGTGACATTAATGGTGTCATCCACAAAGCGTCGCCCCCCCTCGACAACAACCATGGTGCCATCATCCAGGTAGCCTACACCCTGCCCCAATTCGCGGCCTTCCTGTATCACCGTGATGGTCATATCCTCACCCGGCAGGTAGATGGCCTTGACGGCATTCGCCAGATCATTGATGTTGAGTACCACCACGCCCTGCAGTTCTGCAATGCGGTTCAGGTTGTAATCATTGGTCAGGATGGCGCAGCGCAGGCGGCGGGCCAGCATAATCAGCTTTTCATCAACCGGCTCGACCTCCTCCACATCCAGGTCCGTGATCTTCACCGGAACCAGCGCTTCCTTCTGCATTTGATTCAGCACCTCGATCCCGCGTCGGCCCCGCGTGCGGCGCATCGGGTCCGATGAATCTGCGATGTGCTGCAGTTCATTCAGCACAAAACGCGGTACCAGCATCGCCCCCATAATGAAGCCCGTCATGGAGATATCGGCGATGCGGCCATCGATGATGACGGAGGTATCCAGCAGCACCTGGCGGCTGGGAGTCAACCCTTCCTCTGAGGCAGCGCCTAATGAAAGCGACGGAAGCTGCCCCTGCATCATGCTGAACAGGTCACGGCGGTGCGCGGTGAACACCACCACGCCAAGATACCCAAACCCACCCGCGGCAGCCAGCGGCAGCAGCGCAGCATAGGGTTGAGGCAGCAGACCCAGCGGCAGCGAGAGCAGCGCCGCGACGATCAGGCCGACCACCAACCCCGCGGTGCCCGATAGAAGTTGTTGAACAGGCAAATCGCTCAGCCAGTCCCGCAGACGGCGGACGGGATGCGTGGTAAGATAGGGGGTCAGGATGAGACCAAACAGCGCGCCGAGGGACCCCATTAGCAGCGCCCACACCTCAGGAGGTTCGTTTGCGATTTGAGACAGGTTGATCCCCAACCGCACACCAGCCAGCGAGAGGAGCACCATCCCGATCAGACGGAGTAAGAATTCCAGGCTCATAATGATGTGATCGGCAGCCGCGCAGTCTGGCTGCGGTATAAATAGGTGTGTCGATGAAAACACAAGATAAGTTCAGTAAAAAATATGCGCTGCACTTCGCCCAGTTAAGCGCCAACTCTTCGCCTGATTCTAACATAAAGCAACATGCGAATACAATCCGATACAGGAAGGCCACTCAATAACCATGGGACAATCACAACCCTACCATTTGTTTACCACGGCGGTCCATGCCGGCAAGCATCACGAAAAGGACGGCCCGACCCCGTCGGTGCCGCCACTTTCGCCCAGCGTGGGCTTCACTTATCCGACCATGGAACAAACTACCGAGGCGCTCGGTTACGCCGGGCAGCCGAACGGTCACGGTGAGCAGTATGTCTATGGTCGGCATGGCGGCCCGACCCAAGCCCTGTTGGAAGATGCCCTCACCGACCTCGAAGCCGCCAACCGGGCCCTGACCTTCAGCAGCGGTATGGCCGCCCTGCACGCTGCGTTCCTTGCGGTTGCGGCCCCGGCAGGCACCATTCTGGCTGCACAGGAAATCTACGGCGTGACACGCAGCCTGCTCGACTGGCTCGCTGCGTACACCGGGATCGAGGTTCAGTACACGGCATTCCTCGATACTGATGGGGTCGTCGCGCAAATCGAGGAGATGCACCCCACCGCTGTCTTCTGTGAAACCCTGACCAACCCGCTGGTCCGTGTCGTGGCGCTGGGCCGAGTCATTGAGGCCGCCAAAGCGGTTGGCGCAAAGGTTATTGTTGATAACACCTTTGCCACACCGTACCTGCTGCGCCCCATCGAGTTGGGTGCAGATGTGGTGGTTCACAGCACCACCAAGTACCTTAACGGTCACGGTGACGTGACGGGCGGTGCGCTGGCCGCTGATGACGAGATCGTGGCGGCTGCGTTTGGCTATCGCAAACTGCTGGGTGCCACGTCCAGCCCATTCGATGCGTGGCTGACCCTGCGCGGCATGCGCACCTTTGCCGTGCGCATGCGCCAGCATTGTGAAAACGCGCTGGTCGTCGCCAAATGGCTTGCAAACAATCCGGGGATTGAAAAGGTTTACTACCCCGGCCTGCCCCTCGACCCCGCCCACCTCACCGCGGCCCAACAGTTTGAAACACGCGGTTTCGGCGGTATGATCGCGTTTGAGACGGCATTTTCGAGCCGTGACGAGGTATTCCGGCTGGTCGAAGGGCTGAAGCTGATCCGGCCCGTGACCAGCCTCGGCGATATCGTCAGCCTGATCCTGCACCCGGCAACCTCATCACACCGGGCACTGACTCCGGATGCCCGTGCTGCGCTCGGCATCTACGAGGGCACACTGCGCCTCTCCGTCGGTATTGAAGCCCCCGGGGACATCATCGCCGACCTCGATCAAGCTTTGACCGCCAGCCAATCCTGAGGCTTTTATGACTCGTTCCCGTTCCATCCTGCCCGCTGCGCTGATTATCCTGCTGGTAGCCGTGGCCCTGCGTGTCTATGCACTGCCAACGCTGCCACCCGGCCTGCACTTCGATGAGGCTACCAACGGCATCCTCGCACGGCAGATCGCATTTGAGGGGTATCGCCCGCTGTTCATCGAGTCCTTTGGCGGCAAGGAACCGATCTGGTTTTATGCTGCCGGGCTGATCACATGGCTGACGCGCGCCGACGTGTTCTCGCTGCGGCTGGCCTCCACCCTCATCGCCGTGATCTCGGTGGCGGCGGCGGGCTGGTCGGTGGGGCGGCTGTATGCCGATCATCCCCGATGGCGCTGGATCGCCCTGTTCAGCATGGCCGTCATGGCGACGGCCTTCTGGCATGTGTTGATCAGCCGCATCGCCTTCCGCGCCATCACGCAGCCGCTGCTGCAGGCGCTCAGCCTCGGGTTCTTGTGGTGGGGGCTGTGGAGTTCAGAACAGGAACCCCATACGAAAAAGGTTTTCATCCTGCTTGCCCTGGCAGGTGTCTTTACCGGGTTGGCCGCCTATACCTATCTCGCGGTGCGGTTGTTCCCCATCCCGTTGGCACTGGCCCTGCTGACCCTGCTGGCCTTCGACCCGGCCCGGCTCAAACGCCTGCGTGACCTGCTGATCTTCGGCACGACAGCGGTGGTCAGCTTTGCGCCGCTGGGCTGCTACTTCCTCAACAACCCGGAGCGCTTCTTCGTCCGCTACGAACAGGTCGCGCCAAGTAGTGGCGCTCAACTACTTGAGGGTTGGCGCATCGCGATCAAGATGCTGTTCCTGCATGGCGACCCGGTTACACGGCTCAATTACCCCGGCAAGCCGCTGATGGGGCCGATCATGGCGGTGCTGTTCCTGCTGGGTCTGATCGTGCTGGTTCGTGATACGATCTGGCAAAAAGCCCCCCTCGACCGTGCCCGTAACATCCTGCTGATCCTGTGGTTGCCTACCATGCTGGCCCCCAACGCGCTCTCTGTTGAGGGTATCATCCCTTCTAACCTGCGTGCGATTGGCCTGTGGCCGCTGTTCGGCGTCTACCCGGCGCTGGCGCTCCTCGTGCTGGCAGATGGGGTCGGGGGCTGGCAGGCGCTCAAACGGATCAAGCCGTACCTGTTGCCCGGCGCATTGGCCCTGATCCTGATCGGGGGCGGCATCAGCACACAGGTGACCATGACGGACTGGGGGCATCGGCCCGACCTGTACGTGCAAAATGACGCGCACACCGTCGCCATGGGTGAATACCTCAATGCGCAGCAGGCCGAAGGCACGGCCCTGTACGCCGCCACGTTCCATTACCAGCACCCCAGCCTGATCTACATGCTGGACCATGACATGCAGTTCGATTCACTCTATACCGGCGATGTGCTGGTGGTGGCCCCGCACGGTGACACGCTGATCGCTTATGCTCGCGATGCACTGCCGCCGCAGGGCTGGCAAGATGACCTGCGCCCATACCTCGATGCGGCCCCGGTCGCACCGGATGGGGAGGTTGATTTCATTTCATATCGATTGCCCAACGGCTTCGATTTGAACACGCTGGGAATCATGCCGGTTGTTGAGCAGACCTTCGGCGGTGTGCTGACCCTGACCGGCGCACAGGCCGCCCACGCCCCATCAGGTACGGATGTCCCGGTTGACCTCGCCTTCCGCGTCGAGGCCGCCCCGGACGATAGTGAATTGGTGGTCGTGGTCGAACTGTGTGATGCCGAGGGCTGGTGCTGGAACCGCACCACGCTTAACGGCGAAATCCTGCGCGGGCAAAGCCAGTCCGACCGATCCTCGCAGTGGACGCCCGGCGAACAGATTCTGCTGCACATGGAAGCCCCGCTCTCGATTGGTGCGCCCCCTGCTGAGTATGAGGTGCGCGTCGGCGTGTTCAGCCTGACGACCGGGCAGACGCTGCCGGTCAGTACGGCTGGGCAGGGGGCCGCCGCTTACGCCAGCGCAGGCACAATCGGTATTGCACCGAACCCGGATGTAGACCTTGACTCTGTCCCGATGGCTAATCGCCCTGCCGCTGACATGGGCAGCGGCATCACCCTGGTCGGTTATGACTTCCCGGCGCGGACGTACCGCCCCGGTTCAGCCCCGTTCATGACGCTGTACTGGGGGATCGACGCGCCGGTCACTGGGGCGCTGCCGCTGATCCTCATGCTGGACGACGGGACGCGCTTCTACGAAGGGCCGCCTGCGTATGCCTATGCCACCGATGAATGGATGCCCGGCGAGCTGATCGCCGGGCGGCACTTTGGCCGCCTGCCCGCTGACCTGCCCGGTGGCACATACGATATCACGGCACAGATCGGCGGCGGCCCTCTCGTTTCACTGGGCGAGATCGAAGTCGAGGGGCTGGCGCGCTCGTTTGAGCCGCCCGCTAACTTCCCGCTGCTGAACGATCCGGTCGAACTGGGCGATATCGTGACGATGATCGGGGTCGATGCACCGGGGATCATTACCGCCGGAGAACCCCTTGAGGTCCAGATCGGCTGGCAGGCGCTGGCCGCATTCGAGGCCGATTACACCGTTTTTCTTCATCTGATCAACGAGTCGGGTGAGATCGTCGCGCAGGTGGACCGCCCGCCGATGCTGGCCGGGGAGCCGTATCCCACCACGCTGTGGGCACCCGATGAGGTCGTGATCGATGCGTTCCAACTGACCTTGCCCGCCGACCTGCCGCCGGGATCATACCGGCTGCGGCTGGGTCTGTATCGCCCGTCGGATGGCGTGCGTCTGACCTCACCCGGCTACCCGGATGGCGCGATGATCGCGCCGATTACTTTGACGATTCAATAACAAACAGGAACGTTTCAATGCCGCTGACAACCTGGACATGGGTACTCGCAGCCTTACCGATCATCGCGGTGCTGGTGCTGATGATGGGCCTCAACTGGGGCGGATCACGCGCGGGCGGGGCCGCATGGTTTATCGCCATCGCCGTGGCACTGTTGGCCTTCCGCGCCAGCCCGCGGGTGATCGCCTATGCGCAGGCCAAAAGCCTGCTGCTCTCACTCGATGTACTCTACATCATCTGGACGGCACTGCTGCTGTTCCACGTGGCCGATGAAGCCGGGGCGGTCCGCGTGATCGGTAAACACCTGCCCAATCTCACCGCCGACCGCATGATGCAGTCCCTGTTGTTAAGCTGGCTGTTCGTCTCCTTTTTGCAGGGGATGGGCGGCTTCGGCGTACCGGTGGCCGTCACGGCACCGCTGCTGATCGGGCTGGGCTTCACGCCGGTGCAGGCTGTTATCATGGCATCGCTGGGCCATGGCTGGGCGGTATCCTTCGGCTCACTGGCGACCTCGTTCCAGGCGTTGATCTCAGCCAGCGGCCTCCCCGGCGAACTGCTGGCCCCGCAGGCGGCGCTCCTGCTGGGGGCGGCGTCTTATGTTGGTGGCCTGATGGTGGCCTATGTCGGCAGCGGCTGGAAGGGTGTGCTGCGCAGCATCCCCGCCGTCCTGATCCTCGGCACCGTCATGTCCATTGTCCAGTATCTGCTGGCGACCAACGGCATATGGACACTGGGTGCCACCGGGGCCACCATGGTTGGGCTGGCCGTCGGTGTGGGTGTGGCTCGCCTGCCCCTCTATCAAACCCGCCATCTCGACGAGGAAACCAGGACGGACGACGACGAAAGCACCTTCACCCCCGAGGACCCGGCGGATGGCCGGGAACGGTCGCTGATGCTGGCTCTCTCCGCTTACGCCATCCTGATCGTGCTGGCCTTCAGCATCAACCTGATCCCCGCCCTCGATGACCTGTTCAACCGCGTGACGATCACATTGCAATTCCCAGAACTCGTAACCGGTTCTGGCTGGGTGACCGAGGCGGGCACGGGTAAGCGCATCAGTATCTTCGGGCACCCGGGTGCGATCCTGCTGTACAGCTCAGTGGCATCGTTCTTCGTGTATCAGCGTGTGGGCTATTACAAACCCGGTGCGATGAAGCGTATCGGGAACAAGGTGCTCAAAGGTGCCGTGAAGTCAAGCCTCGGCATTCTTGCGATGGTGGGTATGGCTGTCATTATGTCCCACGCGGGTATGACCAACCTGCTGGCCCGTGGCATCAGCGAAAGCGTCAGCAACGTTGTCTACCCGGCGGTCGCGCCGTTTGTGGGGGCGCTGGGGGCCTTCATGACAGGCAGCAACACCAACTCGAACGTGGTGTTCGGTGAGCTTCAGCGTCAGACGGCGGAACTCATGGGTCTCAGTGTGACTCTGATCCTCGCCGCGCAGACGGCAGGCGGCGCACTGGGCAGCGTGCTGGCCCCCGCCAAGGTCATCGTCGGATGCAGCACGGTCGGCCTCACTGGCAAGGAGGGTACGGTCCTGCGCAGGATGATCCTGTACGGATTGATCATGGTGGCGTTTGTCGCGGGCCTCACGATGCTGTTGACGCGCTACTAACCTCATCTTTAGCCCGGCGACCTTGCCACCACGCCCACACGGCCCCGGCCCCGTACACGGATAGAATCGCCAGGGACGCCGTGATGGGGGTGCGCATGCGCGTATCCAGGGCCGAGGTCTGTGAGATCATCGTCAACCCGGTGATGTACAGGACAGGTACAACCGTGATCAGCAGCAGCGCCCAGCTTTTCCCCTTATAGGCTCGCCATGCGCCAAGCAGCGTCAGGCCATACAGCGCAAGGTGATAGATGGCCTCGATGGCCTGCACGGGGGCGGGGAAATACCCTGTCACTGCGAACATGCGTACAAACCCGATCCCGGTGGTCAGGATCACATACGGCCAGTACTCGATCAGCTTCTGCCGCGCGAGGTTCCCCATCGCCTCGTAAACCTCCGGGCTGTCGGCGGCCAGCATACCCCACCACGTCACTCCCGGCTCGATATTGGCCGCTGCATCCTCATCGCCCGCAAGCAGATACACCTGCGCGGCATACGAATCCTGCAAGGTGCCGGGGTCGGCATCGGTGGCGAAACGTTCCGCGGCCAGCCCCCGCATGAACAGCAGTTGGAAATTGGTTTGCAGCGAATAGGTGTAGACGCCGTTGTACTGTAAATTGCGGAAGCTGTAGCCGAAGTACACCAGCAGCCCGGCTGCAGCAAGCGCCAGCGCGGGCTTCCACCAATCTTTTACCAGGGGGATGAAGATCAGCGGGGTCACGACCCAGAAATAGATGGTGGTGCCGCGCGTCAGCATCGAGGCGGTCAGCGCCAGTGCGGCCAGCAGCAGCATCCACAGGCTCCGATTCCGAATGTGGCGCGCGATCCCGTATAGGCACAGGGCAAAGGTCAGGTTGAACAGCGGCTCGGCCAGCAGCGTCACGCCAAACACCACCGAGGCCGGGTCCAGTGCCGCGACCAGCCCGGCGGCCAGCGTATAGCTTTCCGGGTGATCAAGGCCGGGCACCATCGCAAAGACCTCGTGCGCCAGCCACAGGATCACGACGGCAGTCATCACGCTGAACACGGTTTGCAGCACCAGGGCGGCGATTGGCCCCCCGCCGGATCGAAAAACAAGGCTGACAGTGAACGGGAACAACGGTGGGCGGGCTGCGAAGAACCAGTAGGAAAGGTCGAGGTGGTTCGTGAGATGGCTGGCGGCCCCCAGCCAGCCGGGGACATCACTGCTGCCGTAGGCGTTGAGGCCCAGGCCCAGACCTTCTGCCTGGTGAACCCGGTAAGCAAGCAAACCCGTTCGTGGTACAATAGCGGCAACCATTACCCACAGGGTATGGGTCCAGAATTTGGGGTTGCCAAGCCGAGAATCACGTTCCATGACAGATGAATCCACTTCCGCCGCACGACGCAAGGCGCGCGTGCAGCAACTGGCATTGATCGGTACCGTTGCCGGGTCACTGAGCGGCTATGCCGGATTAAACCACACCTCACCCGTCCTGTCCATCAGTGGTTTTGTGCTGGGTGCATTCGTGGTTGGGGGAAGTCAAGCAGCCCCCCAGGGGGCGTCAAACGACTCACTCATCACAGCAGCACGAATAATGAGCATGTGCTCAGCAGCCTGACGGGTCCAGCGCATACCGGGACCAGTGAGACGCTGCTTGAATTGCTTGATACCGCTTTCCACCGTGCCAGAGCCAATCGGATACCCCTCTTCAGAGAACGTGTGGTACTGCATGCGCCGTTTATGAGTATGAAAATAACGGGCGTGGTCTGAGAGGCCTGCCGTATCGAGGCGGATGTCACAGTCCGCACACGCCCCGGCGCTGAGCTGTTCTGTGACATCCGCAGCTATATCTCGACCGCCCGTAAGCAGGGTGAAAACGTCTTGCACTCATTACATGACGCACTGCTCATGCGGCCCTTTGTCCCTGCCTGAGTATATTACAAACCGTTACTACTCAGCCTGATTTTGTACTCAGATTTGCGATCTTGATTGACATTTTGGATTGTGTTCAGGTACAAAACATATGGCGTGAAGATCGTTCGATATCTCAAATTAGGCACAAAAAGTGGCCTGAGTAGTAACGTGTCATTAATGGTAAACTGGGGTTATTAGCAGGTATTTGACCAAACAGGTCGTCTTTCAGGATATTGGTCACGTGAGAGCGGTGACAACCGTTACCTACGAGAAGTGGCAGGGCGTTTTAGAATTTCACTATACTGTATGGGAACACTCCGATTTAACGTTCTCTTGTTTCATGAGGAGACTTTTTCATGGCTGATGCTAGTGTGGAAAACACAACCCCATCCAAAAGCGGGGGCCAGACGAAATTTCTGGTCGGCGGCGCACTGCTGTTAACCGCGGTTGTGTACTTGATCGTCAGCAACCTGCTGACATCACAGGAGTACTTCATCACGGTGGATGACCTCTATGCCCGGCAGGAGCAACTGACCGGCAAGAGCGCCCGCATCTCCGGTGTGGTGATGGGCGAGACGATCTCTTATGATGGCTACGAACTGGCCTTCGAGATCGCCCATGTGCCGGACAGCGTCACCGATATCGAAGACGAGGGCGGGCTGGCTGAAGTGCTGCACAACGCCGCAACCAACCCTGGGGCCAGTCGTGTCCGCATTGTGCTGTATGACGAGCCGATGCCGGACCTGCTTCAGCACGAAGCACAGGCTATTGTGACGGGCAAACTGGGTGAGGACGGCGTGTTCTACGCGGATGAACTGCTGCTGAAGTGCCCTACTCGCTACGAAGACGCCGTACCCAACCAGAGCGAGAGCTAACTTATGAATGGGGAACTAGGCGTTTTTCTGCTTCTCTTTTCACTGCTGGCGGCGCTCTACGCGCTGGCGGCCAGCCTGATCGGGCATATCAACAAGAATGAGCAACTGGTTACCAGTGCGCGGAATGGCCTGTTAGCAACCTGGCCGCTGCTGACAGCAGCGTCGCTGCTGATGCTGTGGCTGCTTTCAGCCAGCAGCTTCAACACCGAATTCGTGTGGTCCGTGACGGAAACCGCGATGCCGGGCTACCTCAAACTGACCGCCTTTTGGGGCGGACAGGCGGGGTCGCTGGTGTTCTGGTCATGGCTGATGAGCACCTTCACCGCAGGCGCAATGATCTTAAACTGGAAGACCGAACGCGAGTTGATGCCCATCGTGATCTCAATCTCGGCGGGCACACTGGCCTTCTTCCTGCTGCTGGTGACCTTCTGGGAGAACCCGTTCGCGCGGTTCTGGCAGACGCCACTGGGCGATGTCTACTCTGCGCTGTTCTCGCCCAATGTCTTCCTGGCGAACCTCTCGGCAGGGCTGGCAAACCTGGGTGAGACACTGCCGGGTATCCTGGGGACGGTAGCGGGCGGCATCAAGCCGCTGGCCCCGCCGCAGGGGTCGTTCCTGCTGCATCCCGACGAAGGGCAGGGGCTTAACCCGCTGCTGCGTCACCCGGGCATGATCATTCACCCGCCGATGCTGTATCTCGGCTTTGTGGGTTTCGTGGTCCCGTATGCCTTCGGCATGGCGGCACTGGTTAACGGCGATATCCGCGATACGTGGATGGCGGCCACACGCCGCTGGACCATCGTGGCGTGGCTGTTCCTCAGCCTCGGGCTGATCCTCGGTGGCTGGTGGGCCTATGACGTGCTGGGCTGGGGCGGTTACTGGGCATGGGACCCGGTCGAGAATGCTTCACTGATGCCGTGGCTAACCGGTACGGCCTTCCTGCACTCGGTGATGATCCAGGAGAAGCGTGGTATGCTGCGCCGCTGGAACATCGTGCTGGTGATCATGACCTACCTGCTGGTGATCCTCGGCACGTTTGCGACGCGCTCCGGCTTTGTGAGTTCCGTTCACTCTTTTGCGCAGAGTGCCATTGGGCCGATGTTCTTCGTCTTCCTGGCGATTGCGCTGGTCCTCAGTGTGTACTTCCTTATTCAACGCTGGGATGACCTGGGGAGTGACAACAAGCTCGATAGTCTGATCTCGCGTGAATCGGTCTTCCTTGTCAACAACCTGATATTTGTCAGCATCATGGTGACGGTTGGCATCGGCACATACTGGCCGGTGGTTACCGAACTGCTGGCCGGGTTCACCTCGGTTGAGCGCAGCACAGTTGGTGTGGCGTTCTATGAGCAAACCACCGGGCCAATGTTCGCAGCGCTGATCATCCTGATGGGCATCGCACCGCTGACGGCATGGCAGCACACCAACCTCAAACGGCTGGGCAAGGCCAGTATCTGGCCGAGTATCGCCACGGTCGTCATCCTCGCTGGCCTGATGCTGCTGGGCGTGCGCCAGCCGCTGGCGCTGTTTGGCTTTGCGCTGGCAATCTGGACGGGGTCGGTGACGCTGTTTGAGTTCTTCCGGGCCACACAGGCGCGAACCAAGACCCGAAAAATGGGCTGGTTCGAGGCATTCTGGACGCTGTTCGGGCGTAACCGCCGCCGCTACGGGGGTTATATGATCCACCTCGGCGTGGTGCTGATCGCTGTTGGCTGGATCGGCAGTAATGCCTACCAGCTCGAAACGCAGCGCCCGCTTTCCGCAGGGCAGACTATCACGCTGGGCGACTACGTGATGGAGTATGAAACAATCGAACGCTTCGTGGCAACCGATGGCCGATTTGTGACGCGCGCCATTGCGACGGTGTACCGCAACGGTCGGCCCATCGCCGTGATTGAGCCACGCGTGGATAACTATCCCAGCGGCCAGCCCATGAGCATCCCGGCCAAGGTCACATCCCCGCTGGGCGATGACTTCTACGTGCTGTTGGTGACGTGGGAGCCGCTCAGCATGGCAAGCGCCACGTTTAAAGTCTATTACAACCCGCTGGTCAACTGGCTGTGGGGCGGTGGCTTCGTGTTTATCCTGGGTGCGCTGATCGCAGCGTGGCCGGATGTGAAGCTGTTCTCCCTGCCGGTCCGGTCGGCACGCCGTGGCACAGCCCCGGCTGCGGGTGACTAGGAACAGGTAAGTATGAAATCGTATCGACTACTGTTGATTGCTGGACTCCTGATCCTGCTCATGGCCGTCATCCCGGCGGCCATGGCGCAGGACGACGTGCCACCGACCCCGGTGCCACCCGCACCGGGGCAAGTGACCGATGACGAGGTGAACGCCATCGCTGATGATCTGTACTGCCCGGTGTGCGAGAATGTCCCGCTGGATGTATGTTCCACGCAGGCGTGTGCCGACTGGCGCGAGGAAATCCGCACCATGCTGGGCGAAGGCCGCGACCCGGACTACATCCAGGACTACTTCGCGGATCGCTATGGGCGGCGCGTGCTGGCAACCCCGCGACTCTCAGGCGCTGATATCATCGTTTGGGTGGCCCCGGTACTGGCTGTACTTGCCGGGCTGGGGGTGCTGATCGCGGCGCTGCGACGTATGGCACCCGAAGCCCTTACCGAAACCATCGCCCCGGCGGCGGCCCTGCAATATGAAGGGCTGGACCCGGAGACTGTGGCACGGGTCGAGGCGGAACTGGCGGAGTTTTCGGACTCGCTGGAATGACCCCGGCCTGAATCTTTACCCCCACCCCTGAACCCCTCCCCCACAGTTCGCGCAGCGTTACTGCGCTGTCGGAGGGAGGGGAACACCCTGCGAAATTGGCCTTCGATTCGAGACTTATCGAATATCGAAACAAACTAAAAAACGCAGAGGACGCAGTAAGGGGTGAGCATAGCATGATCAAAAGGCATTCTTATGACAGAAAACACGGTTCAAGGCGCTGCCTCCACAGAGAAAAAGGGCCTGCGTATCGGGCGTATCATCATCTGGGTCATCGTGGCCGGGGTGATCGGCTTCCTGGCGTGGGGGCTGGTCAATGCGATCCAGACCCAACCAACTGAAGGCGCGGCCCCGGACTTCACTATGGAAACCTATGACGGCCAGATGATCACGCTCTCCGATTACCGGGGACAGGTGGTGGTCATCAACTTCTGGGCAAGCTGGTGCGTCCCCTGTGCGGATGAAGCTGCTGACCTGCAGACCGCCTACGAAACCTACAAAGACGACAGCGTGGTATTTATCGGCGTGGGCTACGTGGACAGCGCCGAGAAGGCCGCTGAATTCATCAATGAATACGATATCACGTACCTGAACGGTGCCGACCTCGGCACGCGCATCTCCGATGACTACAACATCCGGGGCGTGCCGGAAACGTTCATCATCAACCCCGCTGGTGAAGTCTCTTACTTCATCGAGGGGCCGGCAAATTATGACCTGCTGAGTGCCCGGATCGAACAGGCCATGAGAGAAACGGAGGCGGGTGGCTGATGACGAACATACCTGCAATCTGGCTGGCCCTGATCGTCGCCATTGTGACGGTCGCTTACATCCTGCGCCCGTTCCTGCTGCCGGAAGGTGGCAGCCAGCGCAAGGCCCGCAAGGACGCCAACCTGCACCTGATCGAGCGGCAGGCGGAACTCTCACAGCGGCGTATTGACGTGTATGCCGCCATGAAAGAACTGGACTTTGACTACAGCGTCGATAAGGTGGTGGAGGCTGACTATGCTCGCCAGCGTTACGCGCTGATGGCCGAGGCGATCAGCATCGCCAATGAACTGGATCAAATCGCCGTGGAGATCGTATCGACTGATCCACTGGAGGCACTGATCCGGGGTGGGAAGATGCCCATCGATACTGCAACAGCCCCCGTGGCAGCATCCGGGACACGCTTCTGCCCGCATTGTGGCGAACCCGTCCAGCCCACCGACCGCTTCTGCGGTTCGTGTGGGGCCAACCTGATGAAAGAAGGGGTCGCACATGCGGCACAGTAAGATCATGTTATTTTCCATGCTGACCGCGGCGCTGGCACTGGCTGGCTGCTCACTGGCAAGTGGTGAACCCGTCCCGGCGAGCCAGGTTCAGCGCGGACCACTGCCCGGTGAGGAAGTCACGGTCCCGGTCGCAGTGCCGGTGCTGAGCGAAGGTGCGGCCATCTTCGCAGATGACTGCGAGGAGTGTCACGGCGCTGACGGTGCAGGCGGTGTACGGGCGAGTGCGCTGGCCGAACTGGGGGCAGAACTGCCCGATATGAGTGACTTTGCACTGGCCGCTGACCGTACCCCGCAGGAGTGGTTCACGGTGATCACCAACGGCACCATCCCACAAGGCGGGCTGATGCCGCAGTGGTCGCGCTCGCTGAATGATGCGGAACGCTGGAGTGTGGCGTACTACGTCTACACCCTGTCGATGTCGGGTGGGCCTGAGGTCTACCTCGACTACGGGCAAAGCGTGTATGAAGGCGCACTGGCTGCGTGCTATGGTGAGAACGGCGACGAACTCGGTATGGACGAGAGCAGCACTGCGACGTCACAATCCATCGGGAGACTGGCGGCGCTGATCAGCAGTGATGCCAACTGTGCGGCAGCCGCTGACCTCTCCGAGGACGACCTCAACGCCGCCGCAACTTACATCCTGATGCTGCCCGCCGATACCACGCTGGATACCGTAGAGGTGGCGGAGGAAGACGCCGACCCTGCCGAAGAATCCGAACCAGCCGAAGCCGCAGAAGATGAAGCCGAAAACGAAGAAGAACCTCTCGATCCCGATGAGGTGATCGAGATGGAACTCATCACGGGGTCGGTGAGCGGCGCGGTGGAATTGCCAGAAGGGCATGACCTGCCCGATGAAGACGTGACCGTGACGCTGCGCGGTGTCACGCTGGATATGAGCAATTCCATCGTAACGTTCTATGAAGACAGCGCGGTACTGGATGATGATGGGGCCTACTCGTTTGAGGAGATTCCGCTCGATGTGCCGAACTCCGGTTACATCGTGACACTGACGCTCAACGGGCGCGAGTACAGCAACGGCACGATGGTGGAGGAAGGTGTCACCGAGTTTGACATCCCGGTGGTGGTGCTCAACGACACCACCGACCCGGGTGTGATCACGGTCGATTCAACCCACTTGATCGTAACACCGGGCGAGGGCAACATCGAAGTAATGCAGCTTAACAGCTACAGCAACGCATCGGATGCGGTGTTCACCACCGATGACCCTGCCGGGACGGAACTACCGCGCTCGGTGGGTGTGTCCGTCCCGTTTGAAGCTTCCGGGCTGGAATTCCAGGACGGCGCATTCGGTATGCGCTATATCCCCGGTGATGACGGCATGGTATACGACACGCAGCCCGTCTACCCAGGCGATGGTGCGATGACGATGGTGCTGCGCTACCTGCTGCCCTCGGAGCGGCGCGTGACACTGGAACTGATGCAGCCCTATGATGTCAGCACGGTCTCAGTGATGGTGGCTGAAGGCATGGAAGTCATCAATGAAGATTTCGCCATAGGGCGTACCGCTGAATTCGACGGCGTGACGTACACCGTGTACAACGGGAGAGGCGTCGCTGCTGGTGAAGACCTCGTGATCGAGTTGAAACGTGGCTCGTCTATCCCGATTGTCTCGATCATCGGCATTGCGGTAGCCGTTGGGGCGCTGGGTGGTGTGGTGTACCTGATCGCCACCGGGGCACTCAAGCCACTGGAGGAAGACGCCGACGACATGGACGAACCCGAAAACGGCCCGCCTGCTTCGACGTCAATGGGTGGCCGGGCACAGGAGCTTGTGGCGGAAATCCAGGCACTGGACCAGGACTTCGCCGAGGGCCGAATCAACCGCATTGAGTACGAGGCCAAACGCGCTGAACTCAAGCGAGAACTGGCACGTTACCTCTAACACCAACGAGTACCGGGGGCGGGACGTGGGAACACGCCCCGCTCTCTTTTTGCCGTGGAGACACAGCATGGCAAGTCTGATCGATGCGAGACCAGCCAAACCATCGAAAGCCACCCCCCACGATATGGCTGCCCGGACACCGCCTACCCTGACCGTACTGACCATCTTTACCGGGCTGTTGATGCTGGGGGCGTTGTATATGGCGTTCATCTATGCGCCCACCGAGCAAATGCTGGGCGCGGTTCAGCGCATCTTCTACTTCCACATCGGTGCGGCATGGGCCGGGGCGCTGGCTTTTGGTGTCACCATGCTGGCAGGGATCGCGTACCTGATCACAAGAAACATGGCCTGGGATCGTGTCGGGTTGAGTGCCGCCGAAGTCGGGTTGGCGCTGCTGACGATGACGCTGGTCAGCGGGCCGGTAGTGGCAAAATACGCATGGGGCCGGGCGTGGGTGTGGGATGCCAAGCTGACCTCAACAGCGGTGATGTGGCTGCTTTACGCGGCTTACCTGATGCTGCGGCGTGGTGTCGAGAACCCGGCTGTGCGCGCACGCTTCGCGGCGGTGTATGGCGTCCTGGCGTTTTCGAGCGTGATCATGACGTTCTTTGGGGTCAGCTATGCCGCGACCGGCATTCAGCCAGCAGTCAGTGGGACATCGGATGAATTTGGTATGGCGTCCCGCATGGCCCATGCGATGCGGTTCAACTTCGTGGCATTTACCTTCCTGTTTGCAACGGGTCTCTGGCATCGGCTGCGGCTGGAGGAGTTGAGATTGAGTGTCGAGATGGCGCGTCATGAGCGAATGATGAACGGTGGCTGATCATGGTGAACTGGCTGGCCCCGGTGGGTATCCCGAACTCCATCCCGGAGATGCTGCTGGGCTACGGGCTGATGGCGCTGGTTGCCGTGGGCTATATCGTCAGCGTTGTGATACGACGACGTCAATTGCTTTGGCTGGCAGATCAAATCGAAGAACTGGATGATCACTACGTTTAATAAGAAGGCGTTATCGTTTGCTTGATCTAATAGTAACTGACTCTAATCAGACCCTATGGGGCGAATACCCCACTTAAGTCGGATTGCAACCCATCCGATACATGACAATCATCACGGTTCCAAGTGTTCTCTAACACTCATGTATCAGTGAAGCCTTTGTCATAATGGATGATGATACGTCGCCGAGTGTTTGATTCGGCTGCGAATCAAACGAGCGTTTTTCAATATCACTCCATTTAGAGAGGCTGAAAACCAACATGAGCTTCTACCAACGTTTACGTAGCCAGGCAAAACCTGTCGTGCTGGGTATCCTGATGCTCAGTGCCCTGTTTGGCGGCATTTCGGGGTATGTGATGGCTGAGAGCGGCCCTGCAGTTGAGGCTGCTTCCGCCGCAGACGCGTTCACAGGGATGCCTGCCGATCACCCGGTGATCGACTCAGTGGCGTCTGAAGATACTGTGGTCCGTGAGGCGGTGCCTGCCGGTGAGCCGGTAGACCCTGGGGAGGACTGCGGCACTTGTCACGGCGATATCGTGGCGACGTGGAGCGACAGCATCCATGCCCACGCCTATGAAGATGAGTACTTCCAGGAAGCATGGGCAGAGCAGGATAACGACCCGTCCTGCCTCGAATGCCATACCACCGGGTTTGTCCCGGCAACCGGCGACTATGACAACGAAGGCGTGAGCTGCGTGGCCTGCCACGGCGAAATCCCCAGCGCTCACCCGTCAGAGCCGGTTGATAGTCAATTGGCCCACGACGCCTGCGAGGACTGCCACACCACGACGCAGGATGAGTTTGAAATGAGCCTGCACGCCACGACCACCATGGAATGCGTGACCTGCCATTTTGCCCATGACAACGGCCTGCGGGAAGAAAACTCAACGGATCTGTGCCTGAACTGCCACGGCGCAGCGCTGGAAGGCTTCGTCCATACCACTCACATTGAAGGCAACCTGACCTGCCGCGACTGCCACGGCTGGGTCAACCCCGACCAGGAAGTCCCGGTGACGGGGGTTGGCTATACCGGGCATGATTTCGTCCCGACGCTGCCCGCCTGTGTGGACTGCCACGAAAATGATGTTGACCTGGCGCTCGTCAGCGACAACCGTGACATGGCTGAAACCAGTGAAGCCCAGTCTGAAGCCGTGCTTGAGGGGCAGGAAGCGCTGCTGCGCGTTCAGCAGCTCGAAGCCACAATTGAGACAGTCGTCCTGCAGAACCGCAATCAGCGCACAATGAACATCGCGCTGGGCGCTGTCCTCGGCACGATCCTCGGTGGCTTCATTGTGTGGTTCTTCAGCCGTACGTACAAGCCCATCTCCGATGAGGAGGACTAATTATGGGGAATAATGACAAACGGTTGCCCGATCTGCCTGATGTCCCGGAAGTGGACCGTCGCCGGTTCATGAAGTGGCTGGGGGCGATGGGAGTCACCGGCTCGGTGGCGACCACGCTGCTCAACCCGTGGGAGGGGCATGAGGTTGCCCAGGCATCCGGCGGAGAAGACGCCGAACACCGCTGGGTGATGGTGATCGACCTGAATAAGTGCATCGGCTGCAAGTACTGTGTCTATGCCTGCCAGGCCACCAATGATGTGACCGACGCCATGCAATGGAACGTGTACCTGCTGGATGAAACCGAAACCGGCGAACAGTTCCACATGACTCGGCCATGCCTGCACTGCCAGGACGCACCGTGCGCTCACGTCTGCCCGACGAAAGCCACTTTCCAGCGTGGCGATGGCCCGGTGATTATCGACTATGATAAATGCATTGGCTGCCGCTACTGCATGGTGGCGTGCCCGTATGATGTGCGCCGCTTCAATTGGGATAATCGCGATCGCAGCGAACCGGCCAACGACCTGCAGCCCGAATGGGGGTATGCCGAGATCGAACGCCGACCGCGTGGTGTGGTTGAGAAGTGTACCTTCTGCCTGCATCGCCTGGATCGCGGCCTTGAAGCGGGGTTGACCCCCGGAGAGGATCGCGCTGCGACCCCGGCCTGCGTCAATATCTGCCCGGTTGAGGCCCGTACTTTCGGTGACCTGTTCGACCCGAATTCACGGGTTGCCCAGCAGATTGCCACAATGCCTACCTTCCGCCTCAAGGAAGAACTGGGCACCGAACCTAATGTATACTACATTCCGCCGGAAGGGATGGTGACGATATGAGTACAGCCGTCACACAACAGCCACCTGTAAGGAAGTTCTTCTCCGAAAACCAGGGCTTCTCGATCTGGGTTGGCATCCTTTCCGTGCTGCTGGTCGTGGGAGCCATCAGCGGCATCATTGTGTTCATCAGAGGGCTGGGTGTTACCGGCCTGACAGACCAGGTGCCGTGGGGCCTGTGGATCGCGCTTGACCTGTCGGCCATCAGCCTCGGTGCTGGCGCATTCATCTTCTCAGCGATTGTGTATCTGCTGCGCATCGACCGCTTCCGCAAGTTTGCGCGGGCCGCCGTATTGCTTGGCTTCCTGGGGTATTCCTCAGCGATGCTGGCACTGGCGCTGGACATCGGTCGCCCGGATCGCTTCTACATGCCGGTCATTTCGCCCAACGTCCACTCTGTGCTGTGGGAGATCACCATGTGCGTGATCTTCTACTTTGCGGTGCTGGCCGCCGAGATGGCACCGATGGTGCTGGAAGCCCCGTTCTTTGATCGCTGGCCGAATCTGCAGAACTTCGGGCACGTTATCCACAAGGCAACCCCGGTGTTTGCCGTCATCGGGCTGGCGCTGTCTCTGCTGCACCAGTCCTCACTGGGTGCTACATACGGTGTTGTCGCGGCGCGACCGCTGTGGTACAAGCCCAGCCTGCCGATCATGTTCATCCTGTCGGCAGCAGCGGGCGGCGTTTCTGCGACCATCTTTGGCACGCTGATCGTGAGCTACTTCCGGGGAAAGTGGGTCATCAAGCCTGAGGTTATCCGCCAGGCTGCGATCATCGCGGGGTCCCTGCTATCACTGTACCTGTATATCAAAGTCTGGGACTGGGCCAGCACCACCTACTACAGCCAGGTCCCGGGCCGTGCCGCCAGCCTTGATTTCCTCTCCAGTACGCCCTATAATGCGACCTTCTGGTTCTTCGAAGTGCTGCTTGGGGCGTTGGTCCCGGTGATCATCTACTTCTGGCCGAAGCTGCGTAATGATTACCGTATACTGGGTTTGGCCGCCATCCTGACCATCGTCGGCGTGATCTTCCTGCGCTGGAACGTGACCGTTTCGGGCCTGGTGGTGCCGCTGGACTGGTCGCCGGGTGTAGCCTTCCTCAGCCCGCGTAACTACTATGCGCCTACAGTGGTGGAGGTAGGGGCGTTCCTCGGGATTGTGTCCTACGCTTTGTTAGGGTTCACACTGGCGGTAAAGTTCCTGCCGATCTTTGCAGATGAGGCCGAACACGCCGAAGCCCATCACTAAGAGCGACCGCTTTAAAAACACCCAGGGGCCGCCTGCGAGATATTCGCGGCGGCCCCGTTTCTTCGATGTGATGCGGGTTCAGCGTGCGGCGGATTCCTGTCCACTATCGTCGCTGCTCCTGAGGTGCATGGACTGCATCAGCAGGAAGCCGAGCAGGATCGGGATCCAGATCGAGACGAAGCGGAATGACAGTACAACCACGGTGGCGGCCTCCAGTGGGACGCCCAGTGACGAGTAGATCAGGGGGACGGCGCTTTCCACCACTCCGATGCCGCGCGGGGTCGGCACGACGATGCTGAGGACAAATGCCACGGAATACCCCGCCACCAGCGGCCCCAGCCCGATCCATTGATGAAAGGCCATGAAGGCCGCAAACAGCCCGGCGATCTCGAAGATATTAGCGCTCAACGCGATGCCGATGGTTTTGACCATACCGGTACGGTGCATGTTGAGCGTGTTGGCGGCCTCGGAAAACTCGCGGGTGGTCCGTTCGGCCCAGTCTTCGGCGAGTGGCGACTGCCGTTTAAACCCGCCATAGATGCGCCGGACCAGCCCTTGCGCACGGTTGAGCAGACTGTCAAGACGACCCGGCCAGCGCAGCCCCATGATCAGGATAGCGAACACCACACTCATGATCATCAGGAGGATGGCGGCCCCGGTGATCTCATAGGGGTTAAGCTGGTGGCGCACAAAGAGGACCGTAT
Organism: uncultured Anaerolineae bacterium; assembly: GCA_964390105.1. GTDB lineage: Bacteria > Chloroflexota > Anaerolineae > Aggregatilineales > UBA3940 > CAYMGV01. Next base: position 4,272 of record CAYMGV010000010.1, on the reverse strand, counting down.
AACCAACGGCCAGCACGAAGAAGAACGCGATGTAGTTGATCAGCAGGACCAATAGGGTTCCGACCGTGGTTCGCGCGGACGACTGACCCTCGCGGGAGAGATCGCGCACAAAGAGCGCCATGCTGGCGCTGCCCCCGGTGGGGCCGATGGCGTTGACGAACATACCGGCAATGACCAGCCCCATCAGGCGGATGGGGCGGCTCGCCACATCGACGATATTAAATGCCGAGTGGTAGGTCTGCGCACGGGCATAAAAAGCGATAGCCTGCGCAATGACGGCTGCCACCAGCCAGATATGCTGCCCTTCGAGAAAGGTGGCGAATGCTGTTTCTAATTCGGAGCGCAGGCTGATCACCGTCCACAGGAACGCGATCAGCAGTAACCACAAAAACCAGTTTCGTTTCATAGATTGGGTATGATACCCGGCTTACTCTCCTGCTACCAGACCTCACCATATTATAGCGCTTAGAACGGCCAGAAGTAGGGTAGGATCAGCACCACCACGATCATCTCAAGGATGGCGAGCGGTGCGCCGACCTTGACATAGTCGGCAAAGCTGTAATTACCTGCCCCCATGACCAGCGTGTTAACCGGGGATGCGACTGGCGAGGCAAACGCCATCGAGGCTGCGATAGCGACTGCCATCATCATGGCCTGTGGGCTGACGCCCATCTGCTGCGCGGTGGCTAGCGCAATCGGTGCGACGAGGACGGCGGTGGCGGTGTTGGAAAGCACCTGTGTGAACAGCATCGTCAGCAGGAACAACCCGGCCATGACGGCGGTCGGCCCGGCGTTGCCCAGCAGCGTGGTGAAGCCATCAGCCGCCACGGTGACCAGGCCCACCTTCTCCAGTGCGGTAGCCATCGGCAGCATCCCGGCAATCAAGACAATGCTTTTCCAATCAACCGAGTCATAAGCCTCATCCATTGAGAGACAGCCCGCCAGCACCATGCCCAGCGCAGTCAGCATACTGGCCGCCGTGATCGATGCCCAGCCGCTGACGATCAGCACCATCATGACCAGCAGCAGAAGTAGTGCCAGCGGTGCCTTTTTGCGATTAGCGCCGGGGATGGCCTTTTCGGAGGCCCCCATCACAATGAAATCCCGCCGGAAGCGGCGCAGTGCCGCGATGTTGCCCCACTCACCCTGTACCAGCAGCGTATCGCCAAAGCTGAGTTTGGTCTCCTTGAGGTTGAGCTTGATCTCCTCACCGGGGCGGCGAATGTCCAGCACGGTCAGGTGATACTGCGAGCCGAAGTGCGCATCGGCGAGCGTCTTGCCGATCAGGCTGGAGCGCTGGGGCAGCAGCACCTCGGCTACACCGACCTCTTGCGAGAGAAGTGCCTGCTGATCATCCAGCGATGCGGGCTGGATCGCGAGGGTCCAGTAGGCAGCGGCACGGCTGATATCAGATGCGGTGCCCTGCACGATCAGGGTGTCATCGACGTGCAGTTCGGTGTTAACAACCTCGCGAATGTGATCCTCGCTGCCGCTCTGCACCATGATGCGGCCCTCACCCAGCCGGGCCAGCGTCACGGGCTCGGCGCGCCGCACGATCTCCAGCACATGCACATCGAAGCGTGTACCAAAGCCGGATGCGGCCAGCGTCTGCCCCGCAAGCGCCGACCGGCTGCGCACGCGCAGCCGGAACAGGTTATCAGGCAGGCGATACAGTCTGAGCAGCTCCTCCGGTGTTTCGATCTCCTGAATCTCGCCCCCCGGTTTGCGGTCAGGCAGCAGGTAGCGGCCTGCCACCAGCATGAACAGCACGCCTGTTACCAGCAGCACCACGCCAAGCGGGGTAAAGGCGAAGAAGCCGAACGGCTCATAGCCGCCGTCACGCATGACATCGGAGATAATGATGTTGGGCGGTGTGCCAATCAGGGTGAGTGCGCCACCCAGCAAGGAGCCGAACGCAAGCGGGATCAGCAGGCGTGAGGGGGAGAGCTTCGCTTTGTGGGCGATACCCAGCACCGCCGGCATCATCACCGCAACGACGCCTGTGGAGCTGATGAAGCCCGACATCACCGCAACCACCATCGTCAGCACGGCCAGCAGGACGGTCTCATTGGTGCCGGATACGCCCAGCACACGCTCTGCGATCATGGCGGCCAGCCCGGTGTGCAGTACAGCACCACCCACGACGAACAGGGCCGCGATGACCAGTACCGACGTGCTGGAGAACCCGGCGATGGCCTCGTTGACATCGAGGATGCCGGTCAGCATCAGGATCACCACGACGCCCAACGCCACGATGTCAAGGCGCACCCACTCACTTACAAACAACACAATCGCTATCACGAGGACAGCGAGCGTGATCCACATCTCAGTGGTCATATTGATTTAACCCCGGTTTCGTTCCTATCGACCCAATCTTACCCTCTGACGATGGGTCATACCGTGTCATCTGGCAGGTGTTCCCCCTGTGATTCTTCTTTACTGTGGACTGCGTGCGCCATCTCACGCGCGCGCTGCGGGGCATCACCCACGTAATTCGAGGCATTCATCAGCACGCGGACGTCATCACGTGAGAGGTACTTCAACACCATCGGATTGGCGGCCAGTGCCTCGACCAGCGGGTTAGGCGCACCCATGCGGATGGCGGCCCACGCCGCCATGCTGTGTTCACGGATCAGTTCATGCATAGCCTGTCGATCTGCCCCGGCGCGGCCCAATGCCATCAGGACCCGTTCAGTAGCGGCAAAGGCCCCGTAACGGTCGAGGTTAGCGGCAGCAGCGGCCTCATCGACGTGCAGCCCTTCGATCAAGCCGTGTGATACGCGGATCATCTCATCGACGGCAAGGAAGGTTTGGGGGATCATCATGCGGCGATTGGCGGAATCATCGAGGGTGCGATCCAGCAGGGAATGAGCCGCGTTATCCCACGCAATGCGTGGCATGGCGGCGACATAACGGCCCATGCTGTCGAGATTCTCGGCACGGATGGGGTTGCGTTTGAACGGCATCGCCGAGGACCCCACCTGCTTTTTAGCAAAGGGTTCATGCCACTCACCGATGGGCGGGCTTTGCAGGATGCGCAGATCAAAGCCAAAGCGATACAGCGTCCCTGCAAGGTCAGCCAGCGCCGTGACCAGGTCGCGGTCCTGGCGGCGCGGATAGGTTTGATGCGCCAGCGGGAAGGCCGCCAGGCCCAATGATGACATGAAACGGTCTTCGAGTTCAGCGGGGGTCATCTCACCCTCGATCAGCAGATCGGCGTAGCTGGCGCGGGTGCCCACCGCACCCTTGAGGCCCTTGCCGCGCAGGTTGGCACGAACACGGCGCACGGCATCCTCATCGGCGAGCAGGTCCTGCGCGTAGAGGGCCAGGCGATAGCCGACGGTGGTCGGTTCAGCGGGCTGGAGGTGTGTCCAGCCCATGCAGACGGTGTCGGCGTAGCGGTCGATCTGACCGGCCCACGCATCCAGCAGCGCCCGCAGCGCATCAAGGATCAGGTCGAGGGCGTCGCGCTGGCGAGTGACCTCGGCGTTGTCGGTGATATCCATGCTGGTCGCGCCAAGGTGGATGATCCCGCCACCGACCCGGCACTGCTCCGCATAGGTCTTGATCTCGGCCATCACGTCATGGCGGATTTCAGCCTCGATCTCGTGGGCACGCTGCATATGGATATCATCGACGTGATCGCGCAGGTCGGCGGCCTGTTCAGCGGAGACCAGCCCCGCGGCGTGCTGGGCTTCGGCGAGGGCCAGCCATGCCTGCCGCCAGCGGTGGCGCTTCTCCTCCTCGGACCACAGCGCACGCATGGTGTCGCTGCCGTAGCGCCAGCTAAAGGCGGATTGGTAGATAGCGTGATTCATGGTGCCCCCTTGAATCGAAGGGCCGCCCGCTGAAAGCAGCAGAGCGGCCCCCTTTCCTAGCGAATAGCGGATAGGTGCGCCAGCGGGCCACGCGCGGCAAACATGGTGCGTTCCGGCCCAAAGGTACACATCTCGATCTCCAGCCCCGTCAATTCTGTGATGCGCTCGAAATAGCTCACCACGCGGGCCGGGAGTGCCTCCCAGCCACCATCGGCAACGGCGTCCCAATCGCCATCCTCCCAGCCGGGCAGCATCTCGATCACCGGGGTGGCGCGTTCCCATTCATCGGCAATAACGGGGGCGGTTTCATGACGTTCGCCATCGAGATCGTAGGCCACGCACAGCCCGACCTGATCGAAGCTCGCCAGCACGTCGATACTGGTGATGACCAGCCCGTCCAGCGCGTTAACCGTGGCCGCGCGGCGCAGCAGCGGCAGGTCCAGCCAGCCGACAC
>CAYMGV010000009.1:0-55305 GCA_964390105.1 uncultured Anaerolineae bacterium | reverse complement strand
CTTATGGGGTAAGGGGTGATCTACCCCTTCCTCTTGTTCTGAATGTTAACTAATGGATAAAGTCGAGTAATAAGTGACGCATATTAATCGAGTGATCGAGGGTCCGGCATTCAGGAATAGAGGATAATTGATTCTGTACACACACATAGTGCCGCCGCTTGAAGGGCTTATCAAGTGTGCAGCATGTTTTTCCACGCAATTTCATAGGATGGGTACCCATCCTATCTCATACCCACTGTTTTTTGCAGCAGCCCCCCAGGTGCAACCCACCAGCGCCCTCATCGAAAACAAAACTGCCTCCCGTGTGGGGAGGCAGCCTGTTATACCAGTCCATCAATTCAGGTTGAGGTCATACCAGTACCGTTTCTATGCTGCGGACTCAGGCGTCAAACCCGAACCCTGCCGGGGCGACCTCGCCATCCTCGATAGGACGGCCTTCACCGCGCCCCAGGCCACCACGACGGCCTTTGCCGTGCTGGGTCAGGCTGTCATACTGCTCCTGCGTGATGATGCCGTCTTCCAGCGCGGCATCATGAGCCTGTTCCATCGCGTCCTTGATGTCACCCGGTTCCAGCCCGAGTTCATCGTACAGCTCGCGCAGGGTGCCATCTTCACGGGCAGCCTCCAGTTCCTCAACGGTGGTGCCCAGCGCCTCAGCTACGTAGGGCTTGACGGCTTCACGCACGGCCAGCGCTTCCTCGGCCCGTTCCAGCCGTTCGAGGATGGCGTCGTACTGCTCCTGCGTGATGACGCCATCGGTCAGCGCGGCCTCCGCAGCATCAGCCGTCGCGGCATGGAAGTCTGCACGGGTCAGTCCCAGCCCTTCAATGAACTCACGGATGCTGCCGTCTTCCACGGCGGCCTGGTAATCCTCGTAGGAGAAGCCCAGCACGTCCGCGTAGTACGGTGCCAGGTCCCCGCCAAACGGGCCACCACTGCGGCGTTCTGCACGGTTGCCCTCACGATTCTCAATGCGGTCCTGCAATTCCTCTGAGATGACACCATCGGCCACGGCGGCCTCATAGGCTTCCTGCATGATGGCACGCATTTCTTCATGTGAGTCGATGCCCTGTGCTTCGAGCAGGTCACGCAGGGTGCCGTCTTCAATGGCGGCCTGGTATTCTTCCACGGTTACGCCTAGCGCGTCCGCAATATACGGGGCCAGCACGCTGTCACCAGCACCACGCCCACCACGCCCACCTTCACCGGGGTTACCGGGGGCTGCTGCTGCCAGCGAAACGCTCATCAAGGCAATCGCCAGCACGCCTGCCAGCACACCGATCTTCACAAAAGCTGATTTCTTCATGGGTCTGTTTCCTCTCATCAGTCTCTATTGTTTCTTACCATGTCCGGGTATAACAACCTAATCATTGCGGCAAGCTGTTAGCTGCCTGTGCGCAGAATGTGAGGAGTTTGTAAAACCACTGATGAAATCTGCAATTAGCCCTCTCTGGCAGGCGGGGCATATGGCGTCACAAATCAACCGGCTTTTCGTAACGAAAACGGGTTTTTGTCACTCCTTATTTGATATGAAACGGTCACAAAACTATGGTGACAAAATGCGGCTTGATCAGCGTACCGTCGCCATGCCGGTGATATCCGCGTACACCTCGGAGAAGGCCAGCGGAGTCAGCCCTGCCGTGGCTTCATGGTAGCCGATTTTGCCTTTGGTGAGGATCGCGACGTGGTCTGCCATCTCCAGTCCTCGCGCGATGTTGTGCGTGGTCATCAGCACGGTTCGGCCCTGTGTCGCGACCTCCGTCAGCACAGTGTTGAGCGTGTTGGCAGCTTGCTGGTCCAGCCCGGTATACGGCTCGTCCAGCAGCAGCACAGCGGGTTCATGCAAAATGGCGCGGGCGATGGTCAGGCGTTGTTTCATGCCCCGGCTGAAGGTCCGCACGAGGTCATCGCGGCGTTTGATTAGGCCGACTGCCTCCAGCGTTTCGTTGACGCGGGCTGCTTCTTCATCCTTGTTGAGGCCGTACATCCGCGCATAAAACTGGAGGTTCTCCTGCGCGGTCAGGTCGCCATAGAGCAGCAGTTGATGCGAGACAATGCCCAGTATCCCGCGAATTGCAGCGGCGTACTCCGTGGTGGACAGCCCATTGATGGTCACGTCGCCCGCCGTAGGCTGGCTGAGCGTCGCCACGATGCGCAGCAGGGTGGTTTTGCCGGCCCCATTTGGCCCGAACAGCGCGAGGAATCCGCCCGCCGGGATCGTCAGATCAACGCTGCGCAGCACAGGGCGCAGCCCGAATACCTTTGCAATGTGGGTGATCTCAATCATGCGGGGAAGTATGGCGGGTCGAGAGGGGGTTTGTCAATATGTGATATGTCCCTTTCTTTGGTTATAGACACACGTCAATAACCATTGTAGAATAGAATATACGTTCTATTTTCGTTCAGAAGGGCCGTCACCCCAAGGGAGGAACCCCGATGCCAAGGCCAAAATCGAAGGATGAACTGCTGGTGCAAAGCCGCGAGGAGTACGACAAGTTGGTCGCTCATCTCGATACGCTAACGCGGGAACAGATAGCTGAGCCGGGCACGGTTGGCGAGTGGTCCGCCAAGGATGTTGTTGCCCATCTGACAGCGTGGAGTACCCTGTTTATGGGGTGGTACCGGGTCGGAGAGGAAGGCGGCACCCCGGCCATCCCGGCAGAAGGATATACCTTCAAACAGACCCCGGCACTCAACCGGCGCATCTTTGAGGAGCATCGTGACCAGCCGCTCGATGAGGTGCTTGACGAATTCCACGCGGCGCACCGGTCGGCGATGAGACTGATCGAGAGCCTCGGCAACGAGGAGTTGTTCACGCCCAGGGTCCGTAAGTGGACTAAATCGACCACGCTTGGAGCGTATGCCGTCTCAGCAACGTGCAGCCACTACGCATGGGCGCTCAGGGAGATCAGAAAGGGGGTTCGCGCTAAGGCCAAGGCAGCGCAAAGCTGACGGCAAAACAAAACGGGAACATATGACTGTTCCCGTTTTTATGTATGGACCTGAAGGGGCTCGAACCCTTGACCTCTACAATGCCATTGTAGCGCTCTCCCAGCTGAGCTACAGGCCCGTAGCGTTTTTGTTTGCGAATAGTAATTATAGGCGCTTCGCGAAATTTTGCAAGTATAAATTTCTATTTCCCGCGACGGTTTCGATCCCGCGACCGCCGTACAATCAGCCACGTGAGACCCCCCGCCATCAGTACCAGCAGCAGCACAAACGGGATCGTGCTGCGCAGCCGCAGCCGCTGCCCGAACAGGGGCGGGGCTTGTGGGAACAGGTTCTGCCCGGTCGATTCTGTGGTGAACTGCCATGTCGGTCCCACTGTGCGGTCACCCTGCCGGTCGCTGACCTCGACGCGCCATGTGTATACCCGCAGCGGATCGAGGTCAGCGAGTACAAGCGATGGTTGACCGGCCAACACCTCGATCAGCGGCGGGTCATCCCCCACCCCAAAGTACACCTCATAAGTCAGCGGATTGCACGGATCGACCGTTGGCCCCCAACTCAGTTCCGGTGTGCGTGAGACGTCTGCCGCTGCCGGGGCCGGGTTGGGCATATCGGGCTGAGGCGGCGGTTCGACCGGCAGTGACGGGTCATAAACCGCCGTGATCATTCCTTGCCCGGTCGCGATCAGCACGCCCGCACCGCCCGGATTGGCGATTAGATCGCCCGCGTAGCCGCCACGCCAGGTACCTGCTTCCGTACTGGTTGCTATATCCAGCACACGCAGCCCGCACACGCCATCTGCGGCATACAGCAGGTTATCCCGTATCACCACCGCGTCCACCGTTCCCGGCGTATCAAACAAGACGGGTGGCCCCCCATCATCCATTCTGAGATGCGCCACGCCTGCGCTTCCCACCGGGATAGCGATCTGTGTTTCGTCCTCAGCAAGTGCAGGGCGACCTGATGGGCTGGCAGGAAGGTCGATTAGCTGTACCACCTCAGGCAGCATGACCTGCTCGGCATGCAGCCATTCGACGCCCTGGTCCCATGCCGCCAGCACGCCGCCGTCAGCGGTAATTGCAAGGCCCATCACCTGCGTTCCCACGTGCGCAGTGCGTCGCAGCAGCAGTTCCGGGTGACCCGGATCATCCAGTGACACGATGCCCATGCCGCGCGGCGTAGCGAGATAGGCGCGGCTATTACTCCACGCGATCTGATCAACGCCATCCGGCAGGCTGAGGTCCCCAACGAGGGTCAGCGTGCCATGACGCCAGCGGACCACCATAAGGCCGTTTTCCATGCCGATAAGGTAGGTGTCATCCGGCCCTGTACTGATGACCGTGGCCGGGCCGGACAACGTCAGCGATGCGACCACCTGATCGGGCTGGGCCAGTGACCGCACATCCAGCGTCGAGGATGCCGTCAGCAGCGTATCGCCATCGATCAGCAGCGCGTGAACCGGGTCGGTCGAAGGCTGAACGGTGGTTAGCGCAGGCAGTCCGATCTGAATCAGCCCACTGTCACCTCCCATCAGCACCCCGCCGGGGGCTGGCTCCCATGCCTGCACTGAGCCGATTGCCGCCAGTCGCGGCACTTCCAATGACGGGATCGGATAGGAACCTAATGTCGCGATTCGATAGGTACGTAAGGTGTCATCCCCGGTCAATGCGATGATCTGCCCGCCGTCCACGGCGATATCATCGGCACGGAAGCGGATTTCCCCCTCGCGCAGCACCTCCAGCACTCCTGAGGCCGTGCTGAGTTCACTAATCTGGCCTTCTTCAAGCAGGTAGAATCGATCCCCCTCACCGGCGGCCAGCGCCAGCGGACGCAGCCCGGCCAATTCCCTATTGATACGGAAGGCTGCGCGCGGGTCTCGCAGTACAACGATGGCAAGCTGACCATTGCCCAGTGCCGCGTAGGCCAGGTCACCGGTTACCGTTACACCGATGACGGGTGCAGGGAGTGGCACTTGTGCTACCAGTCTCGCGGAAACGGGATCATACAGGCCCAGCCCGCCGCTTTCAGCGGTAATGACCAGGTCATCCCAGGTGGCAGCGTCGGTCACCGTCTCAAACCCGCTGTATACCCCGACTGTCCCTTCAGCATCAATGAAGGCGACCCCGGCCTCGCCCAGTGCGGCAGCAGCCCACTCCCCATCGGTGGTGATCCCGTATACCATGCCCGGCAGGTCAACTGGTGCAGGATGTCCCGGCAGCATAATGGCGCGTTCACCACCCTGTATCACCGTGTCATTGGCCCCGGCCAGCCCGGTGACCTGTGGCAGGTTAGCCAGGCCGTCTGCCTGGGGCAGCAGTGCCCCCGTCGTGGCGAGTTGATAGGCACTCACCCCACCGAAGCCGCTCGCCAGCCACACGGTGTTGTTGGCGATGTGCAGGTGCTGAACCGGGCCGGGCAGGATCGCGCTGTCACGCTCGAAGGGGCGGTCCGGCTCATCGAAGGAGATGACAGTCAGCACGTTGTCAGTACTTGCCAGCGCCAGCAGGTTATCCTGTGTCGCCCATGTTGATACCGCACTGATGCCGCTGCTTTCACGCAGAAAGACAGGTTCGGCGTTGGCACGGGCGTCATAGACGGTGATACGTGGCCCACCGACTGTCACGAGGTAAATCCCTTCGATGAGGGCGTCCGAGGCCGGACCCTCCATCGTGGCGATAATGCCCATGCGCGTTGGGTCGCCGATATCAATGATGCCTGCCGAATCACCCCCTGCGACCAGCGCACGCCGTCCGCTGACTGTAACCGTGTCAAATTGATCGGTGCCCGGTGCGTTGACAGTACCCATCAGCGCCGGGGCTTGTGGGCGCAGTACATCGATTGCGGCAAGGCCGCTTTCCCCCATGGCAGCGGCCAGAAATGTGCCGCGCCGGTCGAGGTCAAGGGCCGGGCCAGGCAGCAGCACATCGGCAAGGAAGACCGGGTTGGAGCCACGCAGGCTGTATACAAACAGCCCGGCATCGCCCGCTGCGACATACAGCATCCCATCATGGATCAGCGCGGCATGTGGATCGGGCGGTTGGGCACGGTCAGGCAGGCTCAATGTGGTGACCATCTCTGGCGCGGCACGGTTGCTCACATCGACCACCGCCACGCCATCGCCGCGCAGGGGCAGGTAAGCGCGTCCACCATCGACCGCCACGCCGACCGGGGTGGCGGCCAGGGGCAGGCTGCTGATCAGGAGGGGCCGCGCAGGCAGGCTGACATCATAGATACGCAAGCCGCTTTCCCCCGCCACGTAGGCGACGCCGTCCGCCAGGGTGACGTCCAGCGCGGGCGTATCGACCTCCCCGAACAACTGGATCGGGCGGTCAGGGTCGGCAAACTGGAACACGCGCAGTCCGTGGGCTTCATCAGCCACATACAAGGTATCCGCGTCACGTACCGCCCGCCGCGCCGATTCCATCCCGCTGAACGTACCGAGTGCCCCCTGCGCGCCGGGCGTGGGGTCGAAAGCCGTGATACGGCCCGCCCCGGCCAGCAGCAGCACGCCGCCCATCCGGGTGATACGCTCGACCGGGGCAGGGGCGTTCAAAGTACCGGGGGGGGCTGTATGTCCGGCTGCCAGTTCAAAAGTCAGGACGCCGCCCTCGTCAGCGGCGGCGTACAGGGTGGTGTTATCGGGGGAGAAGGCGGTGTCCAGCAGGGGGAAATCAGCGTGCAGGGTGGCAGACAGCGATGGCACGCCGTCCGCATCCAGTGCATACAACCGCACACCAGCTTCCCCGGCACTCACTGCGAGGTATGGGCCGCCATAGGTGATGCGCTGACCGCCGCCCGGCTGGTACGCCGTTGGGGTGAGATTTACGCTGGCATCCGGCAGCAGGAACACACCGGAAGCGGTCAGCACATAGACGCGCGTGCCCACGGCCTTCATATCGAGGATGGTGCCGTACCCGGTCGGGTTCTCAGCGATGGATAACCAGCCGCTTTCGGTACTCACAAGCCGCAGCAACGTATCGCCCTGCCCAATGATCAGGGAGCCGTCCGTTAGCTGGGCAGACGCCCCACTGAACCCGCCCGTTTCAGCCAGCACCTCGACCCGTTGACCGCTGTCGCCGCCGCCAGTCTGGCCCAGTCCGGGCCGTGCTGTGAGCAGTATCAGCAGTGCGGCGGCTGACATCAGCACCAGCCGGCATGCGGTTTGATTTCCGTTTATGTTCATCCGGGTGTACGATGCATGAGTACGCATTTAGGAGTATCCGGCCTGAGTAGGGTGATTGACCGATGGTCAGTCGTTACTGGCTGTTCAAACTGGCCTCTGACCTCGGGTCTCTAGCCTCTTAAATAAAATATCGTATAATCAAAATGCGTGCCCGTTTTAATCAGTGGGGAGGACGAATCGTATGAGCACCCTGGAACAGGTCGCGGCAGAGGTGGCCGTGTGTACGCGGTGCCCACTGCATGTCAACCGCACGCTGCCTGTTCCCGGTGAAGGGCCATCCGATGCGGAGATCATGTTCATCGGTGAGGGGCCGGGGTTTCATGAGGACCGGCAGGGCCGCCCATTTGTCGGCAATTCAGGCCAGTTCCTGGAGGAAATGCTCAACGAGATCGGCTTAACGCGCGAGGAAGTGTTCATTGCCAATGTGGTGAAGTGCCGTCCGCCCAACAACCGCGATCCCATGCCTAACGAGATCGCAGCCTGCGGCGAGTACCTTGAGCGCCAGATCGAGGCGATTAACCCGAGCGTGATCGTGACGTTGGGGCGCTTCAGTATGTCCCGCTGGTTCCCCGGTGCGCGCATCTCGGCCATACACGGCAAGGTTCGCGAGGTCGATGGGCGGTTGATTGTGCCCTTCTTGCACCCGGCTGCGGCGCTGCATAATCCCTCGCTGAAGGAGGCGGTGGCAGCCGATTTCGGTAAACTGCCAGGGCTGGTCTGGCAGCATCAGCAGCAGGCCGAAAGCGCTCCTGGCGATGACGAGGACAGGCCCCCGGATCACAGTGATGACGAAGGTGTGCAGTTGAGCCTGTTCTGATCGGGCGGCTGACACCGGGTAATTGAGGAGATAGAACCAAATGGCAAAACCAAAGGACCTGGGGAACGTTTACGCCCCCATTGAAGATGAAAGCGTACCTCCTGGCCTGAAGGTACTGGCCGGGCTGGTGCTGTTGAGTGTACTCACGCTGATCGTGTGGTTTGTCTCCGCACTGGTGCAGGCGGGGTTCCTGGTAATCCCCGCGCTTTAATTCAGTTGCCCCTAACGGGCAGGCAGGCTCCCCCGGATCAGGGTGGTGTCGGTGTGTTGTGCCAGCGGCAGCCAGACGCGGAAGGTGGCCCCGCCTGACGGGTTGTTTTCTGCGCGGATAGTGCCCTGGTGAGCCTCCACGATCTCGCGGCTGATGGCAAGCCCCAACCCGCTGCTGCTGCCGCCCGTATTCGCGCGAGTTCGTGATTTTTCCACCTGGTAGAAGCGCTCGAATATCCGCTCCAAATCCCCTTCCGGGATTCCCTTCCCGCTATCGCTGACCACGATCTGAACACCACCTCCTGCCTGTTCAGCTTTCAGGCTGATGGTGCCACCCGATGGCGTGTGCGTGATGGCGTTATCCAGCAAATTGGTAATGACCTGTGCCATGCGGTCTCCGTCACCAATGATCGGCGGCATCACATCCCAGTTATTTTCAAGCGCTATCGATTTCTCATCTGCCAGCGGCGTCACATGCTGGAGCGTGGCGGGCAGCAGCGCATTGAGGTCAAGTGGCTCACGGCGAAAGGTCGTTTGGCCCGATTCAATGCGGGCAAGGTCGAGCAGGTCCTCAACCAGCCTGCGCATGCGTCCGGCTTCATCATAGATCACACGGGCGGCATTCTCAGGGCGGCTGGTAGCACCATCGAGGATGGCCTGTGAGTAGCCCTGTATGGAAGTCAGCGGTGTTTTGAGATCGTGTGAGACGTTGGCAAGGAAGTCGCGCTGTGCGCGCTGGGCCTGCTCAACCTGGGAACTCATTTCGTTGAAGCTTGATGCCAGCTCACGCACCTCGCGTGGGCCTTTGACAGTGACGCTCTCGCCAAGCTGGCCCTCTGCAATGCGGTGTGAAGCTCCAGCCAGCTTACGCAGAGGCCGGACAATTGAACTGCTGATCAGAAGCGCAAACAGCAATGCCAGAACGCTGCCCACCAGCGCAGCCTGCAGCAGCGGGCGCAGCAGATTATCACCAAACAGGTTGAAGGCCTGGCCCAGCGGCCTCTCAATGGCAAACACGACAGCAAACGAGTCGTTGGAGCTATTACGGAACAGCACGTTAGCCCGGATGCCGCTGAACAGCCACAGCTGATTATCAAGGTCACGGAAGGTCCCCTCAAAGATGGGGTTTCCCTCTGCCTCACGCAGCCGGATGTCCTGCAGAACCTCACCGCTGGTGTACTCGTTTTCAGTATCGAAGACGACGGTGCCGTCCTCGTTGATGCGGAATGCCCGGATATCGTGTATTGAGGCGATCCGGCGCAGTTCTTCGTCGAGTTCGCCGGGGGCCGCACGCAGGTTGCGCAGATTGGCCTGCAGGATCGAGGTCAGTTCAATCTGCGCAGCGCGCGCCGGTATCGGGTTGTTAAGCAGGATCAGTGCCAGTGTCACACTCATGATGCACAGCATTGTTGAGATGACCGCCGCATAAGACAGCAGCAGGCGCACACGCAGGCTTGAAAACACGGAGCTGATCCTTGAGAGTTACTTATTCATCCAGCACATCGGCGGTTGAATCGACGACATCCTCGTCATCCCACTCACTGGCGCTGCGCCAGCGGTTGGGGATCGGCATGCCGAGTTCGCGCAGATGTTCAAGCGCGATGTCAGGTGGGGCCAGTTGGTTGAATGCCGCCAGCGCCACCAGGATCACGGTGACATCATCTACCGCGCCAAGCGGCCCGAAGATTGCCATCGGCAGCACATCCACGGGGGACAGGAAGTAAACTGCCGCAAAGCCGAGCAGCAGCAGCTTGGGAAGGAAGCTGACGCGGCCATCCCAGATCAGCCGCCATGTCAGGATGCCCTGGTTATACAGGTTTTGCAGCAGACCAACCTGCTCCGTGGAGCTGTGCTGGGTTGAGAGGCTGCGATCATTAGGTCTTTCATTACCCGGTAGTTCAGACATTGATACCCCCACAAGTTCAGTGACAAACTGCCACCGACCCGATCATACCGCAAGATACCCCCAGGCGACGTGACCGGAACGTAAACAGTTTGTAAAACGATTCCATTTGACTACACGTTAAGTATAGGGAGGCGGACCAACTGCGACAAAAACTGCACGGGGCCGCCAGCATTGACGGATGCCGGTTAAATAATAGCGTAGATTTGACCTTATTTGTTGCCTTTTACCTCGTTGAACATTATATTCTGTGGGCATATGCAGTCCCTGACTCAAACGTTTGATGCCCGTATCTCTGCGGGGGTCCAATTCATTACAGGCAGCCACACCTATGAGCGTAAACACTCCCACTGTAGAAAACGCAGCGTCGTCTCCAACCTTCCGTGAAACCGTAAAGATGCTGGCAGAACTGTTCAAGCTGCGCGTCGTGATGCTGCTTGTAGTGGCGGCGCTGGGTGGTGCCTTCCTGGGGGTAGGTGGTGTGCCGACGCTGCGGGAACTGGTGTTGGTGCTGGTTACCGGTACCCTTGCAGCGGGAGGTGCTTCGGCGATTAACCAATGGGTGGAGCAGGATATTGATACCCACATGAAGCGAACCAGGGATCGTCCGCTGGCATCCGGGCAGATCGCCAAATCGCGCTGGGTCCCGGTGGTGGCCGTCGGCATGATCGTACTTGCTGTGGTGATGGTACTGCCCGGTAACCCGCTGATGGCCTTCTATCTTGGCCTTGGCGCTGCGATCTATGTCGGGATATATACTGTGTGGCTCAAGCCGCGCAGCATTATCAACATTGTTATTGGCAGTGCGGCGGGTAGTTGCGCTGTGATGACGGGCGGTGCAGCGGTCGGTGCGGCCTCAGACCCCGGCGTGATTGCGCTGGCGGCCTTGCTGTTCGCGTGGTCACCGACGCATTTCTGGGCACTGGCACTGTACTATAAGGATGACTATGCCAGGGCTAAGTTCCCCATGCTGCCCGTACACGTCAGTGAGCGGGCGTCAGCATGGTGGATTTTCATCCATGCACTGGTGACGGGCTTCGCCGCGCTGATGCTGGCCTTCCATCCGCATCTCGGGTTGTGGTACCTGGCCCCGGCGCTGATCATGACCGTGATCATGATGATCAGCAGCATCAAGCTGATCGTCAATCCGATTGCAAAGAACGCCATCCGGCTGTTCGTGTTCTCGAACCTGTTTCTGCTGCTCATCCTGCTCGCGATCATGCTGGTCTCAATTGGGCGAACGCTGCTGGGGTAGGTTGCGCCTGCCAGCCTGACAGTTTGATCTCAATAGGGGTATGACCGCTGGTCATGCCCCTGCGTTTATATCAGCTTGCCTGTATGCCGTCTGCCACTATAGTTAAATACGTATGGTGGGCCAAATCGAGGGGAACTATTTATGTCGCAATGGATAGGCCGGACCGTTTCGAAAGTTGAGATTCAGGAACTCCTGGGCCGGGGCGGGATGGCCGAGGTATATCTCGGCAGGCATACCACGCTCAACAGGCCGGTTGCTGTCAAAATTCTGCACGCGCATCTTGCTGATGACGAGCATCAGCGGGCGCGTTTCATTGCGGAAGCGCAGGCTATCGCAGCGCTGCGGCACGCCAATATCGTGCAGGTCTTTGATTTCGATGTGACGTCAGACAGCCCGTTTATCGTGATGGAACTACTGGATGGTCTGTCCCTCAAGGAACTGATGCAGAGCCTGCAGGCCAGCGGGCAGCGCCTCGAACCGGCGGTTGTGGTGCGGCTGGCAAAACCGCTGGCGGATGCACTCGATTATGCCCACAAGCGCGGCATCATCCACCGTGACATCAAGCCCGCCAACGTCGTGATCCGCTCCGATACCGGCAGCTATAATCCCGGCGACCCGCTCCCCGACGATGCCGCGCTGGTCCTGACGGATTTCGGCATCGCCCGCATGCTGGATAATGTTGGCGTGACGGCCTCCGGTACCGTGATAGGCACGCCGGCCTACATGAGTCCGGAGCAGGTGCAGGGCATGCCAGTCGATGCTCGCTCCGATATCTATTCCTTCGGCATTCTGCTGTATGAGATGCTGTCTGGTGCCCTGCCCTTTGATGGAGACACCCAGGCGGCGCTGATGGTTCAGCATATCACCGAGGTACCGCGCCCTTTGCCGGGAGGAGACCCGCTGGTACAGCGCGTGCTGGATCGTGCTTTATCCAAAAAGCCGGGATCCCGCTTCCAGGCGGCTGGTGAGTTAATGGAAGCTCTCAGTGAGGCCGCGGCAGGCCGTGCCTATGATGGCACCATGGCAACCGAAGCCCTGACGGCATCGATCCCGGCGATGGTCCCGGCCAGTGACACGGCTGAATCACCCAGGACGACCGGCACTCGCAAGGGCGTCAGCCCGCTGTTGATTGGTGGTGGGTTGTTGGGGGGGCTTGCGCTGGTGATCGCGCTGCTGTTGATCTCCGGGGTGTTTGGTGGTGGGGATGACCCCGTTACGGAAGTGACCACGCCGCCAGCGATAGGAAACGTCGAGGAGAGTGGGGGTGACACCGATGCGGGCACCTCTCCAACCTCCGAGCCAGCCTCGACCGAAGAAGCTGCTGCCCCAGTGGTGGCGGCAGGTGTGCCGCCGGTACGGGCTTTTGTCGATGATACCGTTCTGGAGCTTGACCTGCGCGAGATGGACCTCGCTGAAGATGGCAGCATCTATGAAGTGTGGCTGACCGGGGCCGCTGACGGCATCGAGGACCCGCTCAGCCTTGGTACAGTTGAAGCGGGTGAACAGGTGCAGTTGGAACTGCCCAACGGTGCCTTGGCGTTTGATACTTATGATACGGTTGAGATCAGTGTGGAGCCTGCCAGTGACGCTGACCTCGCGCAGTCCGATACAGTCGTGTATCGCGGTCAGTTTGACAGCGAGATACTGACACAGTTACGCACGCTTTTCGCTCATACCCTGCGGCGTTCGGAACCCTTCTCCGGGATGCTGCTGTCCGGGGCAGTGTTCCAGGTTCAGCAGCATGACAGCCATCATGGGTTTACACTGGATGCCCTGGACGGCAGTAACCTCGATGGGGCCAAGCTCCATAGTGAACACGTTGTCAACATCATCGCAGGCTCAGAAAGCCCGCAGTATGCGGACTGGAACGCCGATGGACGCATCGAGAACCCCGGCGATGATGTGGGGCTGGAGACGTACATCCAGCTCATGATCGCGGTGGCGGAGGCCGCAGCGGCGCATCCTGAAGGCCGCCTTGATGATGCGACCCACATCGAGAGCGACACCGATGATCTGCTGGCGCTGGTGACGGAAAGCATGGACCTCTCGCAGTCGATCACGTCACAGGATACGATTGAGGGGGCGGCGACACTGCAACCCTTCCTCGAACCACTGGACCTTTCCGACGAGGTTATAACGCTGACCGAGGAAATCGAGGCGTTGGGGACGATACGGCTCATGCTGGAGCTTCAGCCGCAGTAAGCAGACTGATCTGAAAACAACAGAAAAGCCCCTCGACCGAGGGGCTTTTCTGTTGGGCGGTGAGTTAGGTTAGCGTGATGTTATCGATCAGCCGTACCTCACCGATGATGACCGCCATGCTGATAAGGGCAGACCGGGCAGGAGTGGTGAGTTCTACCAATGTGACAGGGTTGGCGGCGCTGATATACTCGATGCGTGCCAGCGGTTCGGCGTTCAGTTCGGCCTGAACAGCGGCGCGCAGGGCATCGGGATTTCGTTCGCCCGTTTGCCACAGCAGGTCAGCCTGATGAAGCGAACGGTACAGCACCGGGGCTGCTGCGCGTTGATTGGGGGTTAACCGCTGGTTGCGGCTGCTGAGGGCCAGCCCATCCGGCTCACGTACGGTTTCACAGGGGACGATCTGGACGTTGATAGCGAGGTCACGGACCATCTGTGTGATGACGGCCACCTGCTGCGCATCCTTGCGCCCGAAGTAAGCACGTGTTGGTTCAAAGACGTTGAACAGCTTGTTGACCACGGTCGTCACACCACGAAAATGGCCGGGCCGTGAAGCCCCCTCCAATGGCCTTGTGATCTCGGTGGTCTCCACGTAGGTCTGAAAGCCGGGTGGATACATTTCCGTTTCACCCGGCGTCCATAACAGGTCGATTCCTTCAGCTTTCAGCAGTGCCAGGTCGCGTTCAGGATCACGTGGATACGCTGCCAGATCGTCTGCATTGTTAAACTGGATCGGGTTGACGAAGATGCTCACGCCCACCCGGTCATTCTCGGCACGGGCACGCCGCACCAGCGCGAGGTGCGCCTCATGCAGTGCGCCCATGGTCGGTACAAGGCCCCATGTCTGGCCGGGTTCGGTGTGGCGGGCGGCTCGGATGTCCTGAACGGTGCTGGTTATGATCATACGGATTGCCCCACCCGGTTCTGCTGCTCACGGGTTTTGATCAGGCGCGTCAGCGTCAGGTTGACCGGGGTCGGCACGCCGACCCGTTTCCCGTAATCGACCACGGCCCCGTTGATCACATCGACCTCGGTCGGCACACCGCGCAGCATATCCTGTAACATCGAGGTCTGGTTCTCCGGTGTCCCGGCGACGACCTTGTGCATCTGTTCGGCGGCGTCAGGGTAGGGCAGTTCAATTCCCATCCTTTTAGCGACGGCCTGTGTTTCGCGGGCGGCATCATCGGCCACGGCAAGGGCCTCCCGGTGTTCCATCACCTCGGCATTACGAAAGCCGGTTAATGCGGTGACGGCATTGATCCCGGCATTGACGGCCAGCTTGCCCCACACCGCGCCGCGCACATCCTCGACCAACTCGCAGGGGATGCCGCCTGCATCCAACAGCGGGGCTAATGCGTCGAGCTTGTCACGGGTGGCGGAGGTCATACCTACGGTGATGCCGTACCCCCCGGCATAGACGATCTCGCCGGGGCCGGGCACCCAGGCCCCCTCGAAGGCGATGCCTGCCGTCACGCGGTCGAGGTCAAGGTACTCACGCAGGACGGCTTCATGACCGATGCCGTTTTGCAGGTTTAGCACGATGCCATCGGGCGCGAGGGCGTTGGCCGCATCACGGGCTGCACGGGCTGTTCCGGGTGCTTTGGTCAGCAGGATAGCCACATCGGCGGGAGAGGCGTCCATGCCGCTGCTGATGGCTCTCAGCGTGTGCTGCGTAACACTGCCGTCCGGTTCATGAATGCGCAGTCCGCCCCGGTTGAGCGTTTCAATCTGCTGCGCCCATGTCCCGATCAGGATGACATCGGCATGCGGGGCCAGCCGTGCCCCGAACAGGCAGGCCATGGCCCCGGTTCCCATAATCGCAATGTGCATACTTAGCCCCCGGTTGATGAATAGTCAGTTCTGAGCGTATCCCAGACCTCATCGGAAAGGGTAAATTCATGGTCTTTCTGAGGGAAGTATCCCCGGCTGACCTCGGTGTAATACTGCTTCAGGGCCTCGCTGATGTGCGTCGCGGCGCTGCCATACTGTTTGACAAAGCTGGGGACATGATCCGCCGTCAGGCCGATGACATCGTGCATCACCAGCACCTGCCCGCTGCACGTGCTCCCGGCCCCGATACCAATCGTGGGGATGTGCAGTCGTTCCGTGATCAGGCCCGCCAGCCGGTTCGGGACGCCTTCCAGCACCACACTGAACGCGCCGGCTTCCTGCACCGCCTCGGCATCCGCGATCAGGCGGCGGGCTGCCTCAAGGGATTTGCCCTGTACCTTGAACCCGCCCAGTGCGCTGACGCTCTGCGGGGTCAACCCGATGTGAGCCTGTACCGCGATACCGATATCCACCAGGGCGCGGATGGTGTTTGCCATCGGCTGGCCGCCTTCGAGCTTCACCGCATCGACACCGCCCTCAGCCAGCAGCCGCCCGGCGCTGCGTTTGGCCTCCTCAATCGAGACCTGGTAGCTCATGAAGGGCAGGTCAGCGACCACATAGGCACGTTGGACCGCGCGCATGACTGCCTTGCTGTGCAGGATCATCAGGTCAAGCGTGACGGGAAGGGTGGTGTCATATCCGTGAACGACCATCCCCACCGAATCACCAACGAGGATCATGTCAATGCGCCCCACATCAACAAGGCGAGCAGTCGGGTAGTCATAGGCGGTGATCATGGTGAGCTTCTCGCCGCGTTCGGTCTTGGCGCTCAGGGTGTGTAAGGTCACTTTACTCATGATGTTCCATCCGTTTGGCTTGTATGCATGATTATCATACCGCGAACCGGGTACAGGCAGAATTATCTGCTGGACAATCCGCCGGAATCACAGCACCGCAGGGGCACTCGGCCTGCGGTGCTGACTGCTGTTGGGTGGCCTGCTGCCGATCTAGGCGGGCCAGATTTTACGGCCACCGCCCGGCGGCACGACCTTGTTAATGGCTGCCATCTCAGCCGCTTCAAGCGGCCCCATCAACGCGGCACCGATGTTGTCCCGCAGTTGGCGCTCGTTCTTGATGCCGGGGATCACGGTCGTGACCGCCGGGTGGCTCAACACGAACTGGAGCGCAAGCTGCGCCATGGTCTTGCCTTTGGACAGGGGTTCAAGCTGGCGGGTTTTATGCAGGTCATCAAGGAAAATGGTGTTCTGTTCGGGGTCGGTAATCCACGCGCTGCGGAAGTCATTCTCATGGAAGGTGGTCTGCCCGTCAAACTTGCCCGTCAGGATACCCATCGCCAGCGCTCCGCGCACGATCACGCCGATGTTGTTCTCCTGGCAGTAGGGCAGCAAGTCGCTTTCAGGCATGCGGTGCAGGATGCTGTAATCGATCTGGAGCGTGGCACAGCCGCCATCGGCGTTAAAGGATTTGAAGTACTCGAAATCGCTGGTACTGGTGCCATAAGCCCGGATCTTGCCCTGTTCGTGCAGGCGCTGGAAGCCCTCGATGAAGACCTCCATCGTGGGGTCACGGAAGTTAATATGACTCTGCATGATGTCGATATAGTCGGTATCGAGGCGTTTGAGGTTGCTCTCCACCCCGGCGATAAGCTGATTGACCGTGCGGTACTGGGTGATCTGTTCGTCCTCATCAAAGCCCACCCAGCCGATCTTGCTGGCCACGATGAATTGATCGCGACGGCCCCGCATCGCTTTAGCGAGCAGTTCCTCGCTGTGACCCATACCGT
This sequence comes from uncultured Anaerolineae bacterium, assembly GCA_964390105.1. GTDB lineage: Bacteria > Chloroflexota > Anaerolineae > Aggregatilineales > UBA3940 > CAYMGV01. Next base: position 38,155 of record CAYMGV010000009.1, on the reverse strand, counting down.
AGACATCGGCAGTATCGTAAAACGTAATCCCGGCGTCGAGGGCGGCATCAATGGCGTCGAGTACCGCTTTATCGTCAGTGGGTCCCCATTCATCGTTACCGGCGGCCCACAGCCCTACGCCGATGGTGGTTACATCGATGCCGCTTTTGCCCAGTGTGCGTGTTTCAAGTGACATTCGATTAGCTCCTTTATAAGTTCTTCAACCCGGCCAGCAGGGCAGCTTCACGGTCATGCGTCAGCCCAACGCGCCAGTCATGGTTGGCCGGGCGCGTCTTGAGCCATGCCAGCGTCTTCTCGATGGTCTCGTCAATCGGCGTGATCTCAAGCCCGAGGTCACGGGCACGTGCGTTGCTGATGGTCTGCATCCCGATGCTGCTGCCATCCTCCGGGATGTACAGCGGCATCGAATCCCACTGATCGGAGTCATGGGCTTTGAGATACTCATAACCAGCCCAGTGCAGGGTGGGGTTTGCCCCGGCGACACGGGCGGTGGTTTCGAGGACATCGCCCCATTCCAGCACATCGGAGACGATGTTATAGGTCCCCTTGAGATGATACTCCGATGAGTGAAGTGCCGCGTGGGCAAGGTCATCGGCGTCGATGATGACCATTTCGTTCTGCGGGGTGCCGGGAACCAGCATGTGGCCGCCCTGCGCGGCACGCCATACCCAGTAATTGAAGCGGTCGGTGTGGTCATATGGCCCGACGATCACACACGGGCGCAGGTTGACGCAGCGTTCGCCGTATACCTCGGTGACGGCTTCCTCACACAGTACCTTAAGGCCACCGTAGGTTTCCGCAGTAATCTCCTCAACAACGGGATCGTCCAACCGGATCACAGAACCATCTTCATCTACCCCCCGCACCTTACAGGCGGCTTCGTCATAGACGGAGATGGTCGATACAAAGGTATAGAACCCCACATGGTCCTTAAGCAGTTGTGCGGAGGCGCGGACATGGCGCGGGAAATACCCCGATACATCAATGACGGCATCCCATGTGCGGCCTTTGAGCGTACTCAGTCCGTCACCGTGCTGTGGGTCGCGATCCCCTATCAGCGTTTCGACACCGGGGAACAGGCCCCGGCCTGTTTTGCCACGGTTAAAAAGCGTGACGGTGTGCCCGCAGCGCTGTGCAATCTCAACCATGTGGCGGCCCACAAACCGGGTGCCCCCCAGAATGAGTAGATTCATAAATTCGGGTTCCTTGGCAGGTTAAGAAGCCATTGCTGCCGGTGCCGGGTGCATTTCGCAGCGGCCCGGCGTTAGAACGCCCATGTGCGGCGCAGCAGTGAGAACAACCATTGGTCATCATCCTCACGGCTGACGAGGAAGATCGAGCCGCGCCCGAATTTGGCCTCGAACAGACTGTCTACCGAGACCAGCCCTTTGCCATCCCATGAGAGGTCGCGCGGGTAGGTGATGGTGATGGAAGGGGTAGAGAAACGTGCGCGGCGCAGGCGGATATCTTCCGGGCTGGGCGGGACATCACCATCAAACGGGGCAAGCAGCGGGCCGTCCCAGCGATAGCGCCACATGGAATCGACCGGGGCGTCGTTCTCGCGGAAGTCCGGTGGCTCGTCACCTTCATAGGCGCGCAGCGCGATGATGCATTGATCCGGGATGCGGCCCTCGTTGAAGAAGGTATCGAGGATCAGATGCTCAATACCCAGCCGCACGACGAGAAACTGTGTCAGGTCGTCGGAATCAGTTTGCATCTTGCGGTGAGACCAGTACAGCGGGTGCAGGCGGTCAGGGGGCAGTTCGGGCAGCTCCGAGGGGGGATTGAGAAACTGGTTCATGCGTTCATCCATCAGCCCCAGTGCCCACTGTGCCGAGTCGCGGACGCGCGGATCATGGTCTTCGATCAAGTCCTCAAGGCGCGGGCGTTCGGTCTCAGAGCCGATCATGCCGATGGCCCGCGTTGCTACGATGCGCAGGTCGGGGTCATCCATCATCTCAAGGATATTGGGCAGCACCAGCAGCCGTCCGCAGTTGGCGAGCGCCATGATGCCTTCATGCAGCGTGCGTTCAGCCTGCATACGGACGCTGGAAAAGCGATGCCGCTGCTCGCTGATGATCTTCTCACGGGCGTCTTCTACAAGGTCGTGCAGTGCATCGATTGCCATTTCGTTGGGGTGGGTGTTCAGCAGCCGGACGGCATGGAGCCGCTGGCCCCAGTCGTCAGCGTACAGGTACGGGATCACGACTTCGGCAAGGCTGTATCGATCAGGTGGGGCGAACTTGTTCGCCAGCACGATCAGCGCCTGCAAACCGACGCCGTTATGATCGTCTTCGCGATCAGACAGGTGGTCGATCACAGCGTCAAGGGCTTCCGCCTCACCGATCAGGGCGAGTCGCATCAGAGCGGCTGATTGTTCACGCGGGGTGCCCTCGCGCAGGTCTAGCAGCAGTTCGGATTGGGTGCGGTTGGCACGGTCTGGTTGGCGTGACATACAGCCTCTTGATCAAGGAAAATACACAGCATACGAAGATCGACCAGGGGGTGGGTAAGCCTTTACTGCCCCTGCTTGTGTTTATTCTACAGCACCGGGCGCGATCTGTACAGAATCGATAAATCGAGTGTATGCGTTGTTTGAGGAACTGACGCTAATTCAGCGCAGTTTGAGTGTCAATACCCCGTGCATCTGCCCCTGGGTACGGCTGCAACCTCATGAATCCTGCGGAAGCCAGGTGCCTATTCGTCGTCTTCGATATCGATGGGCCGGCGGCGGAAGACGCGCGTCACAATCGAGAAGCGGTTGGGGAGCAGCGGTCGAGGCAGCCCGGCCAGCGGCCTGGGTTTAGGCAGGGGTTTGTAGACATCGTCACGGATGCCGGTATCGACAGTGGAGAGGAAGACGCTGGCAAGCAGAATCACGACACCGATCCACTGCTGGCCGGTCAGGCGCTCACCAAGCAGGAAGAAGCCGAGCAGCAGCGTCACGCCCAGTTCAGCGGCGTTGAGCAGCATCGTTTGCAGCCCGCCGAGATTGCGCACCCCGGCAAACAACGTCACGCGGGAGAGGGCCGTCACTATCATCATGCCTGCCAGTGACCACCAGCCAATGGTTTCTGTTGGGACCCATGGCAGGTCCATAAACGCGCCGAAGATCAGCCGGACGGCCAATACCGTCAACCCCATGAAGGACAGAGAGTACAGCGCCATAGTGGGGGCGGGCATCTCGTACATGATGCGCTGGCTGACAAACACATGCAGTGCGTACAGCAGAGCACCACCCAGCGCCAGCCCCACCCCGTACCAGTGCTGTGCGGTGCGGGCTGTGCCGATATCGGTGGTGAGCAGCAGCACGGCAATCAATGCCATGATGCCACGCAGAACACTCAATGGGGAGACGACACCGCCGTAGATGCGGGTCAGCACCATCGAGAAGATGACGTACGTCATGAACAACACCTGCGCCAGCGACGCATCATTAAGCAGGTTCAGCCCGTTGTAAAACAGCACTGATCCCAGCCCATTCAGGGCACCAACGGTAAAGGTGCCCAGCAGACCGGCGGCAAAGATGAACGTATACTTCCGGAAGAACAGGAGATATAGAACCCATAGAAACAAAGCAGCCGCAAGGGTACGGTAGGCAGCCATGGTGAAGGCATCTAACCCGGCACCAAGCGTAACCTTGGCAAAGATGGGGGCCATCCCCATGAAGACCGGGGTCAGCAGTGCCGCAATCATACCCGTGGTGAGGCTGCGGTCTTCGGTTTTCAATTAACTTGCCTCTAATCGCTGTGACGACGTGCCACGTATCTATCCCAGCTTTTCATCCAGTAGATCGCGTAGAACTTCATCATCGATAAACGAGCCTTTTTGCAGCAGGCCCTGGACCTGCCCCTTGAGACGGCCCTTTTCTGCTGCGGTGAGGTCCTTTGCCGTGACCACGATGACCGGGGTATCGCGCAGTTCATTGTCACTCTTGAGGTTATCCAGCACACCAAAGCCGTCCACGTTAGGCATCATCAGGTCCAGCACGATCAGGTCCGGGCGCACCCGGTGAACCATTTCGATGCCCTTCTGGCCGTCATTGGCGGTGAAGACTTCTTCGACACCACGGGCCTGCAGGATACGCTTCATCAGTTGGGCGGCACCGGGGTCATCCTCGATCACGACCACCCTGCTGATCAGCTTATCGACGGCCTCCAGCGCAGAGAGCAACCCCTCCTGCGGGACATCCGCATGGGCCGTCTCGGTGACGTCCATCTCGCGGATGAGGTCACTGCCGAGGATGTGCTTCTCGACCGGGAAGGTATGGCCTGTGACGTTGAGCACCACCACCGCATCGGTACTGATCGCGCGGGCACGGACCATCTTGAACAACCCGGCAAAAGCCACGGCGGTAGCAGGTTCCACAGAAACACCCTCTAATCGTGCGACGGTCTTCAGGGCACGGTATGCGTCATCATCGCTGACGGATTCAAACGTACCACCCTGGTCCAGCAGGTAATTCCGCAGGATTTTGTAGGCGACGCCGGGTACATCGGTGGCAAGCGTGGCGATGCGCGTCTTGGGATGCATGATCGGCGCGGCTTCTTCGTCACCGCTGCGGAAGGCGCGTGTCATCGGGTCACAGCCGTCGGTCTGGATCAGGCCCATCCGGGGCATACCGGCGGTCAGGCCGTAAGTTTCAAGGTCGCGGAAGCCATCGATCACGCCGACTGGCCCCAGCCCGCCGCTGACGGCCTGCACGTACCAATCAGGCACGCGCCACGGGCGTTGGTGATCATCGGGGCCGTAGATGTCGCCAAGCTGTTCAGCGATCTCATACGCCATTGTCTTCATGCTCTCTTTGGCGGCAATGGTCTTGAGGCCCTTATCAATGGTGAGGCCTTTGGTCTGGGCAAAATGCGCGGCGACCTGCTTGGCCTGGTTGTACGTCCCGGTGACCTTGACCAGTTCGGTGCCAAACAGCGTGACTTCGCGCATCTTATCAGGTGGGATGCTGGAGATGGTGAATACCCACAGCTTGATGTTTGCCCGCGCCGCATAGGCAGAATAGGCGATGGCGACGTTGCCGGTGCTGGAAACCACCAGTTCGTTGATACCCATTTCACGCATGGTCGAGATGGCAAGCGATGCCTGGCGGTCCTTGAAGGAACCAGTGGGTCCCTGTCGTTCATCTTTGAGATACAGGTGCTTGAGGCCCAGCATTGCCGCGAGGTTCTCGGAGCGTATGAGGGGGGTCATACCCTCACCCATTGAGACGATATTGGCATCATCCTGCAGGGGCAGCAGTTCGCGGTAACGCCACATCGACTTGGGCCGGTCAGCCAGGGTCTCAGGCCATCCCAGCGGCCCTTCGACGATATAGCGGGCATCCAGCATCGTATTGCCACATTCCGGGCACTTAGGCAGCACACGGGTATAAGGTTCCTGGTACCCGCAGTCATCACAATGGATGGTGACTTCGACTTTGGTCATAACACGTCCTGTATTAAAGGCCGGGCACACCTCGAAGCTGGCGGTGCCCGGCGGCGTTCTGGTTAGCCATGTTTGCTGATCTGTGCGATCAGGTCGTTCAGGCGATCTTCAAAGCCCTCCTGAACGACTTCTGATTTGTGGATAAAGAGGACTTCGCCGCCGTCAACGCGGTTAAGCTGAACCTCCTCACGCGGGTGTGATGTCAGGATGATGACGGGCAGGTCACTCGATACCTCGTGGGATCGCATCGCGACCAGCAGGCCGAAGCCGTCCATGTCTGGCAGTTCGATATCCATGAACACAAGGTCAGGGTGGTTCTCCTGGATGTCACCGAGGGCTTCGTAGCCATGCCGCACGATGCGCACTTCATAATCAGAGAGATAACCAGCGATGGCCTCGCCATAGGTCCGTTCCGGGTCCACGATCAGGATCGATTTGATCTGCACCGGGCCGTGCTGGAGCCGGATCACATGCTTGAGCGAATGCAGCAGGTCTTCCTCAATGATCGGCTTAACCAGGTACTCGCTGACGCCCAGTGCCTGGCCGCGCGGCTGGTTATCCTCAATGCTGCAGATGATGACGGGCAGGTTGCGCGTTTCATCGTACTGGTTGAGTTCCTCGATGGCTTCCCAGCCGTTCTTGTTGGGCAGGTTGATATCCATGATCAGCACATCGGGTTTGTAGTACTCGATGTTGTGCAGCAGATGGTCCGCATCAGGCAGGCCGATCACCTCGTAGCCTTCCTTACCGAGGAAGCGCACATACAGGTCAAGGACGCCCTGCTCATCATCGACAGCCAGCACTGTGGCCTTGTTTGGCGGCCCATTGCCGGTGCTGTCGGGCTGCTGCGCAGCCTCCCTGGTGGCCTTGGCGATGGCCGCCTGCACGTCCGGCGGGAGCTGGTCACGCTTGATCTCAGCGGTACTGGCTTCCTCGCGAAGGTCATCAATGTTCAGCTCACTCTCAGCAGGCGGTGGTACGGTGGGGATGGTGAAGCTGAAAACCGAGCCAGAGCCGACCTCACTTTCCACCCACATCTGCCCACCGTGCATCTCAACAAACTCACGGGCAATCGGCAGCCCGAGACCCGTACCGCCGACTTGGCGGGTGGTCGAGCCATCGACCTGGCGGAATGCCTCGAACAGCTTGTCCATATCCCTGGCGTCGATACCGATACCGGAGTCCTGCACATCGAGCTGAACGACAGGGAGGTTGACTGCCGGATCCATTTCCCGGTAGCGTGCCCGGATGATAATGGAACCCTGCCGGGTGAACTTGGCCGCGTTGGATGCGAGGTTGAGCAGCACCTGCTTGACACGCACCGAGTCCCCCCAGATTTGCGGCAGATTTTCCGCGTCGTAATCGCGAATGAGTTCAACCTCCGATTCTGCCAACAGACCGTCGGTGGTATTGGCGACGTCATCGAGAATAGCGGCGACGTCGATGTACTCCTGCTGAATTTCCATTTTACCGGCCTCGATCTTGGACATATCGAGAACCTCGTTAATCAGTTGGAGCAGGTGCGTTCCGGAGCTGTAGATCGTGCTGAGGTCCTGCTTCTGCAGGTCGGTCAGTGGGCCGTCAATCTCCTTCAGGATCACACGCGAGAACCCGATGATGGAATTCAGCGGTGTACGAAGCTCATGGCTCATGTTGGCAAGGAACTGGCTCTTGAGGTTGTCAAGCTCCTGCAGGTCAGAGTATGCCTCGTTGATCTGCTCCAGCAGGCGGGCGTTCTGAACAATAGCGGTCAGGGTGCCGGTGGCAGCCTCCAGCAGGCGCAGTTGGCGGGCATCAAAGCGGCCCTCATGGCTGCTTTCCACCGAGACGACACCAATGACCTGACCACGGCTTGCCAGCGGGACCAGCAGCATGGAGCGCGTGCGACTATCGCCGTTGAGATGGTATGGGGCACTCTGCGCATCGGCGATCAACATCGCGTCGCCGCGCATAGCCGCCTGCCCGATGGGACCTTCGCCCCAGGCGATAAGCTGGTTACGGGCAAGCACATCGCGGCCATAGCCGACGGCAGCATGAGGCATCAGCAGGTCAACCATATCGGCGAGATACACCACTACCGATTCAGCCCCGGTGATCTCCATCTGGATAATCTGGACGACGTTGCTGAGCGCTTCGTCGAGGTCCGTGGTCTGAACGGCAGCACGGGTCATATCGAACAGGAACTCAAGCTCCGAGGCACGAATCTGTGCCTCAAGCAGCAGTTCCGCATTACGCAGCTTCACCGCGATATAGGCGGCCAGCGTACTCAACTGCCGGATGTGCGATTCGTCATAGGCCTGTTCGTTGTGGCGGTCCTGGATGCTGACGACACCGATCACTTCCTCACCGACAAGCAGCGGGACGATCAGCACGCTCTTAACATTGTCGCCAACCTGGAACGCGCCGAGCCTTTCAGCTTCTTCGGCGACGTTTTCATTGAGAACAAGTACTTCCCGGGTTCGGATAACATGGGCCGTCAGCCCCTGTTCAGCACTGAAGGGTGGCGGGCTGTTGATACGATGACCGCCCTCGATGAAGATCGGCACCTCGACCATGTTGGTCTCGGCATTGTAGATGCCGAGGTAGCCATACTGTGTGCCGAAGGTACGCATCATCTGAGTGTTGACCACGTTGTACAGGTCTTCCAGCGTTTCCGCGCGGGAAACGGCTTGGGAGACGAGGTTCACGGTGGTCAGCTCGGCCACGCGCTCCTGGATTTCCTGGAAAAGCTGGGCATTTTCCAACGTTACGGAGAGCTGGTCAGCAAGAGACTGGAGGATAGCCTGCGCTTCAGTGTCGAAGGCATTCGGTTCCGTGGACTGCACGTCCAGCGCCCCGATGACACGGTCGCCGGTCTTGAGCGGGATAGCCATCTCGGCACGAGTGTTGGGCAGCAGCTCGTTGCGGCGGTGAACGACGTCGGTATCGGTGTCACGGGCGATAACGGGTGCCCCGCGCGAGGTTACCTGCCCGATGACGGACTGCGATGAAACCTCGAGGCGGTGCATCCGGCGCAGCAGTTCCTGGCCGATCTCACCGGTCGATGCCTTGAGTTCTGCCCAGCGCCCCATCTCATCGACGATGAACACCTGAACATGGTAATATCCGAACGCCTGGCTGATCTGGTCCACAACCAGCGGCAGCAGGATGTCGGGGTTCAGGATCGAGGAGGCCGCGCGTGAGACTTCGTTGGTATACTGAAGTCGCCGCGCACGCTCCTCCGTTTGCTGGAGCAGGCGCAGACCTTCAACAGCGGTCGCGACCTGGTCGGCAACGGTCTCAATAAAGCGGGCTTCCGTCCGGTTGAGGAAACCCTCCTGGCGGCTGTACATTCGTATCCAGCCAATTGTCCGACGACCAACAATCAGCGGGTAGGTTGCCAGTGAATTGATCCCCATGCCCAGCAGCGATTCACGGGTGGGGTCCGGCAGGGTTTTGTTATCGGTCAGGCTTTCGATGACATCGCCGTTGCGGGATGTGTGCTGGATGCCCATCAGCGGCGGCCTGTTGGTCAGCATGTTATCAGGAAGCTGCGAGAGCCGGTCGTTTGGCTCGCGCATCCACATGGCATTCCGGGTTATCCATGCCTCATCGTCAGAGCGATTTGCCAGGTTGGCATCCACCAGGTACACGGCGATGTGGTCGGTGGTCTCAGTGCGAATGGTCTCGATGGTGCGGTTGAGCAGTGTCTCGATGGTTTCCGCCTCGGCAATCATCTGGCTGGCTTCGAACAGGCGGTTGGTCTCCATCAGTGCGATCTGCGTCTGGTCGAACAGACGGGCGTTCTCAAGGGCGAGTGCCACACGGTCGAGCACCTGGTTGACGACGTTCTCCTGCTCAGGTGAAAGGTTTTCCCCTTCGGGCAGTTCTGCCGCCAGTTCACCGATGACCTGACCACGCAGTTCAATCGGCAGATTGAGCCGTTCACCGCGCATCTTTGACCCGCTGCCATCGGTGACCGGTGCCACGTTACTGAGATCATAGATGAAGCCCGGTGCGTCCTGTTCATTGCGCTGTTCGAGGTAGGTTTCCCAGCTATCACGGGTGAGCATTTGCGTCAGTTCCAGTGATGCGGAGAGCAGCCCCTCTTTTTCGTCAAAGAGCTGGGCATTACGGATGGCTACTGCAAGCTGGTCAGCGATGGTTTGCAGCGTGGCGATGGTGGGTTCGTCGAAGGCGTCCGGCTCAATGGACTGTACGTCAATGGCTCCGATGATTTCATTACCGACACGCAGCGGCACAGCAGCCTCGGCGCGTGTCTTGGGGAGCAGTGGGTTGGGCAGCCAGTAATCGGCGTGACGGGTGTCTGATGCCAGCACAGGCTCGGCACGTTCGGTGACCTGGCCAATGACGGAGCGTGACCCGACTGGCAGCTTATGGTTACGGGATAGAAGCTGCTGACCCGCATCGCCGGTACTGGACTTCAGTACGGCGAACTGCTTCAGGTCATCGACGAGGAAGACCTGCGCGTGATAGTAGCCCAGCCGGTCACGCAGCATGTTGACGGTCAGGGGCAGCAGCAAATTCAGGTCGGTCTCTGCCGCGATGATACGCCCCATCTCCGCCGTGATGCGCAGTTCCCGGGTACGCGCCTCGATCTCCTGGTCCTGTGTGACAAGCACGTTTCGCAGCCGCTGGTTCAGGCGGTTGAGCGAGTCCTCCAACTGGAGGAATTCAACAAAGCGGGTCCTGATCGGGGGTGTTTCAGGTTGTGCGGTACTCAGGGCAAGCGCGAGGTCACGCAGGCGGATCAGCGGGATAATGACCGCACGAGACATCAGGATACCGAGGGCCAGCATCAGCAGGCCGATACCCAGCCCGACGCCAATATCCAACTGGACCAGGGCTTGCAGCGGCGCGAGGCTCTCATTGTCATCCTGCTTGATGACCAGCGCCATATTCAGCGAGTCGATCCAGCGATAAGCGCCGGTGACCTGTTCACCACGATAGTCAATCCAACTCGCAACGCCTTCTTCCCGTGAAAGGGCGGTATCAATGACTTCGCCAGTGGCAAGTGGTGTATCGGGAGCCGAGGGTGGAGGCACGACGTACAGACGCCCCGGTCGGACAAGATAGGCTTCCGTTGTTGCGCCGAGACGGGGCAGGGAAGTCAGCACGTTTTCGAGCAGGTCGAGGGTCACCGATGCCGTTAACACCCCAATCAGCGTGCCATCATCAGCATACACCGGGGTGGTCAGATAGAGGCTGTTGCTGGCAAGGTAGGTATCATAAGACGGGCCGGTCAGGTAGATTTCGCCGGGTTCGTTTTCATTGATGGCAGCGGTAAACCACGCTTCGATCTGTACGCTGCGGTTAATCAGTGGTTGGTCACTGGCACCACGTACACTGCCATCCAGGTCGGAAAGCATGATGTAGCCAAATTCGGTACGGCCTTCCAGCAACCCGTTGAGCGTGCCGGAAAATCGGTCACGGGCCTGCACAAATTCATTGCTTTGCGGCCCTGCCTCTATCCCTGTGAGCAGCAGCTCCATATCGGTGCTGGTATCAGCCCCGGCCACTAACCCGGTCAGCAGGTCTTCAGTACGTGTGATCTCGAATTCGATAGCCTGTTCATACAGGTCGCCCAGCGTCGCAAGCTGTGCCTCCACACGGGTGCGCTCACGCTGCATGCCGGTGGCGACCGAAATGATCGTAAAGATCATGGCGGGCACCAACGTCAGCACCAGGAAAGCCGCGGGAAGCAGCACCCTCAGCGGAAGGTGCCCACGTTGATTGGTTCGGTTCCTCGTTGTCATTCTTCACCTGCCTGCGAGCGAAGTTGGACGCTTGTCTGCGGGGCACGCAGCACGCGTCCAAGCTCCCGGACTGCCGTTTGCAAGATATAGTTGATATCCGTTGAACCCGCGATCTTGGCACTGATTTCGTTCACCATATGCTCCTGTTCGGCATGGCGGGCGGCGACCTCAACAAGGCGCAGGTTTTCAAGGGCCAGGCCGACGCGGTCAACAACCGCCTCAACCAGTGCGATGTCGTCTTCGGTGATATCATCCAGCGGTTCACCGGCAAAACCAAAGGCACCGATTATCTCGCCACGGACCCGGATCGGGACGGCAAGCTGATAGTCGCTGTCTGTACCGGTTTTTGCCACCATGATCCCGCTGCGCACCGCATTCTGCACTGCATCAGGCAGGTCTTCGATGCCGGGGGTCAGTTCCTGGGCTTCAAGCCGGTACGCAAGAGGGACGCTTGGGTCGCGGTCATGGACGAATTCACTCCATGACTGCCCGGTCTGGGCCTTCTGCATCAGTTCCATCGCCCCGCGTGTTTCGCCGAGTTCGGTGTAGAGGCGGGCGTTGTCAAGGGCGGTGGCAAGCTGGTCTGCAATGATCTGGAAGACGGCGATGTCGTCATCATCAAAAGCATTGGGGGCCACACTCTGGACGTCGAGTGCGCCGATCACGCTGTGACCGATGCGCATTGGCAGGGCCATCTCGGAGCGCGTGTCCGGCAGTAGTTCGTTACGGCGGTGAACGATATCGGTGTCTGTATCGAGGGCGACAACCGGCTCCCCGCGTGACGTCACCTGGCCGATCACGGATTGTGAACCGACATTCAGGAAGTGCTGACGTGCAAGAAGCTGGCGGCCCGCTGCACCTGTACTGGCGACGAGGTTGGCGCGTTCGTTAAGGTCGTCGATGAGAAAAACCTGCGCATGGTAGAAGCTAAATCGATCACGGATTAGCTCCACGATCTCTGACATCAGCTCGCGTGGGTTGTGTAGTTCCACAACTAACTGCCCAATATCACGGGTGATGCTGAGGTCACGGGTACGTTCTGCAACCCGCTGCTCCAACCCATTGACTAATGCGCTCAGTTGCAGGCCAACCGCGTTGAAGCTGCGCCCCAACTGGCTGACCTCGTCCTCACCGTAATAATCGACCCGGATGTCAAGGTTGCCCTGCTCCATACGGGTCGCTGCGGCAAGCACTGTTGTGATGCGGCCGGTGATGTCTCGCCCAAAGGTCAGCAGGACGAAGAAGCTGACCATGATAACCACCAGCAAGACAATGGCATTTAAGCCGAATACCCGGGCACGGTTCTGGGCCAGGCGTTGAATGCTGGAGCCAAATTCCGCATCGACCAAGCGCCCCATACGCGATGCCGAATCACGCATGATGTTGATGGTGAATTCAGCGGAGGTTGTTTGCACATCCAGTTCCTGGAGAAGCTGCTGTACGGTGCTGGCCTGCTGCTGATATTGTTCCAGCAGGTTTGGGATGACGGTGTTGCGTTCAGCGATGGTCAGTTCGGTGCGATACAGATCAAGGTAGTCCTCGATGGCTGTATGAAACGCATCAAGGTCAGCGGTGCTGCCGGTATCGATGACACGCTGTTCGAGGCTGCGCAGCAGCAGAACCTGCGAGAGCAGACGCGGGTAGTCGCCGCCAAGGTTACGCGTAAGAACTTCGAGTTCATCCCCCAGCGCGGCGAACTGGTTGATTGCCCCATTCTCCGGTTCGGCCAGTTCCTCTACAAGGGTAATCAGGGTGTTAAACCGTGCCTGGCTGATGCCAACCGTATCGTTGATAATAGCCAGTTCTGATTCCAGCGTTTCAAGGTCTGTGCTGGTGAAGGGGATGGCCTCAAGTTGTTCGTCAATGACATCGGCGCTGGCCTGGATATCGGTCAGCGTGTTCTCAAAGTCAGCGGGCAGTACACGGACCAGCAAGTCATACTGATTTTGCTGGAGTACGGTGACATCCTGGGTCAGGCCGGTCTGGATGCGGTCGAGACTCTCAACGTTGAACTCGATGTTCTGAGCTTCGGCGCGCATCTGCACGATGGAGTCAAACACCTGGGTTTGCTGCTGCTGGAGCCGGGTGATCTGCACAAATGTCAGAAGCGCGGCACCAATCAGCATGACCCCTAACGCGACGGCAGTGGCGATGACTTTGCCCTGGACTGAAAGCCTGAGCCAGGGGGTGCGGTTTAATAAACGAAGCACGATGTTAACCTTCTCCGTACCCGTTTTCAGGGTCATTATCGGATAACTCACGTGGGTTGATCTGTACGACCCCGCGTGAAGCACCCAGAACGGTGCTGAGTTCCTTCAGCGCAGACTGGAGCACGTCATCAATGGTGCTGGCTCCCTGCACTTCCTGCGAAATCTGGTTGACGATCTGTTCACGAGTGGCAGCCTGCGTCGCCTGCTCATAAAGGCGGGCGTTTTCAATAGCAAGACCAAGACGCTGAACGAGCGTTTCGGCCATTTCAAGCTCGGCGTCGGTCCATGGGCGTTCACCGTCACGTTGAATCTCCAGTACACCGACGACCTCGCCACGGATGCTGAGTGGGATGGCTGCAATGTGTGCGTTGCGATCCTGCCGGACCACCACGCTGCTTTCACCCTGGTATGCCTGCCGCATGGCTGCGGTCCATTCCTGGTCTCGCCGGATTTGCTCATTGTGCAGGGTATAGCCCATGCCCTGCACGCTGCGCCGGGTGCGCAGGTAGTCCGCCCAGCCTTCACGGGTGAGGCGGCGGCTGAGTTCACGAATCTGGTCAAGGTTTTTCTGTGATTCGTCGTACAGGCGCTCGTTTTCGGCAGCACGGGCCTGGAGTTCGTCGAGCAGGCGGGCCTTGTCAATGGCGGTGGCAAGCTGCCCGGACATGATCTGTAGCGTTCGGATGTCCTCCGGCTGGAAGACGTTGGCATAAGTACTTTGCACGTCCAGTGCGCCGATCACCAGCCCGCCGATCATCAGCGGCAGCGCAAGTTCCGCCCGGGTATCAGGGAGCAGCTCGTTAGGGCGATGGGTCTCACTTGCCAGCGTGTCGTTGACCACCATCGGGATACGACGTGCTGTACACTGCCCCACCACTGACTGTGACCCCACGGCCAGCGCGTGGCCTTTGCTTAACAGGGCACGCCCCGCGCGGCCTGTACTCGCCTCAAGGCGGGCCATGCGCCGTTCAGGGTCCAGCAGGAACACCTGCGCGTGGTAGAAGCCGTAGGACTCACGGATACGCTCCACCACGACGTTGAGCAGGGCGTTCAGGCTTTCGGAGGTGGCGGCGGTTTCACTGACAACCGCCGCAGCCTCAAGCTGGCGAGCCTGCCGGGTACTGCTCTGCGTCACACGGAGCAGCGTGGCTGCCGTTCCTTCTGCGAAGACTGCAACAAACAACAGGGTACTCATTACACGAATAACGCTGTTTGCAGCAAAGAAATCTGCGGGGATACCGGGTTCGATAAACACGGTGGTTACCAGGTACAGGTTGACCAGTACGGCGACGGTGGTCAGCAGCCATACGAGCAGTGACCAGCCAGGGCCGAGCATCAGGCTTGCCACCAGGATGGAGACGCCAAAGCCAGCCGCGGCGGTGTAATAGTTCAGGGCAAAGTTGGTTACACCGATCATCCACAGGGCACCAGTTACCAGGAATGAGGCGGCCCGAAGCTGGCCTGAGCGCACCAGCCGATAGGCAACATAAAACAGCACCGCCCCGATTACTAAAATTGGCAGGGGGTATTCGTTCCCGCTCAGCAGGACATAGGGGATGGAAATGATCAGCCCAATGGCAAATGGAGGGGTAATCACGCTCACGAGCCGGGCGCGTTCGCGGTCAATCACGTCGTCATACTGGCCGGCAATGCCCTGGGTCATCCTTGACAGGAAGGATGCCGTGTTCTGGACAAAGTTAGAACCTGTTCTGAGGGTCATGCGCTTGTCTCTCCATCACCGTTGCTGGCAGGCGGGTGCTGGCCCGGTTGTGCCGATGCGGGTGGACTGTCTCCCTCGACAATCTGGTGGTCAGTGTCAAGTGGGGGGCGGCCAAGCCGCAGTGAAACGGTATTGGTGCCGAGTGCTCCACCCAGTTCATTGAGGGCGGCCTGCAGCACACCGTCCACACTGGCTGCACGCGTGAGCAGTTCAGCAGATACTTCGTTTACACGCTGCTCACGCGCCGCACGCTGAGTCGATTCTTCAACCAGGCGGATACCCTCGGCGATCATACCCATACGGGAGGCCACCGACTCGATCAGGATGACTTCGTCGTTTGACCACTCCTCATGGGACGGACGGGTGACCGCAATGGAGCCGACGGCCTCACCACGCAGGATGAGTGGGACGGCCAGGACGTTTCGGCCCTGTTCATCGCTGTAGATCTCAGCCGTGGCATTGTTCTGCTCAAGGACCGTATCCATAATCTGCGGCCAATGCTCATCGGGGTCGAGGGTGTGGCGCAGGTCACCGGATTCCGCGATGTACTCCTCCCATGCCTGGCGAGTCAGGCGGCGGTTCAGCGCCTTGATTTCCTCAAGGTTGGCGACACTCTGTTCAAACAGGCGGGCGTTTTCAACCGATGCGGCAAGCTGGTCCGTGATCAGGGTCAGCAGGTCGATATCTTCCTGGTCAATTGCACCGAGACGTTCCGAACTGACATACAGTGCGCCCAGGGCGCGGGATGCCACACGCATCGGGACGGCAACTTCGGTACGGCGGAAGGAACTGCCCGCGCGGCGCATGGTGTCACGCCCACGCCCGATCTGAGGCTCATTGAGCATAATGGCGCGGCCCACAATCGAGCCTTCATTGATCTGGACGTTATGGCGGGCCTGGAGCAGCCGCTGGCTTTCAGCACCGGAAGCGGCCCGCAGCCACGCACGACGCCCGGCCTGATCGACCAGGTATATACGGGCATCGAGATAGTCGAATTGATCGGTCAGTACCTCGGAAACCTCGCCAAGCACCTCATCAATATCGAGGGTTTGCACGGATACGGATGAAATCTGCACGGCGGCCTGCAGCCTGCGTACACGGAAGAAAAGCTGCGAGACCAGTTCGTTAATTACTTCTGCAAGCTGACCGACCTCGTCACGGGGCAGGTCGGGGATGAATGCTGACAGGTCGCCACCACTGATGCTCCTGGCCGCGTCGGTCAGCAGCCCCAGCGGACGCAGCATTTGCTGGATGATGATAAGGCTGAGAACCACCAGCATCAGTGAGTATGCCAGCAGGATCAGCATGATGCGGCGAAACAGGAAGCGTGCCGTGGCCTGCGCTGTGACTGCCGGGGTACGGATAGAAACAAGCCAATTGACGTTTTCGATGGCGTTGCTGCCGCCCTCAAGTGCGGCTATTGCGGTGTAACTGTAAAGCCATTGCTGATTGTTGAGGTCTATATATTCGAAGTTGCCGACCTCCGCGTTGGCAAACTGCTCAATGAGTTGGCCGTTTAGTGAGTTGCCACGCTCCTCGGTCCCTGAAATCAGAACGCGCCCATCATTACGGACCAGCAGGCCTTGCTGATTTTCCGCGGGCTGAACAAGGCCCAGCAGGTTGGTCATGTCCCATACGGTGTATACGACGCCGATGATCTCGCCACTGCCACCAACCTCGTCAAAAACAGGCACGATGACACGTACGTCACGGGCATCAGAGATGTTCTCATTGGCAGGGTTGTAAACGCGCGGCGACCCTGTACTGACGACCTCCTCCAACCAGTCCCATTCGGTCGGGTCGATGTCGCCCGGGCTGGCGGGTGCGGGTGAAACTGCCAGTATTTGCCCCGCTGTCGTCACCACGGCCAGCGTATCGAATTCCGGGTTAATAGCGCGGAAGTTATCAAGCTGTGCGGTCAGTTCCTCGTCGTTGACGAGCAGGTCCTCACTGCTGATCTCACCCGTCATGTACTCGGCCATACGAGTTTGCAGCCGCGCGTCTGAACTCAGCCGGTTGATGACAAGGATTTCGTTGTTGATCGTATCAATGACGTGATAAGCCTGTGAACGGCTCAGCGCGTCAAGCTGGCTGAAGGCCAGTTCGTTGGCCGTTTCGAGCAAGGAGCCACGGATCAGTTGGCTGGCGATGATGCTGGCCAGGGACAGCAGGCCAAACATCACCAGCGCGATCTTGAGGATCAGCGGCTGTTCAGAAAGCCGGGGTGAGGTTTGTGGTCTTTCAGGTTGGCTGCTCATGATTCTGCCTTTGCTTCCTCAACCTGATCATCAGAGGTGGCTGCCGGGGGTGGGTGGTTTGCGTTGTTCAGGTTGTCACCCTCAGCCAGTCCACCGGGATCGGCTTCCCTGGCCGCCGCTTCGACCATCCCGCTGCTGATCTGAGCCGGGCGGTTAGTCGTCGTGAGTGGTTTGTTCAGGCTGATTTCAGCATATACATTGGCGGTGCCAAGCGCATCGGCGAGTTCCTGCGCGGCGTTCTCAAGCAGCAGGGCAAGGCTGGGCGCACGCTGAAGACGGGATGCAATCGTGTTGATCATGCGCTCACGTTCAGCCGCACGCTGGGCCTGCAAGTACAGGCGGGCGTTTTCAACTGCCAGCGCGGTACGTTCCGAGATACCCTGCAGCAGCAGGAGGTCTTCCTGGGTCCAGTCTCGAATGCTGCCTTCGTCGGGTTCGACCCCAAGTACGCCGACGACCTCGTTACGCACCACAACGGGCACGGCCAGGAAGGACGGGTTGCCATCGGCACCACTGGCGACGATGACCTGCCCGCTGCCCAGCACACGGTCCATCACGCGGCTGCGGTGAACCTGGAGTGAGCGTGGTTCAGTACCGACCACATGGCGGCGTTCTTCCTCATGTGTTTCTTCGAGGAATTCCGTCCATGATCGCTGGGATATTTCTTCACTGAGTTCACGCAGTTCACGCAGGCTTTCCTCGGCCTGTTCAAACAGGCGGGCATTTTCAATCGCGATGGCGATCTGGTCAGAGAGGGCATTCAGGGTTGGCAGCACTTCTGGCGCAAACGCGTCAGGTTCGGTGCTTTGCAGGTCCAGCGCGCCGATGACCTCGTCCCCGGCCTTGAGGGGGATAGCCATTTCGGAGCGGGTGTTGGGCAGCAGTTCGTTGCGACGGTGAACGGCGTCCATGTCCGTGTCACGGGCGATAACTGACTGTCCGGTTGCTGTGACCTGGCCGATTACACTCAGGCTGCCCACAGGCAGGCGGTGACCGCGTTCAAGCAGCTTCTGGCCGACTTCACCGGTACTCTGGCGCAGCACGGCATATTCATCGTCGTTATCCAGCAGGAAGACCTGCACATGATAAAAACCGAAGGTATCGCGCACAAGGCGCACCACATCGGTAAGGAGTTTGTCCAGGTCACGGGTGCCAGCAACGGCACGGGCCACGGTGACGGTGGCCTGCAGGTTGCGGGTCTGCCGGTTGATCCGTGCTTCCATCTCCTGGCGCTGGGCTACAAGTGCGGTGCTGTATTCGGCGTTTTCTTCCAGTGCCTGGCTGGTGGTGCGTGAGTAAAGCCATGTCATGATCGAGACGATGATCAGGTTGACCATCAGCAGGATGGCCGTTTCGCTCTCACCGGATTGGAGTGAGAGGAAATCAGGCGAACCCTGTATACCGATGATGACAAACCCCATCAGGCCCAGCAAGGCCAGCGGGAACGCTGTGAGTGCGGGGCCAAGCAGCCCGCCAATCGCCGTACCAACCACGATCAGAAGGGCGGCATTGCCGGGCAGCAGCAGGCCGGTCGCGCTGCCAGCGAGGGCCAGCATCACCAGCCCCGCCGAAAGCAGGATGCCCGCCGGTTTGACAAACCCGGCCCGGTTGATGAAGTAAGTGACGAACACGAAAGAGATCAGCATCAGCAGTTGGTTGTTCAACTGCAACCCGGCAGGCAAATCAACCAACAAGGTGTTTCTGATAACGATCCGCACAAGCAGAGTCAGCACACTGACGCCCATGATCACCAGCGTAATGATGGCCGTGATACGCCCCCGCTGTTTATCGATTGACTCGGTGCTGTTGATATGCGTCAGCGCAGACATCATCCGCTGAAGAAAAGTTTGCGTTTCCTGGTTATTCTCGGCCATGGGATCAGCCTGCGTATGCTTCCACTAGTATGACGAAATAGGAATGTGCCAGTAAAAACAAAAGATCAATACCTGACTGTTCGCTAACCCGTAAAAATTATACAGCAATTCCAGCATCCTGGCTGAGGTATAGGGGCCGGGTCAGCTTTCGGCTGGCCGGTTCCCACCGTAATCTGCAACAAGATGAACAAACGCGCGTGATGTGCCTAATGCCCGCCCGGCTTCCTCGGCGGCGGTCCGCAAAATGACGTTCAGATCGGTGGTGGCCTGCAGGTCCGCTGACAGGCGGCTGAGGATCAGTTCACGCTCAGCCTGCCGCTGTGACTGCTCACCGAGACGGGAGCTGTCCAACGCAAAGGCCACGCGTTCGGCGACAGCCTCAAGCATAATGCGGGTCTCCTCGTCAGGCGGCGCACCATCGCGCGGGGTGAGGTCCAGCATGCCGATGGTTTCGCCACGTACCATGAGCGGCATTGAGACCGTTCCTTCGCTGGAGTCGGCTTCCGATTCTGCTGCGTGAACCGGTTTGATCGCGCCCTCATTGGAGCGGTACCCTACCGCGCCACCGCGCCGGTGAGCCACGTAGCGACGCCATGCCTCGCCGGTGAGCTGGCGGTTGAGTGCCTCAATATCCTCAAGGTCGCGCTCGGCATGCTCAAACAGGCGTGCGTTTTCGATGGCGATGGCGAGCTGGTCCGACATGGTCTGGAAGACCGAAACTACAGCAGGCTCAAACGAGTCGGGGTTAATACTCTGGATATCCAATGCCCCAATCACGCGGCCACCAACACGCAGCGGCAGCGCCATTTCGGAGCGGGTGTGAGGAAGCAGTTCGTTGCGACGATGCACCGAGTCGGTATCGGTGTCCCGTGCAATGACGGGTTCGTTGGCTGAGGTGACACGGCCAATGACGGAGCGGGAACCCACTTCGAGCTTATGCCCGCGAGCCAGCAGTTCCTCACCCGCGACGCCGGTGCTCTTTCTCAGCACGGCCCAGCGCTTGGATTCATCCAGCAGGAAGACCTGGGCATGATAATAATCAAAGCGTTCAGTAATCATCACGATCACGCGCTCCAGCAGTTCATCAAGGGTGCGCGTCCCGGTCATCACCTGCCCGATCTCGGCCATCGTCTTGATGTCACGGGTCCGGCTGTCAACCTGCCGGGCGAGCTGCTCACTGTAATCCTGGAGTTCCGATGCCTGCGCCTCAATCACATTAATATCACGCTCACGCATCGCAGAGTTAATCGTTGAGAGAATCGCGACGGCACCGTCTACCAGCAGCAGCGGTACCCCAAAACCGATATTCACACTTTCTGCGATCAGCGTCACGAACGACGTAGTTGAAAGAATCAGCAGCGATGTGATGATGGTATCGGTGGGGCCAAGCATCAGCGCCGCGTACAGGATGATCAGCGGCTGGGTCGCCAGCAGCCCAATAATGATGGTGGATTCGGGCCATTGGGTCCCGGTGACCAGTGCCGTGATCGTCGTGGTGCCATAGATAAACAGCCGCACGCCGAGTTCAGGGCGTGGTGAGCGGCTGAGCAGGTAGCTGAACAGGTTAACCAGCAGGTTAAAGATCAGGATGAACTGGACCGGCTCGATCTGCCGGGGGTTAAACTGGATCAGCAGCACCGGCACGATGACGATTGAAAGCAGCACCATCCCGATGGCATGGATGCGGGCACGGCGGCTGCGGCGTGGCTCGGTGACTTCCCAGTGTGGCTCATGGAGAAAGGCCAGCAGGGCGTTTGATTCGCGTTTCCCGGATGATGTCATAGTGTCTGCCTTTCCTCGCTTATCCCCGGTCGTCTTCAACGAAGTCCGAGCGGGCTTCGCCAGCAAGGCTGAGTTTCACGTCATAGTTATTCAACAGGTCGTTCAGGGTGCGGACAGTGGTCCTCATCACCTCATCGACGTTGGTGGCACGCTGGAGCTGCGAGGTCATATCGCTGATCATCTGTTCGCGGCGGGTGTTCTGCTCCATCGAGCGCAGCAGCGACAGGTTTGCGATAGCCAGGTCCATCTGGGCGCGGATGTTCTGAACGAAGTCATAGTCATCACTGCTCACCATCTCGATGCCACCCCCCCCCAGCAATTCCTCGATGTCAGGAGCAGGCAGGCCGAGAATACGAACCAGTTCACCAATGGTCAGGAGCCGGATATCTTCGACAGTGTTGGCGTCACGAATCTCACTAATCAGGCTGCGCAGTGACTGCTCACGGATGGCGGACATGGCGGTTCGGTCAAGCAGCATCTGCGAGTCGATGGCAAGTGCGGCCTGATCCGTGACATTACGACACAGCCGTACCTGGTCACTGGTAAAAACGTCACCGGCCTGACCTTCAATCATCAGGGCACCAAGCCAGATCGTGCCCGTGCTGATCGGGATCATGACCAGCGCATTGACGCCGCGTTCAGCGTAGCGGTTACGGATATCATCATCAAGCCGCTTGTCATTTTGCAGATCGTTGAAGATCAGGTTCGCGCGGGACTGTGGAAACTGAGCCAGGATAGGGGCTTTGTTCAGCGAATAACGGGTCTTTTCCATGTGGAGCGCGGTGTTCTGGCTCTGCCAAGTGGCAAACAGTTCAACAAAATCAACATGGCTACGGGCGTCAGGCCCGGCAAGATACAGCTCGATGGTATCAGCGTTACTGAGATGGGACAGCTCACCCATCAGCGTTTCGATCACTTCATCGAGGCTTTGTGCTGCGTTCATTGCCAGTGACGTGCTGTACAGGGTGTTGCTTTCTTCCAATGATGCCTGAAGGCGGTCGAAAAGACGGTAATTATCAATGGCAACGCCGACCTGCTCGCCGACCTGCTCAAGCAGCAGCAGATCATCTTCTGGCAGCGCGGTCGTGTTTGCAAGCCCCACCGTCAACGCACCGATCTGCTGGTCACGGGCGATCATAGGGATCAGCAGCAGGGATTGCACCGAGACATCCTGCCAGAAGGTGTCACTGGGCCAGTCTACACCACGCATAAGCTGCATGGCGGCCCGCTCATCCAGCACCGCCTGGATTGGGCTGCCCGGCAGACGGAGCCGATCAGGCAGGGTGACGCCTGAGATCGTGTGGCTGACGCCGTTGCGCAGGCTGGCATCGAGTGTGATCACCCCGAGATGCGTAGGGTGGACCAGGGTTCGCAGGTGCTTCAGTACAGTTGCACTGATAGCCTCCATATCGAGGACACCGGTCAATTCCTGCGTGAGTTGGTTGATCAGGCTCAACCGTTCAGATTGGTGCTCCAGTTCACCGAGCAGCGCGGCCTGCCGCAACACCACCGAAAGCTCGTTGTTAATGGCATAAAGCGTTCGAACGTCATCTTCACTGATGCCGCCCGGTTGGTTGCTGAGCGCCAGAATGCTGCCGGTTGTGATGCCATGGCTGCGCACCGGGATAATGGCAACACAGCGTGCCTGGAGCCTCTCCTGCAGCAGGTTTTTCAGGTTGGCATTCATATCACTGCTGGTCGTCATATCGCTGATCCAGACCATGCGGGCGGGGATCAGGGCGTTGACAAGGCTGTTAACTTCGGCCAGTGTGAGCTGGTGGACGCTCTGGTTGTTGGAGTAAATATGGTTGATGCTCGACGTGCCGCCTGCTGCGGTAGACGCTTGCAGCACACTGATATGGCTGCTGCCGGGCAGGATGTCCTGGGCGATATGATCTGCCAGCGTGTACGGGTCAGAAAGGCCTGCGATGATGCGGGTGGCACGGAAGATCGGGTTGGTGGCATCAAGCATACTGGCGGGTATCGCTACCGTCTGAAGCGTGTAAATCTGTATCGCGAACTGGTTGGCAATGGCCGCGATCACAGCGCGGGCTTCATCAGTAAGCTGCTGGCCGGGATAGGTGGTCACAATCAGCACGCCAACCACCACATCGTCGTTGATCATCGGCCACGCCCACTGTTCAACCCTGTTCGGCAGTTGGGTCAGCGCCTCGTCAAGCTGATTGGCATTGACGGGACTACGCCGGATAACGGCCTGCCCGATCACGGAACGCGGCATCACAGGGAGTTCGACAGGCTGGAAGACAGTTTCCTTATCTGATGTGCTGCCCTGCATGACAATCTGCTCGCCGCCTTCATCCAGGACAGAAGCGGAAACCTCTGCCAACTCCAGGGTGTTACGGAGCCGGGCGAGATAGTTGGAGAGCATCGACTCGACGGAAATAAACGCTTCCGTCATGGAGGTCAGTGAGGTCAGGAGTTCAAGCTGCTGCGCCCGTTGCTCGGCCTCGCTGGCTGTCGTATACAGGTCGCGCAGTAGCTGACTCATGATCAGGCCGACAACGACGGTGACCCCGGCTGCGGTGATCAGCCGGATGACTAATACTGCCGGTGCGGTTGTACCCAGTTCGAGTACACCGGTCAGGCGAAGTACTGCACTGAGGAAAATGGTTCCCACGGTCATGCCGATGAAATAATTGAATTCATTTTCAGGGAGAAAGGTAGCTGCGAGTACCACGCCGACAAGCACGCTGAGGCCCAGCACGCCTGCCGAGAGTTGCAGTGGAAGTACGGTAACAACGATGATACCGGCCCCCAGGGACAGGCTCATGATGCGTCGTGCGGTAACGAGGTACCCCTGCCACAAGGTCACGAGCGCGATCACGGCAAGCCCGGCAATGATTAGCCCGCTGACCCAGACCCGTGGAAGTTCAATTCCACTCGCCCCGATTACGGCGATAGTGGTGCCTGCGGCAGCCATGCCCAGCACGATGCCGCCATAACTGGCCCCGGTAACTAAAAGGGCGCGGGCCTGACGTCCGACATCAGGTTCAGGAAATTGCTCACTGAGGTGGTCTAACAGTCGCGTCCACATACCAATACCCTTCGTTGTTCTTCAGGCGTAACCGGGCAACCAGCCAGTAGCAAGGGCCAGCGCGGAGGGCGATCTCGCATTTAGTGGATTTCCCAGACAGGCTCCCCGCTCAGGATACGCTTGATCTGCTCGGGG
Organism: uncultured Anaerolineae bacterium; assembly: GCA_964390105.1. Lineage (GTDB taxonomy): Bacteria > Chloroflexota > Anaerolineae > Aggregatilineales > UBA3940 > CAYMGV01. Next base: position 13,929 of record CAYMGV010000009.1, on the reverse strand, counting down.
AATTTGTCGGGGTCCAGGGGTTTGCCGATAAACCCATCAAAACCGGCGGTGTGCGCGCGCTTCATTTGCTCGACACTGGCTTCCGCCGTCACGGCAACCACAAGGGTATCCTTGAGGCGGGAATTGCCACGCAGCTTCTCATGGGCCTGGAACCCGTCTTCATAAGGCAAACGGATATCCATCAAAATCAGGTCGATCTGCGGCAGGGTATCGGCAAATTCAACGACCTGCCAGCCGGAGGTTTTCCACTCACAGCTCTGCACGCCCATATAGGCCAGCAGGCGAGCAATCAGGACGAAGTTGGGAACGTTATCTTCCACAACCAGCACACGCGCTTTGGCAGGGTCGATAGGGGATTTCTCAATCTCTTTGAGTCGTTCGGTCTTCTCGACCGATTTCCATTCATCAATCGCCATTCTCTTGACCCTTTGGATGACTGTCAGAATATCTCTAATGATAACGCTTATTGCTTTAAGTAATCTTTAACGGAAGCTGAAAGCAGGTCGATATCAACGGGTTTGGGCAGGTACCCATCGCATCCTGCGTTGAGTGCCTTTTGTTTGTCGCCCTCAAGGGCGTTGGCCGTCAGGGCGATGATCGGCACGTTGCGCCCAATGGTTTCCATCTGGCGCAGTTTACCGGTGACTTCATAACCGTCAATATCAGGCAGGTTGATATCTACCAAAATCAGGTCCGGCGTGGCCTCTGCTGCCATCTGAAGGCCAGCCTGACCCGTTGCCGCTTCAATGACGGAGTGTCCATCCGCTTCAAGGACACGTTTGACCAGGATGCGGTTTTCGAAGTTATCTTCAACATAGAGAATCTGGGCGCCCATGTGCCGCACTTGTCCTCCCAGTGATGATGCTCGTGCGTTTGCCTCATATTGTGGCGTAAAGCAGGCATCCTCGAAGTTACGGTTTGATTACAGTGGTTGGGTTTATTTCAGGTTAGGATACCACATAATAACTAAATTGTGTGGGTGGATGCGGATTCTGCGCTGAATCCGTCACCTCATTGATAGCGCTCTTTGCCGACTGGTGTTTTGACGGGCTTTGCAGACAGACCCTGGCACCCATTATACAGAAGGATGCTGCCGCCTTCCAATCAGGATGGTTTCTGGCTGATGATGTTCAGGCGTGTGGGTGAAAGTCTGTGATCGATCTGTTACACTGTATCGGGTTGCCAGTTCAGGCCGCCTGACAAACCGAGTACTTGAATGTAAAGAGATACACTATGATCAATCAGTCTTCCTCTGAAAGTAAAGAATTCGTCGGGTTCATAGCGCCGCACGGTGGCACGCTGGTCAACCGTATGCTGCGCAGCGATATGGCCGAGTCGACTCGCAAGATGGCGGAATCGCTTGTTACGGTTGAGCTTTCCCCCATGAACATCTCCGATGTGGAAATGATCGCTGTCGGTGCCTACAGCCCACTGACCGGGTTCATGGGTCAGGCCGATTACCGCAGCGTCGTGTATGACATGCATCTGACCAATGGCCTGCCGTGGACTATCCCGGTGACGCTGGCTGTTGATGAGGCCATCGCCGCGAAGATTGAGCCGGGCCAGAGCATCACCCTTGCCGAGCCTGCCCCCGACGGCCTCCATGCGCTGGCCGTGATGGAAGTCAGCGAAAAGTATACTTATTACAGGAACATCGAAGCCCAGCTCGTGTACCAGACCGAGGAAGACAAGCATCCCGGTGTGGCCCGTCTCTATGCGCAGGGCGATGTGCTGCTCGGTGGTGAAATCTGGGTATTTGACCTGCCGCAAGCCGCACAGAACGAGTTCCCGGAACTGCGTCACACCCCGGCGCAGATGCGCCGCATGTTTGCCTCCAATGGCTGGCGCAGGGTGGTGGGCTTCCAGACGCGCAACCCGATCCACCGCGCCCATGAGTACATCCAGAAGACCGCGCTGGAAATCGTCGATGGCCTGCTGCTGCATCCGCTGGTGGGTGAGACGAAATCCGATGACATCCCGGCGGATGTGCGCATCGCCAGTTACGAGGCCATCCTGCGTGATTACTACCCGGCAGACCGCGTGATGCTGGGTGTGTTCCCGGCGGCCATGCGCTACGCTGGCCCGCGTGAGGCTATCTTCCACGCCATCGCCCGCAAGAACTACGGCTGCACGCATTTCATCGTCGGGCGTGACCACGCTGGCGTCGGTGGCTACTACGGCACCTACGATGCCCAGCTCATCTTCGATGAGTTCGACAAGAACCTGATCGATATCACCCCGCTGTTCTTCGAGCATGCCTTCTACTGCAAGAAGTGCGAGATGGTGGTGACGGCCAAGACCTGCCCGCACGATAAGGAGAACTGGGTTCACCTGAGCGGCACCCAGGTCCGCGAGATGCTCAGCAAGGGCGAGATGCTCCCGCGTGAGTTCACCCGCCCCGAGGTTAGCCAGGTGCTGATCGATGGGATGAAGGGCCGCAAGGACGAGTAAGCGCGGCATGGATTTCGCATCACAGGGGGTGGGCCTGACGGGGTCCACCCCTTTTGAGTTTCAAGGTCGTGTACAATTAGAAAGAAGAACCAACCTTCCCCGAAAGAGAGTGAATCACCTCCATGTTTAACTTCCTGAAACGCAAGGCCAGCGGGCGGCGGGTGATGGTCATCGGGCTGGACTGCGCCGCGCCGGAACTGGTCTTCACTCAATGGCGTGACGAACTGCCCACCTTCCACAAGCTATACTCCGGCGGCCTGTGGGGGGACCTCGAATCCGTGATCCCGGCTATCACGGTGCCCGCGTGGGCCTGCATGATGAGCAGCAAGGACCCCGGCACACTGGGCATCTACGGCTTCCGCAACCGCTCCGATTACAGCTACCATAACCGCTTCATTGCCAACGCCGATACGCTCAAGGAAAAGCGAGTGTGGGATATCATCGGTGATCACGGCAAGCGGTCGGTGCTGATCGGCGTGCCGCAGACCTACCCCATCAAGCCGATCAACGGCAAGGTGATCTCCAGCTTCCTGACTCCGACGCTGTCGAGCGGGTTCACCTATCCCCCGGAACTGGGCGATGCAATTCTTGAGGTGGCCCCGCGCTATGAACTGGACGTGCGCAACTTCCGGACGCCGGATAAGGACTGGCTGATCAAGCAGTTGTGGGATATGACCGAGATGCGGTTCAAGGCCATCAACCACCTGATGCAGACCGAGCCGTGGGATTTCTTCATGTGGGTGGAGATGGGCGTGGACCGCATCCATCACGGGCTGTGGTCCTACATGGACCCGCTGCATCGCCGTTACGAGGCGGGCAACCCGTATGAGGACAAAATCCTCGAATACTACCAGATGATCGACGCGCAGATGGCGGAGATGCTGGACCGTATCGACGATAACACCGTGGTGCTGGTTGTATCCGATCACGGGGGTAAGCGCATGGAGGGCGGCATCTGTATCAATGAGTTCCTGTGGCGTGAGGGGTATCTTGCATTGAAGGAAGACCCGCCGCAGGATATCTTTGATGAGAACGGCAAGCGCCGCCTGACGCCGTTTACCAAGGTTGAGGTCGATTGGGAGAACACCATGGCGTGGGGCGATGGCGGCTACTATGGCCGTGTGTTCCTCAATGTCGAGGGGCGTGAGCCGCAGGGCCGGGTCAAGCGTGAGGACTATGAGCGCGTGCGCGATGAACTGCGCGGGCGCTTCGAGGCCATCCCTGCGCCTGATGGCACGCCGATTCACACCACGGCCTACAAGCCGCAGGACATCTATAAGCATGTGCGCAACGTGCCGCCCGACCTGATCGTATACTGGGGGGACCTCAACTGGCGCTCGGTGGGTAGTTTTGGGCATGGCGGCATCTATACCTTCGAGAATGATACCGGCCCCGATGACGCCAACCACGCCCAGCATGGCATGTTCATCCTGTATGATCCACAGCACCCCGAAAGCGGGCGCGAGATGCAGGGCCGCCAACTGCTCGATGTGGCCCCCACCCTGCTGGATATCATGAAGGTACCGGTGCCTAAGGATATGCAGGGTCGACGGCTGACGGGTGATGTGGATTAGCCTTACAGAGCAAAGTGGCAGCAATGCACAGGATGGGCCATCCTGTACAGCCCTGCTGATGGGAGAGGCGAAGAAGATGAGCGATTGCTGCACCGATGTCGAACTGCTGGAACTGACCCCACAGGATCAGATCATCTCTGCCACCCGAATATTCAAGGCGCTGAGCGACCCGACACGCCTCCAGATCATCACACAGTTGATGGAACACGAACTGTGCGTGCATGACATCACCAGCCTGCTGGGGCTGACCCAGCCTGCCATCTCCCATCACCTGCGCATATTGCGGGACCTACACCTCGTCCGGTTCCGCAAGGAAGGCCGCCACGCCATCTATACACTGGACGATGACCACGTTCATGACCTCGTCCAGCATGTACTGGATCACGCTGCTCACAGCTAACACAAAAGGCACCCCGGCGGGTGCCTCTTGTTTGCGTACTGGAGAGGTCGGTGCGTTATTCAGCAGGCCCCGTGATGTGGCTGCGCAGCACGCCAAGTTCTGCGACCTCCAACTCCACCACATCCCCGGCCTTGAGCCACGGCCCCCTGCCGTCTGTGGCCGCCAGCAGGCTGCCGGCTGCCCCGCTGGCGATCACTTCACCGCGCCGAAGCTCAACTCCTGCCGATGCCCGTTCGATCATCTGCCCGAAGTCGTAATGCAGGTTGGCCCAATTGGTGTGGGTACGCTCCTCGCCGTTGACGCGGGCCACCATACGGAGATTGTAGACCCCGGTTCGATCATCAGCCGCGTGTTCGGCCAGTTCATCAGGTGTGGACAGCATTGGGCCAAGCGAGGTCGCAAAATCCTTACTCTTTGCGGGGCCGGTGTGCAAGTCCCACTCAGCCCGCTCCGCGACACGGTCCGTCCAGCCATTCAGGATCATGTAACCGAAAATATGCTCATGTGCCTTTTCCGCCGGGATGTCCGACCCTGATGTGCCGATCACGGCGGCGATGCTCAATTCATAGTCAAGATGTGCGGCAGCCGTGGGCAGCGGGATGGCTGCATCGGTGCCGCTGATGGGGCGGTGACTGGTGAATGAGAACGAGGGGCCTTCGAACCAGCGTGCGGAGAGGTCCGCGCCACGGTTGGCAGCACGGGCGCGGGCGTGGCCCGCGAAGCTGTCGAAGACCCGCAGGCTGCGCGGATTGGGCAGTGGCGCGTACAGTATGACATGATCGAGGGTGTAAATGAAGTTTTCGTCCCGATCCCGGTATTCCTCGATCAGGCTGCCGACGGCCTCAAACGCTGGCCTGCCGACCTTCATGAAGCCGCGCAGGGTGCCCAGCCGTCCATAGGGTGCGCCGCTGCGCCCGGCTGCGGCGGCATCGATCACGCGGCCCTCATCAAGCAGCACGCCCAGCCGCGCCCTGCGATCACCTTTGAGGTTGGGGGAAAACGTCACAAATTTCATTCAATGAGTCCTGTTATGAGCGTCAGTGCAGAGATGTCCCTGCTGTCTGGCCGGGCAGCGGGGAAGTGGGTGGATTATAGCGGATGGGGTTAGCTTCGGTGTAGTTTCTATCAGTTTAGATGCGCCTTGATCAGGGATGCGACTTGAGCCAGCGTAGTGAAGTCAGCAGGGCTGCGCGCCAGGTCAGGCAGCAGGGCCGACATCGGCTCCCCGTAGCGCGGTACGATGTGCAGATGCACATGAAAGACCGTCTGCCCGGCGGCTTCCCCGTTGGCCTGGATCAGGTTGTACCCCTGCGGGTGAAGGTCTGAAGCCATCACTGCCCTACCGACGCGCTGCGCCAGTTGGATGGCATGGGCTGCTGCTTTTGGCGAGAGTGCGTCGAGTGTTTCGGCGTGTTCCAGCGGGATCACCAGCACATGGCCCCGGTTAAGCGGCATGATATCCATGATCGCCATGACATGATCATCGCGATAAATGGAAACTGAAGGGGCTTCTTCCACGCCGATCTGGCAGAAAATACACATTGATCTATCCCTTCTGTGTGGAGGTTAGTTGGCACTGACTGCGGCCTCTGCCGTGATGTACTGCCCGGTTGCTTCGATCAGCATATCAATGACTGCGGGGTCTTTGCCCCCCACTCCCATGTGCCCAATGCGTACCGCCGTCTTCGCAAAATCACCCAGCCCCGACGCGATCATGATGTGGTGTGCCTCCCGCAGGTAGCGGATGTAGCCGCTCACATTGAGGCCTTCAGGCACGCTCAGCGCGCTGACAGTAGCCGTGGCGTATTGCGGGGCCGGGAGCAGTATGAAGCCGTGTTGTGCCATGCCCTCGCGGACACGAGTGGCCGCAGTCGTGAAGCTCTGCTGGAAGGCGTCCAGCCCTTCAGCAAGCGCGTTCTTGAGGGCCTTGTTCAGTGCGGCGATATTGTTACTCGACAGGGTGGTAGGGTACGGATGCCATGCCCACTCGTCCATATAGGTGCGCCATGTGCGCAGGTCAAGATACCAGCCGTGTTTAGCCGGGTTTGCGGCGGCCATCTGCCATGCACGCTGGCTGACAGCCGCAACGGCCATGCCAGCCGGGGCGGCCAGCGCCTTGTTCGGTACGCTGATGGCGGCGTCAATACCCCACTCGTCAACGTACAGCGGCATCGCACCCCATGAGGCCACCGCATCGACGATGACGGCCAGCCCGTGTTTGTTCGCGATCTCAGCCAGTTCCCTGAGGGGGTTCAGTACCCCGGTGCTGGTCTCAGTGTGGCATAGGGCAACCGCCGTGAGAGGGGTGCCCGCTTTCTCGGCTGCCGGGATCAGGTCGATGAGAGCCGCGTCAAGCTGGGCTGCCGTGATGGCCTCGCCCATAGGGGCTGTAACGGGGTAGACATGAAGGCCGTAGCCCTCGGCGATGCTTACCAACCGGTTACCGAAGAAGCCATTGTTGAGGATCACCAGCCCGTCAGACGGCCCGATCAGGCTGCCGATCACCATATCAATGATGCCGCTGCCGGGGCCGGGCACCATCAGGACTTCGCCTTCGGTGAGGAAGGCGCGGCGCAGCAGGTCCTGCGTCTCATGGTACAGGGCCATAAACTGTGGGCCATAATGGGGGATGATGGGGCTGCCGATGGCGTCGAGTACGTCCTGTGCCGCTTCAACCGGGCCGGGAATTAAGAGATGCATGTGGTCTGACAAAATCATTCTCCTGGGTTTCATCAGCAGGCCGTGAAAGGGCGGGCCTCAGATGGGGTTGATGTGGACATTGTAACGACCCTCAGGCCCGATTAAAAGCAGCCGTATGCTGTTATCAGACGGGGCGCAGCCCAAAGGTAGGAGTCAATCGCTTTTTGAGGCCACTTGTACCATAATCAGGCAAACTGATCAGACAATAAGCAAGAAAGCGATGACAGACTGATGCGATCAAAGCGGTTTATTGGGGTAGTTGCAGCCCTGCTGATGGCCGTGGCCGGGCTGGCAGCCAGCCCGAAGCCGGAAGCCTCTGCACATGGGGATGATGTCTCTCATGCTCGGCCTTCGCTTCCTTTAAATGCTGGCACCGAGCATTTTGTGATTCACTATACACTCAGCGGAGGGGATGCGGTTGACAGCACCGATGCTGACGGCAATGGTATGCCGGATTACGTCGAGTTGGTGGGCCAGACGCTGGAACTGGCCTGGAACGTTGAGGTGAACCAGATGGGCTGGACGGCCCCGCCGCTGGACAGCGGTGAGGAGGGTGATACCCGGCTGGATATTTACCTCATGGACGTGATGGCTGATGGCTATGCGGGCTATGTGGAGACCACAGGCGGGTTCATCGGCGATAACCCCAACTCCCCCGAACGTGAGCGCAATGCCGCTTACGCCTTCATGGTACTCGATAATGACTACACCGAGATCGAGGGGCTGGGTTATGATGAAACCCCCACCCAGTTGCTGCAGGTGACGGTCGCGCATGAATTCCACCACATGATCCAGGCGGGCTATGATGACAGCGACCCGCACTTCTGGTTCTACGAGGCCAGCGCCACATGGATGGAAGACGAGGTCTTCGACGAGGTTAACGACGGCGTCTACTACCTCGAAGCCGTGTTTGACAGCCCCGATACCTGCCTGGTTTCAGAGGGCGGCAGCTTCCGCTCCGAGGATGAGGGCAAGTGGTACGGCTCATGGCTGTTTCTGCGTCACATGACCGAGAAATACGGCTCCGACGTGGTCCGCACAGCATGGGAGAACTCGCGGCGGCTCAGCGGCTTCGATGCCATCAACACAGCACTTCAGCCTTTCAATACCGACCTCATCCAGGAGTCACGGTCTTACTTCGTAGCGAACCTGCTGCGGGCCTACGAGGAAGGCAGCCTGTATCCGACAGTGGTACTGGCCGGTACAGCGTCCGGCGGCACGTTCCGCCCGGTGGACGGCGTGCAGAGTCTCGGCGCGGATTATGTCTTGATCCAGGGCAGCGGGGTCGTTTCGCTGTCGTTGGGGACTACCGTCGCGCCGCTGCACATGCAGGCCGTCGGCATCCGTGGTGGTGAGGCCGACGTGATCCCGCAGGTGGGCAGCGAGGTTGTGGTGAATATGGATGCCTACCAGGAAGTCGTGCTGGTCATCCATAACGACGATGTGATCGAGAGCGAGACCCAGTGCTACTTCGTGGATTATGCCGTGACCGTCAACCCGGCAGGCTCATCACTCAGCCCGGTTGCTGCGACGTACTCCACCGTGAATTATGTGGCTTATACTGATGGTGTGCCAATCGCAGATGAGGGTGGCAACAACGGGGCACCGACTGGTGGTGGTTTTACCGGCGCGCCGTTCATTGACGAAGAAGCCTCGGATTCCTATTCGCAGTCCCCGGAAGAACTGAACGTCAATTTCGACATACTGCTGCCCGGTGAGCTTCCGCCCGGCTATGAGTTCGATTATGCTTATATTCAGACCTCCGAGGAACTTGGTTCTGCGGCGGTCTACTACATCCCCGATGGTGACGCGTCGGCCAACTTCGATTATCTTGATCAGGCTCAGAATTGGTTGAGTATCGCGGAAAGCCCCACATCATACGCCGATGTGAACGAGTGGATCGAGGATATTGGCTACTACAATACGCCGGGTGAAGTGCGTGTAATTGCCGGGGTCGAGGTGTTGGTCGAAGACCTTTCAGAAGGGATTGATACCTGGCATAGCGCGACGTTTGTGGTCGATGGGCTGTTCTTTGTCGTGGATGGGGATGTGCGTGAATCCGACGTCATCTTCCTCGTCGAGAGCCTGATCACGGCAGCGGGTACGGGGGCCGCACCGGCACCACAACCTACTACTCAGCCCCAGGCCGCCGAACCCGCTTCACCGCAGGTCGATCCGGCTCCGCTTACAGCCCCCGGTAACACCACCGCCACCGCCGATGACTGGGTCTCACTGGTGGAGCAGGCCACCGCGCTGCTGGGCACCTTCGGGATGCTGCTGTGCTGTGGCGGTCTGTGTCTTGTGGGGGCGGGCGGTGTCGCTGGCGTGGCGCTGATGTTCCGCCGTAACAAGTAACGAACGGCACAGTTGGACGGGGCCAGCCGTGATTAGGCTGGCCCCGTTTTGGATTCAATGGAGGAGGGGTTACCCCTCCTCCTGGTGTATTTCTTTTTCCCCGGTGCTGAGTTCCATATCTGCGATGATTTCGGTGACGGCTTCAATGGCGACGCGCTGCTTACGGTAAAAATCAGCCTCGCTCATCGCCAGCCTCAGCGCTACGTCGCGGACCTTGCGCCCCTGCACAAAGCGCATCTCAAGGATGTTGTACAGGATCCATTCAGCGGTGGTCATGCTGCGCTGACCCTCAGGCCGTAGGTTCTCGATGGCGTTGTTGAGGACGGCCCGTACCGCGCGCTGCGCGTTCTGGTCGTTTTCTTCCAGCGCACGCTGTACAACAGTCAACTGGAGCAGGGCTGGCTCGGTGAGGTTGGGGCCGCCCCAGTAATGGCTCAGGGCATCTTTGATGGTGGTAGCGAAAGCGGGGCTGCTGACGACCTCGCTGGCGGGCCGTGACAGGTCAGTGACGCTGTCCCCACGGCGCTGCTGAATCACCTCGATCTGTGGGAGCAGCCCCTCAAGTGCGGCCATGACTTCGGCCTGGAGGCGGCGGTCTTCGAGAGCTTCGGCGGTGCGAGTTGCCAACGCCATGAGCTGTTCGAGCCGGTATTTCCCCTGTTGATCATCCGGCTGCCGGACACCCAGCAAACCCAGGAAGCGCGGCTCGTCTTCGCTGGGCAGTTGATGATGCAGCGGCAGCATCAGGTAACCGCCCCACGTCAGCATGTCGTCAAATGTGCTGATTTCCTCCAGTTTGACGTGGTCTGAGATATCCGTGTCGGCAGTCAACCCCTCGATGGAGGCCGGGTTAAAAAGGGTCAGATCGGCCAGCCCGACGGCCCGTTCCAGCGTGGCCCTGCCTGCCGTGACGGACACCACAAATGCCGAATCAACCCGCATGATCTCGCATACGGTAGCGAGAATGGTATCGAGAAGCTGCTTGAAGTCGGTACCGGTCAGCAGGCGTTGTTCCACCTGCTGGATGCGCCTGATCTCGGCCTCACCGCTGTAAACCAGCCAGCGTTCCAGCCACGGCATGATCAGTGTGATGACCCACTGCAGGAACAGGATAACCATCACGGCGGCAATGGGCATGATCTCATCGCCGGGCAGGCCCAGGAAGTTGCCTGCACGTGGCATCCACACGATGACACCCAGCGTCACGATGGCAACCACTGGCCCCCGCAGGAAGAATTGCAGCATCCTGGCCTTGATCAGCCGATCCGGGAGCAGATTGCCGACGAACGCCAGTGAATACGCCATGATGGCGAGCATCACGGCCAGCATGCTGTCCACGATGATTAGGATACCGTAGAAGATGGTGGGCGAGGTCAGCGCCCGACCTGAGATCAGCAGGAAAGGGAACACCGAAAGGCCCGGTGCGACCCACACAACCAGCAGGTAGGCGAGGCGACGTCGGTTGGACATCAGCATGGTGCGCCGCCATGCCCGGATGATAAACCAGAAGCTTAATGCCGACGCGCCGGAGAAATAGGCAAAGAACACCCAGAACAGCGAACCGGGCTGAAAATGCGGGGCGGGTTCAGTTGCCAGTGTGCTGACCACCCACGGCGTCAACAGCACCATGACAAGGAAGATGGCTGCCACGACATAGGACAGTGATACCGTGGAGCGCCGCCGCCCGCGTGATGGTGTGCCCGTCATCTCAAGGATCGCGTGTGAAAGGTGCAGGTATGCCGCAGGGACCCACGCAATACCAAGCCACTGGAAGCGCAGCCAGCTTTCGGCGGAGGCAGCGGAGCTGTACGCCACACCAAGATCACCGATATAGGTGATGGTGACAAACAGCAGCAGCAGGCTGAACGACCGTGCCACGCGGTTTCCGAAGTCGCTGAACAGGCTGTACAGGAAGAACGACCCGGTGATGATAGCGATAGCGGCGCTCAGGCTCTGGTTGATTAGATCGGCATTAGCCACGAATAATTGAATGAATCGGTCCATGATAGTTAAGCTGGTTTTGGCAAAATCAAGGATGACTGGCCGTTTGAAGTTAGCGAAGCACCTGCCCGAAGAACAACGCAATATCCTGGTTTGGGAAGTGCATCTCGTTGTATCCGGCCAGCACAAAACCTCGCTTCTGCAGGAAGTGAATAGATGGATAGTTCTTCGTTTGTGTCTCAACCATCAGGCGGCGCAGGTTCTGTTCAATGGCCCATTGCAGGGCGGCTCGCAGCAGCGCAGACCCCACCCCGTTCAACCGGGCACCGCCATCCACCACAAAATCCGAGACCCACGCGGTTTCCTGCGTGGGTTCCTGCCGGACACAGATATACCCGACGGGCAGGTGCTTTTCCCATTCAGCAACAAGAAACAGGCTGTGCATCCGCCATGAGTTCAGCAGCATCTCACCGGAGCGCGGATAGGGGACCTTGATGGAGCGAGGCAGCCGTGCGACGCGGAAGGTGATCGTCTGTTCGCCGTCGCCCTCATCGGTCTGTAACTGCCAAACATGGTTTGTACTGATGGTATGGTCAAAGGCCATGCACAGATCGTAGTCACTGGGCATGGCGGATCGGATTGTGAGTGTGTTGCTTTGCAGGTCGCTCATAATACGGCATTTTAAACGGCGGGGGAGCATCCTGCCAGCTATGAAGGGGAATAAGAGGGTGAGAAGCCATAAAAACGAGCAGGCAGCCTGCCCCTCCCGTCTGAATGCGGGTGATGTGATATCTCGGCAGCCATGCCCTGCACCCAGTTGATCGATCCGGCAGATGACAGCCGCGAACAGGAACAGTGCAAAAGCGATCTGTGCAAGGCTTGCATAACCGGGCGCGATGATCTCAAAACCAAACAGCGGGGGCACAGGTGCCAGCATGCAGAAGGATAGGGTATAGTCATTAAGGTGTGGATAGATTTCCCCGCAGGTATACTATCAATGGTGGAATCTGGTGTATTTGTTACATTTCAGGAATCGAGCAGGATAAAAATGCAGCCACAACACGTTGTGATTATTGAGGATGATGCTATCCTGGGGCGTCTCTATACCAGCGTGCTGAAAAACGCCGGTTATGAGATCACGCTGCTGAACAGCGGCAATGATGCGATCGCGCGTCTGCATGAGATCATGCCGGGTATGCTCATCCTTGACCTGCGACTGCCGGGGCGCAGCGGCGAGGACATACTAACTGAAATCCGCGAAGATGAAGCCTTAAAACACCTCCCGGTTCTGATCGCGACGGCCAACCCGGCCAAGGCTCAGCAAGTTGAAGCGCTGGCTGATGCGGTGCTGCTCAAGCCGGTATCAGTACGGGACCTGGAAACCCGGGTAGAGCAGTTGTTCAGCCTCAGAACGAAGTGACAGGCCGCTTCATCCCCGTGACAACCTGCCGGACCATCCACTGATACACAAAGGCCCGCATTCATGATGCCATGGGGCCTTTGTTTTGGTTTCCTTTCGATCCCCCCCGTGCTATAGTAAGTTTCATTATGGTTTGCTCACGTTAAATGGGTAGGAAAGCGTCGATACAATGGATGATCGCAATATCCCGCCGGTGGACCCGGAAGATGAAACCCCTTCAGATTTACCTGGGCCGGAGTCACCAAAGCCAAGCCGTCTCGACCGCCTGATCGATGCGCGTGAACACGCCGAAAAGGAGGCGGAGCGCTGGTCAGAGCTGGAAGACATTGGCAATCCGCTGCCCAGTGCCACCATTGGCGATGATGGCGCTACCATGCCGATTCCACCGGAGCCACCCCGCACGCCGGACGATACCCCTACCGAGCAGGACACCCCGCCAGGGGGGCATCCTGCCATCGATATGAGCCAACAGGAAGCGCCGCCGCCGGGCTACGAACCAGCGGAGCCGGGTGATCCTTCAATGCACAGCGACCGCAAGGGCCGGGATCGATCAGTGCCGAATTTCCCGCATCCAACCGATCGGGATTATCAGCCGCCTGATGAATCGGAGCCTGCCAAACCGGTGTCATCGCCTGATGATGATGTGCCGTTCGATCTGCCTGCGGCCAGTGTACCCGGAGATCGAGCGCCAGATACACCGTCAGGGCGGCCTACCGCCTCATCGGCACCAGGGGATGCCGTGCCTCAGCAGGATTTTGACGCCACAATGGTCGGCCCAAGTTCGTATAAAGACGAGATCGATTACGATTCAGACCGGACCATGCCGCATAAGCCGGTCCCCCGGCCTCCGGGTGCCCCCAGGTCAGGCAGCCGCGCCGGGCAGCGTCTTGACCCTGCCGGGCAGAACCTCGGCTCGAAACCGCCGCCGCGCGGTGCCGGGGTTGGGTCGCCGCGTGGCGGGGCGGGGCAGTTGGGGCATGCTTCTTGGCGCGTTGCCCGCACACAGGCTCGGTTGTCCCGCGCTGCCGCATGGTTGCCGAGGAAGGCGGCCACGAAGCGGTTGGCCGGGTGCCGGTAGACCTCCATGG
>CAYMGV010000008.1:0-56873 GCA_964390105.1 uncultured Anaerolineae bacterium | reverse complement strand
GACGGCATCGGTGGAGGTGGCTCGTGCGCTTGGTAGGCTGACACCGCGCCTGATGCTGGCCGGTGGCCTGACCCCTGGCAACGTCACGGATCGGGTCGCGGCGATTATGCCGTGGGGCGTTGATGTGGCAAGCGGCGTCGAGGGAGTGGTCAAGGGCCAGAAGGACGCTGAGAAGATGCGGGCGTTTGTCGATGCGGCGCGCGGAGGCAGTTAGCGTGTGTCTGCAAACCCTGGCCTCATTTCCTTCAGCCTGCCTGTTGAACCCTGTCGAGTTCAACAGGCAGGGATCGACACCAGGCTATTTCGTTTATACCGGGGAGACCATGCAATGAGCGAGCAACCTGTACCAACCCAACCCACAAACCTACCCGACGAGCGCGGCTACTTCGGGCAGTTTGGCGGACGCTTTGTCCCCGAAACGCTGATCCCCGCCCTCGATGAACTGACCGCCGCCTATCACGAGGCGATGGCGGACCCGGACTTCGTGGCGGAATACGCCCACCTCCAGCGCACCTACACCGGCAGGCCGACCCCCGTCACCTATGCGCGGCGGTTGAGCGAGAAGCTCGGTGGGGCGCAGATTTACCTCAAGCGCGAGGACCTCGCGCATACCGGTGCGCACAAGATCAACAACGCGCTGGGGCAGGCATTGCTCGCTAAACGGATGGGCAAACAGCGCGTCATTGCGGAGACCGGGGCCGGGCAGCATGGCGTCGCCAGCGCCACCGCCGCCGCCCTGCTGGGCCTCGACTGCCATGTGTACATGGGCAGCGTCGATATGGCGAGGCAGAAGACCAACGTGTTCCGCATGAAGCTGCTCGGTGCTGAGGTGATCCCGGTCGAGAGCGGCAGCAAGACACTCAAGGATGCCATCAACGAGGCCATCCGCGACTGGGTAACCAACGTGCGCGATACCTTCTACCTGCTCGGTTCGGCGCTGGGGCCGCACCCCTACCCGATGATGGTGCGTGACTTCCAGGGCGTGATCGGCATCGAGGCACGAGAGCAGATCGTGGAGATGGCGGGCCGCCTGCCCGATGCCTGCGTCGCGTGTGTGGGCGGTGGTAGTAACGCGATTGGGCTGTTCCATGCTTTCCGGGAAGATGATGACGTTGATCTGATCGGCGTGGAGGCCGGGGGACACGGTATTGAATCAAAAGAACATGCCGCCCGCTTTGCCGATCTCGACATTGCCCGGCTGGGTGTGCTGCATGGTACGCGCTCCTTTGTGATGCAGGATGAGAACGGCCAGATCATGGAGACGCACAGCGTATCAGCCGGGCTGGATTACCCCTCGGTGGGGCCGGAACACGCCTACCTGCGTGATACCGAACGCGCCTTCTATACCTATGCTACCGATGACGAAGCCATGCAGGCATTCCAGGTTCTCAGCCAAACAGAAGGTATCATCCCGGCGCTGGAAAGCGCGCACGCGGTGGCGGAGGTACTGAAGCGGGCACCGACTATGCCGACGGATTCAGTCCTGTTGGTCAACCTGTCGGGACGTGGTGATAAGGACCTCGACACCGTGATCGATGTACTGGGCATGAACGATGAATAAGCCCTATAAGCTAAACAGTAGGCAATAACCAGGTTCCGGATTAAAATGAGTCTGTAAGCCCCGAGGAGAAGGCACTTGACCTCACCGTCACACTACAGGCCGTTTTCACGCTGGTTACTGGGGCCGTGGCACACCGATTCCCCTCAATCAGCCTTCGGCATCCGGGTACGCATATTGTCGGCGTTCAGCCTGGCGCTGTTCGTGATCGCCATGGGGGTGATCGCGGTGCGCTGGTTCTGGTTCGCGATTTCCCTGACCGCCTCGACACAGTGGACAGTGAGTGTACTGGGTGTACTGGTGCTGGGTTGTTATCTCATAAACCGCCTCGGATATTACCAGTTCGCCGCGCTGGGGCTGCTGACATTTAGCGGCATCGGCGTGTTTGTGGTGGCTTATGGGCCGGATCACATCTCCCAACTGGTGCCGCTGACTCTGCTGCCCCACATCCTGGTTATCTTTTTGTTTTCAACGCAAAAACTACGCCTGATAGCCGCGATCCATGCGCTGGCTGTCACGCTGGCGACCCTGCTGCTGCCTTGGCTGAAGTTCCCGGATTACGGTTATATGATGGTTTCAATGCTGGTGCTGGATGGCATCCTGCTGCTGTACATGCAGTTTCCAGGAGAATTTGAGCGGGTACGGACAAACGAGCTTGAGCAGCGAGTCAATGAACGCACCGAGGAACTAGCCGTAATGAAGGCCGAGGCGCACGCCATGTATGAAGCCGCGCGGCTCATCAATGGCAAGCTGGGTTACCGGGATATCCTGGGGGCATTTACGCAGGTCTTCGGGCAGCCCGATAATGATATCCTGCTGCTGGTATATGATGCGACCGGGACACAGCAACTCGCTGAACTGCGGATCGTGGCCCATCTGCCACGGCATGAAATGGAGGTTCGTGAACTGACGTATCTGCTGTCCTCGCAAATTGGGCAGCGGATGTTAGCGCAGGAAATGCCGATCTCCGAGGTAGCCGATCTCCTGGATGAACCTGCCCTGGCATTTGTCGCAGCGCGTGGTCTCAAGGGGCTGTATCCCCTGCCCGTTGTGTCGGAACGGCGTCGGCTGGGCTATATCGTTCTGCTGAAACACGAAGAAGCCCCGCTGACCGACCTGCAAAAGCGCATTTTTAGAGGCATGTCGGACCTTGCCGCCGGGGCTATTGAACGCACCCAGTTGGTCAACGCACTTGAGGATGCCCTACTCAAGGCGCATGAGGCCGATCAGATCAAGTTGCAGTTTCTTGCCAGCATGAGTCATGAGCTGCGCACGCCGCTCAATGCCATCATTACCTTTAACCAGTTGATGGCGCTGGGCACGTTTGGCGATGTGACGGATGAGCAGGTCGAAAACCTCAAAAAAGTCCTGCGTAGTTCACGTCACCTGCTGGCACTGATCAACGATATCCTTGATATCTCCAAGATACAGTCGGGCATGTTGACGCTCTTTATTGAGGCAGACTTCCACCTGCCGACGGAGTTGATGGAGATCGTTGAGCAGGTCCGCCCACAGGTTGACGGTGAGCGTGTTGACCTGCGCACCGAGATCGATACCGACCTGCCCATGCTGACCTGCGACAAACGCCGTATCCGGCAGGTGCTGCTGAACCTGCTCTCGAATGCCATCAAGTTCACATCCGAGGGCTGGATCAAGGTGTCCGCCAGCAGGATCGATGATCGCGTTCTGATCAGTGTGCAGGATACCGGGGCAGGCATCCCGGGCGAAAAACACGATGTGATCTTCCAACCATTTATGCAGACGGATGAAGGTATCGTTCATGCGGGCGGCACCGGCCTCGGGCTGCCCATCTCACGCAGCATCGTGGAATCGCACCATGGCAGGTTGTGGGTCGAAAGTGAACCCGGCAAAGGTGCAACATTCCACGTTTCCCTGCCGCTGAACTCGCAGTTGAAGCCCGGCTAGCCGTAAACCTTGCTGGTGGCTTCAGTCGCCCTCCGTTGCGCATCATCAAACATGCTACAATACCTCCACGTTCGTTCACTTGCAGAGGCATACTCATGAACTTGCGCGATTACCGCTGGTTTTATAACCCGCGTGGCCTGCACAATATCAGCATCGGGCAGGATATCCAGATGTACCGCTACACGTATCCACGGCTCGGCTGGGCCAAGCTGGTGACAGTCGGTGACGAGTACATCAAACCACGGCCCGGCACCGGTATCTCGATGGTCCAGGAATTTATGAACAATGAGATCATGCCGATCATGCGCTTCTATCGTGGCAACTTCGCCGGGGAACCCATCGAGAACGACCCCAAGCAGTTCGACTGGTGGGGCACCATCTACCCGGAGTACATCCGGCAGGGCTGCCTGTGGTTCGAGTTCTACAATGAGCCGAACCTCGACGGTGAATGGCCCAACGGGGGCTGGGATATGTGGATATCGTGGGACAATCGCGAGTTGATCGCCAAACTGATGGATAACTGGCTGGGCTGGGCCGAGGGCATTGTCTCGTTGGGCGGCTATCCTGGCTTCATCGCCCTGACGGACAGCGCCCACGAAAAAGCCGCCACCGTTCTGTGGCTCGATCAGATGCTCAGCTACCTCAAGGAGCGCCATGAGAGCCGTTTCCGCCGCATCATTGGCAGCGGGTTGTGGTGCGCCACGCACCCCTATATTGCCAATCACTTCTACCAGCAGCGCCCCGGCGGATCGTCATGGTCAGCACGTCAACCGCACGAGGTCAACTGTGACGAGGAGGGGTGGCACTTCGAATATCCCTATGACCCGCGCCAGCAGCGCGATGACCCCGGTCGGACGGTGTTTGGCGGCACCGCGCTCACACCACGTGGTGACCCTAACGGTCTGATCGCGTCCGGGCTGGCCTTTCAGCAGCTCCTGTGGAAGTACTTCCATGCCGGGCCGGTGCCTGTCGTCGGCACGGAGGGCGGCATCTGGCGCATCCCGACCCCTGTTGACCCGCCCCATATCATCGATGATCGCTACCCCGGCTATACATGGGATAGCACCGGGCATGCTACCGTAGCACTCTACCGCTGGGTCGCCAAACATGCCCCGCCGTGGTTCTGGGGGCTGACGACATGGATGGAAACCGACTGGTACGATATCAATGGGGAGGTACCCGCCGTGGGGCTGCTGGCCGACCGCGCCCCGGTGCTGAAGTATGTCCCCAACATGCCCGTGAGGACCGGCTGATGCGGCACAGTGTGTTCTTATGGAGCGGGGTATTATCGATCCTGCTGGTGGGCTGCGGCCCGCGCCAGGCCGATCTGCCCACGCCAGTCGCCGGGCCATCCACACCGGGTTTTGGGGGCCTGCCGACGGTGGCCCTGCCAGCGGATGACGCCCAGCCTGCAGCACCTGCGGAGGTGCCGCCAACCGCCGCACCGGGTGAGACGCTGCTCCCCACCTCGACCTTTCCGCCGGTGCCAACCAGCAACTTTCCCGACGGCCCCCCCACCCTGACACCCAGCTCCACCGTGGCGGTGGCTAACCCGGTCGATATACCTGCGCCCGGCGAGGACGGGCACAGCATGTCCAGCGTCGCCTTTTCCGTTGGACGCAACGAAAGTGGCAGCCCGATCCTGTGGCGGCGCTGCCTGCGCCCCTCCGATTACGCCGACCCGGAAGCACTGTGCCCGGTCGTCACAGGGGCTAAACTCGGTACGCTGCGCTATGACCCGTATATCCGCTTTGGCTCATTGCACACTGAGGATGATCAATTGTACCTGTCCTCCAACGGTGCCGTGACCGCGCATTACCTGATCACTGATGGAAATGGTAATACATGGATCAGCCCTACGCTCGACGGGCAGGACGTGCTGCCGTGGTGCGTGGCGGGTAACGCGCTCATGCGGCTGTATGATTTCTCCACCGACCCGTTCTATGACCTGTTTAGTATGGATGTGCTAGACTATTTCCTGAGCCCCGACCGAACAACCTCGTTTGAGGGTCAGGGCTGTGAATCGTGAGATTGGGTGCGGACTGTATCCACTGGGTGCTTCATGATACAATCACGATGGAAGGGGAATCAGATGATGACACAGTCAATCCGCACAACTTCGATTGCTTGAGCCTGTCGATCTCTTTGAGGGTCATGAATTTGAAGTCATGCTTGTATCTGAACCTGACCGTATTCATGTAGCGCTCGCTGACCTGCTGGTTGATAGAGCCGAATTGATCACGGAGATCGAGGCGGGGTTTTACGAGCAGCCGCCACTCTCGGAAGAGTTTATCCGGGAGCGACGCGGAGGCCGATGACCGATTACTTCCTGGACAGCAGTGCGCTGGTTAAACGGTATATCGCTGAAACGGGCGCTGGCTGGATTCGATCTGTCACAGATATCAGCACGAAGATCATGTTCTAATTGCACATATCACTCATGTTGAAGTGATGTGTGCTGCCGGATTGTCTCCGCTCGTCTTTGTCTCGGCTGATAAGCTCTTGATTGATGTCGCTGAAAAAAACGGACTACTCACGGAAAACCCGAATCTTCATCCCTGAACGTAAAGGCAAGTACCCGAAGGCATCCCCATGATTGAAGGCGAGATCGTCGATCCAGGCGATTTTGAGGAAAACGCACTCGTCCTGACCCCACCCACCCAGCCGCAGGGCGATCAGATGATGCAGCAGGCCATGATGACCTATCTTGCGGGCATGGCCCCTAATACCCAGCGCGCCTACGAGAGCCGTATCCGGGCGTTTCTCGGCTGGCGAGACGGGCAGGAACCCGTGCCGCTGATCGTCCATTTGAAGATGTATGTGGCCTACCTGCAAACTGAGCAGGACTTGGCACCGCGTTCGGTACAGGCCCACCTCAATACCATCAAGGGGCTGCTGCGCACCGCCGCCGCCATCGAACCATCACTGGCCGCTGGCCTGCCGCAGTTGGAACTGGTCAAAGCGCCCCGCGTGCGTGGTGAGTTGCAGGGGCAGCGGCTCACCGCACCGCAGGCTAAACTCCTGCTGGCCGCTCCCGGTATCGATACCCCAAAGGGTCTGCGCGATTCTACCATCCTCGCACTGCTGCTGGTGCTGGGCCTGCGCCGCTCGGAAATCTGTACCCTGGCATGGGGGCACATCACCGAACTGGACGGTCATCGTGTGATCGCCAACCTTAAAGGCAAGCATGGGCGCATTCGCACGCTCAAGATGCCGGTGTGGCTTTGGCGCATGATGATGGATTGGGGACAGGCCAGCGGACGCAGTATGGCAGAAAAAGAAGCGCGGGTGTTTGTGCCGATCACGAAGGATGGCAACATCCTGACCTACCGCAAGGGCATGACGCCGCACGCCATCTACCGCATGGTCGATTATTACACCGCCCGGTGCGGTGTACCGCAGGTCAAGCCCCATGACCTGCGGCGCACAGCGGCGTTACTGGCACGTCGAGGTGGGGCCACTATCGAGCAGGTTCAGGTCATGCTGGGGCATGCCAGCCCGCAAACCACCAGCTCCTACATCGGTGAGACTCTCGACCTTGATGACAACGCCGTTGATTACAGCCCACTTCGCATCCGGGGTTAGGCTGCATCAAATACGTGCCCAAATTCGCAGTGTGTTCCCTTCCCTCCGTGAGCAAGGCTCGCAGAGCGGCGCGAACAGTGGGGGAAGGGTCCAGCGATGGGGGCGCAGGCTGCAAAACACCAAGCCCATCATATTTCCTGGCGGGGACAAGACTTTATGCCACTCGACCTGCACGTTGACGACATCCTGACCCTGAAAAAGCCGCATGCCTGCGGAACCAACGCATGGCGTGTCTACCGCATCGGTGCGGATATCGGGCTGCGCTGCACCGGCTGTGACCGGCTGGTGATGCTGCCGCGCGTCAAACTCGAACGGCGTGTGCGGCAGGTCCAGCGTGGTGACCAAACGTTCAAGGCGTACCAGGTCGAGACCGACGGCCTCTCCGGGCAAACCCCACCCGCAGACAGCGATGCCAAGTAACGGGTCTACCGGGTATAGTCGTAGTTTTGGGCAAAGACGAGATAAGCGACGTTCTCATTGCAGGAGGAGGTGGTACGCACGATGATAGGTTCGGAGAGGGTGATGCCGGTCGTGCTGAACAGTTGAACCTCGTACTCCCCGACGACCGGGGTGGTATTCAGCAGCACCTCGAACCCGGCCTCGCCGAAACGCGGCTCGCTGCCGGTAAACTCAATCCACTCGAAGCCCTCACCGCGCACCTGCACCGCTAACTGCAAGGCGGGCTGCCCGTTGAGGTCCAGTGCCTGCCCCGCGATGCTGAGCCATGCGCAGCCCTCACCGTTTTCATTGGATTGATACGCGATCTCGTCATCCAGCAGGTTGAACGGGTAGCGCGAGGGCGTGTTGGTTGGCCCGGAAAAAACCTGTACGGCCTCCGTCGGCGTCGGGAATGGTGTGGGCGTGTCAGTGGGGGTAGGGATACTGGTTGGAATTTCGGTGGGTGCGGCAGGTGTCGCAGTAGGGGGTTCTGCCATCACGATCAGGGTCGGGGTGGCCGTGGGCGCGGCAGGCGGAAAGGGATTGAAGGCGGCCTGCGGGTTGTTGATCAGCAGCACGGTCAGCACGACGACAGCCACTGAGGCCAGCATCAAACCGACGCTGACCACGTCAAAGAAGCGAAACCCATCGCCATGGCGAGCCTGGTGCCGGGGTTCATCTTCCTCCAGCGTCAGCGGGCCGCCGAGCGTTTCATCATAAGGATCGTAAAAACCCACGCGTCCCGCCCTTACGGGTTCACCTGGTCGAAGTTCACCAGCACCAGGTTCTGGTTGCAGTTGTCCACCATCTGCACCGTAATCACATCTGAAAGCAGGTCACCGGTGGGGCTTTCAAGCTGAACAAAATAGACGTTGGTGTTTGGCTTGGCATCCACGGAGCGTTCCCAGCCGCTGTCACCGTAATCCGTAAACGATCCTGTCGTGATCCGCTCATCAATGCCGGCCCCGTACACATGCACGCGCAGCCCGGCCACATGCCGCCCATCAATATCATACACTGCCCCGGCGATACCCGCCCAACTGCAACCTGCCGTGTTGGCGAAGTTGGCAGTATACGTCAGGTTATTGTTGCGCAGCACATAATCAAATGGGCTGGGCGTATTCGTCGAGGTTGGTACTGGCGTTGATGTGAACACCGGGGTTGGCGATGGGGTGGGTGTTTCGGTCAGGGTTGGGGTGGCAGTGGGCAGGTCGGGCGGAGACTCCGTCACGGTATTGACCGGCCCCAGCGTCAATGCCAGCGTCGGGGTGGAGGACGCCGCGACGATCTCGCCCAGTAGTGTGGCCGTCGCGCCCGGCGTGGGGGCATCCGCCCCGGGCGTAAACGTCGGGATACCGGCGATCAGCGTTGGGGCTTCCACCCCAGTGGTGGGGGTGGCACCGCGCGGCCACGTCAACACGGCAGCGATGGCGGCAAAGCAGGCAACAATCGAGAGTGCCAGCAGGGCCGCCGTCACAATGTTGAACAGTCCTGCCGGGTTTCTGGTGTCCTGATCCTGGGTAACTTGATCGTCTGACATCGGTTTTACCTCACTGCTGCTGCCCTGCACCGGGCCGGGTTTCAGTTACGCATCCGTGTTGAGGATATACTGCTCGATTGTGGCGTTGGCGCGCAGCGTATCGATGTATTCACTCACAGTATTAGAATACAACAGATTGCGGGTTCCTGCGTCAAGCTCGCGTGCCGGGTCGTATTCCAGTGTTTGTACAACGTGGTATCCCCATGGGCTGCTTACCACGCCGCTGACTTGCCCCGGGTCAAGCGCGAAGGCGGCATCTTCCACCTCGGTTACCAGGAGCACGCCACGCGGGAACCAGCCGAGGTCACCGCCCTGCGTGCGCGAAGTTACATCCAGGGAATTCTCACGGGCAAGGTCCTCAAATGAAGTCCCTGCTGCCAGTTCATTAATGATCGCCTGCGCATCCTCCGGGGAGTTCACAAGGATGTGCCGTGCACGGACCTGTTCGGCGGTGCCTGTCATGTTCTGCTGGATGGGGGCGATCACCTGCTGGGTGAGCAGGAACGTGCGAATGTACTCCTCGTATTCCTCGCGGGACCAGAAGTTCGCGATCAGCCAGCTATCAAAATAGTCTTCACCAAACAGCTCAATATCTTTAGCAATCTCAACCTGTACCTCGGCTTCAGTCACTTCGATGCCCTGCCGTGCGGCCTCCTGCCGGAACAACTCATCATCGATCAGGCGGTCCAGCACGTTCTGCTGATACAGGGCCGGGTTTGATGACTGAAGACCCAGCGCCACCTGCCCGGCTTCATGACGTGCCAGTTCACGGCGGAAGTCTTCCACCGTGATGTTAACGCCGTTCACCGAGGCAGCATTTTCCTGCCCCTCCGCGCCGGGGATGCTTTCGATGGCTGGGGGCGTATAATTGGGTACGGGTGTTACCACGCTGGCACCACCGCAGCCCGATAACAAGAGGGCCACAAGCAGGCCGCCCAGCGCGATCCGGGTCATCAGCCGCCGTGTGGGTCGGGGAAAATCGTTCAAGAAACCTCGTCTGTGGGATAATGCTGGATCATGTGCTGCATTGTGCGCAGCGTCGCAAAACAGTCTACTCGCAATACAACCATTTAGCAAGGTGTGCGTACAGGCATACAGAACACAACATAAGAACTCACTCTTATGAGGAGGGTACGAGGGTAATGAAGGGTAATAACTCGCAGGGGTTTGTTGCAGTCGTCATGATCATCGTCGGCGGGCTG
This sequence comes from uncultured Anaerolineae bacterium, assembly GCA_964390105.1. Lineage (GTDB taxonomy): Bacteria > Chloroflexota > Anaerolineae > Aggregatilineales > UBA3940 > CAYMGV01. The sequence continues at coordinate 46,624 of CAYMGV010000008.1, read as the reverse complement.
TTTCTACTCAATACCATGGGGCTTGTCAGCTTTAATGTCTGGCCCGTACTGTGGCCGCTTCTGTTGATCCTGTTCGGCCTCGCGGTGCTGTTCAGCCGTCAGTTGGGCCTGCGCTGGTGGTGGGGTGGCACAGCCGAACGCGAGGAAGTCCACATTCCGCTGAACGGAATCAGTGCCGCCCGGATCAAATCCGACGGCGTGGCCGGTCAGTTCCAGGTTACCGCAGGCCCTGCAGAAAGCGCCGACTTGATCTCCGGCAGCGCGTGGGGCGGGCTAACCTATCACCGCAAAGGTTCCGATGCCGACCCACGTATTAAGATCGAACAGCGTGACTGGTTCAGCGGGGCCAAGTGGGACCTTCAGTTTAACCCCAACGTTGATCTTAATCTCAAGTTTGATGGCGGCGCGGGTGTCATGGATTTTGACCTGACCGATCTTAAAGTCTCGGAGTTTCACTGGGCAGGCGGCGTCGGCCCGCTGACCGTACATCTGCCCGCCCGCATGCCGCAGACAAAGATCAGGATCGACGGCGGCGTCGGCGCAATCACCATCATCGTTCCGCAGGGTGTTGCGGCCCACATCCATGCCGAACAGGGTCTCGGTGAGATCAGCGTAACAGCGGAACGGTTCGAGAAGATCGGCGAGCGTGAATGGAAGACACGCGGGTTTAGTGAATCCGCCCACCAGGCCGAAGTCAAGATCGAGGGTGGTCTCGGCGCTGTTACCATCCGCTAATCCCCGGCAGTACTTTCCAAAAGGTGAGCAGGCCAGCCGATCTGCTCACCTTTGTTGTTGCACACCCCATAACCCCGCCGCTATCATCCCAATGATCTGATTCCCATCTACCGGATAAACTCTGATGCACATCGCCTTAAATGCATGGTTCTGGGATCGGCCCGATACCGGCAGCGGCCAGTACCTCCATGCACTGACTGCCGCCCTGCTAACTGTAGACCCCGACCTGCGCCTGACCTTGATCAGCCCGAATGAGACGCTGGATGGCATCCCCCAAGGCGTCACCGTCCACTCGATTCCACTGCGTGGATCGGGGCATCTTGCCAAACTGTACTTCGAGCAGCAGGATGTCCCCACCGCGGCAGGTAAGATGGACGCCGATTTACTTCATGTGCCGTACTGGGCCGCCCCGCTGCGCAGCCCGGTCCCGGTGGTGGTCACTATCCATGACATCATCCCCCTGATCCTGCCCGCCTATCGCGGTGGCCTGCTGCCCCGTGCCTATACCTCGCTGGTGGCAGCGACTGCCCGGGGCGCATCGGCCATCATCACCGATTCCGAGGCATCAAAGGCCGATATTATCGAGCGGCTTGGCATCCCTGCGGAGCATATCCACGCCATCTGGTTGGCGGCAGGCATCAAGTACCATCCGCGCCCCGGCTCCCTTCTCGATACCGCCATCCAGCAAAAGTACAATTTACCCGATGAATACGTGTTGTATTTGGGTGGGTTTGATGTCCGCAAAAACGTCCACACCCTGCTGAAGGCGTACACGTACATTCAGCAGGGCGTGGGCGATCAGGTGCCATTGGTCATCGCCGGTAACCTGCCGGGGGCCATGACGCCGCGCCTGCTCGATATCCCGATGTACCTTAACATGATGGGGCTTGATGAGGAGGCTGTGCGCCTGATCGGCTTTGTGGAGGAGGCCGATAAGCCCGCCCTGTACCGCATGGCAAAGGTGTTTGTCTTCCCGTCCCGTTACGAGGGCTTCGGCCTGCCCGTACTGGAAGCCATGGCCTGTGGGACGCCGGTCGTCACCACAGATACTTCATCACTGGCCGAGATCGTCGGCGCGGGCGGCTTTGTTGTCGAACCGGATGACGCCCGCCATATGGCCGGGGCCACGCTTTCCCTGCTGGTGCAGGATGAACTGCACGAGGAGATGAGCCAAAAGGCCCGCGCCCGCGCAGACCTTTTCAGTTGGTACAAGACCGCTGCGCACACACTGGATATCTACCGCGCGGTAAACGATAAGCTGAAAGCTGACGGCTGACAGCTACTCAAACGGCGTCTCGAAATCCTTGAAGTACGGCAGTGCCTGGTCCTTGTCGGAGAGCAGCGGCAGCCCATCCACCGGCCACTCGACGCCAATATCGGGGTCATCCCAGCGCAATCCTGCCTGTGCAGGCGGTGTATAGTATTCATCAACCTTGTAGGCCACGATGCAGTTCTCGGTCAGCGTGCAGAATCCGTGGGCAAACCCCTTGGGGATGTACACCATGTTGTGCTGCTCAGCATCCAGCACCACGCCCTGCCACTGCCCATATGTGCCGGATGACCTGCGCAGATCGACCATCACATCATAGATGCGACCCTGGATGGCGCGAATCAGCTTGGTCTCGCTGTGCGGCGGAAGCTGGAAGTGCAGCCCGCGCAGCACGCCCTTTGATACCGAGAGCGACTGGTTCTCCTGTGCCCAGCGAGCCACGAGGCCGTGCTGCTCAAATACGTGAGTGCGGAAGGTTTCCACGAAATACCCGCGCGGATCGATGTGCGCCTTGAGTTGAATCTCATAGGTGCCGGGCAGCTTCAGCGGTGTGATTTCCATCAGGGTTGGCCTCGTCATCATGCGCGAATCAAAGCACGCGTATTGTACCGGATCGCACCTTAAATGGCAGTTTAGAGCCGTTTTACTCAGAGACACCGCCGATGATGGGCTTCCAGTAACCCAACTCACTCAGGACCTGGACCTGCTCAGCGGCGCGGTACGAGGAGCGCACCAGCGGCCCACTCTCGACCCAGCGGTAGCCCATGTCATAGCCGATCTGCCGCAGGTCCTCGAACTCCTGCGGGATGTAGAAGCGGTCCATGGGCAGATGGCGCTTACTGGGCTGAAGATACTGGCCGATGGTTAAAATATCGACACCAACCGAGCGCAGATCGTACATCACATCAACGACCTCATCGAAGGTCTCACCGAGGCCAAGCATGATGCCGCTCTTGGTCAGTGAGAGCGGTTCGAGTTCCTTCGCGTTGCGCAGGGTGGCAAGCGTCCACTCGTAGCGGTCCTGTGGCTGCACACGCCTGAACAGGCGCGGCACGGTCTCGACGTTGTGGTTGAGGATTTCAGGCTGGGCATCCATCACGATCCTGAGTGCGTCACGGTCGCCCTTGAAATCCGGGATGAGCAGCTCAATCGAGCAGCCGGGCTGAAGCTCCCGGATGCGCTTGATTACCATCGCGAAGATCGGGGCACCGCCGTCCTTGCGCTCGTCACGGTTAACGGAGGTGATCACCACGTGCTGAAGGTTCATATCACGCACGGATTCGGCGACGCGCTGCGGTTCTTCCCAGTCCATGACGTTGGGCCGACCGGTCTTGATGTCGCAGAAACCGCAGGAGCGTGTGCAGGTATCGCCCAGCATGAGAAAGGTCGAGGTGCCCTTGCCCCAGCACTCGCCGAGATTGGGGCAGCGGGCTTCCTCGCAGACGGTATTGAGCGCCTTACTGCGCATCAGCGCCCGGACCTGTTCATACTCGCCGGGGCCGGGCTGCGGCACCTTGATCCATTCCGGGCGGCGTGGTGGTCGCTGGGGTTTGATCACGTCGATCTCTTTGGGGTCAATGGTGGTCATGGTTACTGCCTTCAACCTAATCGGGGACGTAAGGAGCCGGGCCGGTGCCCGCCGCTGAGGATGTTCGTAACCTGATTATAGCGGGCAGAGGGTGTCGGGCCAACGGTGTTTCACGGATGTTAGTCGTCATTTCGCCTAAGCCGCTATAATTCGCAAAGCGTTTTTTGTCAGACCACGGAGCCGACATGACTCGACCTGCCATCCTGTTCGTCATCGCCCTGATGCTGGCCGCCCTGACGGGCTGTGCCGGGGCCGCGCCATCGACCGAAGCCCCCGCCACATCGACTACAACGCCCGTCGCCACCACCACCGCGATCCCAACCGCCACGCCGATTTCGCCAACGGAGACACCGACCATCACACCGACGCCGGAGCCGGATCGTATTGTGGATGCCTACGGCAACGTCATGATCCGCATCCCCGCGGGGCCATACACGCGCGGCAGCGAGGCGGGCTTCCCCGATGAAGTGCCGGTGCATGAGGTGACTATCAGCACGTTTTACATCGACCGGCTGGAGACGACCAACCGGCAGTACCAGGACTGCGTCGAGGATGGGGTGTGTGAGCCGCCCAAACGCTACGACTGCTGTACCGAGGAACCGGGCGCTTATGTCGCATGGCCGGAATACTACGGCAACCCGACCTTTGATGACTACCCCGCGATCTTCGTCTCATGGTACGATGCGTATGATTACTGCGAGTGGCGTGGGGCACGCCTTGCCACCGATGCCGAGTGGGAGAAGGCCGCACGCGGCACCGATCAGCGGACCTACCCGTGGGGCAATGACGACCCAACCCCCGAACTGCTGAACTTCCTGTGGCCGGAAGGGGATTTCGATCAGCGTCCACTGTACACCACTGCCCCCGTCTATAACTACGAGGCCGGGGCCAGCCCCTACGGCGTGCTGAACATGGCGGGCAACGTCTATGAATGGCTGTGGGACCGCTACGACCCCGCATACTACGAGTACACCCCTTACGCAGACCCGCAGGGTCCTGATGAGGGCACCTTCCGATCCACGCGCGGCGGGTCGTTCTGGAACCAGGCTTTCCGGCAGCGCTCCGCGAACCGCAACAACGCCTATATCCCGGCCAATTCCTTCCACTTCGATGGTGGTATCCGGTGCGCGGCATCGCCGCCGGGTCCGTCGATTGGGTGGAAGGATGTACAGTAGGGCTGCCCACCCCTCTCTATACGTACAGCTAACCACTTAAAGCTAATTGCTAATTTCCCACACATGCACGACGGGCTGTGCGCCCTCGGCGAAGGGCTCCAGCACGTAGATGCGACCATTGGCGCGGTCGTAGGCCATCTCGCTGACGAGGAAGCGGCGCTGGACTCCTGCCCCAATCATGGCGACCTCGACGCCGTCCGGGTTGCGGAACAGGTACTGATCGATGCTGAGGGTCGCGTAGGGCTGCGGCTCCCACGGGGCCATCTGCCCGGCGGCTACACGCGCGAGGTCGGACGGATCGTAGAAAATGATCTGGCCCTCAAAGGCGCTGCTCCACCAGCCCCGGAAATCGTTGTGACCGGTGCATTCGGTCATGTCGGCGTCGGGGCAGGAACCCCCATCGGCGGTGCGGCACAGCGTATACTGGCCCAGCAGTTCGGCCTCGATGCAGGGCAGGTCGGCCCCGGCGGGGTTGGCCCAGCCGTACCAGAACTTCTCACCGATTCCCTTTGTCCCGGAGAAGATCACGGCAGAACGCCCGTCATCGGTGGTGAGCCATGCCGCACCCTCCCACTCATCGGGATGCTGGTAGCCGTTCAGGGCATGGTCAAAGGATTCAGTGTCATAAGATTCCTCGTATTGCAGCAGCGGGACTGCGTCGAGGGTGGCATTGGCCGGTTCTGGCCCCCCGTTCTCATCCCACGGCTGATAGGCATGGAGTGACGGCCCCATGCCGGACCAGCCACCATCCCGGAAGCGCCCGGTGCCTACCACGTAACCTTCCGCGTAAAGGTCGGCCCATGCCCCCGGTATCTCAGCCATGTAGCCGGTGGTGGCATAGCTGGGCGCGTCGAGCTGCCACGGGCCTTGCAGGTCGGGGTTACCCAGGTCCGGGCTGATCCATGCATGCGTGTTGAACGCCCCGCCCTCATGGAAGTGCATCCCCCATGCAATGTGGATCAGCGGGCCGGTGAGGGCTGTATCGAGGTAGAGCAGGCCCACGCGCGGAATCTCATCAAGCCCGGCAAAGGCCCCATTTGTGACCTCGGTGAAGGGCTGCACGAACTCCGCGACGGGCAGCGCGTAGACATCGGTACTGATGACGGGTTCCGGGATGCTGACCGCCGCGACCTGGTTGCCATCGGGCATTTCGCCGTAGGCCAGGCGATCATGCCCGGTGATGTACAGCGTCCCCGCCGGGCTGTAGGTCATGGCGGCACCGCCATACTCAAAGGTGAGCGGGCGCTCCCCGGCATAGGGCAGGCGGAAGGCACCGAGGTATTCAAAGTCGGCAGGCTGGATCAGGTTTGTTTGGGGGATGTCGATGTCAAGGACCGGGCGGGTGGTAGGGTCGATGACATCGGCAGGCGGCGCAGACTCCGGTGTAAAAACCTCACCGTCTGCGGGGGGTGGTTCGGCGGGCTGACAGGCCGTCAGCAGAACGAGAAGCGCAAAGCAAACAGGCACGACACGGCAAGACATAGCTCATGCTCCCATTTCCCCCCTCTATGTGGTTTGAGTTGGCCCTGTGCCGGGGACGGCAGGATCGCCGCGCCCCGGCAGTAGCTTATGATCCGTATTAGCCCCCGGTGGGCACCCAGATATTCTTGACCTGTGTGGCCTTCCGCAGGAAGACCTCACCCTCGCCCTGCTGCGGGTCGAGCCAGTCACGGTCAACACCATAGCCGACCCACGTCTGCTTCATGTTGCCCGCCGAAAGGTACTCAACGGCACGGCTGCCCTCCTCGGTGCCGAAATACCACATGGCATCGACATCGTCATGATCGACGAGCGTTTTGGTCAGGTGGTCACGGTCACCGGTGACGATGTTGACCACGCCGCCGGGCAGGTCGGACGTATCGAGAACCTGGTACAGGTCGGTAGCGCTGAGCGGGTAGGGCTGGCTCGGGATCACCACGGTGGTATTGCCACGGGCGATGGCCGGGGCTACCAGCGAGACGAAGCCCAGCAGCGGGAACTCATCCGGGCAGGCGATGCCGATCACGCCGACCGGCTCGTTAAGTGCCAGTACCGCACCGCGCAGGGTGGTTTCCTGCACGGTGCCGCCGTACTTATCGCACCACGCAGCATAGGTGAACAGGCGGCGGATGCTGAGATCGACCTCCTCGCGGGCGGAAGCGGCATCACGCCCGGTCTGGGCCTCGATGCGGGCGGCGAACTCAGCGGCGCGGGCGTACAGGTTCTCGCCGATGAAGTATAGAATCTGCGAGCGGTTAAAGGCGTTGCGGGCAGGCCACCCGGCGGTGCGGGCCTTGTGAGCGGCCTCAACTGCGTTACGGATGTCCTTGCGGTTGCCGTCACCGACCTGCCCGACCAGCGTCCCATCGGGGGACAGGATCGAGCGGGTGTAGCTGCCATCGGGGCGCTTCTGCCCCCCGCCGATGTACATCTTGGGGGTGCGGTCGATGGGCGGGGCCTCACCTTCTTCCACAGCGGGCGCGGCCTGCCCCACTGTATGCGAAGGCGTGTGACTGGCCCATCCTTCCGGGACAGGCTGCTCGACGGCGTCTGCGTGCGGCGGTTTATCCCATGCCGGGCGCATGTACTCGAACAGCCCTTCACGGCCACCCTCGCGGCCATAGCCCGATTCACGGTAGCCGCCGAACCCAGCGGCGGCATCGAACAGATTGGTACAGTTGACCCAGATGGACCCGGCCTTGACGCGGCTGGCGACATCCAGCGCGACGTTGATGTTATCGCTCCAGATCGAGGCGGCGAGGCCGTAGCGGGTGTTGTTGGCGAGCGCGATGGCCTCGGAGATGGTGCGGAAGGTCATCGAGACCAGCACCGGCCCGAAGATTTCTTCCTGCGCAATGGTGGCGGCAGGTTCGACGCCGGTGAACAGGGTCGGCGGATAGAAGCAGCCCTGCGCCGGAAGGTCAATATCGGGCTGGAACAACTCGCCGCCTTCCTTCACACCGATCTTCACCCAGTCGTCGATGGTTTCCCACTGGCGCTGGTCAACAATCGCGCCAATATCGACGGCCTTGTCGAGCGGATCACCAACCCGCAGGTGGGCCATGCGCTCCTTCAGCTTGGCGTGGAAAGTATCAGCGATGCTCTCCTGCACCAGCAGACGTGACCCTGCACAACAGACCTGCCCCTGGTTGAACCAGATCGCATCGACCACGCCCTCTATGGCGCTGTCGATGTCGGCATCCTCGAAGACGATGAACGGCGACTTGCCGCCCAGTTCCAGCGAGATCGATTTGCCGGTGCCTGCCGTGGCCCTGCGGATCACCTGCCCCACTTCGGTGGACCCGGTGAAGGCCACCTTGTCCACACCGGGGTGGGCCACAATGGTGGCACCCGCCTGGGAGTTGCCGGTCACGATGTTGATTACGCCCGGCGGCAGCCCGGCCTCGGTGCAGATTTCCGCAAACATGAGTGCGGACAGCGGAGTGTACGAGGCAGGCTTGAGAATGACCGTGTTGCCCAGCGCGATAGCCGGGGCGATCTTCCATGCCATCATTAGCAGCGGGAAGTTCCACGGGATGACTTGCCCGATCACGCCTTTGGCGACGTAGCCCGGAAACTCGCTCTCCATCAACTGCGCCCAGCCAGCATGATAGTAGAAATGACGCGCCAGCAGCGGCACATCGATATCACGGGTTTCTCGCAGGGGTTTGCCGTTGTCCATCGCCTCAAGGACGGAGAGCAGACGGGCGTGCTTCTGGACGCCGCGCGCGATGGCGTAGAGGTAGCGGGCACGGATAAAGCCCGGCGTGATGCTCCATTTCTCAAAGGCAGCGCGGGCAGCCTCAACCGCCACATCGACGTCCTTATCCCCTGCGTTGGCAACCTGGGCCAGCGTCGCGCCACGGGCCGGGTTGGTGCTGGGCCTGTGCTTCCCGGAAAGCGGCGCGGTCCATGTGCCGTTGATGTACAGGTCGAACTTGCGATTGTGGCTCTCAAGCCATGCGACCGCTGCCGCTTCTGATTCGGGCGCAGGTCCGTATTCCATGGTGTCAAATATCTCCGCTATGGATGTCATATCTCAATCTCTCCTAGCCCATTGGCATGTGATGATGGGCGGCGTAGCGCCCGGTGATATAGTGGCTCAACTGACGCTCGATATCGCCCAGCAGGCTTGACGCGCCGAAGCGGAACAGGTCGGGCCTGAGCCAGTCATCGCCGAGTTCTTCCTTCATCAGCACCTGCCACAGCAGGGCTTCCTTGGCCGTCTTGATGCCGCCAGCGGGCTTAAAGCCGATCTTGACACCGCCGGTACGGTCGCGGTAATCACGGATGGCACGCAGCATCACCAACGAGACGGGCACGGTCGCATTAACCGATTCCTTGCCGGTGGAGGTCTTGATCACATCAGCCCCGGCCATCATGCACACGACGCTGGCCTGGTACACGCGCTTGAGCGTGGCGAGGTCGCCTGTGGCGAGAATGGTCTTCATCTTGGCGTCACCGCAGGCCTTACGCATCTGCTGGACCTCGTCATAAACGACGTCCCACTCACCACGCAGGGCGGCGCTGCGGTTGATGACGATGTCGATCTCGCGGGCACCGTCGGCAACAGCGGCTTTGATCTCGTCAAGGCGTTGTTTGAGGTGCGTTTGCCCGGTGGGGAAGCCTGTTGCAACGGACGCCACCGGGATGTCGGTGCCTTCAAGGAATTTGACGGCATCGGCGACGCGGGCGGGATAGACGCACACCGCGCCGGTCGTGATGGTCTGATCGGCAACACCCAGCGCCTGAAGGATATCGGCCCGGACGGGCTGACGGGCCTTGAGGCACAGTCGGCGTACCTTGCCGGGGGTGTCATCCCCGGCGAGGGTGGTCAGGTCGATGCAGGTGATGGCGCGCAGCAGCCATGCGGCCTGCCATTCCTTCTTGACGGAACGCCTGCCGCCCAGTGTAGCGGCGCGGCGCTCGACCGCGCTGCGGTTGACGGTTGCCCCGGCAACCCAATCGCCATCGAGGGCCATACCGGGATTTCGTTCTGATTTAGCCATAGGTCTGTATCCTTACAACAGGGGGAAACCAGTGTTTAAAGTACGTTGATTGGAGGGCGATCTGCACCCCCCCGCACAGGCTCTCCAGCCTGTGCCGCTCCCCTAATTGGCATTTATAAAATAACAAGGTGAGCGGTTGCAGCCCTATTCCACCTCACCCATCCCGCGCAGCACGGCAGCCCTGCTGCCTTTGCTATCGCTCCTTCCCCATGATACAAGGGGGCCAGGGGTTGAGATAGAATCTGCGGATACCACGCCCGCTGTTACCTCATCAATTTGTTAAAGACCAATTCAGGGGTGTCCCTATCCACCAAACAACAGCATCGGCAGCAGAAGCAGCACGACGTTAGCCACAACCTGGCAGACCAGCGCCGCCGCTAACCCATTGCGCATCTGCACAAAGCTGTAGATCGAGGCCAGCACCGCCGAGAACACCGCGATCACAGCGAGATAGACCGGGCGTGACACCCCGGCGGGCCAGTAGAGCAGCAGGTTGGCAAGTGCCGCCGCACCAACCGCCATGCCGAAGCCGCGCTCACGCTGGATGAACCCGCGAAAGAAAAGTGTCTCACCCAGCGGGAGGACAAACACCAGCAGATACAGCGCCGCTGATGGCTCCGTAAACGGGAACACAGTACGGGCCGTCTCGCCGAGGCCCGGCCCGGTCAGGATCAGCAGGGGCAGGCTGAACACCAGCCCGATACTGACACCCCAGCCGAGGTTGATCAGCAGTACGGGTTCTGCCTCACGGTTGACCAGCACGAACAGCGCCCCGGCAATCACCATGACAGCAGCCAACACACCGTAACGCAACCCGATGCCAAGATAGAGCGTGCCTAACCCCAGTGCCATGTAGATCAGGTAAGCGAACAGCGCGTCAAAATCAATGCCGTCCAGCACCAGTTCGGGGAGTTCACCCTCGCTCTCGCCGAGGATGGCACGCCCCGCCGCACCAAGCGCGGCCATCATGGCCGGGGGCGGCGCATCGAGTTCGAGATTGTCGTCCTTATCCGGCGGCGCGAGATAATCCGTGGCACCGGGCACCACCAACTCAAGGACGGAGGTGGGCAGCAGCGGCGAGTGCCTGTACGGGGGCGGCCCCGGCAGGCGCGGCTGGCGTGCCTGCTCCCAGTTGATGCGCGGCAGCGGTGGCAGGGCCAGTTCATGCGCCAGTTTACCGCCCATCTGGAGCGGCTGGTTGTGGTGCAGAACGGCTCCCGGCTCCTCGTTATCATCGAGGAGGTCGTTCTGGTCGTTACTCATACGCCCATCCGGTTCAGTTCGTCGGTAAAGGTCGCCAGCACCGTCTCGACACGCTCCGGCGTGATCCAGTAATGGGTGACGGCCCGGATGCCGCGCGGTGCGATCACATCGAGTTTGATGCCGTGCTGCTGCTCCATCAGCGCAGCGAAGCCCGCCGCATCGATGGGCAGCGTGTCGTCGATCCAGAAGAACACCATATTGGTCTGGACCTGCTCCAGCCTGACGCTGATGCCGGGCAGGCTGTTCAGCCCTTCGGCCAGTGCCCGGGCGTTAGCGTGATCCTCATGCAGGCGCGTGGTCATCTCGGTCAATGCGATGATGGCCGCCGCCGCCAGCACACCGGACTGGCGCATGCCGCCGCCCAGCATCTTGCGGGTGCGGCGCAGGCTTGCGATGAAGTCGGCATCACCAACCACGATAGAACCGACCGGGGCACACAGCCCCTTGGATAAGCAGAAGGTGACAGAATCGGCGGGGGTTGTTAGGTCCTTGATATCCACGTCCAGCGCGGCAGCCGCGTTCCAGATGCGGGCACCGTCGATGTGCAGCTTAAGGCCATAGTCATCGCACAGGGCGCGGACGCTGCGGGTGTATTCCGGCGTGATCGGCATGCCGCCGATGGTGCCCTGCGTGTTTTCCAGTGCGACCAGCCGCGTATGCGGGAAGTGCGGGTCATCCTCGCGGATGGCGTGGCGGATGTCATCCAGATCGAGAGTGCCGTCCACTTGAAGATCAACCGGGTAAGAATGTACGCCGCCCAGCGCCGCGATACCGCCTGCCTCATATTTGAAGATGTGCGCCTTTTTGGCGAGGATCACCTCGTCACCGCGCCCACAGTGGGTCAGCACGCTGGCGAGATTACCCATGGTGCCGCTGGGCACAAAGGCGGCAGCCTGCTTGCCCGTCATCTCGGCAGCAAGGGCTTCCAGTTCGATCATGGTGGGGTCGTCACCCCACACATCATCACCGACTCTGGCAGCAGCCATCGCTTCGCGCATGGCCTCGGTGGGCCATGTGACAGTATCACTGCGTAGATCGATTGAGTCCATTCGTCCCCACGGGGTTGGCATCTGGTTCAGGGTCGGGTAGTGCCCGATACCCTAATTGTAATTGCCCCCGGGGTGGATGGGCAACTGTTACCCTCAGTTCGGGGGCCGTGGTTATCTGTGGGGTGAGGGGCTGCACCCAGCGCTTGAAGGGTGTATCAGTTGGGCGCAGCATGTTTCTCCACATGCGTTCAGAGGATGGGCACCCCCACTTATCCCGTGCCCCATTTTTGCAACAGAGCCTTCTGCATAGCATCCGCCGTGCTTAGTGGGTAGACTTGGCGCTCAATCGATCTGACGCTCCGTCTTTTTCATGAGGGTATGACTGACTATGACTTCACAGGGCCAATCAGGCCGTTCATTCTGGCTGAGGCCGCGCGGCCTCAGCATCATCCTTACGGCCATCGCACTCGGCATCTCAATCTATCTCGCATGGACTGAACTCGCCTCGGCAAGCGTGCTGTGTATCGAGTCCGGCTCGTTTGACTGCAACCTCGTGCAGGGCAGCGCCTACGCAGAGATATTCGGTATCAAGGTCGCCTACCTGGGTGTGTTTGGCAATCTCGGCATCCTGCTGCTGCTGGCATTTGAGGATCGTGTCGATTTCCTCCAGGATACCGGCCCGGTTCTGCTGTTCGGCGTGCTGCTGATCGGCGTCATCTTCTCAATCTGGCTGATCTATGTACAGGCCGTCCGCCTGAATGCGTACTGTCAGTGGTGCCTCGCCCATGAGGTCGTCTATTTTGCGCTGTTTGTCCTCGGTGCGCTGCGCCTCCGTGATGTGTTTGCTATCGAGGATGAATAAAGCTGATTGACCGGGGCGATATCCCTATCGCCCCAGTACCTGCATCGCGGCATTATGCCCGCCGATTCCGCTGACACATCCACCGCGCCGCGCACCTGATCCGCACAGCAGCACGCCCGGCACGCCAGTCTCCACTCCCCACCCACCGACGCCCTCCGCGCGGTCTGCCCACGGCCAGTCGAGGTCAGTATGGAAGATGTGCCCGCGCGGCATGGCGAGGTCGGCCTCAAGGTCCAGTGCCGATTTCGCCTCGATGCAGGGCTGGCCGTTGGCGTCATGCGCGAGACAGCTTTCCAGCGGTTCATCAAGATACTGGTTAATCCCGGCGATATAGCGCGCCACGGCCTGCGCTTTTACGGCTTCGGGGTTGGCGTCAAACAGGCGGGCAGGCTGCATCAACCCGAACAGCGTTAAACTGTGCAGGCCGTATTGTTTGGCCTGTGGGCCAAGAATCGAGTCATCGGTGAGCGTGTGGCAGTAAATCTCACCGGGCACAGGGTCCGGCATGGTTCCCGCTGACGCCGCATCGTAGGCCGCCAGCAGTTGGCTGTAACTCTCGTTGATGTGAAACGTCCCACTGAAGGCGTGGTCGGTGGGTACGCCACTGGCGATTTGGGGCAGGCGTTCCAGCACGAAATTTACCTTGAATGCCGCCCCCTCCGCGGTATCCTCAAACCCCGGCAGCCCACCGACCAGCAGCCTGTCCAGCACGGCAGGTGCGACATTTGCCAGCACGATCCCCGCATCAACGGTATGCCGTTCCCCGTCCCGTTTCCATTCAACGACGGCACCCGATAGCGTGAGGTCAATGGTCGTGACGGTCGCCCCGGTCTCGATGCGCGTGCCGCGTGTGCGGGCGGCATCAGCCAATGATGCGGAAAGCGTGCCCATGCCGCCGATAGGCACCAGCCAGTCCCCTGTGCCACCGCCGATGACATGATAAAGAAACGTGCGGTTCTGGCGCAGGTCTTCCGCGTGTGGATGCGTCAGGATACCGATGGCGGCATCGGTAAACACGGTGCCGCGCACCAGGTCATCACGGAGGTTACGCTCAATGACCTCACCCAGGGGCTGCTCGACAAAGTCAGCCCAGATGCTGCGCTCATCCCCCGTGAAGCAGCCTGCCATTTCATCGCGGCTCCGCAGCGGCTCCAGCATTGTGGGCCAGATGTGCTGCGCGAAGACTTCGAGCCGGTTCTCCATGCGTTGATACGCCCGGTACTCGGCATCGCCGCCCGTTACTGCCTGGAACGAGGCTTCAGTTACAGCGGCGTCGGTATTGTGCAGCACCAGCCCTGTCTGTTTTCCATCGCGCACCACCGGTGAGAATGACCCCACTGCCCGCTTTGACCCGTGGAAGGTCAGGTCAAGGTCTTTGGCGATCTGCGCAGGAAACAAGCTGACGAGGTAGGCGTAGCGTGACAGGTTCACATCCACCCCGGCGAACGGCTTCGAGGAGGCTGCCGCACCGCCGGGCGTCTCGCCCTTCTCCAGCACCAGTACACTGCGCCCCGCCGCCGCGAGGTAAGCCGCTGCTGTCAGGCCGTTATGTCCACCCCCCACGATCACCACATCATAGTGGTTATGCAGGTCGTTTGAGGTCATGACGGGTACTCCTTATTGTGTGGACTAATGCGCTCATTGTAGCCCTCCTCACCGGGCATCAGCCAACTGCAAGAATGGGCCACAGGTGGCCCTCCCCGAAAACAGGGGACCTAACGCATGAAACAGTGAGTGCTGGCCTTTCACCCTTTTTGACTCAGGGAGATACGCGGGCCGGTTTGGCTGCCCTATGCGGAGGATTGTGCGACCGGAAATGCAATAGTGCCGGGCAAGGGCAGTAGCTGTAGTCGCTTGCCGCGCTCATTTCCATTCATCCTGCATCATGGTATGCTAACTGCCATATCTGCGCCCTCAAAGCACAAAGGTTTGCCATGTCCGCACTCATCAGCTTCCTGATCATCGTGTTATCCATTTACCTGTTGGCCGTCGTCACCGAGGAATTCTTCATTGTCAGTCTCGATGAGGTATCAAGCCGTTTGAAACTACCCTCGGATGTAGCGGGGGCTTCACTGATGGCGATAGGGTCATCAGCCCCGGAACTGTTCATCGCGTTGATGGCGGTGCTGATTGGCGGGGACCATGGGGATATTGGTGTTGGGACGATTGTAGGCTCAGCCATCTTCAATATCCTCGTCATTACGGGGGCCTCGGCAGTGGTGGCGGGCAAACTGTTGGTGCCCCATGGCCCGGTTGAGCGCGACATCACCTTCTACCTGGGCAGTATTGCCTTGCTGCTGCTTGTGTTCTGGAACGGTGAAATCGTGCTGTGGGAAGCCGTGATGCTGCTGGCAGCCTATGCCGGATATCTTGGCCTGCTGTGGTACTGGAGCCGGACCAATCCCGAAGACACAGCGGAGGGGACCATCGGCGGGCATCACATTCCGCACCAGGAACCAACCTTCTTTTCCCGGTTATCAGATGTAATTGCCCGCATCTTCAGCGTCATTGCCCGCGACCCGGAAAAACACTACATCTGGGCAATGCTGGTTTCCATTGGGGCCATCATAGGGTTGAGTTATGTACTGGTCGAGAGTACGGTGGTACTTTCCGGCGCGCTGGGGCTGCCCCCGCTGCTGGTCTCCCTGACACTGCTGGCGGCAGGCACCTCTGCCCCGGACCTGATCGCGTCGATCTCCGTTGCGCGCGAGGGGCGCGGCGAGATGGCGGTGACCAATGCTGTGGGGTCAAACATCTTTGATATCCTTGTTGGGCTTTCGGTACCGTGGCTGATCATCCTTCTGTTCATGACTCCTGCGGTTGAAGTCGCCACATCAGGTCTGATGGAGTCGGTTTTCCTGCTCAGTGTGACAACGATTGTGCTTTATATTGCGGTTAACACAGAGCGCAGGTTAACCCGGCTTGAAGGTTACATCCTGCTGGGAGTGTATGTATTGTACGTGGGCTATATCCTCGTCACGTCGGTGTTTTAGAGTCGATACGGCTCGGTTTAGCAAAAAGATTCCCTATTTTGCCCCCACCCCGTAACGATGATGCACCCTCCCAACGGTTGATCCCTGGGCGCAAGGGCGGATCATGCTGATTTGAATACTCATTCCGCCAGAGGTGCCCCCTCCCTGCTGTGGGGGAGGGGGCAAACAGACCCTGGCAAAAGCTAGTCAGATTTCAGTGCAGCATCAAAGAAGGCGACCATGCGGTCCTCGTACTCTTCCGGGTACTGGAACATGCCCTCAACATGCCCCATACCCTCGATGATCCACATTTCAGCCGCCTGGTCTGTGGCCTCATAGAGCAGGTAGGCATCACTAACGTCGATCCAGTCGTCGGCGGTGCCGTGTGTGATATACACCGGGCGTCCGTTGTACTGCTGCATCGCGGCCAGCGGGGAATCGCCCCGCAGATCAAAACCCTGTATGCGGCCTACCATCAGCACGCCGAACTTGAGAAACGCCGGAGCGCCATTGAGGGGGAGCTGGGTATTCAGCAGGCGCTCGCCATCGGTGAAGCTGCTATCGGCCCACAGCGCGGCGATACCGTCCTCCTCACCGAAGGCGAGGGTGGAGGTGGCCGCACCCAACGAGATGCCCGCCAGGCCGATGTTATCTGGTGTGTAGCCCTGATCGATCAGCCAATCATAGGCACCCAGTACATCGCGGTGTTCCTCGATGCCCAGCGACGTGCGCCCGGTCGTGATTTCGGAGCCGCCGTGGTTGCGCAGGTCGATCATCAGCACATCATAGCCGTTGTTCGCCAGCATCCCTCCTGCCAGCAGGACGGTAGGTGCTTTGCGGCAGACGTATACCCCATGCACCACAATGACCACATCATCGGTTGGGGTGGTGGCGGGTATGAACCATGCTTCGATACGAGTACCATCCCCGCGGGCAGGGAACTCAACTACGTCGTATTCGGCCACCTCATACGGCGCTGAATCGACAACGAGGTCGTCATCGTTGCTGAAGTTGGCGAGGAAGCCGGAAGGGGAATTGTCGCGCCGGTTATCCATAAAGGCACCCTCACAGCGTGGTTCAATACCGACCATGATTTCGTAGATGGCATAGCCTGCTGCAAGGTAAGCAACGAGCAGCACGATGACCACGATGAGCGGGATGATGATGAGGCGTCGCTTTGTTTTTGCATTCATGGGTGTGTCCTCCTTAGGGGGTATGTGGTGCAGGCCAGTATAGGCTTGGTTGAGGTGAAAGCAAAGCGCGGCGGACTCGCTGCATCCGCGTGCAGCTCGTACAGAATCTGAAGAGAAAATGCAACAAACTGGGAAAATCCTCCCATCTATGTACACAGGCTTATACAATCATGTACAAACATTATACAAAACCCTTGACATTAAATTTTATTCGCGCTACTTTCATAGACGTTAAGCAAGTTTTGGCAAAGAGGACCGGGCAGGTAGTGAGGGTCTGTCATGGTCAGTGAATTAACGGTAGCCTCGCTTTTATGTATCTAACCGAAGGAAGAGAAAAAATGAAGCGCATACTTGTCTTACCCGCCCTGTTGATTACGGCACTTGTCTTTGCTGCATGTGCCCCGGCCCCGGTTGAAGAGCCGGCTGCTGAAGAAGAGCCGGCTGCTGAAGAAGAGGCCTCGGCTGAAGAAGAAGTCGCCGCAGAAGAAGAGATGGAAGACGAAGGAGAGATGGCTTCCATCTCTGAAATCGCTGCTGGTGATGAGAGCTTCTCGACACTGGTGACGGCCCTTGACGCGGCTGGCCTGGTCGATACCTTTGCTGGCGAGGGCGAGTTCACCGTCTTTGCCCCGACCAACGACGCGTTTGCCGCACTGCCCGAAGGCACTGTTGAAGGCCTGCTGGAAGACCCTGAAGGTGCCCTGACTGATGTCCTGACTTACCACGTTGTTGAGGGTAAGGTGATGGCTGAGACTGTTGTGGGCCTCGACAGCGCCACGACCCTGAACGGTGCAGACCTTGCGATCAGCGTGGTTGATGGCAATGTGTACCTGAATGAAACTGTGCAGGTTATAACGACCGACATCGAAGCCAGCAACGGCGTCATCCATGTGATTGACAGCGTGCTGCTGCCGCCGAGCATGATGGCAGAATCCACCGAAGACCTGCCGACTATCGCTGAAATTGCCGCTGGGAACGAGGACTTCTCGACACTGGTGACCGCGCTCGATGCGGCTGGCCTGGTCGATACCTTCGCTGGTGAGGGCGAGTTCACCGTCTTTGCCCCGACCAATGCTGCATTTGAAGCGATGGACCCGGCTACCCTTGAAGCCGCCCTGGCTGACCCGACCGGCCTGCTGACTGATGTTCTGACCTACCATGTGGTGGCCGGGACCTACATGGCGGAAGATGTGGTGGCCGCCAGCAGCTTCGTGACCCTGTACAACGACATCATCGCGATCAGCGTTGAAGGCGAAAGCGTCTTCATCAATGGTGATGTTCAGATTGTGACGACCGACATCCAGGCCAGCAACGGCGTCATCCACGTGATTGACAGCGTACTGCTGCCGCCTGGGCGCCAGACCATCGCTGAAATCGCCGCTGGGAACGAGGACTTCTCGACACTGGTGAGCGCACTCGATGCGGCTGGCCTGGTCGATACCTTCGCTGGTGAGGACGAGTTCACCGTCTTTGCCCCGACCAATGCTGCATTTGAAGCGATGGACCCGGCTACCCTTGAAGCCGCCCTGGCTGACCCGACCGGCCTGCTGACCCAGGTCCTGACCTATCACGTGGTTGAGGGCAAGGTCTGGGCTAAAGATGTGGTTGGTCTTGACGCCGCCACGACGCTTCAGGGCAGTGACATCACCATCACGGTCACCGATGAGGGCGTGTTCCTGAATGACACCATCCAGGTGGTTATCACGGACATCCCGGCCAGCAACGGCGTCATCCATGTTATCGACATGGTACTGCTGCCGCCTGCCGAGTAAGCACGATCAACTCTTTACTGGTATAACATCTGGCAACAGGGAAGCCCCCGCAGTGCTGCGGGGGCTTTTTGATTTGATTTGCCAGCGGCTGTCGGAAGTGGCGCGCTGCCAGGGGCACCGGCTGGTTTAGAGTTCGATCTTCGCGCCCATCACGACCATAAATTGTGACAGCCATGCCGGGTGCGCGGGCCACGCGGGGGCTGAGACGAGGTTACCATCGGTGATGGCCTGATCGGCTGGAATGGCGACGTATTCCGCGCCAGCGTTGGTGACATCGGGGCCAACAGCGGGGTAAGCGGTGGACTTGCGGCCTTTGAGCACGCCAGCGGCGGCGAGTACCTGTGGGCCATGGCAGATCACGGCAACGGGTTTATTGGCCTCAAAGAAGTGGCGGGTGATCTCCAGCACACGGGGAGTCAGGCGGATGTATTCGGGGGCACGTCCGCCGGGGATAACAAGGCCTTCATACTCGGCCTCGTCGATCTCGCTGAAGGTCTTGTTGAGTGCGAAGTTGTGACCGCGCTTCTCGCTGTACGTCTGGTCCCCCTCAAAGTCATGAACCGACGTGCGAATCACATCACCGGCGGCCTTGTCAGGGCAGGCGGCCTCAACGGTGTAGCCCACCGCTGCCAGTGCCTGGAAGGGCACCATCACTTCATAGTCTTCCACGTAATCGCCAACCAGGAACAGGATTTTTTTTGACATGGGTGAGTTTCTCCTCTTGTGTGTTTATGATTCTACTGACTGGTACAAAACTGGTACTACCAATAGATTACAATGGTATTTTAAGATGAGTCAATATACCCTCACATATTCTTGAACAGATTCCACAAAGGCACATATTGACAAAAACTGGTAATCCCAAGATAATACAAATATGGACCTGAAGCGCACGACCGAGCAACCCGTATACATCGCAGTTGTAGATCACATCGCTGATGAGATCAGGCAGGGCAACCTTCAGCCCGGCGATGCACTGTTGTCAGAGCGCGAACTCTGTGAACTGTTCAACCTCAGCCGCACCTCGATCCGCAAGGCGCTGGCAATTCTCTCCGGCATGGGGTTGGTGGAGGTGACGCCGCGCAGCGGCGCACGGGTGGCTTTGCTCAGCGATCAGATGGCAATCGACTCGCTAAGCCACATCATCACGCGGAATCGCTACCAGTCCGCGAGCCTGTATGAAGTTCGACGGCTGATTGAAGTACAGGCGGCCCGCCTGGCCGCCGTTCGGCGAGATGAGGCTGATGTGATCCGGCTGCGCAATCTGCACGAGAAGATCAAAAGCAGCCTTGCAAGCCCTGAAACACTGCACCGCTGCGATATGAACCTGCATATCGGCATCACGGAAAGTACCAAGAATCCGTTCTTTGGTGAACTGATGGGGGTGCTGATCACGGCTTATATGGAGATATTCAATGTCGTCTGGGCACCCTGGGGTAGCCCCGAGGAAGAACAGGCGCTGTTTACCCACTACTTCCAGCAGCATGAGATGATCATTGAGGCTATTGCCGAAAAAGACCCCGAAGCGGCAGCAGCCTATATGACACAGCATATCGACGATTCACGCAGGCAGTATGAACGGATGCTGGAGGCAAACACAAAGGCAGACTCATGACCCCGCCCAACTGGCCCGCATTTCTTGATGAACTGAAGGATTCCGTCAGCGGAGAGGTCCGTGCGGATAAGCTCAGCCGTATCCTGTACAGCTCCGATGCCAGTATTTACGAGATTGAGCCGTATGGCGTGTTGATTCCGCGTACGGTGGAGGACATTCAGTCGGCGGTCCGCCTTGCGGCCCGCCATCAGATCGCGGTGCTGCCGCGTGCAGGGGGGACAAGCATGGCCGGGCAGACGGTCAACGCGGCCCTGGTGATCGATGTCACCCCACATCTTAACCGGATACTTGAAGTCAATGTGGCGGAGCGCTGGGTACGTGCGGAACCCGGCGTTGTGCTGTCTGCGCTGAATGATCACCTCGAACCCGATGGTCTCAAGTATGGCCCCGACCCAGCCAGCGGCACCAGCGCGGCCCTGGGCGGTATCGTGGGGAACAACTCCTCCGGCTCCCACTCAATTCTGTATGGCATGACAGCGGACCACATCCTCGCGGTGAAGATGGTTCTTGCGGATGGGTCACTGGCGACGTTCTCACCAAAAAGTGAAACGGAACTGGCCGAGTTGATCAAGGGGGGGAGCTTCGAGGCGGACATCTACCGCAAGATACTGGCACTCACTCGTGAGCCGCACAACCGCGAAATAATCAGGCAGGGTACACCCCGCCATTGGCGGCGCTGCGGCGGCTACAACCTCGACCGCATGACCGATGGTGAGGGCTTTTCGTTCCGTTGGCCCTTTGATCCAACCTTTAACCTGGCCCGCCTGATCTGCGGCTCCGAGGGGACACTCGGCTTTATCACCGAGGTGACACTCAACCTCGTTGAAATGCCCCGCAAGACGGCACTGTCGATCCTGCATTTCGATGATCTGCGTGCCGCGCTGAACAGCGTGCCCAGCCTGCTGAAACTAGACCCCACTGCCGTTGAGATGCTGGATTCTCACACAATGGACCTGATCGAAGACCAGCCCTCATATGCTGATATGATGCATTCCTTCGTGCAGGGCAATCCGAATAACGTACTGATCGTCGAGTTTTATGGCAACACTGAGGAGGAACTGGGCGGGCATCTGCGACGGCTGAATGACCATGTCACCCGGCATAAAATACCCATGACATCTATTATCAACCTGACGAATCCCGCTGAAATCGAAACCGTATGGAAAGTGCGCAAGGCTGGGTTTGGCTTCCTGATGGGGATGCGTGGTGATGTGAAGCCGCTGGCAATCGTTGATGATTCCGCCGTTCCGCCGGATCACCTTGCCGATTACATCACGCAGTTGGAGTCGTTCTGTCAACTGGAATTGGAGCACCAGATCACGTATTTTGCGCACGCGAGTGCGGGCTGCCTGCATGTACATAACATGCTCAACGCCAAGCTGGCCGAAGACGTCGCAAAGTTCCCACAGGTACTCGATTATGCCGCTGACCTGCTCAAGCAGTATGGTGGCGTACTTTCCAGCGAACACGGCGACGGGCGGCTGCGCAGTTGGCTGAACCCGGTGTTCTTTGGCCCGGAACTGTACGAGCTGTTTCGGCAGGTCAAAGGCATATTTGATCCGGGCAACATCTTCAACCCCGGGGACATCGTCGATGCACCCGCCATGACGGATCATCTGCGTTTTGGCCCGGATTATCATGCCATCCCCATCAAGACTACACTGGATTTCGCCGCTGACCAGGGCTTTGACCGCGCTATCGAAATGTGTAACGGCACGGCGCTGTGCCGCCAACTGACCGGGACCATGTGCCCGACCTTCAAAGCGACTCGTGACGAGCAGCATAGTACGCGTGCCCGTGCTAACGCGCTGCGGGCCGCCATTTCAGGGGATATGGATTTCGATGCGCAAGGCGTCTACGAGACACTGGACCTGTGTGTGAGCTGCAAGGCCTGCAAGAACGAGTGTCCGTCATCAGTGGACATGGCAAAACTCAAGGCCGAATACCAGTACCAGTACTATCAATCTCACCCGCTGCCGCTGCGCTCGCAGTTCTTTTCACATTTTGATGATCTGAGCAAACTGGCCGTTGGCATCATGGCCCCGCTTGCCAACACGATACTGAAGACCAGTGGGGTACGGGCCATCATGAACCGCGTTCTGAAGCTGGCCCCGGCCCGCCCGCTGCCCATGTTTGAGAGCCGTACCTTCGACGCGATCTATCGCCAGCACACGCCACGCCAAAACGGCGGGCAGCGGCGGCCTGTTGTGCTGATCGTCGATACACCGCGCAACCACAATTACCCACGGGTCGCCGAGGCGGCTTTGCATGTGCTGGAAGCCTGTGGCTTTGAGGTGATCGCCCCGCCGCATCATGATTTCGGGCGGCCTGCTTTTTCCAAGGGGCATCTTGGCCTGGCTCGCCGCAAGGCACGCAAAGCGCTTGCCGTGCTGGCCCCCTACGCCGCGCAGGGTATCCCCATCGTGGGGTTGGAGCCCAGCGACGTAGCGATGCTGATCGAGGATAACCTCTCGCTGCTGCCGGGTGATACGCACGCGATGCAGGTTGCGGCGGTGGCACTCACCTTCGAGGAGTTTCTTTGGCGGGAGATGCGGTCAGGGGCGCTGGATGACCGTTTCAGGCGGCAGAGCGGCAGAATTCTGCTGCATGGACACTGCCATCAAAAAGCGCTGATCGGCACGAGGTACAGCGAGGAACTGCTGACCTTCCTCGGCTATGAAGTCGAGGAGGCCGGGTCGGGCTGCTGTGGCATGGCCGGTTCCTTTGGTTACGAAGCTGAGCATTATGACCTTTCACTGAAGATGGGCGAGCTGACTCTGCTGCCTGCCGTCCGCGCTGAGAGCGACGCCACCCTGGTCGTTGCGGCGGGCGTCAGTTGCCATGAGCAGATTGGGCAGAACACCGAGCGAGAGGCGCTGCATCCCGCCGAAGTGTTGTCCGAAGCACTGGCGTACACTACCGGGTTATGAGATGATGCACCTGGCCAGGAAGGGGCCGTGGATCAGGGGGATAACCTGGCACAAATCAGCCGCAAAACCGTTCAGCGTGCATTGGATGTTACTCGCGCGGAAAGGCTGCCGTTGGTTCAGTAACTGTGACCTGAACCCGGGTTCCCGCCTTCAACCGGGTATGGGCCCAAGTCCGCGCTTGTACGGTCTGACCGTCTTCAAGCTGTAGTACAACGAGGTAATGAAAACCGAAGTAGTTGACCTGTTGGACCAGGATGGGGCTTTGAAGGTCAGGATAAAGTGTCATCGTCTCTGGCCGGAGCACTACAGCAACTGGCCCAGCCAAAGTCGAGTCATTGAGCGGTACGGGGCCAAGGGCAGTTTGCGCAGTGCCCGACCGGGCGTCACCGGGGATGATGTTGACTTCGCCGAGGAAGCGGGCGACGTTGAGATTGGCCGGGTAGCGATACACATTTTCCGGTGGCCCATGCTGCAATACGCGGCCATCTTCCAGAACGACCAGTTCATCAGCCAGCCGCAGGGCCTCCTCCTGATCATGTGTCACGAAGATTGTCGTGACATCTGCTTCATGCAGGATGCTGCGGACTTCCTCACGCAGGGTCTGGCGTAATGCCGCATCGAGGTTGGAGAACGGCTCATCGAGGAGAACGACATCGGGGGCCGGTGCAAGGGCACGGGCAAGGGCCACACGCTGCTGCTGGCCGCCACTCAACTGATGAGGGTAGCGGGCCTCGAAACCGGTCAGCCCGACGAGATCAAGCAGGTCGGCGACGCGTGGTGTACGTGCCGTGGGCTTCATCTCAGTGAGGCCAAACGCAACATTGTCAGCCACGGTGAGATGGGGGAATAACGCGTAATCCTGGAATACCATGCCGACCCGTCGCTGCGTGGCGGGTACCCATGCCTGCCCACTGCTGACCTGCTGGCTTCCAATCCATATCTCGCCTGAGTCGGGTTTTTCCAGCCCGGCAATAAGCCTCAGAATCGTTGTTTTGCCGCAGCCGCTGCGCCCTAGTAACACGGTGATGGTGCTGCGGGGAATGGCGAGGCTGACCTCGTCAACGGCGAGCGTCTGCCCGTAGCTTTTGCTGGTGTGTTCGATCCGGATAAACGTCATTGGGCCTGCTCTTTGTTGTCACCGATTTGCATTAACAGGAGGACGGGGATCAACCCGACGGCGAGGATCATCAGTGCCGGGATGGCAGCGGATTCGTGAAAGCCCTCGATGCTGAGCAGATACGCACGGATTGCCAGTGTATCCATGCCAAACGGCCTCAGAAGCAGCGTGATGGGAAGCTCCTTCATGATATCTACAAAGATAAGGATTGCACCCGCCCCAATACCGGTTCTTACAAGTGGGATGTGGATACGCCGCAGGATGCGCCATCCGCCAGCCCCCAGGGTACGGGCGGCCGCTTCCATCGAGGGTTTGACCTTGTCAACGCTGGCGGCAATGCTGTCAAAGCCCAGCACCACGAACCGAACGGTGTATCCATACAGCAGCGCGATCACCGTCCCCGTCAGCAGGTATGCCATACCGCGATAGCCCAGCGTCGTGGCAAAATCGGTGACAGCGCCGTCAATAGGGTTGACAATCGTAAGTACACCCGCGGCGATCACCGCTCCCGGCATGGCATAACCGATGGTGACGAGCCGAGCCAGCCAGCGCGAACGGCTGGTGTCATCTATCGAGTCACGGCGGATGCTGTACGCAATAAACAGCGCGATCGTGACAGTGAGGATAGCACCGGCTGCGCCAAGGCCCAGCGTGTTTCGCGTGTAGGTCAGAAAGGATTCGTTTAACAGGTCGATTGTTGGGTCCCGGAACTCACGTATGGCCCATAGGCTTAACTGTGTGACCGGCAGGAGGAAGGCTGCACCCAAAAGGCCCATGCAGGCACCACTGGCAAACCAGCGTCTGATCCCGTTCAGGCGCTGGCGAGACATACGGCGGCCATGACTGCCCTGCTGATAGAAGCGTGCCTGTCCGCGCAGTAAGCGTTCGACGAACAGAAGACCCAGCGCAAGGATCACCATCAGGCTGGCGAGTTCTGTGGCAGCAGCACTGTCGAACGAAGTGTTCCAAAGCACGACAATACGCTCACTCAGAGTTGGGTAGCCGAAGTAGCTCACCGTGCCATAGTCTGTCAGGGATTCCATTGTAACGAGAAGAATACCGACGGCGATCTGAGGGCGCGCGAGTGGCAAAGCCACGCGCCGGAAGGCTTGCCAGCCATCGTATCCGAGGACCTGGGCGGCTTCAAGTGTGTTGGCGGCCTGCTCACGAAATGCTGAACGTGACAGGATGTAGACATACGGGTAAAGGACCAGTGTCAGGACAAGGATCAGGCCACCGGCTGATGCGATATTCGGGAACCAGTAATCATCGCGTGACCACAGGAACAGGCTCCGTACCTGGGTCTGAATGGGGCCTGCAAACTCAAACACCGTGACATAAACAAACCCCATGATAAAGCCCGGGATGGCGAGCGGCAGCATCAGCAGCCGGTCAAACCACGCGCGACCGGGGAACTCATAGGCGCTCACCAGCCAGGCACTACCCACACCGATAACCAGGGTGCCGAGTGACACACCGGTGACCAGCCGGAGCGTATTCCACAGAGTCTGAGGGAGGAAGGTGTTCCACATCCGTTCCCACAGCGCAGTATCGATGGTGATGATTTCGACAATCAGTACGGCAATAGGCAGCAGCAGAATACAGGTTACGATCAGGATCGGCAGCCAGCTAACTGAAACTGGCCTTAGCCTGGCCGCGAAACGGGTTTTCTGCCGCGAGGCGGGGCTGGTCATGTGTTGCGATTCAAACTCGATAGCCATAAGCAATATTAAACCAATCAGGAGGGATAACCTGAACAGCCATCCCTCCAAATATGTGCGTTACGCTGCGGGATAGTTAGCGTGTGTCTGTAAACCGCTTTTCACCGCACCGCTTCATCTGTGCTTCCCCCCCTCTCCGCGCTGCATGGCTTCGCAAAGCTGGCAGAAAGGGGAAACGGCGAGTGCAATGAGCCGAGGGGTGAGGTAAAACGCGCCAGGCTGGTGCCTTGCCGGGCTTTACAGACAGACTAGTTTTCACTGAACCCAAAGCCTGCTTCTTCCAGCATCAGCACAGTTGGTTCCTGGTTGGCCCCATACTCCCAGAGCGGATACTGGAGATCGTAGGCAAACTCACCAAAGCCCGCTATCGTCTCATTAGGTTCAGCGGCAGGGTTGGTAGGGAATTCATAGTTGCTGCCAGGGAAGCAGTGTGTTGCACCACACTGGTTTTCACTTGCTGCAAGGTACTCAATGAACCGCACAGCATTATCAAAGTTGGCTGCATTCCGGACAACACCCGCGCCGTTGACATTGAAAAACACGCCGCTAGTATCCTGATTCATCCACTTTAATGCAACCGATTGGAATACGGCAACATCTTCCGCGTCACCGTTTGCCAGCCGCCCCATATAATAGTGATTGACGATGGCTACATCACATTCACCCGCCGCTACGGCACGGATCTGGCTGGTATCACTATTGATGTACCGAACGACGTTGTTCGCAATTCCCTCGGCAACCGCGGATGCCTCGACCTCTCCGAGATGGTACAGCAGACTGCTGAACAGAGACACGGTGTAGATATGGCTGGCCGGACGCATGCACAGACGGTCTTCCCAGGCAGGTTCGGCGAGATCACTGTACGCATTCAGCCCATCCACCTCTTCCTGGGTAACCGCGTCGGGGTTATAAACTACGGTGCGGGTACGGATGCTGATCCCGTACCAGCGCCCATCGGGGTCCCGGAACTCTTCGGCGACGCTGGTATTCAGTGCTTCAGAATCAAGAGGTTGCAGCAAGCCTTCCTCGGCTGCAAGCGAGAGTACCCCGGCATCAATGGCAAGGAAGACATCAGCAACACTGCGGTCACCCCGCTCAATGTCGGCACGCAGGCGGCTGAGCAGGTCACGCGGACTGCCGGCGGAAACACGGACTTCAATGCCTGTCTCTTCGGTGAAGGCGGCAAACGGTGCCTCAAGGTCACCGTAGTGACGTGATGAGTATACGTTTACAATCCCACCTGACTCGGGTGCTGCTTCTTCAACAAGGTCATTTTCGGGTGCTGCTTCTTCTGCAAGGTCATTTTCGGGTGCTGCTTCTTCAACAGGGTCATTTTCGGGTGCTGCTTCTTCTGCTGCGGCTGGTGCTGCTTCCTCAGCGGGGTCGTTTTCAGGTTCCGATACCGGGGCAGCACAGGCGACCATAGCAACCGGCAGAACAATTGCGAGTAAAATAAACAGTTTTTTCATAGGTAGACCCTCCATAGGTCATTCTTGACGTTTGAAGTCGATCCTAGGTGGCCTGTGCATATAAATCTAGTTCATGCGTTGAGTCCAGTTTGTATAATCGGGTGTGATGACGGCAGTGCTGAAGGTGATAAAAAAGATAAATCAGGTAGACAATATCATTTAGCCACACCTAATACCGGTATCTTTGACCAGGTAGTGCCGTGGAATGTGATGAATAATTCAAGAGAGCCGTCAGCGATGGGGGAAAGCCTCAAAAAGCGGATGCGGCAGGCGGTGCAAAAACAGGTGTTGTTACAACTACCCCGGGGTGTTTTACTACGAGGAAATGCAGGCCGGGGAGATTATCAGACTCTCCCCGGTTTTTGGAGCTTTTCGAGTTAATCGATGTTGTCCGGTGTGCGGAGGACGGCCCCCCGTGATGCCGATGAAACCTCCGCCGCATAGCGGGCGAACACACCGCGCTTGAAGATCGGCTCCGGGGCAGTCCAGTTGGTGCGGCGTTTTGCGAGTTCCTCGCCGGAAATCTCGACATGGATCGAGCGAGTGTTGAGATCAATGGTGACGGTATCACCTTCTTCGACCAGCCCGATCATGCCGCCGCGCGCGGCTTCCGGGGCCACATGGCCGACCATCAACCCATGAGTGGCACCACTGAAGCGGCCATCAGTGACCATGGCAACCGACGGGCCAAGTCCGGCACCGACGATAGCGGCGGTAACGCCCAGCATCTCACGCATACCGGGGCCACCGCGCGGGCCTTCGTTGCGGATGATGACCACATCACCGGCGTTGATCGCATCGGTGAGGACGGCCTTCATGGCGGCTTCCTCGGATTCAAAGACACGGGCCGGGCCGGTGTGGGTCATGCGGTCCACGCCGCTGGCCTTGATGACACAGCCTTCCTCGGCGAGATTACCCCTAAGGACGACCAGCCCGCCATAGGGTTTGAGCGGCTGGCCGAGTGGCAGCACCACATCTTGCCCAGGCGTCTCGACGGCCTTGGCGGCCTCCTCGGCGAAGGTCGCCCCGCTGACGGTCAGGGCATCGCCGTGAACCAGCCCGGCATCAAGCAGGCGCCTGGCGATGACCGGGATGCCCCCGGCGTGATCGACCTCGACTGCCGAGTAGCGACCACTGGGCATGAGGTCGGCATAGACCGGGGTACGGCGGCTGATCTCATCGAAATCATCTATCGTCAGTGCGACACCCGCCTCATGGGCCAGTGCCAGCAGATGCAGTACGGAGTTGGTCGAGCCACCAGTGGTAGCAACACTGGCGATGGCGTTCTCGAAGGCCTTACGGGTCAGGATGTCGCTGGGGCGCAGGCCCTTGTTGAGCGTTTCCATGACCAGCCTGCCCGCCTCAAAGCCGATGTTGTCCTTGCGCTGGTCCTCGGCGGGCACGGCGGCGGACCCCATCGGAGACAGGCCGATAAACTCCATGACGGTTGCCATGGTGTTGGCGGTGTACTGCCCCCCACAGGCCCCTGCGCCGGGGCAGGCGGCGTCCTCGATCTCCTTGAGTTCGGTATCATCAATGGTGCCCGCCGTGTGCTTGCCGATGGCCTCGAACACATGCTGCACCGTGATCTTCTTGCCGTGATGCTCGCCGGGCATGATGGTGCCACCATACAGCACGACGCCGGGGATATCAAGACGAATAAGGCCCATGGCCCCGCCGGGGATGGTCTTATCGCAGCCGACGAGGACGACCATTGCATCAAACAGGTAGCCCTGCCCCATCAGCTCAATCGAGTCAGCAATCACCTCACGGCTGATCAGCGAAGCCTTCATGCCGGAGGTGCCCATCGCGACGCCATCACTGACGGAGATAGTGTTGAACTCCATCGGCGTGCCGCCAGCCGCTCGAACGCCTTCCTTGACGTGCTGCGCCAGATCGCGCAGGCTGTAGTTGCAGGGCATGGTTTCGGTCCATGTATTGGCAATACCGACGATGGGCTTTGCGAGGTCATCATCGGTAAAGCCGATGGCTTTCAGCATGGCACGGGCCGCTGCGCGGCTGGTGCCATTGGTGATGGTGGCACTGCGGCCCTTGGGGTCGTAGCTACCGTTTTTACTGCCATTTGTTGCCATGATGAAAATTCTCCCTTGTGATGTGCGTGAGTATTATAGCACCGTTCCGGGCCGTGGTGCGGGCAATTTCAGGCTGATTGACGGTGAACTCTGTTTGACGTGTGCAGAACCCGTTCCCTATAATCAGGCAAAGTATACAATTCCCAGGATATCAGCAAGGAGATCGGCATGGAAATCTCAGTGGACCGGCGTGGCAGTGTGACCGTTGTGTCACTCGCGGGTGATGCAGATGCCAATTATGCCGACAGCATCACGCGGGCACTGCTGGAGCAGATCAGCGCGCAGACCCGCTGGGTTGTCGTGGACCTCAGTGCGGTGGATTTCATGAGTAGCGCGGGGCTGCGGTCACTGCTGACCGCCTACAAGGAAACGCAGAAAGTCGAAGGAGACATGACGTTGGCCGCCCCACAGGAAGGCGTACGCTCCGTGCTGAATATCTCCGGATTCGACAAAATCATGACGGTGTATGATGACACTGATGCTGCGGTGATGTCGTTCAGCGGATGAATAGACACCCCCGTGTCGCTTCGTGATAGTACCCCGGCAGGTGCTTCGCCCCTTTATAAAGGGGGTGATCTGCCGGGTTTTGTGTTTGGTCGAAATAAGCAGGCCATTATTGTAAACGGACCCGTAATTCTCGCTGCCTCCTATCAATTTCCTGGCACCACCAAACATAGGGACATCTTGACGCCGTGCGACTTTCCGGCATGCTGATACGTAAGGTAGAATAGAGTCCGGCTTTATTGTTATTGCATTTTAGTGCAGGTGGAGAAGCAGAATCATGACAAGTGTGTTTACAGCCTTCGGCCTCTCAGCCAGTGCAGGGTTAAACGCCTATATCCCACTGCTGATGGTCGCGATCTTCGCCAAACTGGACCTGATCCAGCTTGGTGATGCCTTTGAACCCTTGACAAGCTGGTGGGCCATTGGTGTGATCGTGGTCCTCGGGCTGGTGGAGTTCTTCGCAGATAAGATTCCCGCGGTTGATTCAGCCAACGACATCATCAATACGATTGTGCGCCCGGCGGCAGGTGCACTGCTGTTTGCGGCCAGTGCCAATGTCGTCACGGATATTCACCCGATCCTGTCCGTGGTGGCAGGTCTTTTGATCTCCGGTACGGTCCACGCGGGCAAGACCATGGCGCGGCCTGTCGTCACAGCGACAACTGCCGGGATCGGTAACCCGGTGGTCAGCACGATTGAAGACATCATCTCCGCATTGACGGCGCTGATCGCCATCGTGCTGCCTTGGCTGGTACTCCTGATCGCGGTGACTGGCATTGTGATGTTCCTGCGGTGGCGCATGAAGCGCGCCGACCGCAAGGCCGCGCGTGAGGAGAAAAAAGCCACCACGTAGGGGCAGCTTTTTGTACCGTCACACTCTAGAAAAAACGGCAACCGGTTCAATAACCGGTTGCCGTTTTGTTTGCGGTGTTCCCCTACCCAATATCTTTCCGGTAGATGTGGTGCGTCTTGTAGAACTCGACCCCGAACTGCTTCATCTCATTGAGGCTGGCCGGGTTATTCTCACTGATCTGCACCACGTCAGCGTGTTTGAAACGTGGATGGTATGACCTGAGCGTATCAAACAACTCCGCGTAGAGAATGGCGGTGCCGCCCATCTTCTGGTACTGCGGCAGCAGGCCGATGCCGTTGAGGTCGAGCGCGTCAGTGGTACGCAGCGACCATAGGATGCGCAGTAAGCCGATTGGCCCGGTGCGACCCTTCGCCTTGCGCAGCCCCTCCGAAATGTTGAGGAAGCAGAACAGGAAGCCCACCATCTCACCATCCTTCTCGATGAACTTGATCATCTTCGGGTTGGCGATCAGGATGGCGCTCTCAAACACCGTCATGGCCTGTTCATGCGGGAGAGGTGGGTCACCCGCAATGTGTGTCAGGGCCTCGTTATAAACATCAACCACCTTGCCAAGGGCCTCCTTTTTGAGCGCGGCCTTGGTCGAGTAGGTGCGTATCGTGAAGCCATAACGCTGCCTGACCTTCTCTGCAACGCGGCGCACCTTCTCCGGGAAGCCATGATAAAGGCGATGGATATCAAGATAACCGGAATAGATGCGCTCCTCCAGTTCAAAGCCCCACGCCTCGACCAGCCCAGGATAATAGCTGTAATTGTACGGGACACCGACAGCGGGATAGTGGTCAAAACCCTCGGCCAGCATGCCGATCCCGTCCATCGCCATAAAGCCTAACGGGCCGCGCAGTGTGGTCAGGCCGCGTCCCCGTGCCCAGCCTGCCGCAGCATCCAACAGTGCATCCGAAACCGCGCAGTCGTTGACCGTCTCGAACAGGTAAAAAAACGCCTCAGACGTCCCCTTGAAATCATTGTATGTGTTAGGCTGGAGTGCGACGATGCGCCCCACATCTCTCCCGTCACGCTCAGCGAGGAAGAAGGCGGCATCGTTCTGCCAGTAAAAGGGGTTCTTATCCCGGTTGAGCTGCATCAGGGCGTCACCCCGAACCTGTGGCACCCAATAGGGACTATCGCGGTAGAGGTCAAATGGCATGTTGATGAAACGGTTGCGATCAGCACGGCTGCGTGCATCAATCTCATGGATCGTTACCGGGCTTCTCATCATGAGGACCTTTCAGATGTGTGCCCAAAGCAGGCAGAGGTTAGGTATCTTCGAGCCGGGTAAGGTACATATACCCGAACCCTTTGCGGGTTGCGATGTGCTTGTCTGCCTCGTACTTTTTTAATCGCTGGCGCAGACGATGAATGGAGACGTGGATCATATCGTCGGTGATGGTTTCGCGGTCCTCATTGGCCCACACATACTCTGCGATCTCGTTTCGCGAGACAACTGTGTTGGCGTTCCTGAACAGCAGTTCAAGGATGTGGAACTGCAACCGGCTGAACGCAACGACCTCACGGTTAACCAGCACCTCGCGCCGGGTGGAGTCAACCAGGATCGGCCCGATCCCGGCAGCTTTCCGGTTGGTGGCGG
This sequence comes from uncultured Anaerolineae bacterium, assembly GCA_964390105.1. Taxonomy (GTDB): domain Bacteria; phylum Chloroflexota; class Anaerolineae; order Aggregatilineales; family UBA3940; genus CAYMGV01. The sequence goes on along the minus strand of CAYMGV010000008.1, from coordinate 13,909 downwards.
TGGTTGAATTTGGATCGTGAAACACGGCGATTACAACACCGCCGAATACCAGCTCATCACCTGCGTTAAGAAGCATGGGTTTACCGGTGACAGTTTCCCCGTTGCGCAGCGTGCCGTTACGGCTCATATCCTCGATGGTATAGAGGCCGTATTTCGTGCGCTCAATGCGGGCGTGGGTGCGCGATATGGCATCGAAATCCAGCCGCAGATCACATTCAGCAGAACGCCCAATAAAGAAGGGGGTGTGTTCAATAGCAATGCGTTGGGTGGCAGGAAGCCCATCCGTCTCAGTGTGTACGGATAGACTGGCAAGGTTGGTTGAGTCTGATTCAATCATCAGTATTATACTTTGGCGATTAGCTAATTATTGCCGTACTAACTAAGTCAATAGTACCATATTCCGGATACCAGGACTGAGCGGCTACCTTGTGCCGGACGTCTTACTCAACTCCTGTTCAAGGTTGGTCAGCGCCTGTCGGAGCTGGTGCTGGCGCAGGCTGCTCGATACATCGCCGCGCGTACGTTCCAGCACACCTCGCAGTTGATCCACACGGCGGCGCAGCCCCCCTGTCACGCCGTCAGGGAAGTCAAAGGTCATGAGGCTGTCATAGATGGTATCCATGGCATCAAGATACGTTTCGACCTTGTCGCTGTGCGTTTTGCGGATGATATCAAGGATGTGGCGGCGCAGTTCACTGGCTGCCTCCGCCAGCCCATTGAGGTAGGTCGAACCGGGGACGTCAAGGTCCTCAGGTGTGGGCAGCGTTTCACCGCGCACCAGCGCGTATATCGAAAAAGCCTCGACATACTCCTTGAGAGCATCCTGCGTGAAGCCAGCATGGTACAGGTCGGGGTAATCGGCTACCCCTTCAATCATTTCGACTACTGCCTCGCGTACCGTCGCAAGCCCAGCGTCAGCCTGCTGCCACTGGTGGCGGTGAATGGCGCGGATGGTGTTGCCACAGTGCCGGATCAGGTTGCGCGAACGGCGCAGGGCGTCGTCACGCGCGGAGTTGCGAGCCTCAAACTCTTCCCGGATCGCATCGGTGATCGCTTCAAGGTTGTCCATAAGTGTACTTTCTCACTGAAGGGTGAAAAAAGGGCGGCCTGCAGGCCGCCCCTGATCTGGCAGAGATAGCCCTTAGAAGGGCAGATCCTCTTCATCCTGCGGGAAGTCGGGGGCGCTGCTGCCACCGCTGTAGTCGCCTGAACTCGCGGCATCGTCACGGCCACCGAGGAACTGGATATCCGTCGCGACCAACTCCAGCGAGGCACGCGGATTGCCGTCGCGGTCCGTCCAGATGCGCGGTTCTTTGATGCGGCCCTGTACAAAGACCTGCCGGCCTTTCTTGAGGTACTGCGCAGCAACTTCGCCCTGGCGGCCAAAGGCTGAGACACGGAACCACACGGTCTCCTCGCCCGGCTGGCCGTCACGGTTCGTCCAGCGGCGGTTGACCGCCACCGAGAAATCGGTCACAGCCTGCCCGGACGGCAGGTAACGCATCTCAGGATCACGGCCCAGGTTGCCGATAATTGATACTTGTTGAAACATGTATGTCGTCTCCTCTTTGAATACCAATTCTAGTTTACCATCAAACCGATTTTTATGTTACCACGATACGATAACAGGGTGTGTGCTGATATAACACCTGCCTCCAGTATCCCACAGGGATGTGACATGTATTGTCACGTATTATAGCCGAAACAGGGTAGGACAAACCCTGATTTGACCCGTTGGTTACTTGCCGTAAATCGGCGGCGCGTGCTATAGTGAATCGGGAAGAGCCAGCAGAATGATTACGATTGGCGTCGAAGGAATGGACATTCTATGAATAGTGAGATTGACCCCGGCGATACGCCTGCAGTGGGCAAGATGCCGCGCCGCAGTGGCAGCGGTAGTGAGGGTCTCCCGCCCGGTACCGGGCGGCTGAACCCGGCGGCCCTGGCGACCCATGCGCGCATCTCACAGCAGGACCGTCAACGGCTGCTGCGGGACCTGAGCGGTACCGGGTCACTTCGACGCAGTATCAAGATCGATCAGGCACCGCTAACCATTAAGCAGTTCCTGCGGGGTGAGATTGACCTCAATGACGAGCTGGCCCGGCGCTTTGCCAACGCGCCGCTGATGACCTCGCTGGCACGCTCGCCACAGGATGCACGCCCAGCCGGGCGTGCTACCGCGATGCTGACCAGCCAGGATGCCGGCGCAATGCTGACGTTTGACATCTACGGTGATCAGGACACCTTTGAGGCAACCTTCACGCTTAACCACATGCTGGCGCAGCGTTTCCACATGCCCAGCCTGAGCAAGTATGATCGCCGCCGCTGGCTTGAACTCATGCAGCGAGAGGCTGGTGTGGCGTTCTTGTGGTCGAGCCGCCGCTGGGAAGATGACTACCTGATCTTTGTGCTGCGTCCTCATTATGTGCGCCTGTATGCCTTCTCGCCGCAGCGGTTTGAAGCATCAGCACGGCTCACGCACCCGGTCGCCAAGCACCTGATCAAGTGGCTGGAGATGCGCTGGTTCCAGGCGGGATAGCCGTATCGAAGCGAGGGGCCGCGCGTTATAGTCAGTACAACGCGCTGCTGCGCCAGCCCCTCTTAACCATTGTGATAAGGGGCAGGCGCAGCAGCGCCTGCTTTGTTGTCATCTGTGGTTGAGTTTTTGATAGAGGGGGAACCACCGAATGCCGCTAGAACTGACCAGCCCCGCCTTCCGGGATGGGGACCTGTTACCAGAGTCATATACGTGCTGTGGCGAGAACATCTCACCACCGCTGACATGGCACGGTGAGCCAGCGCGTACTGCTGTCTACCTGATGCTGTCATACAACCCGGCCAGTGTTACCGGGATATGGTCACACTGGGTACTATATGGCATCCCGCCCAGCTTGTCCCGGTTGACGAGCGGTATCCCACGGGAGGAGACGCTGCCGTGGGGCGGGCGGCAGGTGGTGGCGGATACCGGCAGTGTGGGCTATAGCGGCCCGTGCCCCGCTGAGGAGGACGCTGACCGGCGCATTGTGTTCCGGCTGTTTGCACTGGCAAGGCCGTTCAACCTGAATGGTTCCGTCACGCACCGGGCGCTGATCCGTATGATGCGTGGGCATATTCTGGACGACGCCAAGCTGACCGCGTATTATCAGCAGTAACCTGCCAACTTGAATCGTCACATCGGGGGACCCCCCGACCTACCAGAAGGACTCCCTGTGTTTGAACTCCTGTTTCTGGGCACTTCTGCCAGCGCCCCATCGATCCGGCGCGGCCTCAGTGCGCAGATTGTCCTGCATAAAGATCGGCGTTTTCTCGTGGATTGCGGGGAAGGCACCCAGCGGCAAATCCTGCGAAGCGGGATCGGATTCCGCCGGTTGAACACCATCCTGCTGACACATGGTCATCTCGATCACATCCTGGGGTTGGGCGGTCTGATCTCAACGCTGGCCCGCTGGGAGGCGATGGAAGAAATCGAAATCTGGGGTGGCCCGGCCACGCTGGAACGGGTCGATGCATTGTTGTTCGGGGTCGTGCTGCGTGGCAATGAGCCACCAGTCAAGGTGACGCTGCGCCCCATCAAAAAACCGGGCGTCATCATCGAGACGGACGAGATGACGGTGAAAGCCTTCCGTGTGCGGCATCGTGGGCCGGGCTGCTACGGCTATACCTTTCAGGAGCGCGAGCGGCGGCCCTTCCTCAATGACCGAGCCGAGGCCCTTGGCGTACCACAAGGGCCGGAACGCCGTAACCTTGTGCTGGGGAAAAGCGTCACGCTGGCCGATGGCCGTGTCGTTGAGCCGGGTGACGTGTTAGGCACGCCGATACCGGGTGCCAAGCTGTGCATCACCGGGGATGTGGGTGATGGGCAAGGGCTGCTGCGCCCCCTGCGGGATGCCGATGCCGTGGTATGCGAAGCGACCTATCTCCACACAGAAGCGGAGATGGCCGCTCGGTTTGGGCACATGACCGCCCGCCTCGCAGCCGAAACCGCAATTGAGGCGGGCGTGCAGAACCTTATACTGACGCACCTCTCACGACGTAACCGTGAGGGCGACATCCTTGAGGAGGCGGCTGCCGTCTTCCCGGATGCCGTGGTAGCGCGCGACTTTGACCATTACCTGATCCGCAGGGGGCAGGCGCTGGAAACGGTTAAGCCGGCAGGTTAGCCGACTTCGGTGATCAGCTCACCCTGCCGCTCGATCAACTGGTCAAAGGTGATCGATTCCATGCGCTCGACCAGCAGCGTCTGCATATCGACAAACACCTCGCACACCGGGCAAATCGGTGAGAACTGGCAGGTGGTGCCGTCGCGGGTGCAGCGGTTCAGCGCAATGGGGCCGTCAATCGCTTCTACAACCTCCAGCATGGTGATGTCCTTCGCTTCACGGGCAAGGCTGATACCACCGCCTGCACCGCGCGTCGCATCCAGAATGCCGCGAACGACCAACTGAGACACGATCTTAGCGAGGAACGGCAGCGGAATATCCTGGCGCGTGGCAACCTCTGCCGTTGCGATACGTGCACCTTCTTCCAGCCGGGCCACTTCAAGCGTAGCACGTAGCGCATAATCAGCCTGACGAGTAATTTCTAACATAGCATTCTATCCATTTCACGGGCCTGGCAGGATCCATAATTGATATTCCGGCCCGATTTGTCCAAGTTGTCTTATTTAGACTAAAACACTCACATACTCCCTACAAGTAACAGAGATCACGATATGGGTATGACACCGGGCTGGCAGGGCGTGATTGTTGTGGGTGGAACATCCCATCGATATAGGTTATATATGGGGGGCTTGCCTCACGCGGAGAATGGTATATGGCCATCTACACCTGTCACATCTGTAACAGCAATCCCAACGAATATCGCCGCTTTGGTGATACCGGGCTGCCCGATGGTATTATTTGCCCCGTGTGCCATCGCCCCACCTGTAAGCATCACCTGGTGACGGTGCGCTGGCGCTGGCGTGAAACGCGGCAGATCGAATCGGGTGTGGTGTGCCGTGAATGCAAACGCACCTACCGTCATCGTGACTGGGACCCTTTTGCACGGGAATGGATTTCCTGACCGGATTCCCCATCTGCCAGCCCGCGAGATACAATCCCCTCAGATCACATCCATTACTTTTCCGGGGGCGCGGCTCCCGCTACTTTCGTGGAGGACTCAGTGTCAGATAAAGTACGTGTGGCAATTATCGGCGTGGGTAACTGCGCTTCTTCGCTTGTACAGGGTGTTGAATATTACAAAGAGGCAAAAGACGGGGACCTGATCCCCGGCCTGATGCATGTGAACCTGGGTGGGTATCACATCAGTGATATCGAGTTCAGCGCCGCGTTTGACATCGATAAAGACAAAGTCGGTAAGGACCTCTCAAAAGCGATCTTCAGCGGGCAGAACAACACCGTGCAGTTTGCCAAGGTCCCCAAGCTGGACGTGCCGGTGTCTCGCGGCATGACGCACGACGGACTCGGTAAGTATCTCAAGCAAAAGATCGAGAAGGCCCCGGGCAAAACCGACGACATCACGCAGATTTTGAAGGACACCGGCACCGATGTTGTGATCAACTTCCTGCCCGTTGGCAGTGAGCAGGCCACCAAATGGTATGTGGAGCAGATTCTCAACGCGGGCTGTGCCTTCGTCAACTGCATCCCGGTGTTCATCGCCCGTGAGGCGTATTGGCAGAAGCGTTTCATTGAGCGCGGCCTGCCGGTCATCGGCGACGACATCAAGAGCCAGGTGGGTGCTACCATCGTCCACCGTGTATTGACTCGCTTGTTCGAGGATCGCGGCGTCCAGCTTGAGCGTACCAGCCAGCTCAACGTGGGCGGCAATATGGATTTCTACAACATGCTGGAGCGCGAACGGCTGGAAAGCAAGAAGATCAGCAAGACGGCAGCGGTTGTCTCTCAGCTTGATGAGAGCATCAACCCTGATAACGTCTACATCGGCCCGAGTGACTACGTGCCGTGGCTGACTGACCGCAAGTGGGCCTACATCCGCATGGAAGGCAAGACCTTCGGTGATGTGCCGCTGAATATCGAACTCAAGCTGGAGGTGTGGGACAGCCCCAACTCCGCCGGTGTCACCATCGATGCCGTGCGCTGCGCCAAGATCGGGCTGGACCGGGGCCTGAGCGGCACGCTCGAAGGGCCGAGCAGCTATTTCATGAAATCGCCGCCGGTGCAGTATCATGATGACGATGCCCGTAACCGCACCGAGGCGTTCATCGCCGGGAAATAACGCGCGCGACCAGGACGTGGGTGAAACAGGTACGCAGTGGCAGGGTCGCGGGTTCACCGTGACCCTGCCTTATGTTACAGTGGGATGATCTCGGCAGAAAGGGGGACGACACCATGCCTGATATGCATTCGAAAATGGAGGCCTCGCGTGATTGGGAACGCGCCCAACGCCAGGCTTTCGTGGAATCGGTGGTGTCAGCGCTGCCATTTAGCCATTCGGCTGACCTGCTGCCTTTTGAGGAAGTCAAGCAAAGGCTGAGGCTGGCCCAGCGCAACTATAGAGGTATCCAGGAGGTTGACCTCGACCAGATTCGCGGCAGCGTGGGACGCTACCGCGACTTCACGGCGTCGTTTAACCCTCGTAACCCACAGATGCGCGACCGCTGGATACGGGTCAGCGCGGCGGCGGGCAGCGGTGAAGTGCCCCCTGTTGAGTTGTTCAAGGTCGGCGATGCTTACTTTGTGATGGATGGCAATCACCGTGTTTCGGCAGCACGACAGACCGGCGCACTGACTATCCAGGCGCATGTGTGGGAGTTCACCACGCCGACCGGGCTAAGCGCTCATGCGGATTTGGATGAACTGCTGATACGTGAGGAGTATGCGCACTTCCTGGGGCAGACTCACCTCGACCAACTACGCCCGGAACAGGAAATTGCATTTACGGTGCCCGGCAAATATAACGAACTGTTGGCACAGATCGCATGGTACCAGGACGTGTTGACCCGCATCGATGGTGAACCCTGCACCTACGAGAACGCCGTCACCTCATGGTATGACATGATCTATACGCCTGCCGTGCAGATCATTGAGCAGAGCGCTGCACTGGAACACTTCCCCGACCGCACCGAGGCTGACCTGTTTGTTTGGACATGGCTGTACAGCCGATTTGGTGAGGGCGGTAACCAGGTCACCCCACTGAAGGATTCTGCGCATATCGCGGTGAAACAGCAGGAGAAGCGGAAGCCACTTCAGCGGCTGTTCAGCGGTAAACGGGATATCATCGAAGAGCTGTAAAAGCGGTTCTGTTACAAAAACTGAGAGAGAAGCGAGGAGCCAGGACCCCCCCAGCGGCTGGATTCCCGGTTGCGGGAATGATTGCCTGCCCAGCTTATCTCATGCCCCATTTTCTGCAACAGAACCCCACTATCTCCAAAACAGGCCCGCTAGATAATACCAACCCGCTTCCCGACCTTCTCAAAGATTTCAAGGGCACGGTCGAGCTGATCAAATGTGTGGGTCGCCATGTAGCTGGTGCGCAGCAGCGACTGGTTGGGCGGCGTTGCCGGGGGAACGACCGGGTTGGTGTACACACCCGCATCGAACAGCGCCCGCCAGAACATCACCGTGCGCACGTCATCACCAATGATCACAGGGATGACCGGGGTCTGGCTGGCCCCGATGTTGAAGCCCAGCGAACGCAGCCCTTCGGCCATGTGTTTGGTGTTATCCCACAGGTTCTGCACGAGGTCCGTCTGCTCCTCAAGGATATCAAGGACGGCCAACACCGTAGCGGTGTTGGGGGCAGGTAGGCTGGCGCTGAAGATCAGCGAACGGGCGTTGTGCTGAACGTAATGCATCACGGCTTCATCACCGGCCACAAAGCCGCCGATTGATGCGAACGACTTGCTGAATGTGCCCGTGATCAGATCGACCTTATCCGTCATGTTCCAGTGGGCGGCGGTGCCGCGACCATTAGCCAGCACCCCGACACTGTGCGCATCATCAACCATCAGGCGCGCGCCGTGCTTCTGACACACCTCATGGATTTCAGGCAGCGCCGCGATATCCCCACCCATACTGTACACGCCATCAACGGCAACCATGACGCCGGTTCCGGGATCAATGCGGGAGAGGACACGGCTGAGGTCTTCAGGATCATTGTGCTTGAAGCGCTTGAGTTCACCAAAGGCCAGCAGCGCGCCATCGACGATACAGGCATGGGCTTCCTTGTCGAGCACGATCACATCACCACGGCCCACCAGCGCCGAGACCACCCCGAGATTGGTCTGGTACCCGGTGCTGAAAACCAGCGCTTTTTCCTTGCCTACCAGCTTGGCAAGGCGATGTTCAAGCTCAAGGTGCATGGTCAGTGTGCCGTTCATGAAGCGCGACCCGGTACAACTTGTGCCGTGGTCAGTCGCAGCCTTTGCGGCGGCCTCACGCACCTTGGGGTGGGTGGTCATACCAAGGTAGTTATTGGACCCCAGCATGATGACCTCGCGGCCTTCATACAGGAAGATAGTGCCCTCAGCCTCATCAAACGGGATGAAGTAGGGGTAGATGCCCATTTGCTGGGCCTCACGGGCGCGTGTGTGCCCGCCTGATGCTTTTTCAAATATATCAACACGCCTGGTGCCAGGGATGCCCATAGCTGGTGCCTTTCAGAAGTTGAATTCCACATGGTGGAAACCACATCACCCGATTCCGAAGATGTGGATCATCATTAATTATGTGGGGTTGTACCCGGAATGTCTACAAGAACATAACACATTTTGGGCACGCAGGATACACCCCATTCGGCAGTTTCGTACCCCCACTACATTATTGCGCAATTATACCCCTTGCTGTAAACTATCTTCATTCAGAAGCGAACGCTTGTACTGTTTTTAGAGTAATACATTTTAGGTGGGAGAGTATTGTAGATGACTGATGACGGTCGCTTGGCATCTCTTGACAAAACCCTGAAAGACCTGACAAAGCGCTTTGGCGATGGTGCAATCATGCGCCTGGGCGAAGCGCAAAACATGAACATTGAGGTCATACCAACTGGCTGTCTGTCGCTGGATATCGCGCTGGGCGTCGGCGGGGTTCCGCGTGGCCGTGTCACAGAAATCTATGGTCCTGAATCTTCCGGTAAAACAACGCTGTGTCTGCACATGATTTCCGAGGCTCAGCAGCAGGGCGGTATCTGCGCGTTCATTGATATGGAACACGCGCTTGATCCGCGCTATTCTGCTCAGATCGGGGTAGATATTAATAACCTGTATATCAGCCAGCCGGATACCGGTGAACAGGCCCTTGAAATCGCGGAGGCGCTGGTACGTTCCGGTGCTGTCGATATCATCGTCCTGGACTCGGTTGCTGCGCTGGTGCCCCGTGCCGAGATTGAAGGGGAAATGGGTGACAGCCACGTTGGTTTGCAAGCTCGCCTTATGAGCCAGGCACTCCGCAAGCTCTCCGGTGCCATCAAACAGAGCAACGCCATCATGATCTTCACCAACCAGCTTCGTGAGAAGGTCGGTGTGATGTTTGGCAGCCCGGAAACGACGAGCGGCGGACGTGCCCTCAAATTCTATTCCAGCATCCGGCTCGATGTCCGGCGCATCCAGGCCATTAAAGTACAGGGCGAAGTACTCGGTAATCGCACGCGGGTGCGCGTCACTAAGAATAAGGTGGCAGCCCCCTTCCGTGAAGCGGAGTTCGACATCATGTATGGCGAGGGGATCAGCTATGAAGGCGATCTGCTCGACATTGGCACTGAACTCGGTATTATCGAAAAACGCGGCGCCTTCTATCGTTACAATGATGAACTCCTTGGGCAGGGGCGTGAAAACTCCAAGACCTTCCTGAAGGAAAACACGGATTTCCTCGTCGCCATTGATCAGGCGGTGCGTGAGGCTTATGGCCTGCCGCCGCTGCCTGTGTACAACGAAGCCGAGGATGAGTAACAAGGCCGCTGACCTCAAAGGTTGAGGCCAGCCCATGTGCTGAACAGATAGCGCAGTTGCCCGGCTGCTGCCGGGTGACTGGAGCAGATACTCCATTCACTGTGGCCCCAGCGGGGCAGTGTGAACTGCTGAAATAGAAAATGGCTCACAGGTGGGCAGCCGTGTGCTTACGGCTGCTTTTCGCTATTTAATAGACAAGAACAAGAGACGGTAAGCAGGTTATGGCAGGGCAGATCACTGCACTGGTCGCGCAGCAACGCAACAAGGAACGCGTCAATGTGTTTATTGACGGCGAGTTTGCGTTTGGCCTCGCTATGATCGAAGCCATCAAGCTGAAACGCGGGCAGCATCTCACCGATGAGGACATCGAACGGCTGAAGGCCCTTGATGAGATCGAGATAGCGCATGATCGTGCGCTGAACTACCTCAGCTATCGCCCGCGCAGCACGAAGGAAGTCCGCGATAACCTGAAAAATAAGGGAATCGACGAGATTGCCATTGAGCAGGTCATCGACCGGCTGACGGAGGCTGGCCTGCTCAATGACGAGGACTTCGCACGGTTCTGGCTGCAAAACCGCGACCAGTTCAAACCGCGTGGGGAACGTGCCCTGCGCTATGAACTGCGCCAGAAGGGTATTGCAGACGGGATCATCGAGCTTGCCCTTGAAGAATTGGATGAAGATGATGCGGCTTATCGAGCCGCTTCCCGGCGTGCCCGGCGCTACCAGGATGCCGACCCGATGACTTTCAGAAAGAAAGTCGGTGACTTCCTGATGCGCCGTGGCTTTTCTTATGACATTGTGCGTGACACCGTTGACCGGCTCTGGGCGGAAATCCAACAGGAAACCTGAGAAGACCCTGCGGGACCCCCCGTCCCTCCTACCACATACCCGGTCCACCCACCAGTGAGCCAGGAGGAACTAAAACAACATGACCCTAGCACCCTTTGTATTCATCATCGCCATCAGCGCGGCCCTTGCCGTTGGTGCGGGTGCCACTGCCTTCATCATCAACCTGATGAACCAGCAGCGTGGCAATCGCATCATCCGTAACGCTGAGAACGAGGCGCAGAATCTGCGCGCAGCCACCGATGTTGAAGTGCAGGAACTCATCCGCCACACTCGCGAGGAACTGACGGCTGAACGTGAGGAGTTTGAGACCGACTCGACCCGCCGTCGCGAGGCGATCCGCGCCGAAGAAGACCGCCTCGACCGCCGCCGTGAGCAGCTCGACCAGCGGTTTGAGAAGATGGACGAGCGTGAGCAACGCCTCAACAAGCGTCAGAGTTCGCTTGACCGCCAGCGGTCCGAGGTCGATAAGATGAAGGCTGATCGTTTGGCTGAACTGGAGCGTGTGGCCGAGATGACCCGCGATGAAGCCCGCGAGCATCTGCTGGAGATGGTCGATGAGGAAGCACGCAGTGATATGGCACGCCGCTACCGTGAAGTGGAGGACGAGATCAACGCTGAGGCCGACGACCGTGCCCGCGAACTGATCGCCATGGCGATCCAGCGTGTGGCCTCTGATTACGTCGCGGATGTCACCATCTCGGTGGTGACGCTGCCCAATGACGAGATGAAGGGCCGCATCATTGGCCGTAATGGTCGTAACATCCGCGCCTTTGAGCAGGCCGCAGGTGTTGATGTCGTTGTCGATGACACGCCCGAGGCCGTCACTATCAGCAGCTTTGATCCCGTCCGCCGCGAGGTGGCCCGCCGCGCTTTGCAGGAACTGGTTAAGGATGGGCGCATCCATCCCACCCGTATCGAGAAGGTCATCAACGATTCCCGAAAGGAAGTTGAGCGCATCATCCGTGATGAAGGTGAACGCGCAGCCTACGATGCCGGGGTCAGCGGGCTGCACAAGGAAATCCTCAAGATGCTGGGGCGGCTCAAGTTCCGTACCAGCTACGGGCAGGAACAGCTTGCCCACGCCATCGAGTCGGCACGACTGGCCGGTGTATTGGCCGCCGAACTCGGTGCCAATGTCGAGATCGCCAAGGCTGGCGGTTTGCTGCATGACATCGGCAAGGCCATGGACCATGAGTTCGAAGGGACCCATGCCGCACTGGGTGGTGAGTTCTGCCGCCGCTACGGGGTGCCCGAGGTGGTGGTCAACTGCATTGAGTCCCATCATCACGAAGCCCCGCAGGATTCGGTTGAGGCCATCATCGTTGAGGCTGCCGACGCCATCAGCGGCGCGCGTCCGGGTGCCCGCCGTGAGAGCCTTGAGAACTACCTCAAGCGCGTCCGCACACTGGAAGGTATCGCCAACTCCTTCGACGGCGTTAACCAGTCCTACGCGCTTCAGGCCGGTCGTGAGGTCCGTATCATCGTCAAACCCGACGACATCGATGATATGTCCGCCATCCGCCTGAGCAAGGACATCGCCAAGAAGATCGAGGAATCGATGCAGTACCCCGGCCAGATCAAGGTCACTGTTATCCGTGAGACCCGCGCCGTCGATTACGCCAAGTAAGCCGATGTCGGACGTTACAGCGCCCCGCATCGCGGGGCGCTGCTTTTTCTGAGAGACTACCTGTGAAGCTGTTACCTGCTACAATTTGATAGTACACCAAAATAAGTAAGTGATATGGAACTGTTCAATGGGACAACGAAATCAGAACATACTACCGTTGACTGCTGTCGAGTATTTTGCTGGTATTGGGTTGGTTAGATTAGGTCTCGAAAATGCGGGCTGGCAAATCGTGTTCGCAAACGATTTTTCGCCGGAAAAACAAGAGATGTATCGACACGCCTTTCCCGATGATGTCCATCCTTATTCAACCGAGAATGTGTTCGATCTTGATCCAGATAGCATCCCCCCCGCTACATTAGCAACCAGTTCATTTCCGTGTACTGATTTATCATTAGCAGGAAATCGAAATGGTATACACGGCACACATTCAAGCGCGTTTTGGGGATTTGTTTCAATACTTGCGGCACAAGCAAAACGAGGGGTAGCCCCACCTTTGATATTACTTGAAAACGTAACAGGGTGGTTGACTTCCACTCGACTTTATCCATTTGGTAGACACTCACGGAAAGTGAGTTATGATGAACATAAGACATCGGTCAGAAGCCGAGACCGGCCCGGGTTTACGCTCGAACTACCGGCAGCAGCAGGAGACGATAATGTATCTGTTCAGAACGCCACCATAGGGAACATCAACACCAATCGCGGAACCCGAATAAATAGGATGGGGTCTGTAGTCTGACCCAGACTTCACCTATTTCGAACGAATTTCTGGGTTTATGCGTAATCTGCCCCTGCTCTCTGCTCAAAAATGGATAAAGTCGAGGGCAAGGGACAAGTCAAAATGAGAAGCATGACCCCGCGAGAGTATGCATGCTTACAGGGTGTGCCCGATACATATCCGATTGATGTTGCCGAGGTTCAAGCGTTAACAGGTTTCGGTGATGCTGTTTGCGTTCCTGCAATAACATGGATTGCAGAGAATATCTTGAACTCTTTAGTTAACGAACACGTTAACTGGAACCCAATTCCAGGCGCTATCTCACTGCAAACGGAATCACAATTCCCCAAGTGATTCAGGATATCTATTTTGGTATCTTAGAGATTCATTTCAGATGAATGGGAATCTCGATCATCATCGATTTATCGATCTCTACCTGATCAACACGCTCATTGTATCGAGATAGTAAGGCTCGCAAACCCGTATGAATCTTACCACCAGAGAAATGTGCCATTTCCTCAATGTTTTGTGAAACAAATGTCTCGATAGTAACGATGGTAATTTGACCAGGAGCTTCTTGTTCTGCCAGCTGCCTGGTACCGACCTCGCGATAGCTAGGTACCAGAATATAGGGACGATATCCGGATTTTAAATTTCGCAAACATTTTGAGAATAACGGGAGTTGAGGTGCTACCGTTACATGGAATACTGTATCGCCCAGTGAAAAATCTCCGGCTCGGTCGGTTTGTATATCCGCAGTGCTATAAGAGTGGTTTTCTACAGTTTCATCAGGAAACCGTAAATCTAGT
>CAYMGV010000007.1:0-57956 GCA_964390105.1 uncultured Anaerolineae bacterium | reverse complement strand
CCCCACCGGCACCGGCGACTCCCCCGGCCACTCCGCCGCCACCTGCCGCTCCGGCGGCATCGATGGGACGGCCACCTCAGCCTGCCAAACCGAAGAAATCGCGCCGCAAGGTCAGGTTCAATATCGGCTGTATAACGCGGATGCTGGCGCTGGGTATCGTGGCGGCGCTGGTGCTGGGTGTGATCGGCGCGGGCGCAGTCTCGGTGTTCTATGTGCAGGTGACCCAGCCTGTCTTTGCGGATATCAACAGTATCGATGACCTGCAAGAGCGCTCGCTCCAGTTCGAGACGACGCGCATCCGTGACCGCGAAGGCAACATCCTGTACCAGATCAACGACCCGGATGGCGGCCTGCGTGATACCGTCACGCTGGAGGACGTCTCACCGTGGATCATCGTGGCAACCGTGGCGACCGAGGAGCGCGATTACTTCACCAACCCCGGCTTCAGCATCCCGGCCATCATTCGCGCCGTGGTGCAGAATTACCGCGAGGGGGCGGTGGTATCGGGGGCCAGCACCATCACGCAGCAGGTCACCCGGCAGTTGCTGCTGCCCGATGACCTCGCGGCTGAGCGCAGTTACCGTCGTAAACTCATCGAGATTTTCCTCGCGGCAGAACTGAACCGCCGCTTCACCAAAGAGGAAATCCTTGATCTGTATCTCAACCAGATTTACTACTCGAACCTGTCCTACGGGATCGAGGCGGCGGCGCGCACATACTTCGATAAATCGGCTTCAGACCTGACCCTTTCAGAGGCGGCCTTCCTCGCCGGGATACCGCAAGCCCCCGCCGTGTGGGACCCGGTCAATAACCGGGAAGCCATCACCGAGCCGAACGGACGCCTCGATCAGGTACTGGGCCTGATGCTGGAGGCGGGCTGTATCGCTACCGGGGATTCCGGCCTGGACTTGCCGTGTGTGTACCCGGAGACCATCACTGCGGAAGCCACACAGACGCAAGCCCTGCGCACACAGGTCTTCCAGCCCGTTCAGTTGAATGCCAGCTATCCGCACTGGGTGGTTTACATCCAGCAGCAGCTTGAGGCCGACTCGGCCATTGGCCCCTCGATTTACACCTCCGGCTTTGACGTGTACACCACGCTTGATCCGCGTATGCAGGACCTCGCCCAGCAGCAGGTCACCGAGGTGCTGGCGGGCCTGACCGACCGTAATGTTAACAATGCGTCAGTGATGGTGGTGGATATCGATACAGGGGCCATCCTTGCCATGGTTGGCAGCGCCGATTTTGACAATGAGGCCATTGATGGGCAGGTCAACATCGCGCTGACTCCGCAGCAGCCCGGCTCCTCGATCAAGCCGTTTACGTACCTCACCGCCTTTGAGCAGGGCTGGACGCCGGAAACCGTACTCTGGGATGTGCCGATTGAGTACCCGATCCCCGGCTTTGGCGTCTATGAACCGGTCAACTATGATGGACGCTATCACGGCCCGCAGACGGCCCGCTATTCATTGGCAAACTCCTACAACATCCCGGCAGTGCTGACGATGGATTATGTCGGCGTGCCCGCGCTGCTGGAAACGCTCAACACGCTGGGCATCACATCGCTGGGCGACTCCAGCAACCCGAACCAGTATGGCCTCTCACTGACGCTGGGGGCGGGCGAGGTCTACCTGATCGAGTGGGTCAACGCCTTCGCGACCCTCGCCAACCAGGGGCAGTATCATCCGCTGTACGCTATCGAGCGTATTGAGCAGAATGGGCAGGTCATTGAGGGCTACCCGTATGAAGTCCCGCAGGGCGAGCAGGTGATTGATGAGGCGCACGCTTACCTGCTTGCGGATATTATGTCCGATTACAATGCCCGCATCCCGGCCTTTGGCGAAAACAGCATCCTGAACCCACCCTTCCAGGCGGCGGCCAAGACGGGCACCACCAATGATTTCCGCGATAACTGGACGATGGGTTTTACCAGCGAGATCGCAGTGGGCGTGTGGGTCGGTAATACTGACAACAGCCCCATGATCAATGTGACGGGTGTCTCCGGTGCCGGGCCGATCTGGCGTGGCGTGATCGAAGGGTCTTCCGGCTGGTATCCGCCGCAGGAGTTCGAGCGGCCAACCTCGGTCTTTCTGCAAACGGTGTGTGCTGACGATGGCACCAGCCCGGCATCGGCTTATTGCAACGAGTTTTCCGACGTATCGACGGGGTGGTTTGCCATCAACCAGCCGCCGCCCAGCCCGGAAGAAGAAGGGCTGTATCGCACCTACCCGGTCGATCAGTTCACAGGGCTGATTGCCAATGACTACTGCCCCGGCTACGTGGAGGAGCGCCCGTTCCTCGTACTGCCTAACCCCAGCCAGCTTATTGACGTGGCGGAAGCCTCGCGTAACTGGCTGCTCAGCAGCACGAGCGGGCAGTCATGGGCCGCTGAACGTGGCCTCACATCTGAAAACATCATCAATGAGGCTCCCACTGACGAATGCGGGCCGGATACCCCGGTGCCCAACGTCGCGATCAATGAGCCGGGGGCTGGTTCCACCCAGCAGGAAATTATCACCATTTTCGGCAGTGCCTTTGTGCCTAACTTCTCGCATTACACGGTGGAGTATGGCATTGGCGATAGCCCCGGCGACTGGGTAATGTTCCAGGGCCGTACCTCAACCAGCATCGAGAATAACGTGCTGGCTCAACTGGATGCGCGTGATCTGCCCGATGGGCCGATTACGCTGCGTCTGCTGGCCTATGACAACGCCAATCCACCGCACATCGCCGAGGCACGCGTGACGTTCAATATCCAGAACCCCACGCCCACGCCGACGCCCACCAATGCGCCGACTGCGACCCCGGCGGATACCGCGACGCCTGCCGCCGCCACTCCGACTGCCACCACTGCCCCCACGGAGGCACCCACCGTGACGCCGTAGGCTGAACACAGGAGGATGTGCGGGGGCAAAGCCCCAGGTCGTAGTTACTTGCTCGCACCAGCCGCCGCGCGGAACTCAGCGGGGGCGATCTCCTTATCGTGGAGGAGCAGACCGTACTCGATGCTGTCGGCGAGCGCACGCCATGACGCCTCGATGATGTTGGTGGATGCGCCGACGGTACTCCAGCGTTCGGTGTCGTTGGCGGTGTCGATCAGCACGCGGACACGGGCACCGGTTGCACTGTCGCTGTCGAGAATACGCACCTTGTAGTCGGTGAGCTGGAAGCGATCAAAGGCTGGAAAGATCGGTGCAAGGGCCTTGTCAAGCGCCCGGTACAGCGCATCGACGGGGCCGTTGCCCTCGGCAGCGGTGTGATACACCTCGCCCTTAACACGTACCTTGACGGTGGCCTCGGTGACCATGCCACGCCCGGAACGCTGCTCGACATACACGGTGTAATCAACCAGTTCAAAGGGGGCGGAGTAGCCGGGGGTCTGCCGCTTGAGCATCATCGCAACCGAGGCTTCGGCGGCCTCGAAGGAGAAGCCCTGCGCCTCAAGCTGTTTGATCTCGTTGAGGACGCCGGTCACCTCGGTGCCGCTTTCCACGTCAAAGCCGAATTCCTCGGCCTTGCTCATCAGGTTGCCGCGACCTGAAAGCTCGCTGACCACCACGCGCATCTCGTTACCGACCCCTTCAGGATCGATGTGCTGGTAGGAATCGACGTTGCGGCGGATGGCGGCCACATGGATACCGCCCTTGTGGGCAAAGGCGCTGCGGCCAACATAGGCAGCGTGTTCATCGGGGTTAATGTTGGCAACCTCGGCGACGAAATGGGAGAGGTCGTACAGCTCGGTGAGGTTGCCTTCAGGCAGGCAGTCACGGCCCATCTTGAGTTCAAGGTCTGCCACGATGCTGCACAGGTTGGCGTTACCGCAGCGCTCGCCGTAGCCGTTAATGGTCCCCTGTACGTGCGTCACACCGGCACGGACAGCGGCCAGTGAATTCGCAACACCCAGTTCGCCGTCATTGTGGGCATGGATGCCGGTTGGGTGGTTGTCGATCTTCGCGATCACATCGCGGACGATGTCCTCGATTTCCCACGGCAGCGAGCCACCGTTGGTATCACACAGCACGACGCGCTCCGCACCGCCGTTGATGGCGGCCTGAAGTGTCCTGGCGGCGTATTCGGGGTCGGCCTTGTAGCCATCGAAGAAGTGTTCAGCATCGTAGATGACGCGGCGGCCCTGTTCCTTCAGGTAGCGCATGCTCTCCTCAATGATACGCAGGTTCTCGTCAAGGTCGGTACGCAGCACGTCATAGACATGCAGCGTCCACGTCTTGCCGACGACGGTACAGACCGGGGCGTCGGAATCAAGCAGGGCCTTGACGTTGGGGTCACTGGCGGGGTCAGAACCGACGCGGCAGGTCGAGCCGAAGGCCGTGATCAGCGCGTGTTCCCACGCCATTTCACGGGCCCGCATGAAGAACTCAACGTCCTTGGGGTTCGAGCCGGGCCAGCCGCCTTCAATGTAAGTCACGCCAAACGAATCGAGTCGCTGGGCGATGCGCACCTTGTCCTCGGCGGAGAGCGAAATGCCTTCGCGCTGGGTACCGTCACGCAGGGTGGTGTCGTAAACTTCAACAACGTTTTCGCCGCTAAGATGACGCGACATGATGAGCCTCCTCGTATGCTGTAACCTGATCGGTGAAGGACATGAGATAGCCAAGCTGGTCGATTCCTTCCAGCAGACACTTCCTGGAAAACCCATCAATAGGGAATTCAAATGTGGAGTCATCCGGCAGCGTGACGGTCTGATCCGGCAGGCTGATGGTAATCTCGGCATTTGGTGCCTCCTCGATCAGGTCGAGCAGGTTCTTGTGGGTGGCGTCATCGACGATGATGGGCAGCAGGCCGTTCTTGAGCGCGTTGTTGCGGAAGATATCGGCAAACGAGCGGGCGATCACGGCCCTGAAGCCGTAACCCATCAGCGACCAAGGCGCATGCTCACGCGAGGACCCACTGCCGAAGTTATGCCCGGCAACGAGGATGGCGGCCCCGGCATAGGCAGGATCGTTGATGACGAAGTCAACACGCGGTGTCGCGTCGTCAGCCGCGGCGACGTTCTCGACTGTGCCCTCGTAGCGCCAGTCACAGAAGGCAACTTTGCCGAGGCCGTCCTTATCGGTGACTTTCAGGAAGCGTGCGGGGATGATCTGGTCCGTATCAATGTTATCTACGGGCAGCGGGACCATCGTCCCGGTCAGGGTGGTGAATTGGGCCATCTCTGGTTCTCCTCCAAAATTCAGTTGTGTAATGCAGGCGGCCTCACACTGAGACGACATCGCCCATCATGGTGCGCACATCCGTGATCTGCCCATTGATGGCGGTGGCCGCTGCCGTGAGCGGTGAGACGAGGAAGGTGCGTCCGCCCTTGCCCTGCCGCCCCTCGAAGTTGCGATTGCTGGTGCTGACCGCGTATTCACCCGGTGCGAGTTGATCGCCGTTCATGGCGATACACATCGAGCAGCCCGCTTCGCGCCATTCAGCCCCGGCCTCCTTGAAGATGCGGTCGAGGCCCTCGGCCTCAGCCTGGTTCTTAACCTGCCTGGACCCCGGCACCACCATCATACGGACGCCGTCAGCGACCTTGCGGCCCTTGAGCAGGCCCGCCGCAAGGCGCAGGTCCGAGATGCGCGAATTGGTGCAGGAACCGAGGAAGACCACGTCTACCTCCTTGCCCAGCAGCGGCTGACCCGGCTGGAGGTCCATATAGGCCAGCGACTTTTCCAGGTTCGCGCGGTCAGAACTATCGGCGAGCTTTGACGGGTCGGGCACGTTGCCGGTGATGGGGATGCCCATGCCGGGGTTGGTGCCGTAGGTGATCATCGGTTCGAGCGCGTCAGCGTCAATGTCGATGCGCTTGTCGAAGGCTGCGCCCTCATCGGTGGGCAAGCCGCGCCAGTAGGCGAGCATACGGTCCCAGTCGGCCCCCTTTGGTGCAAACTGCCGACCGTGGACGTACTCAAAGGTCGTATCGTCCGGTGCGACCATACCGGCGCGCGCGCCACCCTCAATTGACATATTGCAGATCGTCATGCGGCCTTCCATGCTGAGGGCCTCAATGGCGCTGCCACGGTACTCGAAGACGTGCCCGGTACCGCCGCCCGTGCCGATCTTCGCGATCAGCGCAAGGATGATATCCTTGGCAGAGACGCCCGGCCTGAGCGTGCCGTTAACGTTAACGGCGTAAGTCCTGGGCCTGGTCTGGAGCAGGGTTTGCGTCGCGAGGACGTGCCCGACTTCACTGGTGCCGATGCCGAAGCCCAGCGCGCCAAATGCGCCGTGTGTGCTGGTGTGGCTGTCCCCACAGACGATGGTCATGCCGGGCTGGGTCAGGCCCAGTTCCGGGCCGATGACATGCACGATGCCCTGGTGATCGGTGCCCAGTTTGTGCAGCGTGATACCGAAATCGGTGCAGTTGCGTTCGAGCTGCTCAAGCTGGGCTGCCGCCAGCATATCGACCATCGGAATATCGAAGGACGTGGTCGGCGTCGAGTGATCCATCGTGGCGACGGTACGGTCCGGGCGGCGGACCGTGAGACCGCGCTCACGCAGGACGGTAAACGCCTGCGGTGAGGTAACCTCATGGATGAGGTGCAGGTCGATGTACAGGACTGCCGGTGAGTTGGCCTCTTGTACAACGACATGATCATCCCAGATTTTTTCAAACAGAGTGCGTGGTGTCATGGTTTGCTGTTCTTCCCGTTGATCCAGGCGTTTCGTTATCAAAGGGGCGGCCCGGTTCAGGTGAGCCGCCTGCGTGCTTGTTCAACTGCCCTTATTTCGAGCTGGCCCCGATTTCAGCAGCAACCTCCGGCTGTTCCCCGTCATAGCCCATCGCGACCAGCATCTTGTTCAGCGCGGCGAGATAGGCCTTGGCACTGGCAACGATGATATCGGTATGGGCACCGTGCCCACCGAAGGTACGTATGATAGGGGTTTCGGACTGCGGGTTCACGATGCCATTGGTGGAATCGACCTGCTCAATGCGGACGGTCACTTCACCAAGCGCGTCGATGCCTTCTGTTACCGCGTTGACGCTGAACTCAATGAGTGTCACCGGCAGGCCGACAATGGAATCGATGGCAGTGTAGGCGGCGTGAACCGGACCCGTGCCCACACAGGCCCGGATGTAAACCTTGCCATCGGGGCCGATCAGGCGGACGGTGGCGGTGGGCAGGCCCATCGTGCCAGAAGCGACCTGCAGGTCGTCCAGCGCGTAGATTTCACGCGGCTGGTAGATTTCATCAGCCATCAGCGCTTCGAGGTCGGCATCGGTGATGGTTTTCTTCTTATCGGCCAGTTCCTTGAACCGCTCGAAAACCTTCCTGACCTCATCATCATTCAGGGTGTAGCCCAGTTCCTTGAGGCGCTCACGCAGGGCGTGGCGGCCTGAATGTTTACCCAACACCAGCTTGGAGCGGTTCAGGCCCACATCCTCAGGGCGCATAATCTCGTAGGTGGCCTCATGCTTGAGCATACCGTCCTGGTGGATACCTGCCTCATGAGCGAAGGCGTTCGCGCCGACGATGGCCTTGTTGGGCTGGACGGACATGCCGGTGTAGTTGCTGACCATGCGGCTGGCCCGCATGATCTGGGTGGTGTCGATGCCGGTATCCAGCCCGAAGACCGGGGTGCGCGTCCTGAGGGCCATCACCACTTCCTCCAGCGAGGTGTTCCCGGCCCGCTCACCGATGCCGTTGATCGTCACTTCGACCTGCCGTGCGCCGTTGGCGATGCCCGCCAGCGTGTTGGCCGTTGCCAGCCCGAGGTCATTGTGGCAGTGGACGGAGACGATCACGTTCTCGACGCCGGGCGTGTTTGCCATGATGCCCCGGATCAGCCCGCCGAATTCCTCCGGCATGGTATAGCCGACCGTATCGGGGATGTTGAGGGTGGTGGCCCCGGCCTTGATGGCCTCACCCAGCACCACGTACAGGAACTCCGGGTCGCTGCGCCCGGCATCCTCCGGGCTGAATTCGACATCATCGCACAGGCTGCTGGCGTAACCGACCATCTCCACCACGCGCTCGACCACTTCTTCAGGGTCCATGCGCAGCTTGTACTTCATGTGGATCGGTGAGGTTGCCAAAAAGGTGTGAATGCGGGGGTGCGCCGCATCCCGTACGGCCCCCCACGCGGCATCAATATCACCGGAGGTGGCACGCGCCAGCCCGGTGATGATGGGGGGCGGCGCACCGCCGGGGCGTTCCATGTGGCCCACCTCGCTGGCAATACGCCGAACGGCCTCGAAGTCATCGGGAGAGGCAGCCGGGAAGCCCGCTTCCATCACGTCCACGCCTAGCCGAGCAAGCATACGGGCCACCTCAAGTTTTTCCTTGGAGGTCATGGTTGCGCCCGGTGACTGCTCGCCATCGCGCAGGGTGGTATCGAAAATGCGCACGTAATTCGGGTTGTTCTCGGCTGTCATCTCTCGTTACTCCTCATCTCTCTCAGTAAGGGGGGTTATTCACCCGGCTTAATTCGGACCGGGTCCAGGAAGCTCATCATATCGCGCAGGTCCGCGCCGACTTCCTCGATCAGGTGCTGCTGATCGCGGGCGCGCAGGTCGGTAAATTCCTTGCGGCCAGTCTGGTTCTCGGTGATCCAGCGGTCGGCAAAGGTGCCGTCTTTGATCTCATCAAGGACGGCCTGCATCTCGCCCTGCGTTTCCTCGGTGATGACGCGCGGGCCGCTGACGTAATCACCAAACTCGGCGGTATCGCTGACGGAGTAGCGCATGTAGTTGAGGCCACCCCGGTACATCAGGTCCACGATCAGTTTGAGTTCGTGCATACATTCGAAGTACGCGATCTCCGGCTGGTAACCGTTCTTGACCAGCGTCTCGAAGGCCGCCTTGACCAGCGACGAAACGCCGCCGCACAACACGACCTGCTCACCAAAGAGGTCGGTTTCAGTCTCCTCGGCGAAGGTGGTCCGCAGGACGCCCGCGCGCCCGCTTCCGATACCGGCGGCATAGGCGAGGGCCTGTGCTTCGGCCTGACCGCTGGCGTCCTGGTGAACGGCGATCAGGGCTGGGACACCACCGCCTTCGGCGTAGGTCTCACGGACACGGTGCCCGGGGGCTTTGGGTGCGACCATCGAGACATCGACATCTTCCGGCGGCATGATGGTCTCGTACCGGATGTTGAATCCGTGTGCGAACATCAGGGTCTTTCCGGCGCCCAGGTTCGGCGCGATGCTGTTCTCGTAAACCGCCGGAGCAGCAGTATCCGGGACCAGCATCATGATCACATCGGCCCATGCAGCGGCCTCACCCGTCTCTTTGACTGCCAGCCCGGCTGCTTCGGCTTTCTTCCAGTTCTTGCTGCCCTCACGCAGGCCGACGCACACGTCCACGCCGCTTTCCCTGAGGTTGAGCGAGTGGGCGTGCCCCTGCGATCCATAGCCGATCACGGCGACCTTCTTCGAGGTGATGAGGCTGAGGTCTGCATCTTTGTCGTAATACACTGTTGCTGTCATCTTGCTCTTGTTCCCATTGATTATGATGTGCGAAAAACGGCTGGTCTCACAGGCCGTGCAGGGGCACGGGTTTCCGTGCCCCTGCGGCCTGTATAACCCTTATCGTGCGGCGATGCCGTCATAGACCGGGACCGTTGCCGAGACGAACTCGGGGTCCAGGCTGGGGGCGTTAGCCCCGCGCTGCATGGCAACTGCGCCGGTGCGGGCCATCTCGATGATGCCAAACGGTGAGAAGACTTCGATCACGTTATTGATCTTGTCCTCGGTGCCGGTAACCTCAACGATCAAGGATTCGTTGCCCAGGTCAACGACGCGGCCATTGTAGACATCGGTTGCCAGTTGCAGCAGTTCCGAGCGGGTATCCGCGCTGGCCTTGACCTTGATCAGCGCCAGGCCGGTGATGAAGGCCGGGGCATCGGTGACGTTTTCAACGCGCAGCACATTGACCAGCTTGTACAGGTTGGCCTCAATGCGGAGGGCGGTGGCGTCATTGGCCTCGGTGACGATGGTCATGCGGGAGACGCCGGGCTTTTCAGTATGGCCCACCGTCAGTGATTCAATGTTGAAGGCGCGGCGGCGGAACAGCGATGCGACACGATTCAGCACGCCGGGTTTGTCTTCCACGTACACCATGAAGGTCTGGGGTTTCACAGTCATTGTTCAATCCTTAATTGGCTGTAGTGTCTGATAGTCAGGTGGGGGTGAGGTCGTCACCCCGGTTGCCATCATGCTTAGTCGTCGGCGGTTTCCACCATCGGGTTTTCGCCAACCGGGCGGCGGATCATGGCGTCGAGGTCGGCACCGGCAGGCACCATCGGGTAGACGGCGTCTTCCTGCTCAACCTGGAATTCGACCACAACCGTACCATCATGCTCCCGCGCTTGCTGAACAACCGCTTCGACATCGGCGCGGCTGGTGCAGCGCAGCCCCAGCAGGCCATGGGCATCGGCCAGCTTGACGAAATCCGGGCTGTGCATCGGGGTGGCTGCGTAACGCTTGTCATAGAAGAATTCCTGCCACTGGCGTACCATGCCGAGATAGCCGTTGTTGATGATAGCGATGTTGACCTTGATACCTTCCTGCGCACAGGTTGAAAGCTCTGATGCTGTCATCTGGAAGCCGCCATCACCGGCGATGACCCACACTTCCTTGTCAGGCTGGCCGAACTTGGCCCCGATCCCGGCAGGCAGGCCGAAGCCCATCGTGCCGAGGCCGCCGGAGGTGATCAGCGTGTGGGGCAGGTTATGGCGGTAGTACTGCGCCTCCCACATCTGGTGCTGGCCGACGTCGGTGGCGATGATGGCATCACCGGCGGTCAGATGCCACAGGTCATTGATGACATGGGCGGCATACAGGTGGTTGTTATCGGGCAGGCGCTGGATATCACGCACGGCGGAATCGCCCTTGAGTTCATCGATATGCGCCAGCCATGCGTCGCGGTCGCCCTCGTTGACATGCGGGACCATCTCCTCAAGTGTCTGGCGCAGGTCACCAACGATGCCCACATCCACCGGGACGATCTTGTTGATCTCGGCGGGGTCGATATCGATGTGAATCTTGCGTGCGTTCCGCGCATAGGTCTTAAGGTTGCCGGTCACGCGGTCATCAAAGCGCATACCGAATGCGAGCAGCAGGTCGGCTTCCTGGATGGCGGTGTTGACCCACGCCTCACCATGCATGCCCATCATGCCGAGGTTGAGTGGATGGTTGGCCGGGATGCCCCCCAGGCCGAGCAGAGTCATGGCGGCGGGGATGTTCGTCTTTTCGATGAATTGCTGGACGACAGTCATGGCACCGGACATCATGATGCCGTGCCCAGCGAGGATAACGGGGCGCTGGGCGTGGTTGATCAGTTCAACGGCACGCTCATATTCTTCGGGCAGCGCGCGCAGGTCCGGGCGATAGCCGGGCAGGCGGACGGGTTCAGCGGTCCATTCCCAGTCGGTCTCGCCGTTCTGGGCGTCTTTGGTGATATCGACCAGTACCGGCCCGGGGCGGCCAGACCGTGCGATATAGAAGGCTTCTTTAATGGTCGGGCCGATCTCGTCAGCACTGGTGACGAGGTAGTTATGCTTGGTCACCGGCAGGGTGACGCCGGTCACATCGGTTTCCTGGAAGGCATCACTGCCAATGGCGCTGCTGCCAACCTGCCCGGTGATGCATACCATCGGGATGGAGTCCATCATCGCGGTGGCGATGCCGGTCACCAGGTTGGTGGCACCGGGGCCGGAGGTCGCCATCGCCACGCCGACCTTGCCACTGGCGCGGGCGTATCCATCTGCCATGTGGGCAGCGCCTTGTTCATGGCGGACGAGGACGTGACGGATGGGGTAGTTCAGCATCGCGTCATACGCAGGCAGGATCGCGCCGCCGGGGTATCCAAACACGACCTCAACACCCTCGTTGACCACGGCTTCCCACAGAGCTTCTGCACCTTTTTTAGCCATCAGGCTTTTCTCCTCTTAATTGCTTGCTAGTTCGACGGTCCGGTTACTTCAGATGCAGCGCATAGCCCCGGCGGGCAGGCACTGCTTCCCATTTTGCCTGGTTGGTGTTTGTATTATGCTGTCGTCAAGACAGCAACGACACGATTCCCGAACATTTTTCACTCCTCGATAAGACCAATGAAAAACAAGCCCCCTGTGACGGTTCGCAGGGGTCTGTTAATTCCAATCTGATGGTATGTGGTTCAAGGCAGGGCGATCAGGACGATGGCTATTTGCCCCCGCATGGTGCCCGCTGCGAGACGGTGCCGGGCATGTGGCATGGGCGCGGTTCAGCAAGGCACGGCGTGCAGTCATCATTGCCATCACGGCGGCTGTCGTCATCATCCAGAACAGTGTAGCTGTACCCATCATGTGTTATCCTTCGCCTTGAACACGAACCCTAACAAAAAACGCCTCCCGGTCGGGGAGGCGTCTGCCTGTTTTCATTGCGCGTCTGCGCTAAACCCACCCAACCGACATTGTCTTCTTGCCAATAATAAGGACGACAAGAAGTTCGATAATGACGATAATCAGGTTGTGCGGTTTAGCCGCAGGTGCAGCTAATGGGTTCATAGTCATTTTTTTGATCCACCTTACACGCGCAAAACCTTATCATGCTTCGCAGGGGATGTCAACCCCTTTGTGCAAAACGCCACGGCTTTTCATCCGATCTTAACATAGTTGCACAGGTGTCAGGCACCTTGCGGTTTCAGTTTCATCGCCAGCGCCTTCACTGCCTCGATGCCGCCTTCCTCAGCGGCACGGACAAACGCGCTGCCGACGATGAACCCTTCCACCGATCCGCGCACGCTGGCGACGTGTTCCGGCTCGCTGATGCCGAAGCCCAGCACCAGCGGCTGCGTCACATCTTCCCTGAGTTGGCCGAGGAAATCCAGCAGGTCGGCGGGGAGTTCCCTGCGAGCGCCGGTGACCCCCGTGATCGAGACGACATAGATAAATCCCCGCGTATTTTCCCCAACCAGTTGGATGCGGGCCGGGTTGCTGGTGGGGGCGAGGAAGAAGATCAGCGCCAGCCCGGCATCGGCGCATGGTGCGGCGAACATCTCCGCTTCATCGGGGGGCAGGTCGGGGATAATAAACCCATCGATCCCGGCCTGCACGGCGTCGGCGATGAGCTTTTCCACCCCGTAGTTGAGCAGCGGATTCAGGTAACTGAACAGCATCACCGGCTGGTCGATGCCCTCGGTGCGAAGCTCCCGCACCGCCTCGATGACGATACGCGGTGTGATGCCGTTCTTCAACGCGACCTGCGTCGCAGCCTGGATCGTGGGGCCGTCAGCCAGCGGGTCGCTGAACGGCACACCGATCTCAAACGCATCGACACCCAGCGCGGCCAGTTCCCGGATCACGGTTTTTGAGTCCTCAAGGGTTGGGAAGCCAATGGGGTAGAAGGGCATAAAGGCCGGGCGGTCTTCCCCGGCGGCCTGTTCAAACATCGCGTCAAGGGCCTTAAGCCCGTAGTTTGATCTGCTCATGATGCGGATTCCTCCATGTGTGTTACCTGCTGCCAGTTGTACCTTACCCCGCCATAACCGCCAAACTTGTAGGCTGCGCACCGCCCACTATCGCGATCCACCAGGTAACCCTGTCGAGCTTTATCACAATATCCCATTCCCCGAGTCAGAATAGGGTTTCTATCGCCAGGAGGGGGAGACCCTGCTACACTCTGGCGACTATTCGCTAAATAACATGGTGAGCAACCCCTTTTTGATGGCTGAAACAACCCCCCGCACCACGCCGGAAGTCACGCTCCGGCGTACGTTTACAAGCTGGTGGCCGTTGGCCGCCAGTTGGCTTCTCATGGCGATGGAGCAGCCCGCCATCGGCGCAGTGCTGGCCCGCCTGCCCAACCCGGAGGTCAATCTTGCGGCTTATGGCGGCATCGTCTATGCGCTGGCCCTGATCATCGAAGCACCGATCATTATGCTGCTGGCGGCATCGACCGCCCTCAGCAAGGACCGCCTTTCCTACGACCTGATCAAACGCTTTATGATGTGGGCAGGCGTTACCCTGACCGTCATCCACCTGCTGCTGGCGCTGACCCCACTCTACGACCTGCTGATCGTCGGGTTGATGCAGCCGCCGCCCCAGATCATTGAGCCGGGGCGCATTGGGCTGCTGCTGATGCTGCCGTGGTCATGGGCGATTGCCTATCGGCGCTTTCAGCAGGGCGTGCTGATCCGTTTCGGATACTCGCGTGCGGTGGGCTTTGGCACGGGCCTGCGGTTGATCGCCACCTTCAGCATCCTGGTGCTGGGCTATCATCTTGCACCGGAACCGGGCGTGATCGCAGGGTCACTGGCGTTGAGTTTTGGCGTGCTGGTGGAGGCTGCGTATGCGGGTCTACGTGTGCGCTCGGTGGTGCGCGGCCCGCTGGCTGAGGCCGAGCCGGTTACACCTGTGCTTGACCTGAGGACCTTCATTCTGTTCTATATCCCGCTGGCACTGACCTCTCTCATCCAGTTATTTTTTCTACCGGTGGGCAGCGCGGCAATGAGCCGCATGCCGCTGCCGCTCGAATCGCTGGCGGTGTGGCCGGTGTTTGCCGGGATATCATTCCTGCTGCGGGCAAGTGGTGTCGCATTCAATGAGGTTGCGGTGGCGCTGCTGGACGAGGAGGGTTCCCTGCCGGTGCTGCGGCGCTTCACCATCATCCTGTTCACCGTGCTGATGGCCCTCACGGCGCTGATCGCGCTGACGCCATTAGCCGATCTTTGGTTCCAGGGCCTGTCGGGTCTGACCCCGCAGTTGGCGAACATGGCAAAACGGGCGTTGATCATCGCGGGGCTGGTATCTGGCCTGACCGTGCTGATTAGCTGGTACCAGGGGGCGCTGGTCAGCCAGCGCCAGACCCGCCCTATCAGCGAGGCCGTGGCCGTGTGGTTCGCCGTGATCGCGGTCGTTGCCGCGATTGGAGTGACCTGGGGACGCTTCCCCGGCCTCTATGTCGTAGCGATGGGCTTCCTGCTGGGGTTCACTGCGCAGACGGTGTGGCTGTGGTGGCGCAGCCGCCCGGTGATGGCCGCCCTGCGTAAACGGGATGGAGTCGCATAGCCTCATGGCTAAAAAGCCAAAAACGCCGGGAAGTTTCCGGCGTTTTTTGATTCAACCTGTCAAAGGCAAAGCCCCCTGTTACCCATTACCCGTTGGCTTTCTGAATAGCCTGCAACACGGCGTCATGGACGGCGGCGCTGTTGGTGGCAAGGATGCCGGTATTGTTGAGCATGCGCTCCCCGGTCGAGAAATCGAGCGGGCTGCCGTTCAGGTCGGTGACTTTACCCCCGGCCTGCTGCACGATCAGTGCGCCCGCAGCATGATCCCATGAGCGTTCACGATAGTCCTCCCCACCGGAGTGGCGGATGTAGACCTCAGCGCGGCCATCAGCCACTGCTACGTACTTGGCCTGGCTGTCGATGCGCACCTTTTCACCCCGGATGCCTGCGATGCCCATCACGGTTTCATGGAACTCATGGTCAGTGTGGCCGGATTCAACGCTTTCCACCACGCGAACCTGTGCCATATCCCGGATCGAGGAAACGCGCACCGGGCGTGAGTGGCCGCCGCGCAGTGGTTCGGCAATGGCCGCTTCACCACGAGCCGTCACCATCACGATGCCGTCGGTTTGGTCGGGTTTCTCAGGGTTGTAGGCCATGACAGGGCAGGCCAGCGCCCCCACCATTGGGGCACCATCGACCAGCAAAGCAACCGCGATGGCAAATTGATCGCCCCGCAGGAAGCCCTTTGTGCCATCGATGGGGTCCACCATCCACATGCGGCGCGGGTCGCCGCCCGCGCCAATATCCATCATGCGGCTGAGATCCTGAATGGAGACCATCTTCTTACCCAGTATCTCACTGACATAATGCACAATCTGGTGCTTCTGCTGATTGGTCGCCAGCCGTTCAAACTCGGCAGCACGTTCCTCGGCCATGGTGCCGTCATCGGGGAAGCGTTGGTTGATGTAATTCAGGATGACGGCCTGTGATCCATAGTCGGCAATCGTGACGGGTTCATTTCCCGCTTTCTCCATAAAGGATCGGTTACGGAGCATTTCGCCCCGGATCAGCATACAGAGTTGGCCCGCCATGCGGGCCGCATCACGGGCAACGGTGCGGGCAAGGTTATGAGTGGGCATCAGTGATTTCCTCCCTGTGCGGAAGGGAACAGCTTCCGCACGTTAAATATGGGTATCCAGCCAGCTAATCAAGGCCGCGAGGACCTCGTCTTTTTCGGGTTCGTTATAAATCTCATGGTACAGTCCGTCGTATTCGATGCGCTGCTTGTCCGTGGAGCCTGCCGCCTCGTAGAACTGCCTGCTGCCACCCGGTTCGGCCAGTTTATCGGCGGTGCCGTGTTGAACGAACAGCGGGAGTGTCAGGTTCGGTGCAGCGGCAAACGCGGCTTGCTGGGCATTGAGGATTTCACTGGCGGCACGGGCACTGACGCGATCATGCACGTACTGATCGGTGTCGTATGCGGCGACAATGGCCTCGTCACGCGAGACGTTTTCGACCGGGATCTGGTTCGAGAACTGGAGGCCGGGCGCGATGACTGACAGCACCTTTGAAGCCGTGATCAGGATGCCGGGCATGTCAATGGCATTAACGAGATACGGCCCGCTGACGAACACGCCACGCACGCCCTCAGGGTTGGTGACGGCGATGCTGAGCGCATTAAGGCCACCCAGCGAATGCCCACCGAGGAACAGCGGCACAGCGGGGGCCTGTGCGCGGGCGGTCTCCAGCATGGCGTACAGGTCGTTCTGATAGCCCTGCCATGAGTCAATGTGCCCACGCTTGCCGGGGCTGCGCCCGTGGCCGCGCAGGTCAGCCATCACGACGCCATAGCCAGCGGCGTTGAGTTTGGCTGCGACGTAATGGTAGCGGTCGATGTGCTCGCCGCCCCCGTGTGACAGCGCGATCATCGCTTTAGGCGTGCCTTCGGGCATCCAGATCGTGGCAAACAGTTCGACATTATCGCGGGTGGTGATGGTGGTTTGTTGTGCGCTCATCTTTACTCTTGACCTTGTGTGGATAGGATCGATGGGTCACCTTGAGTATAGCATAGGACAGTGGTCTTCAGTTGGTCGATTAACCGCCGTGGGCGCTGATGTCATGTGCAGGGGGGCGGTGCCGTGCAGTATACTGGTGTGACTGATTCTGCTCGAAGAGACAACGGACAGAGCAATGACGAAGAAGATCAACACAATAAACAGGCTGATGCCTGCACTGGCGCTGCTGATACTTTCGCTGGCGTTGACCGGGTGTGGTGGGCATGAATTTGCCGCCACCATGCTGGAGCCGCCTCGCGATGTGGCGGATTATACGCTCCCTGCTACCGATGAGGACGGCACGCTCTCCCTCAGCGATTACGAGGGTCAGGTGGTGCTGTTGTACTTTGGCTACACGTACTGCCCCGATTACTGCCCGGCGATGCTGTATAAGGTCAGCCAGGCGATGGTGGCTATCGGCGACGATGCTGACGAATTTCAGTTGATCATGGTGACGGTTGATGTGGAACGTGACACACTGGATCAGCTTGGTGCGTATGTCTCCAACTTTGACCCTGATTTCGTGGGCGCACGCACCGAGGACCTCGACTATCTCGACGAGATGCTGGCTGAGTTCGGCGCGTTTTATGCCATTGAGGACGTCGAGGAGAGCAGCGACGTGGGCTACCTGGTCAATCATACGGTATCCTTGTTCCTCGTTGACCGTGAGGGCAACTTTGCAGGGGTATACGGTGCGGGCGTCTCGCAGGAAGAACTGATCTCGGACTTTCGCTATCTTGCCCGTCAGTGAGTACCCTCATGATCGCTTGATCCGCTGGTGAGACACGTTAGGAGCGCATATGACCGAGGTAACCCTGGTTCTGCTGCCGGGCGATGGCATCGGGCCTGAGGTGGTGGCGGAGGCCGTCAAGGTGCTGGACGCCGTCGCGGAAAAATACGGACACACTTTCCATTACACCGAACACCTGGTGGGCGGCTGCTCTATCGACGCCCATGGCACGGCCCTCACCGATGAGGTGTTGGCCGCCTGTAAAGCCGCCGACGCCGTGCTGCTGGGTGCGGTTGGTGGGCCGAAGTGGAGTGACCCCTCCGCCCCGGTACGCCCCGAACAGGGCCTTTTGAAACTGCGGAAAGAGATGGGCCTGTTTGCCAACCTGCGCCCGGTGAAAATCTTCCCGGAACTGGCCGGTGCCTCACCGCTCAAGCTGGACCGGCTCGAAGGGGTGGATGTGCTGTTTGTCCGTGAGTTGACGGGGGGTATTTACTTCGGCGAGAGCGGCACCAAAGAGGTTGAGGGCGAAACCGCCTCCTATGACACCATGCAGTACAGCGTCAGTGAGGTGACGCGCGTGGTGCGGCTGGCCTGTGGGCTGGCGATGCAGCGCGGCGGGAAGGTCACGTCTGTGGATAAGGCCAACGTGCTTGAATCCTCGCGGCTGTGGCGGCAGGTGGCGGAGGAAACTGTCTCGGCGTTTCCGGGCATTGAACTGGAACACCAGCTTGTAGACTCCATGGCGATGCGGCTGATCACCGGCCCGGCCTCGCTGGATGTGGTCGTCACTTCGAATATGTTCGGCGATATCCTCACCGATGAGGCATCGGTACTGGGTGGCTCACTGGGCATGCTCCCGTCAGCATCGCTGGGCGAGGACGGCAAGCCCGGCCTCTATGAGCCGATTCACGGCTCCGCGCCGGATATCGCAGGCAAGGGCCTCGCCAACCCGCTGGGCACTATCCTGAGTGCCGCCATGCTGCTGCGCTGGTCGCTCGCCATGCCGGATGAAGCCGCCGCCATAGAAGCCGCTGTTGAGCAGGTATTGGCCGATGGCCTGCGCACCGCCGACCTCGACCGCGAAAACGCCATTTCGACCTCAGAGATGGGCGATGCTGTTGTGGCCCGGCTCAAGTGAATCAATCCGTGCGGTGGTGATCGACTCGATCACGGCGTCTGCGGAGGCCTCAATCTGAATAAAGTGTGCATCAGGCCGGGTGGGATACACCCGGCTTGTGATCATCCTGCCCGCACAGGACGCAGCCATCACCGATCCATCCAGCCAGATATCCAGCGTCAGCGGGCCGGGGATCGCGGGCAGGGGGGTGACGCCTTCACGCGAGTCCACCGTCGGGTCGAGGCTGGCGCGGGTCCGGTCAATACGCATCACATCCTCAACACGATCCACGGTCAGCCGTGTTGATTCTTCCCCGTCGTCACTGCGATACAACTCGACGGCCATCCAGCCGCTGTCCCCCGGCAGGTCAAACCGGATCGAGACCTTTGCCTGTCGCCCCACATCCGCGATCAGGACGCCCTCACCGGGTCCTGGCACGGGCCGATCGTGCGCCTCAATGGGCAGGGCATCCAGCGCGGGGTGCATCGCCAGCCGCCAGCCGGTGACGGGGTTCGGGGTCAGCACACGCGGCAGCGAGAGACAGCCCGCGTAGCCGGTTTGCAGCGGCCTCTCGACGGGCCATTCCTCGCGCAGCCATCCGAGCAATACGCGCTCACCGCCGGGCATCAACACGGACTGCGGCGCATAGAAGCAGGAGCCGCCGTCCAGCCGTTCGATGCGGTCGGGGTAGAAGCGCGTGCCGTCATACTGGCCGGTCAGAATGGCGCTGTGGCTGGTCAGGTTGATGGTGTGATCGTTGACGCTGACGATCAGCGCCCAGCCATTGCCAAAGGGGAAGAAATGCGGGCATTCCCAGAGGGTGCGCACCCCCGCAGAGGCCGCCCCGCTCAACGTGCCGATGCACAGCGGCCCGATCTCCTCCCATGCCAGCAGGTCCACGGAGCGATACATCAGCACGACCCCGCCCACCCCCTCAATGCCGCCGCCAAGGATCATGCGCCACTCATCCCCCTCGCGCCACACGCACGGATCACGCAGGGCCAGCAGACTGTGGTCAGCGGCGGTTTCCGGGTGGACGGGGTTGCCGGGGTGCTTGTGCCATGTATCGAGGTGATCAAGGTCGCCCTGATCGGCATACGCGAGGCAGGTGGTTCGCCGGTCGGTGCGGTTTCCACTGTAGAGCAGGGTGGGCCGGTCACCCTGTACGACGGCGCACCCGGACCAGCAGCCATCCTGATCGGGGCTGCCGGGTGTGGGGATCAGCGCGACCGGGTGCGCCTGCCAGTGAATCAGGTCCGTCGTGCTGAAGTGCCCCCAGTGGATGTCGCCCCACTGCGGGCCATGCGGGTTGTGCTGATAGAACACATGCAGCCTGCCCCGCCAGACGATCAGGCCGTTGGGGTCGTTGAGCCAGTTCTCCGGCGGTGCGGCGTGATAGGTGGGCCGGTGAGTTGGGTCGGTGATGGGCATGGTGTCGTCTCCTGTGGAATGCATCGTACCAGCCACGTGTGTCACTGGCGAATTTCAGCAGTTTGATTCGTGTTACCAGGCAGGCTAAAGTCAACTGGGCACCTTTGTCAACCTGATTTCCCGCATGGGAGTTGTGATGTCACAAGCTGAAAATCACCTGATCGAAATTGAAGACCGCCTGAAAGAGGCGCGCGCCAACGATGACACGCAAGGCGAGGTCAACGCGCTGACTGACCTCGCGACATGGCAGCTTGTCAATGGCAAATATGAGAAGGCGCTGGATGCGCTGGAGCAATCGCTGATCCTCGCCACGAAACTGGAAGACCGGGTCGGGCAGGGGCAGGTTCTCAATAATATCGGCGTCATTTACCAGGAGCGGCAATCGCCAGCCCGCGCACGCGGCTACTTCGAGAAGGCCCTGACCATTTGGGACGCACTGGGCGATCAGCCGCAGCAGGCCACCACCTGCTTTAACATCGCCACTGTGAGCTATGAGATGGGCAATCTTGAACGTACCCGCGATTATCTTCAGCGCGTGGTGGCTATCCATGAGGGCATGGACGGCCACCCGGAACTGGAAAACGAGCGTGCTGCACTGGATCAGGTTCAGCGTGAGATCGAACTGCGTGAGTTTGAGGCTGGCAAAAACGACCCCAGCGGGTGATAGACCCAGGGTGAGGGCCATGCCAGGGAAGGGGACCCCCGCATGAACACCCCCAAGCGCTGTAAAACCCGTTAAACAGCCGGTGGCTGCATCTGAAACTATTCCGATTAAGATTCAACGTAACTACTCAGGCCACTTTTTGTGCCTAATTTGAGATATCGAACGATCTTCACGCCATATGTTTTGTACCTGAACACAATCCAAAATGTCAATCAAGATCGCAAATCTGAGTACAAAATCAGGCTGAGTAGTCACGATTCAACAAAGGGCGACCCAATTGGATCGCCCTTTGGATTCTGGCAGAAGATGGTTACTGCATGATCGGGAGCGTGCTGTACCGGACGCTGGCCGCGAGGTAGTAAGTCGTGACCCAGCCCGTTGAGCCGTCATAGATGCGGATGTAGGCCCATGAGCTGCCCGCGTTACGCCCCAGCAGCTCGACCACATCACCGCCGCTGATGGTAGCAAATGCCGGGTACATCGCACCGGGGCCGGTGCGCACGTTCAGGCGCGGTGTCGTGACAATGGCGCTTGGCGTGCCTGTGGTCACGGTGCTCGGAACGCCACCGCCGCCCACCTCGAGGCCTGGCACCGTGCCGACTGGATCACCGCTGCCGGATGGCACGCCGGGATAGGTCGGAGCGAGGTTGGTGCCTGTAATCGGCAGGGCACCGATGCTGAAGTCGGTGGTAATCAGGTTGTAATTGACCCAGCCCACCAGCCCATTGGCTGCCACCTCAACCCATGCAAGGTCCCCGGTGCGCCCCAGCAGGCTGATGTAGGTGCCCTGCGGCAGCACGCCAATCGCAGCGAAGGACGTGCTGGGGCCTTCACGCAGGTTCACGTAGCTGGCATTATCAATATAGCCCCATGCCGCCGCGCTTGAGGCAATCGGCAGGTTGCTCAGGTTGATCGAGGTGCTGACGTAGTAGCTGGTGACCCAGCCGCGCTCGCCATTTGGTAGGCCGACCTGAAGCCATGATGCACGTGAATCGCGTGCGATCAGCACGACAACCTCGCCGTAGTACAGGGTATCGACCACGGTGTGGCCGGGGCCGGGGCCGCTGCGTACGTTCAGCACGTCAGCGGTGATCATGCCAAGGTAGCCGCTTTCAGCGCGGGCGGCTCCCATCGGGGCAACAAGGGCCACGGCTAACAGCAGGGCCAGCCCCAGCAGGGCGATCTTTTTTGTGGAAGGTAATGAGTCCACGGGTCCCTTTCCTCACAAGTATAGGTGATGCTCGATAGTCTCATTATATCACCATGAAAGCCGAATCTGCGCAAGCGGCGATCAGGTCGGTGCGCCCCCTCGCGCGGCGTTTAGCCGCGATGCGGGTGCTAACGCACCCGCATGCCCGCAGTCGCGGGCCGAGGGGGCGCTGACATCGAACCCACAAAAAAATCACCCGGACGATGCGGGTTGCGTATGCTATAATCGGGCGGCAGAATCGTAACTACACCAGACGTAACCGGAAAGAGCCGCGTATGACTGCCTATGAACCCGTGATCGGCCTTGAAGTCCACGCAGAGATGCTGACGAACTCCAAGATGTTTTGCTCATGCCCGGTGGTGGAACTGACCACCGCCGCCCCCAATACCGCCGTGTGTGAAGTCTGTACCGCCCAGCCCGGCACGCTGCCCGTGGTCAACCAGCATGCGGTGGAATACGGGATCATGGTGGGGCTGGCCCTGAACTGCGCGATCAACGAGTTCAACCAGTTTGCGCGGAAATCCTACTTCTACCCCGATCTGCCCAAGGGCTACCAGATCAGCCAGTATGAATATCCGCTGGCCTCCAATGGTTATCTTGACGTGGAAACCAGCGAGGGCACGAAACGGATCGGCATTACACGTGCTCACATTGAGGAAGACACCGGCAAATCGACTCACATCGGGAGTTACAGCCTTGTGGACCTCAACCGGGCGGGCGTGCCGCTGCTGGAGATCGTCTCCGAGCCGGACCTGCGCAACGTCGAGGAGGTTGAGGCCTATGCCCGCAAGCTGCGTGCCATCCTCGTTTATCTTGGTGTCAACCACGGTGATATGAGCAAGGGCGTGCTGCGCTTCGAGGCTAACATCTCCGTGCGCCCGGTGGGGTCGGATGAACTGCGCACGCGCACCGAGGTCAAGAACCTCAACAGCATCCGGTCACTGGTGCGGGCCACCCGCTACGAGATCGCGCGTCAGACCGAGCTTTACGAGAACGGCGGCAAGGTCATCCAGCAGACAATGGGTTTCAACGAGAACACCGGTGAGACGCGCACGCAGCGCATCAAGGAAACCGCCGATGACTACCGTTACTTCCCCGAACCGGATATCCCCATCCTGCGCATCAGCCGCGAGTGGGTGGCCGAAATCGACGCACGGCTGCCCGAACTCCCCGATGCCAAGCGTACCCGCTTTGTCGAGGAATTCGGTTTGACCGAGGATCAGGCGGGTGTACTGGTCGGTGATAAGACCGTGGCCGATTACTTCGATGCGACGCTGGCCGCTGGCGGCGATCCGCGCAGCGTGGCGAACTGGATCACCACGCAGATGTTCGGGCTGATGAACGCCAGGGGCCTCGATATCGAGGAGGTGGTGGTCACGCCGGGGCAGTTAGTCGCGCTGATTAAGATGGTCGATGACGGGACGATCAACAATAACACCGCTAAAGATGTCCTTGAGATGATGCTCGACAGCGGGCAGGACCCCGCCACCATCGTCGAGGGGCAGGGCCTTGCCCAGATCAGCGACACCGCCACCCTTGAGGCGATGGTGGATCGCATCATCGAGGAGAACCCGGGGCAGGTGCAGGGCTACCTCGGCGGCAAGGAAGGCCTGATGGGCTTCTTCGTCGGGCAGGTCATGCGCGAGACAAAGGGCAAGGCCAACGCCGCCCTTGTCCATGATCTGTTTGCTACTCGCTTCGATGCGATGAAAGATTAGGGTCTGTCTGCAAATCCCCTGCATCGCGACTAAAAGCCCGGCACAAGCCGGGCGCGTTTCTTCTCATCATTCAGTTTATGAACATCAGGACTTACGCAGTTGAACCCACTATTGTGTTTTCAATACCAAAGCCCCGGATCATCCCCCTTACTCGCGTAAGCGCACCCCGCTGCCGACACGGTGCTTCATGATCATCGGTTCGCCATCGGGAGCCTGCCACTCCTCGTACTGCACCGCGATGCGGGTCAGTTCGTTGTAGTGGGCTTGGTCGTGTTCCACATCCAGCACGATGGCAGGCCGCCACTCCAGCATCTCATCGATGTTCCAGCGCACCTCGACAGGGTCACCGGGCCGCAGGAAGGGCAGGCGGGGCGGTTCTCCGCACAGGTGATCGGGGTCAAAGGTGCGGGTGGCTGAATTGTGGACGGCCATCACCCTGCCGCCACGCGTCACGCCAACCACGCGCCACGCAGATGAGGAGGTATCCCCGGCGATGAAAACGGTATCGCCCACCTTGAAGGTCGGGCGGCTGCCATTAGGTTGTGTAATTGAAGGGGGGTCTGACATACCGATCACCATAGCATTGCATCCTGTTCGGGTTCTGATGGCGGCTGTCCGTACAATACGGGCAACTACAGGCACGGCAAGCCGTGCCCGAATGAGATATAAAGAACCCCGGATGGGGTTTGATAACACAGTGTGAGTTGAGGCCCCTAGCATAGCGCACGTTTGCGCACGTGATCTATAGAACAGATATTTCTTTAAGGATCGTGGGATGGACTCACCGTAAAACCCGCGATTACAGCTTCGTTACGGCCCGCTGATCACGATCTCCGTCAACGGGAATACATCCCCAACGGGCTGTTCCCCCGTCGTCACAGGCAGCCGCCCTTCCTCACCAAATGCAGGATACATACCAACCGCCAGCCGGTAGGTGCCCGGCGGCAAGTTGACCGGTATCAGCAGGCCGTGGGCGTCGCTGATCTGCTCACCCGGCCCCCATATCCACGTCGGTTTGAGGTTGTTGCCCGGCTCGGCGTCATGCTGCGCGATGATAGCGCCACTTGCATCATAAAGATGCACGAAGACCTTGTAGCGGTCCTCCGTCGCCTCGGTGATGCGCCAGAACAACGTCACACCCAACGCTGACCCCGGCTCCAGGTCTGCATCACCCAGGGTGAATCCATCAAGATGGATCACCTCACCGAACGTGACATCGGTCGGCGTTTCGATCTCGGTGGCGGGGGGCGCAGGGACGGCATAGGTCACGACGCGCACGTCGCCGAACCAGCGCGAATCGACCGGGTAGGTCAGTTCTTCCAGCCGCCGCTCGACCGTGCGCTCGGGGTCGGGGAGCCAATCGCCCCAGTACATGCCGTAGATGCGGTCATAGGTACTGACCAGCACTTGCAACTGTGCCTCGGTTACGTCGGCCTGTGGATCAGGCAGCCGCATGATGCCGGGGCCATCGGGGTAGTAATAGGTAAACACCTCGGCCTGGTTAGGGGCATTGAGGACGACTGCCGCATCATCCCCGGCCTGCTCACGGATCATGGCGGCGATGCCGCGATAGTCGTCACGGGCGTAGTCGGGGTGGGTGTACAGGTTTTGCAGGCTGGCCCCAACAGGGATCGCCAGCATGATCAGCACGGTGCCCAGTGCCGGGCTGCGTGTGCTGGCCGGGGTTTGCTGCCATACGACGCTCAGCCCGGCCCCAACAAGGATGCACAGCCCCACTGCAGGCGGCAGCAGGAACTTGAAGTTAGCCTCGGTGATCGTTCCACTGGCGATCAGCAGGAAGGTCATAGCGGCCAGCAGGGCCAGCGGCAGCCCAACTCGCTCAGCATGACGCAGGTAGCGGTGTGGGCCGATGGGCACAATGACCGCCAGTACCGCCAGCACCAGCAGCAGGATCGAGCCGAACACTGCGATACCACCGACCGGGGCGGTAACCCCCAGCAGCACCGTCTCGATGATGCGCAGCGCCGGGGCGGCCTCCATTTGCAGCGGCCAGCCGAACACCTGCCGCCATGCGGTACGCAGTTGGGGCAGGAACAGCCCGAATACGCCAGACTGAAGCATGATCCACACCATCAGGCCGTGAATGGGCTTGCTTCGGCGGGCAAGCCACAGCAGAAACAACAGCGACTCGGCGGCGATGACAAACGGGAAGGAGTAATGCGTGTACATGCCCAGCGCATGCACCCCGATGTACCCACCGATGATCCATGCGGCGCGGCGCTGATCAAAGCGGCCTGCCTGCATCTCACCGGGCAGGGTCAGTACCTCGGCGGTGAACAGCAGGCCCAGTGCGGCGCAGGCCCCCACCAGCGCGTACATGCGCGCTTCCTGCGAGTACGTGATCAATAGGGGATGGACGGCGGCCAGCAGCCCAGCGAACAGCCCGGCATTCTGATCAAATAACCGGCGGCCAGCCGCACCCACAGCGGCCACGGTGATCAGGCCCGCCATCAATGAGAAGTAGCGCAGGCTGAATTCACTGGTCCCGGCCAGCCGCACCCAGCCCGCCTCAAGGATGTAATAACCCGGCGGGTGGATATCGGCGGCGGCACCGGCGATGATGCGGGACAGCGGGCGCACGACCAGCGCGACAGTGTTACCTTCGTCGTACCACAGGGATTGGGCGTCAAGGGTGAGGGCACGCAGCGCAAAGGCCAGCAGCAGGATCAGGATGAGCGCGATCCAACCGGGTTGACTGTGCCTCGTCATTCCCCCGCCTCCGTCTGTGCAGTGGCGCGGGCGTTGCGATCCCGCATCCACAGCAGATACAGCCCGATCACGCCGCCGATGAGCAGCAGTTCCACCAATGGGAAGTCAAACGACCGGCGGTCGATGACATGGTAGGAGAGGAGTGTTGGTTCACCGAACGGCTCGATCTCCAGCGTGTGCTGACCGCGCCGCCCGCGCCATGTGTTCGCGCCGTCCGGGGCCGCCGCATCGACGCTGATCCAATCGTCACCATCGACCCGGTAGTGGATGCCGGACGTCTCCAGCGTGTCTGCCCCTTCAATATGGATCGTGATCTCGCGGCCTTCAAAGGTGACGGTGGCGGGGTCGGCCTCGGCGGTGGCGCGGCGGCTGAATGGGTAACTTGCAGGGATGTCCCAACCGACACCATAATCGACGGCCCAGTGTGAGGCATGGTGCCATCCGGCGTACATGATCCGCGCATCCGTGATGTAGTTTTTTAGCGAGTCGTAGACCGGCATCAGGTTGAAATCGGGGTCGGTCACCTGGAAGTACGCCTCAGGCTGGCCGTTCTCCAGCCAGGTCCAGTCGGCGCGCTTGAAGTACCAGAAGTTGACGGTGCCGATCCAAGGCCATTCCTGCTCGGCTCGCAGGTAAGCCAGCGGCGCGTAACGCGCCTGCTGCTCCAGTGTGACACGGCCATAGCGTGCCTCGACATCCTCCGGCGCGACGTTCCAGTTCATCTCACTGATCCAGATCGCCTTATGCGCGTCGTTGTTGCGCACCATGATGTCGCGGATGTACTGGTTGCGGGCGTAGTTGACGATCAGTGGGCGCATACGGTGGTCGGTAGGGCCGGACCATAAGCCGTAGCCCTGCACCGCCAGCACATCGAAGCACTCAGCGGCCCCGGCCTCATACATGCGGTCAAGGAACAGGAAGTCGTTGAAATCCCGTCCACTGACCTCGGCAGTAGGAGCCAGTGCCCCGCTGATCACCACCGCGTCAGGGTTGGCCTCCTTGATGGCGTGATACGCCTGGCACAGCAGGTCCGTATAGGCGTCAGGATCGACCGTGTTGCTGCCCCATTCGGGGTAGATGTTCGGCTCGTTCCATACCTGGTAGTACG
Source organism: uncultured Anaerolineae bacterium (assembly GCA_964390105.1). GTDB lineage: Bacteria > Chloroflexota > Anaerolineae > Aggregatilineales > UBA3940 > CAYMGV01. The sequence goes on along the minus strand of CAYMGV010000007.1, from coordinate 30,256 downwards.
TCACGCGGCCCGCGTAGCGCTCTGCGACGGCGGCGGCGAAATTGGCAAAGTCAGCGAAATTATCGGGCGGGCCGGGCAGCCCGGAGGTGTCGCCGGGGTGTGCCCACTGCGGCGGGTTGCTGAGTCTCACGATCAGGTCCATGTCATATTGATCGACCAGATCGACGATCTGATCGTACTTGGCCCACGCATCGACGCCGTCGGGGTCATTGCGGCGGTCGATGAAATCACCGGGACCACTGACCTCGATATCCTCCCACGGGAATTCCTCGCGTACGTAGCAGAACCCGGCCTCACTGATCAGCCGCACAATCTCCTCGCGCTTCCACTCCTCCACCTCGTTGTGAATGAAGGTGTTGATGCCGAAGGGGCAGACCTCGGCGTAGTTGACCGGGGTCAGGTCGGGGGCGGTGACGGGCTGCCTGCGCAGGTTGTCGATGGCAAGCAGGGCCAATGCACGCGCCTGCCCGGCAGGTGCTTCCTCACCGGTGCGGTTGAATGCCCACGTGCTCAGGTTCGAGCGGAACACAAACAGCAGCGCGGCGCTGATCACCAGCGCGGCTGCCAGTATACCTATCATGATCCGGGTGTTTTTAGGCTGCATGGAGGGGATTATACCGGGCTTGTCATATGATGGCGCAACAATGCACTGGATAAATAGTGTATCATAGGTAGAACACCGTTTGAACACCGATGAAGGGCAGTGCGATGGAAACCGATTGGATGGCACACGCGGAATCCCTGCGCGAGGATATCAATGAACTGGAATACTGGGCCAGCAAGGTCCAGGGTCGTGAGAAGATGGTGCTGGGGCGTATTGCTGATCATCTGAAGCAGATCATGCATGATATCGAAGGGGCTTACACCGAGCCGGAAGAAGCCGAAGCCCCGCCCGACTGGGTCACTGATGTTGATGTGGATGACCTTGAATGATGAAAAGGGGCGGTGGCGATGCACCGCCCCGTATTGTGTGAGGATCAAGACGCGGGCAGCGTAAACTCCGATTGCAGTTCGCCGTCGGCATCGTATAGTTGAACTGTATCGCCACCTTCCCAGGTGGCAGCATTGAGGCCCCAGTACAATTCTGATGCGGTGTTTTCACCATCCCCGGTGTATACCGTCACTAATCCGTCGGGGAAGATGCGCACCGCCGGGAACTCGAACTCCTCGTCGTCTTCGGGGTCACGCAGCACCCAGCCTTCAAGGTCAACGGTGCCACCGAGATTCAGGATATCCACCGATTCCTGTGTGATATCCCCGGCAAACAGCACCCGCGCGATGACGACCTCAATATTCCCCGTGATCGACGGTGTCGCCGTGGCGATGGCCGTGGGGATGATGCGCGTCGGTGTCGGGGTCAGCGTCTCCGTTGCGGTCGGTGTCACGTCTGCGATCCCGGCCTGCACGGCGTCCAGCCCACAGACCGGCATCACCAGTTCCTGCCCCACGAAGATGAAGTCAGGGTCAAACTCGGGGTCAATCAACTCGTTGGCGGCGATGATGTCATCCAGTGAGACGCTGTAATCTTCCGCCAACCGTCCGATCAGGTCGCCAGATTCAACCACATGGATGGGGGTCTCGCAGTTCGGATCGCTGGCATCAGGGCGTGTGGCCGACGCGACGGGTTCCGGTTCCTCCCCGGTGCTTTCTTCAGCCCCGATATCAGCGGGACTGCTGCTGTCAGCGGCCCGTTCTGTGACGGGCAGTTCCTGCGGGTTGATGGCCTGGCTGCCCTGCGAGGTCGGCCCGGTGGTCGGCAGGACCAAAACCTGCTCATCCGGCGTGCCGAATCCCCCCCACACATTGAGGACCAGCAGCGTCACCAGCAGGGAGACCACCGCAGGGATCACGATCAGGTTGATAATGGCGCGTTGTCTGCTCATGGCGTACTCGTTGATGTTGTTTTTTTTTGCGTGCCTGTACTGTAGCATGAGGTGCCCAAAAAAACGAGAGAGTGCCTTTGGGGTTCCACTCTCATACCGTCTCACTCCACCAGCACCGTACCAAGCACCGCCTGATCCTGCGTCGGGTTGATGGGGTAGCGGTCGCCGGTGGTCAGGTTGTACAGCCCCACCGCGATCTGATAGTCACCGGGGACCAGCCCTTCGGGCAGGTCAAAGGTATGCTGCTGTACGATGACCATGCCGGGCTGCCAGGCCTCTACCGGTACGCCCAGTGCATCGGCGGTGAGGGGAACAAAGCCATCGGGGGCGATGAGGTGCGCAAACACCGAGACCAGTTCGCCGGGGGGCTGACGTACACGCCACCACACCGTCACCGTGACGGACTGACCGGGCGCAACCTGGGCAGTGTCGAATGCGTAGCCCAGCAGTTCCAGCGCCCCGGAGAACGAGATCGGCAGAGGCGCATCCGGGCTGATAAGGGTTGATGGTGGCGGGGTGATCGGGGATTCCGCTATCCAGGCGCGGTACTTGAGCGAGCCATCACGGTTGCGGGCGAGGTAATCCGCCGGTCCGATATCCACGATGGGTTCCTCACGACCGGGCAGCAGAATCCAACCGGGGCCGGAACGGCGATAGAGGCTGGAGGTACAGTCAAAATAGACATCCGTCAGCCCCTCGATGCCGGTGCGTGCCGCGATGGCGGGCTGGTTCTCAACCACCGCCGGGACGCTGCACTGGGCAAACCACGGTGACGACTGCCCGGTACTGGGCAGTTGGGCCGCGCTGACCTCGTAAATGTAAATGCTGTAACCGATCTGCGCGACGGGTTCCCGCGCCCGGAAGTAGCCAAAGGCGTCGTAATCATCCAGCAGCACGCCGATCAGGTTCGAGGCGCTGATGGCGTAGATGCCGGGTTCGGGGTTCATGGGGTGGAACTCCGGTTCCGGCCAGGGCGGCGGCCAACCCGGAAGCGGTCGATAATTGATGCCATAGTAGGCGGGGTCGGCCTTGCCAAAGTAACTCAGGTAGACTTCGTCGACCTGGTTCTCCTGCATATATACGGCGAGGCCCGGCAAATCCTGCCCCCAGTCGAGGTTGGAATCAGCAAGCCAGCGTGCCCCGGCCTGGGGGCCGCCAAAGCCGAGGTTGATGAAGGGCAGGAAGTACGGCGCAATCCACAGGATGATAACGAGGTTAATTGCCAGCATCACACCAACAAGCGCCGGGCGCAGGATTCCCGTCCGCGATGGTTGGGAGGCCAGCCGCGCCACGTAGACGAAGACCAACGGGATGACGGGCAGCAGGTAGCGCACGCCGACGTTGAGCGAGGTAGTCATCGAGATGCCGAGGTAGATCACAAATGCCATCACCGGGATCCACTCGCGCGGTTTCATGCCGCGATCCAGCGCACTGATCGATGCGGCCAGCAGCAGGATCAGGGTTGGCACCGGGGTTTTGATGATGTAGGCCGCTGGGTGGTAATACCACCAGCCTTCCTGCGAAAACATCCCCGCGAGGTAGCCCCAGTGGCCGCGTTCCGCCAGCACGAAGAAGCGCGTCAGCTCCGAGACATAGTCAGCCAGCGGGTAGGGGCGGAATATGAACAGGTGCCCGGCCCAAAGTGCGCCGATCCCGATCACACCCAGTACGAAGGGGGCCGCTAACCCGGTCCACAGGCGGCCACCGGGCAGGGCCGCAAGTTTTTTAAAGGCAGTCACGACACGATCCGGGCCGTGATCCACGGTCAGCGGGCTGCGCCGCAGCGATGTCCATAGTGCCATGATGCCGATGATCGGGATCAGGATCAGAGCCGAGAACTTGCTGGCCTGTGCCAGCCCAAACAGCACACCACCGATCACCAGCCAGCGCCAGCTTCGGCGGGCGATAAAGCGTGTCCATGCGTACAGCGTCGCGACGAAGAAGACTGTCAGCGTCATGTCCATCGTGGCGAGCCTGCCGTTAGCCAGCACATTGGGGCTGAGCGCGGTCAGCATCAGGGCCATCAACCCCGCCCACGGCCCGTATTCGTCCTTTGCCCAGCGATACACGAACACGCCCAGGAGCAGCGTCAGCAGCATGACGGGGTAGCGACCGAGGAAGGTGACCCGCGTCACGTTGATGCCATGCCCCCACATGAAGTCCTGTGCAATTGGCTCGGAGATGCCCGTCTCCCAGCCATCGAGAGTTATTGGATCAGGCAGGCCAGGTTCCAGCATCACACCGGCCCCGGTCAGGAACTGACCCAGCGGCGGATGCCCCAGCGTGATCAACTCCCCGGTGCGGAAGAACGCCCAGCCACGCAGCAGGTAGAAACCCTCATCAAAGGTGGGGGACTGCGCACCTGCCGCACTGAGCAGCAGGCCGAACATGAGCAGGATCAGCAGGATGGCTAACAGCAGATACCCCAAACGGGTGGGGGGGGATGGTGTAGTTGATTCTGGCACAGGTATCTGTCCTGATTTCGGGCGAGATGAGGGCATTGCGGCGCAGTGTACCATCCAGCCCGTTGATTGCCAAGCACCGAACACCCTACGCTGGACAAGGTGAATCAAAAGGGGCGCATCACGCGCCCCCTAACCCTTACAGGTGGAAGCCCTATTCGGGTCGTGAGTCGAGCGTGACCTCAAACGCCATCGTTTCACCCTCACGAATGACGGTGATAGTCACCGTCTGGTCCACCGAGGTGTTCGAGACGAGGTAGCCGACCAGTTCCGCAAAGTTGTTGACAGGGAACCCGTCAATGGCCGTGATGATATCACCACCGATGGCAAGCTGCTGGCCGCGGAAGGTCACGATCTCACTGCCACCGCGCAGCCCGGCGCGTGCTGCTGAGCCGCCTTCAAGGACCTCGGCGATGAGAACGCCGTTGGTGGTGGGCAGATCGTATTCGACGGCCAGTTCCGCCAGTGAAACCTCGCTGTTGGAAGACACACCAAGATACGGATAGGCCACGCTGCCTGTTGCAATGATCTGCTCAGCCACGCGCCGCACGGTGTTGGAGGGCACCGCGAAGCCCACACCGGAATTCTCACCGGTGGTGGTGCTGATGGCAGAGTTGACACCGACCACTTCACCCTGCAGGTTGAGCAGTGGGCCGCCGGAATTACCGGGATTGATCGCAGCATCGGTTTGGATGATCAGCGGGTTACTGAAACCGCCTGTGCTCAGGCTCGTGGGCAGGGTGCGGCCCAGGGCACTGACGATCCCAACCGCCATGGAACCACTGAGGCCGAAGGGGTTGCCAATCGTTGCCACACGCTGACCCACCAGCAGGGCATCGGAATCACCCAGCGGCAAGGCATTCAGCTCGTAGGATGCCGGCGGGTTCACCTTGACGATGGCGATGTCGCTGTAAACATCAATGCCGATCACGTCACCGACCAGCACATTACCATCATGGAAGACCACGCGGACTTCATCGGCGTCTTCAACAACATGGTTATTGGTGACGATGTACCCTTCAGGATCGATGACAAAGCCGGACCCGGTGCCCACATCAGTCAGGCCGATGCTTTCAACTTCGGCACTCACATCAATGTTAACCACTGCCGTGTTTGCACGCTGGTACAGGTTTATATACACCTGCTCCTCGATGGTCATACCATCCAGCAGGTCCTGCGGGATCCGGGTTGGCTGCACATTGGAGATAGCCGGGACCACGATATCCTGTGCCGCTGGTTCTTCCGCTTGCGACGCAGCCTCTATCGTGCCGCTGGTATCCGTGCTGCTCATCAAATCCTGCAGATTGTCAACAGAGGCGCTGCCGCAGGCGATGGAGGTTGCAGCCAGGGCAATCACAACGAGGACAACCGGTGTATGTCTGCGCTTGGCTATCATGTGATTCTCACTTCCTGTAAATCGAACACAATCAACTAACTGCCAGTAAACGTTAGGTCTATCTCTCGTAATCGTGCCCACGCATGATGGCGAGTTCCTTAAACAGCGCTCGTTCGCGCGCGCTGAGGTCGGTGGGGATATCAATGTTGATGCGCACATACAGGTCGCCGTAGCCTTCGCCCTTGAGGCGCGGCATGCCGCGCTCACGCAGGCGGATCATCTGGCCGGGCTGTGCGCCGGGGTTGATCTTGAGCGTGACCTTACCGGTCATCGTCGGTACCTGGACTTCCCCACCCAGCACCGCGACAAACAGGTCAATTGATACCGCGATGATCAGGTCATCGTCATGGCGTTCAAATCGCGGGTCATCCATCACTGTCACATTGAGATACAGATGACCGCTGCCACCGTGCCCGGGGCTGCCCTGGTTCGCCACACGAACTTTCGTGCCGGTCCGGGCACCCCGTGGGATTTTGACCTGAAGGCGTTTACCACTGACGGAAAGGAGGCGCTGGGTGCCATGAAAGGCCTCCTCCAGCGAGATTTCGACCGGGGCCTGCACATCCTGTCCACGGGGCACGCCAGCGCCCGTGCGCCCGCCCATCCCGGCAAACAGGTCATCCATCGAGCCGTAGGTGCCGCCGCTGGCCGCACCGCTCATGCCACTCATGCCACCGAATATCTGCTGAAAGAAGTCGGAGAACAGGTCCTGGGCACTGCCGGAGTACTCCACCCGGACGCCGCCGGGTGCCCCCGACACCCACTCGGACCAGTCAAACCCGCCAGCGCCGCCTTGCTGCCACTGTTGATAGTGGCTGCCGAGCTGATCGTACTTGGCGCGCTTAGCGGGGTCACTCAGGACCTGGTAGGCTTCAGTGACCTCTTTGAACTTTTCGACCGCTTCGGGGTTGTCCGGGTTGTGATCCGGATGGTACTGCATGGCAAGCTTGCGGAACGCCTTTTTGATCTCGGCGTCACTCACCTCGCGTGAAACCCCCAGCACCTTGTAATAATCTTTATAGTCCATATGACCTGCTACAGTTTCACCACTTTAAGCATCACTTCTAATCGATGATTGTAGGGATACGCATAGGGGTGCGTCAAGGGAAAACGAGATCATGGGGTGTTTCTTGTATCTTTCACATAGATTTCTTACAAACCGTTTACATAATTCCCCGCCCGGCCCATCCTTTTATATGAATGTTCGCAGATATCAATACAAGATTCAATCTGGGTTCAAAACATCTGTTAACATCAATAATTAGGGGCTATCAAATGTTTGTTTTTCATTAGACGCTATGCTAGACTGATACTTGTGACATTTGACACAACGCGAACGAAAAACAACACTTTCTGAACCACTTTATCCATACATCCGGATAACTGTGTTTATAATGGATGAGCGTCGGGCGGATGTGTCACCCATAACCGTAAGTTATGCCCCGCGTTTAAGCTGCCTCCATTCATCCTGATGTGTAGAGGTTATTCACTGTGACCATTTTTGAACAATACCTGCCAATTGCCATCCTCGTTTTAATTGCCACGGGTGTTTCATTGATTGTGGTGTTTATCTCGGTCATTTTCGGCCAGAAGAAACCCACCGATAAGAAGCTCTCACCCTACGAATCCGGCATGGCCCCCATCGGCCCGGCGATACGCCGCCTGCCAGTGAAGTTCTACCTGGTGGCCGTGCTTTTCATCCTGTTCGACGTTGAAGTCATCTTCCTGCTTCCGTATGCAGTCCGGGTGCAAGAACTCGGCTGGTACGGTATCGCTGTGGTGGGTGTCTTCATGTTTGTCCTGACGGTCGGATTCTTATATGAATGGAAGAAGGGGGCTCTCGAATGGGAGTAACGCCTGCTACAACCCAGGATAGCAAGACCGGTGATTTCGGCCTTGTCTCAACAACATTAGATACAGCGGTCAACTGGGCGCGTACCCGCGCCATGTGGCCGATGCTGTTTGGTTTGGCCTGCTGCGCTATCGAGATGATGGCGACCCAGGCATCACATCATGACGTGTCGCGTTTTGGGATGGAACTGATGCGGGCCAGCCCGCGCCAGAGTGACCTCATGATCGTCGCGGGGCGCGTCAGCCGCAAGATGGCCCCGGTGGTGCGCCGCCTCTATGATCAGATGCCCGCCCCCAAGTGGGTGATCGCCATGGGGGATTGCTGCTCATCAGGTGGGGTGTTCAACAACTATGCGATTCTCCAGGGGGTTGACGAGATCGTGCCGGTCGATGTGTACATCGCTGGCTGCCCGCCGCGCCCTGAGCAGTTGATACACGGCATCATCACCCTGCACGATAAGGTGCAGAAGGAACACGTACTCTTACCGAACCGGGGCAAGTAAGGCCCATATCTGAAAGCAAACCGCATGGACCTGCAAGCAATCACCAACCAGATTAAAGACGAATTCGGCGATGCCGTGCTGGATGTCAGCGAGTTCCGGGGTGAATGGACCGTCCTCGTTGACCATACACGCATCATCGATGTGGCGCGTTACTGTCGTGACACTGAAGGGCTGGAGTTCAACTACCTGGCGGCTCTCTCCGGTGTGGATTACTACCCGGAGGAGGCGCGTTTTGGTATCAACTACGTCCTGATCTCACTGCATCGCAACCAGCAGCTTCGCCTCAAGGTGCGCGTTGATGAGGGTGTCGAGGTGCCGTCAATGACGGTGGCCTTCAAGGGCGCAGAATGGCCTGAACGGGAAGCCTATGACCTGTTCGGCGTGACGTTTGCCGGGCATCCGTTCATGGAGCGCATCCTGATGCCCTATGACTGGACGGGTCACCCGCTGCGCAAGGACTATCCGCTGGGGTACGAAGAAGTACAGTTCAGCTTCAACTACGACCGCATCGAAGCGCAGAAACCGCGCCCGAAAGAATAAGGAAGCGGGACGAACCTATGACTACTCGTGATCATCTTTCACATGCAACATCGCTGGATGTTGACTATCAAACCGTAGAGATTGGTCTTGACCGCATCAGGGAGCAGATCAGTGAGGCCGCCTTTACTGGCGATACGATGCTGCTCAATATGGGGCCACAGCACCCGTCTACTCATGGCGTGCTGCGCCTGATCCTGGAGATGGATGGCGAGACCATTGTCAACTGTATCCCGGAGATCGGCTACCTCCATACCGGCATCGAGAAGAACATGGAGGCCAAGACTTACGAGAAGGCGCTCGTCATGACTGACCGCGCCGACTACCTCAATAACCTTGGCAACAACCTCGCCTATTCGCTGGCGATTGAAAAACTGGTCGAACTTGATGTGCCGATCCGCGCCCAGTATATCCGCGTGATCATGGCCGAGCTTCAGCGTATTTCCTCCCACCTGGTATGGTTGGCGACGCATATTCTCGACCTCGGCGCGACCAGCGTCATGCTGTACTGCTTCCGCGAACGCGAGATCATCCTCGATATGTTTGAGATGGTCTCCGGTCAGCGCATGATGACCAGCTACATCCGCCCCGGCGGTGTGTGGCGTGACCTGAACCCGGAATTCATCCCGGCGCTGCGCAGGTTCCTGCGCTACATGCCGAAGAAGCTGGAAGATTACCAGAACCTGCTGAATGCCAACCCCTTCTTCATAGACCGGACCAAGGGTATCGGCATTATCCCCGGTGACGTGGCGATCAACTGGAGTATCAGCGGCCCGCTGCTGCGTGGCTCTGGCATCAACTATGACATTCGCAAGGCAGTGCCCTATACCAGCTATGACCACTTCGATTTCGAGGTGCCGGTTGGGCGCAATGGCGATATGTACGACCGCTACATCGTCCGTATTGAGGAGATGTGGCAGTCACTGCACATTATTGAGCAGGCGCTCGATGCCCTGCCCGATGGCCCGTTCCGCAGCGATAACCGTAAGTTCGTGCCGCCGCCGCGTTCTGAACTGGGGCACAGCATGGAGGCGGTGATCCACCACTTTAAGCTGTGGACGGAAGGCTTCAAGGCACCTAAGGGCGAGCTCTACCAGCGTGTCGAGTCCCCGCGTGGTGAGCTTGGTATCTATCTCGTGGGTGATGGCGGCCCGAAGCCGTACCGTGTCCACATGCGCACGCCATCCTTCTACAACCTGCAATCACTCAAGTGGATGGCCCCCGGCTATATGGTCGCTGACCTGGTGGGTATGATCGGCACGATTGACTTTACGCTGGGTGGCTGTGACCGCTAGGTGCGGTCAGCCCTGCCCTGCTGGCGATATAACACTGAAAGCTAAGAATCATGGGTTTGTTACTCGAAAAACGCAAGGCTGATGTTGAAAAGCACCTCGGGAAGTACCCGAGCAAGCTCTCGGCGGTGATGCCGCTGCTGTACATTGCACAGGAAGAATACGGCTATGTGACGGAGGACGCCATCCAGGAGGTGGCTGAGATCGTCGATGTGGACCCGACTCACGTCAGGGGCATCATTGGCTTTTACATGATGTACTATGACAGGCCAATCGGGAAGAACCACATCTATGTATGTACTGACCTGCCCTGTGCGCTGCGCGGTGCTGAGGAACTGAGCGGGCATATCTGCGATCATCTCGGTGTGAAGCCGCATGAGGTTACCGAAGACGGCCTGTTCTCCGTGGAGAACGTGATGTGTATCGGTGCCTGCCACCGTGCGCCGGTCATGCAGGTGAACTTCCGGTTCCACGAGGATATGACGGGGGAATCAGCCGTCGCTCTGATCGAGAAGATTCGGCGCGAGTATGAAGCCAGCAAGCCCTATAGCGACGACTGATGTCGTTGGCGATCACGCGCGGTTGCTCACCCTGTGGACTGCCGCCGGGCTGCCGTTTAAGCTCACCGGGCGTGATTCACTTGAAGCGTTTGCGGCACAGCAGGCTATGGGCCTGCAAACGGTCCTCGGGATTGATGCCGACGATGGCACGCTGGCCGGGGCCGTGATCGCAACGCACGATGGCCGGAAGGGTTGGATCAACCGGCTGGCCGTTCACCCGGAGTACCGGCGCCAGGGGGTAGGGATGCGGCTTATCGAGGCTGCTGAGGCGGTCCTGTCTGAGGCAGGTATCACCCTCACCGCCGCGATTATCGAGCCGGGAAACGCCGCGTCGTTCGCCACGTTTATGAAAGCGGGATACCAGGATTTGCCCGGTGCCCATTACGTAACCAAGCGCGAGAGCAAAGACGCTTAACAACAATTTACCTGTTCTGAAGGAATAGCTCCGTGACGACCTACATCTGTTTACGCAATCGTGAGATCGAGAACATCAAGGACATTGATGTTTACCTCGAACATGAAGGCTACGAGGGCCTGAAGAAAGCCGTGGCGATGGACTCCGCCGATGTGATCCAGCAGACCAAGGATTCCGGGCTGCGTGGTCGTGGCGGTGCGGGCTTCCCCACTGGCCTGAAGTGGAGCTTTGTGCCTAAGGAAGTCTACCCGACGTATCTCACCGTCAACGCCGACGAATCCGAGCCGGGCACCTTCAAGGATCGCGAGATCATGGAGGAGAACCCGCACGGCCTGCTCGAAGGCGCACTGATCTGCGCCTACGCCATCAAGTGTGAGGTCATCTACATCTATATCCGTGGTGAGTACTGGGATATCGCTGATTTCCTCGATGAGAAGATCGAGGAGGCACGGGCCAAAGGGCTGGTCGGTGAGAACATTCTCGGCTCCGGCTGGAACTGCGAGATTTACACCCATCGCGGGGCAGGGGCCTACATCTGCGGTGAGGAAACCGCCTTGCTGAACTCCCTTGAGGGGAAGCGCGGTCAGCCGCGTGTCAAGCCGCCGTTCCCGGCAGTCAACGGCCTGTATAACCAGCCGACCGTGATCAACAACGTCGAAACATTGGCGAACCTGCCGTACATCTTCAACTATGGCACAGACGCTTATCGTGAGTTCGGGACTGAACGCAGCCCCGGCACCAAGGTGTTCAGTGTCAGCGGGCACGTCAAAAACCCCGGCAACATCGAGCTGCCGATGGGTGAAGGCACCACCTACCGCAAGATCATCGAGCTGTGCGGCGGCATGCTCAATGACGAGTACGATGCCAAGTACATCCTCCCGGCAGGTGCCAGTGCCGCCGGTATGCCTGCCACTGACGACGTTCTCGATACGCCGCTTACCTATGAGTCGCTGCAACAGTTTGGCACGGGGCTGGGGTCGGGGTCGGTCATCATCATTGATGAATCGGTCAACATGGCATGGGCGGCCTCGAAGATGGTCAAGTTCTTTGCCCATGAATCGTGCGGGCAGTGTACGCCGTGCCGCGAGGGCACCTACTGGCTCGAACGGCTTTACGAGCGTATGGACGAAGGCCACGCCGACCTGGTTGATGTCGATACGATGAACAGTGTCGCCGACCAGATGCGCGGTAAGTGTATCTGCGCGCTGGGCGAGTTCGCGGTGAACCCGGTGCTGGCAACCATTAAATACTTCCGTGAGGACTACGAGGTTACCGTCCTCAACAGCAGTAAAGAAGTTGAAGACGCCGATCCGACCTTCGCGGAGAACCTGGACCTGGACGATAAAACGGAACCAGCTCCCAATCCCTCCGGGATAGCGCACTAGCGCTGTGCGCTAGATACTGATTGGGCGAAGTACCCTGATTACACCAACGCAAACCGCGACCGCAATCGCGACTGATAGGGAAGCGTGGACATGGCAAAAGAAGCTCCTGAGTTGGTCAAGCTGACCATAGATGATGTTGAATACGAGGTGCCGAAGGGCATGAACCTGGTCGATGCCGCCAAGCTGTGTGGCAACGATATCCCCGTGTTCTGTTACCACCCCAAGCTGGGCCATGCAGCCAACTGCCGTATGTGCCTGGTGGAACTCGCGACGCCGCGCCCCAACCGTGAGACGGGCGAACTCGAACTGGCGTGGTTCCCCAACCCCATTACGGCCTGCAACCAGTATGTGGTCGAGGGTATGACCATTCGTACCAATACGGTCAAGGTCGAAGAAGGCCGCAAAGCCATCCTTGAATTCCTGCTTTCCAGCCATCCGCTGGATTGCCCGGTGTGTGACAAGGGCGGTGAGTGCCCGCTGCAGAACCTGACCATGCGTCACGGCCCGCAGACCAGCCGCATGTACTGGAACGACCGTATGCGGCTCGGCAAGCACATCCCGCTGGGTGAACTGATTTACCTCGACCGCGAGCGCTGCATCCACTGTGCGCGCTGCATCCGCTTCCAGGATATCATCGCTGATGACCCGGTGCTGGGCTTCGATATGCGTGGCCGCAAGCAGCAGATCATCACCTACAGCGAACCGGGATTTGACAGCATCTTTTCCGGCAACACCACCGATATCTGCCCGGTTGGTGCGCTGACTTCCGCTGACTTCCGTTTCAACGCGCGCCCGTGGGAGATGGAGCAGGTCGCTACACTTGACACGTACACGCCCGAAGGCAGTAACATGACCTTCGATACGCGCACCGACCGCCTTGCCGGGGGCCGTACCACCATCAAGCGCGTGATGCCGCGTCAGAACGAGCAGGTCAACGAAATCTGGATCAGTGACAAGGCCCGCTTTGGTCGTCACTACCTGGATCATGCTGACCGCCTGACCCGCCCCATGATCCGCAAAGGTGGCAAGCTGGTTGAAGCGACATGGGACGAGGCCCTCAGCGAGATCGCTGCGCAGTTCAAGAGCGCCGGTGATAAGGTCGCTGCGATTGCGGGGCCGCGCCTCAGTAACGAAGATTATTTCATGTGGCAGAGCCTTGTCCGGGCGCTGGGTGGCCGCAGTTTGGCCGCCTACCCCAACCATGTCGCCGGGGCCGAGTTCACCGCACAGGCTGGCGTTGGGGCAGGGACCAGCCTGCTGGACCTCGGCAAGGGTGATGCTGTCGTGGTCGTTGCCAGCGACCTGCACGAGGAAGCCCCGATCTGGTGGCTGCGCGTCAAGGCTGCCGCGGAACGCGGTGCGACGCTGGTCGTCATCAGCCCGCGTGAAACCCGCATCGAGAAGTGGGCCAGCCATGTTGTGCGCGTGGCCTACGGCGAGGAAATCGGCGCGGTCAATGACCTTGCCGCCGGGTCCGGCGAGGCGGCCAAGGCATTTGCAGATGCTGAAAACGCCGTGGTCTTTGCCGGGGGCGAAGGTCTCAGCGAAGAGGCAAGCCGCCTGCTGGCCCAGGCCAGCGCCAACCTGCTGAATGCCACCGGGCACGTCGGTAAGGCTAACAACGGCCTTGTGATGGTGTGGCCGGGTGCCAACCTGCAGGGAGCCTACGACATGGGCTTTAGTGCGGGCTGGGGGCCGGGGTACAGTGAGGTCGATACAGGGAGCGGGTATGCCGGTATCCTCAGCGGCCTCAGTTCCAATGACATCAAGGCCGTTGTGGTGGCTGGGGCGGACATCGCCTTTGACGATGCCGCAGCCGATGCCGCCCTGCGTGAGACCAAGGCCTTCATCGTGGTGACAGACCTGTTCTTCAGTGATACCGCTCAGCTTGCCGATGTGGTACTGCCCGTGCAGAGTATCGCTGAGCGTGACGGGACTTACACCAACGGCGAGCGCCGGGTCCAGCGCTTCTACCCGGCCATCGAACCCATCGGGGAAAGCCTGCCTGACTGGAAGATCGCGGGTAAGCTGGCCGAACAGCTCGATCAGCCTGCCGCCCCGTCTGTGGCCGCGCTGGTCTTCAAGAATCACATTGTCCCGGCGGTGCCGCAGTATGACGGCATGAACTATATGACGCTGGCTCGTGTCGAGGAGCAGTTCCCGGATGTGGGCGGTGAGGACCTCTACTTCGGTGGGACGTCCTTCCAGAACTACGCCGGGCTCGGCCAGCAGTGGCCTTCCACCGCTGAGGCTGAGGCGCTGACCATCAGCGCACCGAAGGTCCCCGGTAAAGTCGCTGCCAGTGGTAAGGCGCTGGTGGTGGTCCCGGTCACCAGGCTGTATGACCGCGAACCGCTGCTGGTGCGCTCTGCGATGCTTTCCGAGCGCCTGCCGGAAGCCTACGTGACGCTGAATGCGGATGACGCCGAAGCCGCAGGTGTGGCTGACGGCGATACCGTTGAGATTGCGTTCGACGGCCTGATGGTTACTGCTCAGGCCCTGATTGATAACCTGGTCCCGAAGGGGACGGCCCTCCTGCCGCGCCGCCTGCAAAAGCATGGCACACCGCGTGCAGCGACGGCTGCCACCGTCTCGAAACTGGAGACTGTACCCGCATGAGCGAACTCGCTATCTTTGTAATAGACGCGCTGGTCAAAGCCCTGATCGTCGTCTTCGGTTTAACCGGGGGCTTTGCCTATACCACCGTGCTGGAACGCCGCTTTATCGCCCGCTTGCAGCAGCGTGTCGGCCCGAACCGAGCAGGTCCATTTGGGCTGCTTCAGCCGGTATCAGAAGGCCTGAAGCTGTTCGTCAAGGAAGACATCATACCCGCAAATGCGGATAAGGTGGTCTTCACGCTGGCCCCGGCGCTCACCTCGACCCCGGCACTGATCGTGCTGGCGGTAGTCCCCTTTGGTGGGGAGGTGAACCTGTTCGGCCATGTGACTCACCTGGGCGTTGCCGATACGAACGTCGGCGTACTGTATATACTTGCTGTGACGTCAATCGCGGTTTACGGCATTACGCTGGCGGGCTGGTCATCCAACAATAAATACGCGATGCTGGGTGGGCTGCGTTCTGCGGCGCAGATGATCAGCTATGAGTTGGCGATGGGCCTCTCGATCCTGGCCCCGGTGATGATGGTTGGCTCGATGAGCATTGGTGACATCATCAACGCGCAGGACCCGATCTGGCTGGTCGCCTACCAGCCTATTGCGGCGATTATCTTTGTCATCACGATGTTTGCCGAAACCAACCGTGCGCCCTTCGACCTGCCTGAGGCGGAGCAGGAACTCGCTGCTGGCTTCCACACGGAGTACAGCGGCATGAAGTTTGCCGGCTTCTTCATGGCCGAGTACATCAAGATGATCGCGGTGAGCGCCATCGCGGCGGCCCTGTTCTTCGGGGGGTACCGTTTCTTCGGGCTGGAGAATCTGCTCGGCGGCTGGTTGTCCCCACTCATTATGCTGGGCAAGATCACTGCCGGGCTGATGTTCTTCGTCTGGGTACGCGCGACCCTGCCGCGTATGCGGTATGATCGTCTGATGACGTTCGGCTGGAAAGTGCTGCTTCCCATTGCGCTGGTGAACGTTTGCGTGACGGCTGTCCTGATCGTGGCGGGCATCCTGCCCGTTCTGGCGTGACCGTTTCTTAACTAACGACCGCCTATTGACTTGAGAAGGATTTCTGTCGATGTTATCAAACATTTTTAGTGGCTTCGGCGCACTTGCGACCGGGATGCTTACGGTGCTTCAGCACCTGTTTGAGCCGCCCGTTACCATTCAGTACCCGGAGGAGAAGAAGACCTTCCCCTACCGGTACAAGGGGCGTCATGAACTGAAGCGTTACGACAATGGCCTTGAGAAGTGCATCGGGTGTTCCCTGTGTGCGGCGGCCTGCCCCGCTGATGCGATCTGGGTGGAAGCGGCACCGAACACCGATGAGGAACGTTACTCGCCGGGCGAGCGCTATGCCAAGACGTACCAGATCAATATGCTGCGCTGTATTTTCTGTGGCTATTGTGAGGACGCCTGCCCGACGCAGGCTATCGTGCTGGAAGACCATCACGAACTGTCGTTTTATGACCGGGAAAGCGCCATCTATACCAAGGACATGCTGATCAATCCACCCCCTCCGGGGATGCCGGATACGCCGATCCGCGTGCAGCCCGGTTCCTTTGACCGTTCCATCCCTGACATGGAAGACCCCAGATAGGAAGGCCCCATGGCTTTTGGTATGATCCTTTTCGGCATTGTTGCCCTGTTAGCCATTGCCTCGGCAGTGGGTTTGGTCACAGCGACCAACGCGGTACACGCGGCGTTGTTCCTGGTGCTGAACTTCATAAGCGTGGCGCTGGTCTACCTGGGGTTGAACGCACCGTTTCTCGCCGTTGTACAGATAACGGTGTATGCAGGCGCGATCATGGTGCTGTTCCTGTTCGTTATCATGCTGCTGGGCGCTGAAAGGGTGGAGATTCAATCTTCCCTGCGCTGGCAGACGCCGCTGGCCCTGGTGCTGGTGCTGGCGCTGCTGGCCGTTTCGGCGGTCATCCTGCTCAACCCGCAGTACGGCGTCAGTGCGACGGAACTGCCCCCGACGCTGGGTGCAGAATCGGTGGGGAACGGCGCGTTCGGCAGCCCGGCGGCTGTTGGTATGGTGCTGTTCACCGGCTATGTCCTGCCCTTCGAGATCGTCGGTGTGTTGCTGCTGGTCGCCATGATCGGCGCGGTTATCCTCACCAAGGACGACAAGCCGAAGGTCGCCACACGCTACGGCTGGCAGGAGATGCAGGAACAGGTCCAACAGGAACTCGGACAGCGTCAGCCGTCCGGCGACTAACCCAATGGAAACCGTGAACTACGACCGGATGAGAATGACATGCTCAATGAAGTGAATTTCCTGGTGCCTACCGGCTATTATGTGATGCTCAGTGCCGTGCTGTTCACCATCGGGGTGGCGGGGGTGCTGCTGCGCCGCAATGCGATCCTGATCTTCATGTCGATTGAACTCATGCTGAACTCGGCAAACATTGTGTTTGTGGCCTTTTCCCGCGCGTTTCTGGATGCGGGCGGGCAGGTGTTTGTGTTCTTTGTGATGACCGTCGCTGCGGCTGAAGTGGCCGTCGGCCTGGCTCTGATCGTTTCCATCTTCAGGTCCAGGCAGACGATTGATATTGACGAACTACATCAGATGGAAGGCTAGCTGCCGCGTGGCAACTTGCCAGATGCCAACAGCTAAGGACTCTTAATGAACGGATTGTTTTCACTCGTCCCACTCATTATCGTCTTCCCGGTGATCGGCGTTTTGATTAACGTCTTTTTCGGGCGGCGGTTGATGCCCACGCGGGACAGTATTGCACCCGGCGTGGTCTCCACGGTGATGGCGGCCCTGTCGTTCGTCATCGCTGTGCTGATGTTCATCGCCCTGCTGACGGAGCCTGCGGGGGCAGAGGTGCCCCTGTTTACGTGGATGAGCCTGCAGGCCGGCGATTTCGTACTGGATATCCCGTGGCGGATGAAGGTCGATACCCTGTCAGCGGTGATGATGCTGGTCGTGACCGGCGTTGGCACTCTGATCCACATCTATGCGATCGGCTACATGCAGGATAATGTCGAGGAGATGATCGAGAAGCGCGGCTATGATGAGGCCGAAGCGTTTGACTTCAAGCGCCGCCGTTACTCGCGTTTCTTCTCTTTCTTCAGCCTGTTTATGACATCGATGCTGATCCTCGTGACCGGCAGCAGCTACATCATGATGTTTGTCGGCTGGGAAGGTGTGGGCTTATGCTCATATCTGCTGATCAGCTTCTGGAATGATGACCCCACCGTCGGCTGGGCCAACTCTGCTGCCGGGGCCAAGGCATTCATCGCCAACCGTGTTGGCGACTTCGGTATGATCATGGCGATCATGCTGATGTTCTGGACCTTCGGGACCGTGCAGTTTGACGATGTGTTTGCCCGTGCCGAGTGCATGAAAGACCACGCGCAGGCTGAATGCCTCGACGTGGTGGCCGCAGAGGGTGATCACCAGGAAGATATGCATGAAGATGACCACGGCGGCCTGTTTGGTGTGCTGGCACGCCCCTTCGTGGAAGAAGGCGGTGAGGGAGGTGCGCACGAGGCAGGCCCGCTGCCGCCATTCGATACGGCAATCCCGCTTGGCCCGCTGAGCTTCACCCTGACCGGCATTGTGACGGCCATTGTGCTGTTCCTGCTGCTGGGCGCGACGGGTAAATCGGCGCAGATTCCGCTGTTTGTGTGGCTGCCGGACGCGATGGCAGGCCCCACCCCGGTTTCTGCCCTGATCCACGCCGCCACGATGGTGACCGCGGGCGTATACATGCTCACCCGCTCGAATGAACTGCTGTTCATCGCGCCGGGTGCTGCCAATGTCATCGCCATCATCGGCGGCCTGACGGCCTTCGTCGCCGCGACGATTGCGGTGGGTCAGTTCGATATGAAGAAGGTGCTTGCTTATTCCACGATCTCCCAGCTTGGGTTCATGGTCGCCGCGGTAGGTCTCGGTGGATACATCGCCGCGATCTTCCACCTTGCGACGCACGCGTTCTTCAAGGCGCTGCTGTTCCTGGGGGCCGGGTCGGTGATCCACGGCATGGAACACGGGCATCACAGCCTGCATCACGGGCATGACGATCATGGGCATGACGATCACGGCCACGCAGATGAGCATGAGTTCGACCCGCAGGATATGCGCAACATGGGGAACCTGCGTAAACACATGCCCATCACCACAGCCGTCTACCTGACGGGTGCGCTGGCGCTGGCCGGTATCCCGCCGCTGGCGGGGTTCTGGTCCAAGGACGAGATCGTTCTTGATGCCTTTAACAACAACACGTTTGTCTACGTGCTGCTGACCATCTCGGCGTTCTTCACCGCGTTTTACATGGGCCGCCAGGTCTTCATGGTGTTCTTCGGTTCGGAGCGCACCGAGGCTGCCAAACACGCCCATGAGAGCAAGCCCATCATGACCTACCCGTTGATTGCGCTGGCGACCCTATCCGTCATCGGTGGTGCGATGAACCTCCCGATCAAGGGGGGGCATCAGCTGGGTCACTGGCTCGAAGAGGCCGTCCGTTACGCGCATATCCCTGAATTCAGTTGGACGGTGGCGATCTCTGCTACCGTACTGGCCGTTGTTGCCATCGGCATCAGTTGGCTGATCTACGGTCGTAAACCACTGGAAGCAGGTGAGCGCGACCCGCTGTACAGCACCGGGCCGGTGTTCACCTTCCTCAACCGGAAGTGGTACTGGGATGAGCTGTACACGGCGATCTTAATCGACCCGTTCAAACGTCTTGGCGATTTCTTTGCCCATACGCTGGACTGGAACTTCCTGCATGACTTTGTGCATGACAGTGTGCTGGCAACTGCCTTCCAGGGCTGGGGCGATATCCTCAGCCAGCCGATTGACCAGGGCATCATTGATGGTGCGGTCAACGGGATTGCCAGCCTGATCAGCGGCTCGTCCGAAGGTCTGAGCCGTACCCAGACGGGTTATGTTCGTAACTATGCGCTGGCGATTGCGCTGGGCGTGGTAGCCGTCATGATCTTCCTGATCATCCGGCTGTTTGCATAGGTGATATGAGAGCTGCTAGCACCTTGATTTCTGCTAGTCACACAACGAGGAACCTGTATGTCTCTTGAGGCCACATTCCCTACCTTTCTCACGGTCCTGCTGGCGATTCCGCTCGCTGGCTTCGTGGTGACCCTGTTCATCCCGAAGGACCGTCCTGATGTTACCCGCTGGATCGCGCTGTTGTTCTCGGCGGTGACGTTCGTCGTCTCGCTGGCGCTGCTCGGCCAGCCCTACTCATCGAGCAGCGAGATGTTCCATTCTGGCGCGGTAGAGTGGATCCCGACGGCGGGCATCTACTACGCGCTGGGGGTCGATGGTATCAGCCTGTGGATGATCCTGCTGACCACGCTCATCTCGCCCATCACGATCCTCTCGTCATGGTCGGCAGTTGAGGACCGCGTGAAGGAATACTACGCCGCGCTGCTCATCCTTGAGATGGCGATGCTGGGCGTGTTCATGGCGCTGGATATGTTCCTGTTTTACGTGTTCTGGGAATTCACGCTGGTGCCGATGTACATTCTCATCGGCGTCTGGGGCGGCCCGCGCCGCCTGTATGCTGCGGTGAAGTTCTTCCTGTACACGATGGCAGGGTCACTGCTGATGCTGCTGGCTATCCTGTTCGTCGGCATCCGCGCGGGGTCGTTCCTGGTGCCGGACCTGATGGCACTGGATATCCCACTTGAGATCGCCCGCTGGCTGTTCCTGGGCTTCACGATTGCCTTTGCCATCAAGGTGCCGGTCTTCCCGCTGCACTCGTGGCTGCCGGACGCTCACGTCCAGGCCCCGACGGCGGGTTCCGTCATCCTGGCGGGCGTCATGCTGAAGCTGGGTACCTACGGACTGGTGCGTTTCAGCGTCGGCTTGTTCCCGGAGGCTGCGACGGTTTTTGCACCGTACATGGCCGTACTGGCGGTGATCGGCATCATCTACGGGGCATGGGTCAGCTTCGCACAATCCGATGTCAAGAAGCTGGTCGCTTATTCCTCCGTCAGCCACCTCGGTTTCGTGGTGCTTGGCATTTTCTCACTGAATGCCATCGGCATGCAGGGCGCGATCCTCCAGATGGTCAACCACGGGATCAGCACCGGTGCGTTGTTCCTGCTGGTGGGGATGGTCTATGAGCGCCGTCATACTCGTGAGATGTCGGAGTTTGGCGGGTTGTGGCAGGCGGTGCCGGTTTACACCGCGCTGATGCTGGTCACGACGCTGTCTTCGATGGGCCTGCCGGGCCTCAATGGCTTCGTCGGTGAGTTCACCATCCTGATGGGGTCCTTCAACAGCGCCGCGCTGGGTGCGCGTCCGTGGCTGTTCACGGCATTTGCAACGTCCGGTGTGATTCTTGCCGCCATTTACATGCTGACGATGTTCCAGCGCGTCTTCCTTGGCCCGCTGGAAAACCCGAAGAACAAGGCCCTTAAGGACCTGACACCGCGTGAGATCATCACCGTTGCACCGCTGATCGTGATGATGTTCGTCATCGGCCTGTACGCTACGCCGTTCTTCAACGCGATGGCTCCGTCCGTACAGGCACTGCTTGATACCGTCACGCTGGTTGCCATTCCGTAACAGGCTGGCCGCTAGAAAGCTGAAAGCTAATTGCTATGGAAATACCAAGCTTAGAGTCATTCAACCTGCTGGCAATCCTGCCCGTCCTGTTCCTGACGGGCTGGACGGTGGTGCTGCTTTCCATCGACCTGTTCATCCCCACCAAGGCCAAAGCTGTGACGGCATGGCTGGCCGCGCTGGGGGTGATGGGTACTTCAGTGCTGCTGGTGATGCAGGGGTTGGGTCGCTTTGGTGAGCTGCCCCAGGAGGCCTTCCAGGGGATGCTGACCGTGGATGGCTTCTCCCTGTTCCTTAACAGCGTCGTGATGGTCGCCGCCTTCTTTGGGGTGCTGCTGGCGATGAATTATCTGCCGCGCCGTAACATCAATCGCGGCGAGTTCTACACCCTGATGCTGTTCTCGTCCACGGGTATGATGCTGATGGCGATGGCCTCGGACCTGATCGTGGTCTTCGTTGCACTTGAACTGCTCAGCATCCCGCTGTATGTGCTCTCAGGGTTTGCCCGCCCGGATGTGAAGTCCGAAGAATCAGCCATGAAGTACTTTCTGCTGGGTGCATTTGCCAGCAGCTTCCTGGTTTACGGCGTCGCGCTGACCTATGGCGGTACCGGCACGACCTCCCTTGATGGCATTGTTGCTGCGCTGAGTGGTAGCGCTGCCAACTACGGCCTGTCCGTTATCGGTATGATGCTGATCCTCGTTGGGCTGGCCTTCAAGGTCGCGGCTGTGCCGTTCCACATGTGGACGCCGGACGTATACGAAGGCGCTCCGACCCCGGTTGTGGCCTTCATGTCAGTGGGAGCCAAGGTCGGTGGCTTTGCCGCCATGATGCGCGTGCTGTTCACCGCCATGCCGGATATCGCCGCGGAATGGGGCACCCTGCTGGCTGTTATCGCGGCGCTGACCATGATCATCGGCAACTTCATCGCCGTCTCACAGACCGATATCAAGCGTATGCTGGCTTACTCCAGCATCGCGCATGCCGGGTACATCCTGCTGGCGATTGCCGCCGCGCAGGTGCCCGAAGTGGCCGACCGCGCCATCGGTGCGGCGCTGTTCTACCTGCTGACCTATGCCTTCACCAACCTCGGTGCGTTCGCGGTGGTGATCGCGGTCGAGAAAGATGACGGCACGGGCACCCGCATCGAGGACTTCGCCGGCCTGATGGGGACGCGCCCGATGCTGACCGTCGCTATGATCATCTTCATGCTCTCGCTGACCGGTATTCCGCCCACGGCGGGGATGGTCGGTAAGTGGTTCGTGTTCGGTGCGGCCATCAGTGCATCCAGCAACCCGCTGATGCTGGTTGCCACCATTGTCGGTGTGATAACCACCGCTGTCAGTGCCTTCTACTATGTGCGCGTGATCCTGACCATGGTGATGCAGGAAGGTGCGGGCGAAGCTGAACTCAAGCCGGTACTGGCCGCTGCTGTCATCGCAACAACGGCCCTGACGTTCCTCGTTGGCGTCATCCCTGCGCCGCTGTTTGAGCTGGCACAGCAGGCCTTGCTGCGCCTTTAGGCACTAACTGCACGAACGCAAAACGGGGGCCATCCAGCCGGATACCCCCCGTTTTTTTATGTTGCTGCCCGTTACTGTGCCAGGCTCAGTGAGTAGTAGGCGGGTTCCGTGGTATGACGCGCCAGCCCGGAAACAAGGATCAGCGCTGGCTGGCCGCCATCGACGGTGAATGTCAGGCTGCCGTTATTGTCGTCATCAAGGTCCATGCGTTCAACCCGATACGTGTTCCCATCGGGGATGATGACCTGCACCATGAAGCGCTGCCGGATCAGGTTGACCAGCGGGACGAAGCCCTCGGCATCCCAAACCGATGTATCGACATTCTCGACATCGTCGCACGCGCCCAATTCCTCGATGCAGATGTTATCGATAGCGAAGCCGGGGCGGTTGACGGCATCATCCGTTACCATCTCCCAGCGTACGAGGATTTCCCCGCCAGCGTAATCGCTCAGATCGACCGTTTCATTTAGCCAGCCGTCGATGTCTGCGCCGGGTTGTTCGATGCTGCTGCCGGTATAGCCTTCGCCATAGGCATTTCCGAATGGGTTGTAGCCGCTGGTGTAGTCCGTCTCGATGATGGTAAAGGTCTCGCCGCCATCGGTTGACACCTCGACGTAGCCGTAATCCCAGCCATATTCGATCTGGAACCACAGGTCATAGGTCAGGGTGGCGCTGTCGAGGCCGGTCAGGTCATAGGCGCGGGTCAGGGTCATGTTACTATCGTCACCACGATTGGACCACCACACGGTGAGGTCATCGGTGGTGCTGTCATCATCAGTATCATCGGTAAAGGCCGGGATGACCTGCACGGCATCCTGCCCTTCGAACTCAAGGGTATAGGTGCCATTACCGTTCACCTCGAAGCTGTCCACGCCATACTGGTAGACCCTCTCGTCCCCGTCGTACGGCGCATTGATGGTGCTGTCAATGGTGGGGCTTTGCAGGCTGGGCAGGCTGGGATAGGCAAACAGGCCCGTTTCACCATCCGGCCCGGCTGCGTCAGGGTCGTTGAGCTGGATCGCCACGGCCCAGTCGGCAAACACATCATCAGCAGTCAGGCCGGGGGCAAAGCTCTCCAACATACTCGATACGCTGTCCATGCCGTCCAGCGGGTTGGCGACGAGTGCCGCCACGGCGTCCTCACCAAAGCGGTCATAGATGTACTGCGCAAACAGGTAGGATCCGCCGTAGTTGGGCAGCGTGCTGGTATCTTCGGGCCAGTCGGTAAGCTGTACGTTGGTATCGGTCATGTAATAGTACACAAAACCCGATTCGCCGTAACCGTTGATGAACGATGACATCTCGCTCATGCCTTCGTTAAGCCAGCTTGTCTCGTTGCGGTCCACGTTGAAGTGGATCATGTGCTGGAATTCATGCGTGAGCGTGGCCTCGTAATCCTGCGTGCCGGGGAAGGTATTAGAGATATTGATGTAGAACATCTCCTTCTCGTTGGAGTACGGCACCACCGATGCGGGGTAGGTGTCGGATGAACCAAAGTACCCGGCAATGGATGCCCCCAACTGGTCGGAGTGCAGTACATGGACGCGCGGATCACCGTCAACGCCCGGGGAAGGCTCACTGCCAAACGTGGCGTGGCTGGTGGGGTAGATGCTATCCGTGAAGTGGTCAGCGGATTCCTGCATCCCCGCTGGGTCGTAATCCTCGCCGACCTGAACCCACATATAGACAACATCGGTGCGGTACACCAGTTCAGCGTCGATCTGGAGCGTCTCACTGGTGTCGAGGTTCTGAACCCAGAACGGGATCACCTCGCCAACCTCGTATGGATCATTCTCGACGACAGGCGGCTCACTGATGCCCAGCAGTCGTTCGGCCAGTGCCGTTTGATCACGTACCGGGATGACGGTATTGCGCAGTACGTCCTCGGTGGTGTCTGCCGTGGTCATCTGCTCCGGGTCAGCAGGCATCGGGGTCGGCATGGCGGCCCGGGTGGCGGTCGGTACTGCGTAGTTCACCACCGGGGTCGGGAAGGAAACCGTCGAGACACCCTGGAATGAAGCAAAGCCAATGCCAAACAACGCCACTGCAGCGATCACAATCACAACGCACAGGCAGATCAGCACAGCCGCACCAACGGCGATGGCGATCCACAATGAGTTATCGGTCTTCTTCTGTTGTTCCATGTTTGCCCTTTATCAACTAGGATGGAGCAATTATAGCAGTCTTGGCGTATCTTACCCTGAGGACTCTGGTCCCGGTTGCTCCCCTGCGCGGTGTTGATACAATCAGGGCATCATGAACCCTGAAGGCACAACCATCCTCACCCTCGATACGGTCCGTCAAGCGTTGGCCCTCCCGGCCTTTGATGCGAGATCGGCATGGCTGCGCATGAGTCCGCGCAACCGGCACTTTGATCGATCCCGGTTCAAAACGGGTGTGGCGCATCCGGCGGCGGTGCTGATCCTGCTTTACCCCGATGGCGATGACCCGGCGCTCACCTTCGTGCTGACGCGCCGCAGCAGCAGGCTCAGGAAACACAGCGGGCAGATTTCGCTGCCCGGTGGCTCACAGGACCCGGGGGACACAAACACGCTGGCGGCGGCCCTGCGTGAAGCGTGCGAAGAACTCAGCGTGTGTGCTGATGAGCTGAGTGTGTTGGGTACGCTGACCCCGATGTACGTGATCGTCAGTGACTTTATGGTACATCCGCATGTGGCGTACTGTGCGGCGCGACCGGAATTTGTGCCCAATCCCGCCGAAGTGGACGAGGTCATCGAGATGCCGCTGGCGTTTCTTGTCGATGATGGCATCAAAGCCGAGGAACCGTGGGAACTCAGCGGCATGAACTTCGATGTCCCGTTTTATCGTTTCGATGACCATATCGTGTGGGGTGCTACAGCCGCCATGCTGAGTGAGTTCGAGATGCGTCTGCGGGCCGTGCTGGGCCGTTGATAATCCTCTTGTCAACAACCCCATGACTGAAGTCAGGGGCTTGCAGATCAGGCGGGACTTGAACCCAATTCACTGTCCGCGTGTGGGGCATTGACTGACCCCCTGCGGCCAATATTGACCGCAGCGGTAACTACTCAGGCCACTTTTTGTGCCTAATTTGAGATATCGAACGATCTTCACGCCATATGTTTTGTACCTGAACACAATCCAAAATGTCAATCAAGATCGCAAATCTGAGTACAAAATCAGGCTGAGTAGTAACGCACAAAACATCTATAAATTCAACACATTGAAAGGAGAAGGCGCTATCCCTCCCCATGCCTAAAGGCAGGGGTCTCTCGCGCCAATAACGATGAATCTCTGAAACTCCTCTAATATTCCTCTGCCGTTTTTCTTACATTGTCATCCTATCATCTAAAACATAAACAGGTGGCACAACTATCACACCTTCTTGATGGGATGATGTGGGAGGAAAAATACCATGACAATCGCACGTTGGAACCCAAACCACGAAGTACTGACCATGCGTGAGGCGATGAATCGTCTGTTTGATGAAGCCTTCACCTCGAATGGCTTTGACATGGGTGGCACACGCTATGCCCGCCTGCCGATTGATGCCTACTCGACCGACGAGTCCATCGTGGTGACGGCGGCGGTGCCGGGTGTAAACCCCGGTGATGTGGAGATTACCATCGAGGGCGATAACCTGACCATCCGTGGCCGCATTGTGGCCCGCATGGACGATGTGAACTACATCGTCACCGAGCGCTTTGATGGCAACTTCAGCCGCAGCCTTCAGCTCAATGTGCCGGTCGATGTCGAGAACGTCGAGGCGACCTTTGAGAACGGCATCCTGACGCTGACCCTGCCGAAGGCGGAGGAAGTCCGCCCGAAGGTGATTAAGGTGCAGGCCCGCTAGGTTCTCGCTGACAGGGCATGTGGGGCAGGCCGCTTGGTCTGCCCCTTTTTGATTCGTGCGGGGGAAGTGGGTTTGATGGTATCATACAGGGCTGTGTTTCAACACCTGCTGAAGGAACAACCATGACTTTCCCCCTGTTTTACGAACTGCTCGGCTATGCCGGGTCTTTGCTGGTTGCCATATCACTGCTCATGCGCTCAGTGCTGCGCTTCCGGGTGCTTAACCTGATCGGGTCGCTTGTCTTCACCATTTACAGCTTGCTGATCCAGGCCTACCCGGTGGCTGTCCTCAATGGGCTGCTGGTGGTGATCAACATCTACTTCCTGTATGAGATCGCGACACGCAAGGAATACTTCCGTATCCTTGAGGTGCAGCCCACCTCCGATTACCTTGCGTTTTTTCTCGATTTCTACAGGGACGACATTGAGCAGTACATGCCGGCTTTCAGGTACGAGGCGGCCCCCAATCTGATCACCTTCTTCGTGCTGCGTGATACCGTACCTGCAGGCGTGTTCATCGGCAGGCCCGATGAGAAAAGTGGCACCTGCCAACTGCTGCTGGATTACGTCACGCCACATTACCGTGACTTCAAGACGGGTAACTATATCTATCACCGTGACCGCGAGATGTTCCGGCGGACGGGGACTCAGCGTATCCTGGGCGCATCGGGCAGCGCAGCCCACCGGCAGTATCTGCAGCGCATGGGGTTCACGCCGCAGCCCGATTCTGATAAGCTGGTGTTTACGCTTTCGTAATACAGGGGTGCCTTGAATCTATCCGTGTGGATCGCCTATACTGGTAAGAACACTTCCAGGGAACAGGGTTGGGATCAAAACGAATGAATGAGGTTACCCGCGATGCCCTGATGGAACTCACCCGTGCGCAGTTTGTTCCGCTGGATGAGGCCCATGAGCGCATCCGCCTTATCAGCGAGGAACACGGGATGCCGCAGGTTCACATCCGCCCCGAGGAGGGATACCTGCTGCACCTCTTACTGCGCATGATTGGCGCACGCCGGGTCGTTGAGATCGGCACCCTGGCGGGGTACAGCGGTACATGGATCGCGCGGGCGCTGCCCTCTGACGGTCACTTGATCACGCTGGAACTTTCGCCGGATCACGCTGAGGTAGCCCGCGCGATGTTTGTGCAGACCGGCGTGGCAGATCGCGTCGAGGTGCGAGTGGGGCGCGCGTTGGACCTGCTGCCCAACCTGCCCGTCAATGATCCGTATGATGCCGTCTTCATGGATGCCGACCGGCCAAATTACCCGGCCTTTCTCGGCTGGGCGCTGGAACACGTCCGCCCCGGTGGGCTGATCCTCGCGCATAACGGCTTTATGCGCGGGCGTATCCTCGATAAGACGGAACACCACAGCCCAGGCGTGGCGGGTCTGCTGGCCTTCCGCGAACGTCTTTCAACTGACCCGCATCTGCAATCAACGATCATCCCCATTGGTGACGGGCTCGCAGTGGGCCTGCGTATCTGACTCTACAACGAGAGGGAACATCATGGATGTCATTCGCTCGGCAAACCCACCCGAACAACTGACCACGGATTTTGAGCGGACATTCAACTCGCGCCCGGCCTTTTACGTGCGGGCACCGGGGCGTGTGGACCTTGTCGGCACGCATACCGATTACAATGAGGGCTGGGTGCTGACATGTGCCATCGACCGCTCGATATGGTATGCCGTGCGCTCCCTGCCCACGCCGCTGCTGTCGATGCGCTCAGTCGATATGGATGACCAGGTTGCCATCCGCCTGACCGAGTTGGACTCGAAGATGACGATGGCTCACGAGCCGCTGCCCCAGTGGGCGGCGTACCCCGCAGGCGTGGCATGGGCACTGCAAGAGGCGGGCTATGCCACGCCTGGCCTTGAAGTCGCCATCATGGGTGATCTGCCTATCGGGCAGGGGATGTCTTCCTCGGCTGCGTTGGAGGTCGGCATGGTCATGGCGATGTCCCATGTGACCAATTGGGATATCGATAAGATGCAGCTTGCCCTGTACTGTCAGAAGGCGGAGAACGACTATGTCGGCTTGTCCTGCGGGCTGATGGACCAGTTCTCCAGCCTGTTTGGTGAGGAGAATCACGCGCTGCTGCTGGACTGCCGCACCCATGAATGGGAGGCCGTCCCGATGGGGGAGCAGGTGGCGCTGGTGCTGGCGGATACCTCAACGCGGCGCGACCTGGTCCACAGTGCGTACAACGAGCGCCGCTCGGAATGTGAACGCGCCGCGCGCATGATGGCGCAGAAAATCCCCGGTGTCACCTCCCTGCGTGATGTCAGCGTTGAACAGTTGATGGCGTACCCAGGGTCGCTCCCGGGTACCCTTCAGCGCCGTGCCGAGCACATCATCAGCGAGAATAACCGCGTGTTGGCCGCCGCCGAGATGCTGCGAGGCCGTTCCATCCGTGAAATGGGGGCCATTATGGATGAATCCATGATCAGTTCGCGCGACCTGTTTGATGCCAGCAGCCCCGAACTTGATGCAATGTGGCGTGCGGGGCGTGACGTGGTTGGCGGGCTGGGGGGCCGGTTTGTGGGTGCAGGCTGGGCCGGGAACGTGCTGTTCCTTGTGCAGAAGGAACACGTGGAGACCTTCACCAGGGAGGCAGGTGCCCGTTACCAGGATGCCACCGGGCTGACGGGTTATTTCAACGTGCTGTATCCATCTAAAGGTGCTGAGATATTACGCTGACCTCAGCGGTCGGATGCGGTATAATCCGGCGATATTTAACCCTACCTCGTCCCTCGTAAGCAGGAGCAATTAACAAGATGAAATTCAGCTACATCACCATTCTGGTTGCAGATGTAGACAAAGTGCGTGAGTGGTACTCCACCCGGCTGGAACTGCGTGTACTTAAAGACGGCAAAGATTACGTCGTTCTGGGTGACACCGAAGGCGGCCTCGGTCTTGAAATCCGCCGTGGCAAGCCGATGGAAAACCCGGAGCGCCTCAAGCTCTCATTTGAAGTTGAGGACGTGAAAGTCGTATTTAAGCGCATGCACGACGGGGGTATTCCCTTCCTGTTTGGCCCGAAGAAGAGCGACTTTGGCCGCACGGTGGTCAGCCTGAAAGACCCGGCGGGGCACACCGTTGAGGTTTTCGCCGTTGAGCAGATCGCCATCGGCTAGCGGCAGCCTGCCGCATCTTAAATAGTTGCGAGGCTTACCCCTTTTTGTAAAACTTCCAGGATGCTGGCCGCAGTGCCAGCGCCTGTGTGCCAGGGGCTATCACGATCTTAAGAACCGGATGAAGAACTATGACAATTAAATCTATCCGTATCGCGGTGCTGCTGGTGGTGCTGCTCGCACTGGCTGCCTGCTCCTCGCAGCCTGAATACCCGGCCACCGCCACACCGACGCCGATCCCTGAGCCGACGGCCTTCCCCACTGCGACGCCGCTGATCGGTGGGGAAGCTGCTGAAGCGCCAGCCGAGCAGCCTACCCCGAC
>CAYMGV010000006.1:51254-59357 GCA_964390105.1 uncultured Anaerolineae bacterium | reverse complement strand
AAGCTGGCCCACGGCCTCGTCGGTGACTTGCTGAGCCTGACAGCGCTGGCGGCGCGGTGTCCGCTGGTGATCGCCCCGGCCATGGATGCCGGGATGTACGATGCGCCCGCTGCGCAGGCGAATATCGGCATCCTCAAGGAGCGTGGTGCGCACTTCGCCGGGCCGACGCTGGGGCGCATGGCTTCGGGGCTGGCAGGGCTTGGGCGCTTCATTGAACCGGATGAGGTCATAGACCATGCGCGATACGTCCTGGGGCAGGCTGGTGGCCCACTCGCCGGGCGTCATATCGTGGTAACGGCTGGCCCTACGCTTGAGCCGCTGGACCCGGTGCGGTTCCTCTCGAACCGGTCGTCTGGCAAACAGGGCTTCGCCATCGCTGAGGCGGCCCGCGATGCCGGGGCAAGGGTTACGCTGATCGCCGGGCCGGTGGCACTGCGGACCCCGGTCGGCGTGAAGCGGGTTGATGTGACGACGGCGCTTCAGATGCGCGATGCGGTACTGGCCCACGCCTGTTCCGAGCCGCCCGTTGATTCACTGATCATGAGCGCCGCGGTGGCTGACTTCCGCCCGGCAGCACCTCGTGAACAGAAGATTAAGAAGGAGGGCGGCACCCCGGCGCTGGACATGGCTGCCAACCCCGATATTCTGCTCGAAGTCGCACAGCAGGTTCAAAGGCCGGGGGTCGTTGTCGGCTTTGCCGCTGAATCCAGCGATGTGATCAACAACGCGGCGGACAAGCTCACCCGGAAGAAGCTTGATCTGATTGTCGCTAACGACATTACCGCCACAGACGCAGGATTCGGCACGGACACCAACCGGGTTCATTTCATCACGGCAGATGGGGCCGAGGCAGCGAACCTGATGAGTAAATATGAAGTTGGGCAGCACATTATGGCACGCATTATGACCCGGTTGGGTGCATCCTGACGGATTCCACTTGGGCCGTGCGGCAGGCCATTGACAGCCAGCCCATTATCCTGTATTGTTCTGATAACCCTGAATATGCAATATTGCATCTTTGGGGGTTATGATGGGTTGCGCATATCCCCCGAACATTATAACGGGGTTAAAAAAGTCTTAAACTCTTTTTGACAAATGGGTGTGCGTGCCTATATCATATTTGCAGTCGGTATAGATGTTTATACTGGCTATCAACGCTTGGATGAAGCGGAAAGACAGGGCATCCCGGAACGGATTCGCCTTTATTCATCCCATCATCCAGTACTCTGTAAGAAGCTCCAAAACTCAAGAAGGAGAAGAGCATAGATGCTTAAGAATAAGTGGTTGCTCATAGCCAGCCTGCTGCTTGTAGCCAGCCTCGTCCTTGCTGCCTGCGCCCCCCAAGAAGTCGTCGTGACTGTCGAGGTTCCGGGTGAAGACGGTGAGGTCGTTGTGGTTACAGCCACCCCTGCGCCTGACGCCGAGGGTGGCGAGGACATGGCAGAGGGCGGCGAGGTCGCCTATGAATACAAGGATGCCCCGTACCGTGTGGGTGTCTTCTCAGACATCACCACCGTGAACTACTGGGCAGCCAATGGTCCGGACAACACTGTCTGGAACAGCTACGTACTGCCGGCGAAACCGGCTGCTTTCGGCCTGGCCGAAGTAACCTTCCAGTTCGTCCCGGCCCTGGCTGTTGACTACCCCGAAGCCCTGGCTGAGGAAGAAATCGACGGCGAGACCTACTACACCACCACCGTCACCCTGCGTGAAGACTACATGTGGAGCGATGGCACCCCGGTAACCGCCAATGACTGGGCTTTCACGGCTGATACCGTGCTGAAGTTCGGCCTGATCTCCGGTAACTGGGCCAGCTGGTATGACGCCAACTACCTCGATCACATCGAAGTGGTTGACGACTACACCGCCAAGGTGGTTTACTCCACCAAGCCGGGCCTTGCCCGCCACGAATATGGCGTGCTTCAAGCCCCGATCCTGCCCGCCCACTTCTGGGCTGATGTCGCTGCTGAAGCCGGTGCCCCCATCGATGCACTGGGTGAAGAACCCAGCGATGAGGAACTCGCAGAAGCTCGCACTGCTGCACAGGATAACCTGTTCGCTGTTGACGCGAGCGCCGAGCCGAATGCCGGTCCGTTCCTGTTCGTCCAGTGGGAACCGGGTGCGTTTGCTGAGAGCGAAACCAACGCTGACTACGCCGATACTGGCTCGGTCATCACCTTCTACGCCAATGGTGCGTACGAAGAAGTCAATGCCGCTGGCGAGTCCTTCGTTGCCTACGGCGATGCCTCTGGCGACGTTGACCTGTCCTACGCTGTTGGCCCGTTTGTGAACAGCGCTATCTACTCGATCTACGGCACGCAGGACGCCGCTATGTTGGCCCTGAAAGATGGCGAGATCGACTTCCTGCTGAACCCGCTGGGTCTCCAGCGTGGCCTGCTTGACCAGGTTGTTGGCGATGAAAACCTGACCGTTATCGAGAACTCCGTCAATGGGTTCCGTTACCTGTCCTTCAATGTCCGCCGCGACCCGATGAGCTACACCGCCTTCCGTCAGGCTGTTGCTATCCTGATCGACAAGGAATTCGTCGCTAGCACGATCCTCCAGGGTGTGGCCTTCCCGCTGTACACCTTCGTGCCTGAGGGCAACGCCGCCTGGTACTATGGCGACGTGCCGAAGTTCGGCTTCAACGAAGACGGCACCTCGATGTCACGCGAAGAGCGTATCAACGCCGCGGTTGCTCTGCTCCAGGAAGCTGGCTTCTCATGGGATGGTAACGTCCCGTCCTGGGATCCGGACAACAACGCTGCTGCGCAGGACCCGGGTGCCTTGATCATGCCTGACGGCCAGCCGGTACCTGAGCTGGAACTGCTCTCACCAAGCCCCGGCTACGACCCGCTGCGTTCCACTTTCGCCATCTGGGTTGAGACCTGGATGAACGAAGTGGGCGTCCCCGTCACCGCGAACCTGACCGGCTTCAACGTCATCGTTCAGCGCGTGTTCGTGGAGCAGGACTTCGACATGCAGATCCTGGGCTGGTCGCTCAGCATCTTCCCCGACTACCTGTATGACTTCTTCTCAGAAGAACAGGCTGGCCTCGACGGCAACAACGCCGGTGGCTGGGTCAACGCTGAGTTCGAAGACCTGGGTACGCAGCTTCTTTCCTGCGAAGGCATTGATGCCTGTAAGGAAATTGCTGACCAGATGCAGATCATCCTGTCGAATGAGGTCCCGTACGTGGTTCTCTTCGATACCGGTATCATCGAAGTGTACAACAGTGGCAACATTGCCTTCCCGTACACTGAGACCCTCTCTGGCCTGCAGTTCGGCGGCCACAGCGCCAGCGACAACGTCGCTGTCCGCTAAGAGTTAACTGGATCCATGAGGTGGGGGCCGTAAGGCCCTCACCTTTGGCCGTTCCGGGGTAATATGGAATGATCGAGAGGGTCACGGGCATACAACACCCTTCACCCTCTCGATTTCCGTTCTCAACCCTGGCCCTGCCGCGGTGATGGTTTGGCTCCTTGATCGTCCCTGGGCAGGCAAACCATCACCGGGTCAGGCCCAGTATCCAGGGCAGAAGGCACCTGCGTCTGACGCGTTTACTTTTATGAGACACCATGCTCCCACAGCCGGGGGTGGGCCAATCGGAGGTTAGGATGACACGATACCTCATCAATCGCATTATTCTGAGTGTTTTTACGTTCTTTGCCTTTGTGACGATTGTCTATTTTCTGATGGATCTTCAACCGGGCAGTTTTGCAAACATCTACCTGTCAGACCCCAACCTCACACCGGCTCAGCGCGAGATTCTCTCCGAGAGCCTTGGGCTGAACAGGCCGGTGCATGAGCGTTACTTCATCTGGATGGGTAACATGTTCAAGGGTGACCTGGGTATTTCCTTCTCAAACTACCCGCGCCCGGTTTCCGAGATTCTGATCGAGCGAGCACCCCGTACCCTGATGCTGTTTATTACGGCGACGGTGGTGTCGTGGTATTCCGGCTTCCTCGCCGGTAAGCTGCTGGCATGGCGTCGCGGGGGCCTGTTTGAGTACCTCGTCACAGTAGGCGGTGTCACTTTATATACAGTATTCACCCCCTGGTTTGGGCTGATGATGATCTGGTTGTTTGCCTTCCAGTTTGATATGTTCCCCACAGGGAAGTTTCTGACGCCCACCCTGTGGCGGCAAACGGATATCTCGGCTAACTCCGTGTTCCTGCGGCTGCTGCTGACCCTGCTGGTCTCGGGGATAGCCCTGCTGGCCTGGCTCCTGTTCCTGCGGCGTCTTGACCCCGTTACCCGCAAGAAGATCAACTGGATTGGGCCGCTGCTCATTGTGGCGAGTGGAGCGGTTTACTGGTTTGGCATGACGGGCACGCAGGCATGCTCCATCAACGTGGAGTGGGCGTTCATTGACTGGGCGATCCCGGCCCAGGGCGCATCCTGTTACATGGTCAATATGCTATATCACCTGACACTGCCGATCTTCGTCGTGACACTGATCAGCTTTGCGGGCACCATGCTGCTGACCCGTAACTCCATGTTGGAAACACTGCGCGAGGACTACATCCTCACCGCACGAGCCAAGGGGCTGCCTGAAAAGGTCATCCGTGACAAGCACGCGGCACGTAACGCGATGCTGCCTGTCGTAACGGCCCTGGTATTCTCACTGGCCTTCGCCCTTGATGGCGGTGTGATCACCGAGACCATCTTCTCGTGGCCAGGCATGGGCCTGACGCTTGTGACCGCCGCCCAGGTGGAAGACATCCCGATGGTGGTCGGCGCGCTGGTGTTCACCGGCTCACTGGTGCTGATGGCGCACCTGGTCGCTGATATCCTGTACGCTTATCTCGATCCGCGTATTCGGTACTCCTAAAGCCCGCGGTAATGTGAGGAGAATTGACCTATGAGTGAACAAACTGATCGGATACCGCAGGCCGTGGAGAACGAGGCTGAGGTCGCTGGGATGCCGGTGGCATCCCCCACGCACTCCCTGTGGCGCGTGCGGCTTGGCCTGGCATGGCGCGGCTTCAAGACGAATGCGGCCATGTTCGCCGAAAACAAGATCGGGCTGCTGGGCCTGATCGTGATCATCTTCTTCGGCCTTATGGCCCTGGTACATCCTATCCTGATGAATACCGTATGGGACCCCAACATTTATGATCCCATCGTGGGCTATGACCTGACCCAGGTCCAGCAGCCCGCACCACCGTCATCGGCGCACCTGCTGGGCACCGACCCGCTGGGCCGTGATGTCCTCAGCCAGTTGATGTTCAGCACCCGTGCTGCCTTCGTGCTGGGTGTGGTAGCGGCGCTGGTGACCGTAACGATTGCCACCACGGTTGGGGCCGTTGCGGCATACTTTGGCGGGACGGTGGATGTGATATTTATGCGCATAGCCGACATCATCATCATGATGCCG
Source organism: uncultured Anaerolineae bacterium (assembly GCA_964390105.1). Taxonomy (GTDB): domain Bacteria; phylum Chloroflexota; class Anaerolineae; order Aggregatilineales; family UBA3940; genus CAYMGV01. The sequence goes on along the minus strand of CAYMGV010000006.1, from coordinate 53,976 downwards.
GTGGTCACGACGTTGTTGGTACTCTCCGCCATCATGGATATCGAGTTGTGGCACCTTGCCATTATTATCGGCATCCTGTCGGGGTTCGGAGGTACGGCCATCATCATCAAATCACAGGCGCTTACCGTCAAGGTACGTGCCTATATTGAAGCGGCCAAGGTGGCTGGCGGCTCAAACCCGCACATCATCTTCCGCCATATCGTGCCGAACCTGCTGCCGCTTTCGTTCCTGTACATGATGTTCACGGTAACGAACGCGATCTTTTCGGAGGCGGTTCTGTCCTTCCTCGGCCTGCTGAACATCCGCATGTCGTGGGGGCTGATGATCAACACCACTCGCTCCGCCGGCTATATGCTGGACCTTCAGCGCTGGTGGCTGATTCTTCCTGCCAGCCTTGCCATTACCGGCATGTGCGCGGCATTCTACCTGATAGGCCGCGCGATGGACGAGATTATCAACCCGCGCCTGAGAGCGCGCTAACCGCTGAGCCAAGAGCGTAGTCATCGGACGGGTGGCTGCGCTTCTGTTTGCCTGGATGACATGGGAGAACACTGGACGTGACGACAACAGAAACGACCGATCTGTTACGTGTCGAAAATCTAACAATGTACTACAAGACGCGTGGAGGTGACGTCAAAGCAGTTGACGACGTATCCTTTACGCTGAAGGAGGGCGACTCACTCGGCCTGGTGGGCGAGTCGGGTTGTGGTAAGACCTCCATTGCACTGACCCTGCTGCGCCTGCTGCCGGAAAACTCCGACATCAAGTCGGGCCAAGTGTGGGTCAAGGATACGGATATCCTCGCACTGGACGAGGAAGCCATGCGCCTGTTCCGCTGGAACCGCATTTCGATGGTGTTCCAGGCTGCGATGAACTCGCTCAACCCCGTCTACACGGTGGGTGATCAGATCATCGAGGCGCTGGATACTCACATCGGCCTGATGACCAACGAGCAGTCCCGTGAGCGTGTCTCCGAGCTGTTTGACCTGGTTGGCCTCGACCCTGCCATGATCGACCGCTACCCGCATGAGTACAGCGGCGGTATGCGGCAGCGCGCTGTGATCGCGATGGCGCTCTCCTGTAACCCCGACCTGATCATCGCCGATGAGCCAACTACGGCTCTTGATGTGATTGTGCAGGACCGTGTGCTGCGTAAACTGGAGGAAATCCAGGCCAAGCTCGGCATGAGCATGATCTACATTTCGCATGACATCGCCGTGATCGCGGAGGTGTCCAATCGTATCGGCGTCATGTACGCTGGGCAGTTGGTCGAGATGGCGAGTTCGTACAATATTTTCGAGCGCCCGCTGCACCCGTACACCTATGCGCTGATGAGTTCCTTCCCCAGCATCAAGGGGAAGCGACACAACCTCGAACCGCTTAGCGGCGAGCCACCGAACCTGATCCACCCGCCCAGCGGCTGTCGGTTCCACCCGCGCTGCCCGCGTGCGACCCAGATCTGCGCCGATGAGAAACCGCCGTTCAAGGATTACGGCGATGATCACTACGCGGCGTGCTGGCACCCGATTGAACACTAGGATAGTCTCATATGGTAGAACAAGCATTCGCGCCCGAACTTGAAAACTCCCTGGAACAGTCCACCGCGCTGGTTCGCGTTGAGAACCTGCGTAAACTGTTCCCGGTTGAGCAGGGTCTCTTTACGCAGACCAAGCATTTCATTCATGCGGTGGATGGCGTCAACTTCGAGATTCAGCCCGGCAAGAGCCTTGGCCTTGTCGGTGAATCCGGCTGTGGCAAATCGACCACCGGTAAGATGCTCGTGCGCCTGCACGACCCCACTGAAGGATCGATTTACATCCGCACGGAGACCGGTGGTCTGGATAACATCGCCGAGCGTAAAGGCCGCGACATGATGCGGATCTTCCGCCGCCGCGTTCAGATGATCTTCCAGGACCCATACGAGTCACTGAACCCACGCCGCACCATCTATGACACTGTTGCGGAACCACTGACCGTGCAAGACATTGGCTCGCTGAGTGAGCGCCAGGAAAAGGTGGCCGACCTGCTGCACCTCGTCGGTATTACGCCGCCTGAGCAGTTCATGTACCGCTTCCCACATGAGCTTTCTGGCGGGCAGCGGCAGCGCATCGCGATTGCCCGCGCCCTGATCGTTGACCCGCAGTTCGTAGTGGCCGACGAACCGACCTCCATGCTCGATGTCTCGATCCGTATCGGCGTGATGCAGCTCATGTCCGAGCTGGCGGATCGCTTCGGTGTGAGCTACCTGTACATCACGCATGACCTCGCCGTTGCCCGTTACATGACGCAGGAGATCGCGGTGATGTACCTCGGCAAGATGGTTGAAAAGGCCGAAACCGAGGAACTGCTCTCGAAGCCACTGCATCCCTACACGCGCGCCCTGATCGCTGCTACCCCGGTCCCCGACCCGCGCCTGGGCCGTGACCACATCGACATCAAAGGGGGGATCAGCAAACCGGTCAACCCGCATCCGCGCTGCCGTTTCTATGAACGCTGCCCGATTTCCGACGACTTTTGCCGTGACAACCCCCATCCGCCGCTGGAGGATAAGGGCAGTCGCCACTACGTCGCCTGCTACAAGGTTTAACGCGCTGCAACACCGTAAAACAAAACCGGGTGATCCCGTCGAGGATCACCCGGTTTTTTGTTGCATGAAACTGGTGAGGCTTAATCCAGCCTCGGCAGCCACGCAGCGATGACCTTGCGGTTGCGCTTCTCGACG
>CAYMGV010000006.1:0-51244 GCA_964390105.1 uncultured Anaerolineae bacterium | reverse complement strand
TCCAGCCCGCCTCACTGAGCTTGTCACGCACGGCCACAGCCACCCGCTCAGGGTTGGCGGGCTGCGTCACCGTCAGGATATCGGCCAGCCGCTGGATGCGATAGGCCCGCCCGATCTCCTCGATGGACAGCGTATCCAGCATGTTGAGCGCCATCTCTTGCAGTTCTTCCCATAGGTCGGGGTCAGCGGTCTCGGTATAGACACGGTTGATCGGCTCCGTGCCGGAGGCGCGCACGCGCAGGAAATGCCGCATGCGCCCTTCCTCATCACCGAGGAAGATTTCTGCCATATCGTAACGAGTGCCGCCTGCGTACAGCACCGGGCACCCGGCCAGTTCGACTTCACCAGGCTCAACCCCATCGAACAGGTCGATATAGTGGCTGATGACGCCTTCCTTGGCGGCGTCGCTGGCATCGATATCCACGCGCCCCCCAAAGGACTCCCATGCGCCGGGCAGCGCCACGAGGTCCTGCCAGATAGATTTGAGTGGTTTTTTGTAGTACGCGATCATGTCCATGATGAGCAGGTTCGCCCACAGGCCGTCCTTATCCGGTACATGGCCGCGCGTGGTCAGCCCGGAGCTTTCCTCCCCGCCCAGCAGCAGGCCGTCCATCCACGTGGTGGGCAGATCACTTTCGGGGATAGCCTTGTAGGCCGTATCCATGCGCGGAATTTCCACGATGTACTTGATACCCACCGGCACCACGAACACGTTCTTCCACTCCATCGTCTCACGTGCGCCGGTCTGGTGGATGTAGAAACGATGCCCCACGTACGGCGGTACGACGCCATCTGACGGGCATTCGAGGCCCTCGTACTCATCGGCCAGTTCGTCAATCATCGGCAGGCCGGTCTGGGTAACGACCAGCCGCCCTTCAAGGCCGCGCTCCTTGCCGAGATAGTGTGCCAGCATCGCGAGGATCTGGTTGGGGCGGAAGTACTCGCCGCCCTCATCCACTACACCAAAGCGGTCACCGTCCGTATCAAGGCCAATGCCCAGGGCTGCGCCGCTCTCTGCTACCGCGTCGATCAACGGGTCAATGAACGGACGCTCGGGGTTGGCGTAGGCCAGCTCGCCAAGGTCGATGTCACGCGTGGCATGCAGCACGTTGAAACGCAGGCCGAGGTCACCGAAGATGTGCTGCATATAACCGCGACCGGCACCGTGCATCTCATCGATCAGGATCAGTCTATCACCGAAGTAGTCCTTGATTGCAGCGAAATCAGCGGCGATGCGCTTGTTGCCCTTACCGTTTTCGCGGATCCAGTCCCAGTACGACACCAGTGGATCGTACTCCCCGTATCCCCCCTCAGCTTCCGCCTGAACAAGGCTGGCGGTGGACGGCACGAGGTCAAGCATCTGCATTTCGTTGATGCGCGATGCGATCAGGTTGGTGAGATGGCTAGGAGCCGGGTAGCCTTCACGGGGGTTGAACTTGATACCCTGCCAGTCAGACGGGTTGTGGCTGGCGGTGCAATTCAGCATCCCCGCGAGGTTGTCCTTGCCGATGACCTCGGTGGCGTAATAGGCAAGCGCTGGCGTCGGCGTGGGGCGCGAGGCCATCTGAACCTTAAATCCATAGGCAAGGGCTGTCTCAGCCAGCCACGAGGCCACCAGCGGCGAATTACGCCGCCCGTCATAGCTGACGACAATCCATTTACCGCGCAGGTCCTCACGCGGATCCACGAAACCAGGGATGTCGGTGTTGGAAAGGTACTGCATAATGGCCTCGGCCACGCGGCGGGCACGGACTTCGGTGAAGTCCTCCTGCCAGCGTCCACGGAAGCCTGAGGTGCCAAAGCGCGGGTACTTGAGTTCGGCCATGCTGTTCAGCAGCGCCACCAGGTCCGGCGCATGGCCGCTTTCCGCCAGCCACATCGCGAGGTTTGCCATCGTATCAGCCAGCTTGCCGACCTGGATCAAGCGAAAGGGCATAAAGCGGCGTGGCTCAAGCGTGGTTTCGAGCAGGGGCAGCACCTCGTTTTCCACGCTGCTGCGGATCGGCTCAAATTCCGAGCGCGCAAAGAACGCCTTATACACCTCAACCGCAGCTTCACGCAGTTCCCGGTGCGGCTCAAGGATGTTGTCGATGACATCCTGCGCGCTCCTGGTTTCGTAGCGGTACGGCCCGGCCTCGATCAGCAGCGTATTGAGCATCCCGAATATCTGCTGCATCTGTTCGGTGGTCAGGTCGTCGTCTTTGACCCAGGCCATCAGGCTGACGAGGAAAGCGCGTGCAGCGCCAATCGCAACGGGGCGCACCTCGGCGTCCCCGGCGTTCTCGGCGAGATAACGATTCAGTGAGAGGAACCCGGTCACCATCTCACCGGGATCGGCGGTGGGGGTCCTTGCCCACTGCGCGGTTTTATCGAGCGGCCAGACCCAGCCAGCCATACCGCTTGACGTGTTGTTCTCCATCAGTTTTTTCTCTCCATTTGCTTAGTTCGGCATGCAGCACGGGCGCGGTTATTTGCCCGCTACAGGGCTGAAAGATCAATACGATTGCCTGTGGTCGTGTCCTTCATATCCATGGCACCATCGGGCAGGCCGGAGGCCGCCTGAACGGCACGGCACAACGTCAGCGCCGCCGATGCCACATCCGTCATACTATGGTCGGCGCGCCCTTCAACCATCGCGCGGAACAGCAGTTCAGTGCCGCTGTAGCGCGTGTTTATTGTAACCCCATCCCCCAGTGTTTTAACAATTCCTTCACGGGCGTCAACCAGTATGGACAACCCCTCCAGCGGGATTTTTTCCGCCACCCGTGCCGAGGCCACCACCTGCGGGAGCTTGACCACGGGGGCGGCCAGTTCGGCTAATGTCGTCGGGTGGCTGGCGGCGAGGATATCGGCGATCATCAAGGCGGTCAGGATGCCATCGCCGGTGGTGTGGTCTGGCCGATTAAAGATCAGGATGTGGCCGGATTGCTCCCCACCTAATACGTAGCCTTCCTTCTGCATCTCACGCAGGATATATTTATCGCCAACGTTGGTCCGGGGCATCTTTATCCCGGTATCCTTGAGCGCGATCTCCAGCCCACTGTTCGCCATCTCGGTCGTGACGACAGCCTCGCCGGCAAGCTGACCCTGGCCGTGCAGATACCTGCCGAGGATGTACAGCACGTGGTCACCATCCAGCATACGGCCCTGGTCATCAATAAACACCGCACGGTCGGCGTCGCCGTCAAAGGCGGCGGCCAAATCAATGCCGCCTGCCGCGATCAACTCGTACAATGGAGAATTACCGGCTCGCACAGCCTCTGAACCAGCTCCCTCGTTGATGTTGGTGCCATCGGGTGATGCGCCTACCAGCCTGACAGTCGCGCCCAACGCATCGAAGCAAGTTGCCGCGATGGCGCTGGCGGCCCCGTGGCTGCAATCCAGTGCGATAGTCAGCCCGGCAAGTGAACCGCCCTCAAATGAATCGATCAGGTGCGCAATGTATCCATCAGCCCATTCCGGGTGATACGCCAGCGACCCAAAAGCCTCGGTTTCAGTGCTGATATCGGCGCGATTGACCGCCTCCTCCAGCGCAGATTCAGCGTCGGCACCCAGTTTGAAGCCGCTGCCGTCCATCACCTTGATGCCGTTCTCGTGCCACGGGTTATGAGAGGCCGAGACGATCACGGCAGCCCCCAGCGCGTGACGGCGGGCGAGGTACGCAACCCCGGCAGTGGTCATGACGCCCACATCGGTCACGTCGATGCCTTCTGCCGTCATCCCGGCGGCCAGTGCCGCACTCAACGCCCCGCCCGACTGGCGGGTATCGCGCCCGATCACGGCACTGTTGCCACGGTTGCCCTCCCTGAGGAACATACCAATACCGCGCCCGATCTGCTGAGCGCCATGTGTATCGATGGGCCATGTCCCCGCGTGCCCGCGCACCCCGTCGGTTCCGAATTCAATGGTTGCTGTCATCAGTGCGTTCCTTATCAAATGGCGCGAATAAAGAGCCGGGCAATTGGCTGAGGTTCCCGGCTCCGAGTCTGCCCAGGGTCGATTCAGTTAAAGGTGACTTCCGCAGTGACCGGTCGGTGATCAGAGGCCAACTCGACCGCCCCCGATGTAATGACCTTGCAGGCTGCCGTATAGGCTCGCTTGCCGGTATGTATGAAGATGTGGTCGATCTTCGCCTGCGCAGTGCGATGCGTAGCGGTATCGTCGTTTTCCGGTTCAAGGTGGGTAAACCCCGCCTCCTCGATCAGGTCACGTCGGATACAGCCCTCATCGACCCCGGCGTTGAAGTCCCCCAGCAGGAAGACGACTTCCCCGGCATCCAGCAGATGCTCCTTGATGACGGCGAGCAGGTTGCCGACCTGTGCGGTACGCATAGTCTGCGCCTGCTCTTTAAGCGCTGCATTGTCACCCGTGCGCTCGCCCACCAGCGTGGTGAGATGCAGCGCGATCACCACCGGGTATAGCGGTGCGACCCCAAGCCGAGCGATGATGGCGTGTCGCGGATCGGTGTCACGGTTGCCGAGATAGTTGGGCGGGCGAAATAACGGGATATCCAGCGCAGCCCCGGCCTGCCCGCGCGCACCCATGCGGTGAAACGGCCAGCGTGTGATCAGCGCGTTGCCCTGCTGCCAATCAACAAGGTCGTTGAACAGCGCATCCACCATCGGCTTCTTGCCGGAGTGGAAATCGTGTTTCATCGACAGAGTCGGGAAGTACGCCTCATGCTGGGGATAGGTGATCGCCTCGCGGATCACGTCGAGCTGGCTGTGGATATCCCCCACTAAGGGGACGTATTGGTTCACTTCCTGCAGCGCGAGGATATCGGGCTGGGCCTGCGTGATCACGTCGCGCAGCGCAGCATAGTCCGTGTCATGGTTTTTGCGCCCACCGCCGATGTTGTATGTCATCAGCCGGAAGAACATTGGGGTATCGCTGCTCATAGCCTCTCCGATGGTACGTTCAATGGCCCTATTATACTGCCTGCCCTGCCTCAGTAAATCACACGGACTGGCGTCCCCATAGGTGCCCAGTTAAACAGCCATTCGGCCTCGGAGGTGCGCATGTTGATGCAGCCGTGGCTCATCGGCTGACCGAAGTTGTTGTGCCAGTACGTCCCGTGGATACCGTAGTCCTTGTAGAAGTACATCACCCACGGCACACCGGGCAGGTCGTAATCCGGCCCGGTCATGTGCTGTGACGTGTACTTGATATACACCTCAAAATCACCTGCCACGGTCGGTGTAGCGGGCAGCCCGGTCGAGACGACAAACTGGCGCAGCAGTTGGCCGTCTTCGTAGGCATACAGGCGCTGCTCGGAAAGATCGATGATGATCTGTTTGCCTGTATTGATGGTTGGCGAGGGGGCCGGGGCAGCCGCCACTGCGACTGGCTGCTCGTTCGTGCCGGGAATGGTCAGCGTCTGCCCCACGTAGACGCGGTCCGCGCGTATGATGTTATTGGTATTCAGCAGGGTATCAACGGTCAGGTTGTAGCGCAGCGCAATGCGAAACAATGTATCGCCCTGCTGCACGGTGTAGCTGGTGGTTGGGCCGCCAGTGGCGAGCGTGGTCGTTTGACCGCTGCCCGGTATCGAGAGGACCTGCCCAACGTAGATCGTCCCGGCACTGCCCAGCCCGTTGGCCTGAACCAGTGCATTGGTCGATACACCATATTGCAGCGCAATGCGGTACAATGTGTCCCCTGAACCCACGACGTACGTGGTACTCTCCGTGGCGGTCTGACCGGGGATGACAAGGCTTTGGCCGATATAAATGGTATTGGGGTTGGTGATACTGTTGGCCTGGATCAGATCGGTCAGTGTGACGTTATACGCCCGTGCAATCGAGGCCAGTGTATCGCCTTGCTGTACAACATGCTCGACATCAGCGCCACGTACCGCACTTGGCAGCATCAGCACAAAGCTGAGGAGCAGCACCGCCGCAATCGGTGGGAGCAGGGACATCCGTCGAGTAGTCCGGTACGGGAAACACATACGTGTGTCCTTTTAAAGTAACTCTATTGGCATTCGGTATGTGTAGTCTATTATAACTCCGGTGTTTGCAAAAGTTCATTTATGGTTTGCGAGGAGCGCCTTCCTATGCCGGTCACATATCCGCTGTATCGACACCCACAATGGTATGATACTGCTGCTTCGTGGGATATCAGCCGCCAGATCGGCATCCTCGAACGCATCTGGGGGCACTGGGGGCCCGGTGAGGAGACGCATCATATTCTCGAACCCGCCACCGGCACGGGGCGCTATGCGCTGGCTCTGGCCCGGCGTGGCTATGACGTGCTGGGCTATGATATCAGCCGCGATATGCTGGACTATGCGCGGTCCATCACAGAGCAGGAAACCAACCTTAGGGGACAGGTCCGCTGGGCGCAGATGGAGATGACCACCGCCAACACCGGGCGGGGGTGCTTCGATGCAGGCTTCATCATGGCGAACAGTCTCGGCTACCTGCTTGACTATGCCGATGTACTCACCCATCTGCGCACGGTATCGACCTCGCTGGTCGATGGGGGAGTGTATATTATCCACATGCAGTTGGCCGCACACTTCCCGCCGCTAAACGCTTCGAGCTGGTCCCAGGCATTGGGTGATACGCGCGTCACAACAAGCTGGCTGATCACCGATGAGGACATCCCCAACCGCCGCTGTATGCATCGCTGCCGCATGTTGATCGAGAAGAACGGTCAGCGTACCCGCTTTGACGATGACCACGAACTGCGCCTGTGGATGCTGGCCGATATGCAGTCCGCCGCCGAAGACAGCGGGTTCAACCTGGTAGCTGGCGTCACGGAGACGGGGCAGATACTTGAATTCGATCATCCCGTTACCGGTGAAAGCGGCCTGATCTATTTTGTGCTGAAGAAACCGGGATAATGACCTATGGCAGATCGAGACGCCTGACCGAAGACGCGGCCAGTCGGCACGATGCGCGTTGCACGCCCAATCACTACCTCAACACAGTGCGCTAGTTTTACACGGGGGGCTGCGGCCAACTCGTACTGGCGGCTGGCGTGTCGTCCCCGGCGATCAAACCGCAATCGGAGAATGCTGATTTGCTGTTTCAAGACCCCGCAACCCCTCATCCATTACGTCCTGGAGACCACGCCGCCATCCTCGAAATCGAGCGGCGCAGCCCGTATGTCCACATTCAGTTGGATTGGCGCACGGTTGAAAGCTGGCTGACTCACCCCGATTTCAGGGCGTGGGTGCTGCATGAAGCGGGGAAGGTGCGGGCTGCGCTGGGTGCAGCGATGCAGCATCATGCCAACGGAGGTGGGGATACGGCATGGCTGCGCCTGATCGTCGCTGCGCCGCACGTGTCCAACGTGGCGCGCCTGCTGGACCCGCTGTGGCCGCACCTGCGCGACGAACTCAATCAGAACGGTGTGAAGCAGGTCGGTATCCTGCTGCTGCACCCGTGGCCGGAACCGATGCTTGAGAGCTGGGGGTTTGAACACCTGCACGCTGTCGTAACGCTGCGCCGTGTCGGCTGGCAGACCCCGGACATCAACGCGCCGGAGGGCGTCACAGTGCGGGCCGCCTGTGCTGAAGACCTGCCGGGCGTGGCGGCGCTGGATGGACGCGCCTTCCTGCCGCTGTGGCATTATCCACAGACCACGCTTGAAGCGGCCAATACACAGGCCGCACAATTCATGGTTGCTGAGCGTGATGGCAGGCTGCTGGGCTATCAACTCAGCACTATCTACCAGAACAGCGGGCACCTCGCACGGCTGGCAACCGACCCCGCCGCACAGGGACAGGGCATCGGTACGCTGCTGGTACGTGACATGATCCAGCGCTTTGCCCGGCAGGGCGTCCACCGTGTGACAGTCAACACCCAATCCGATAATCTCGTCTCACAGCGATTGTACCAGCGAATGGGCTTTTCCCCGGTAGATGAAGGTGCGCCGGTCTGGGCGATCCGGCTGGATTAGAGGTGAGCGCGGATGCGATAAGACTGAGCGTGAAACGCAAAGACAGGACTTACGCAGTTGCCCCCTGCCTGACGCCGACTCTATCACGTCGATGTCAGGCGGGGGCAAATATGCGCAGCAAATATGCGCAGCAAATATGCGCAGCAAATATGCTGAAGCAGAAACTGCGTAAGTCCTGCATACTACAATCCTGCCTAACGACCTCCTTTGGCTGGCTATCATCTCACCTTATGACCATTTTGCAATAGGCCCGTTTACCAGGCGCTAACCACCAACCGCTAGCAGAGCCGGGATGCCTGGCAGCAACCCCACAACGGCCATTGCCACCGTACAGATGATGAACGTTACAATTGGAATCAGAAGGCGCTTTGACCGGGGTAAATCCAAAGCCCGTGAGTTATCGCCCACCAAGCCTGTATTGGTTAGCAGCAGTGCCAGGGACCAACCAAAAACGGGATTCACCAAAGCCGAACCGATGATACAAAGCCCACCACTTTGCGCCTGTGCCGTTGTCTTTATCAATTGAGCGCCCACCTCCAGAAGTGGCACAAAAACACCAACAATTAACGCCACACGCAGCACTGGTGCCCAGGCAGCAATATCCATCGGATAGCCAATCACAACCACCAGTATGCACAATATGCCGGTCAGGATTGCTCCCGCAGGTATAGGCCGTTTGGCAATAGCCGCCGGGATCATGTATGTCCCCCAGGAAGATGCCAGGTTTCCGCCGCCAAGTAGGCTGCCAACAACCTGCCGCAGGGAACTAACAGTCATCGTATCATCGACATCCATCAGGACTTTGTCTGCGCCATCCGGGTAGTTTTGCTCCTGGAATACGCGATGCCCCACGAAGTCAGGAGGCCACATCGATACGGCCAGAATCGCAAATGGCAAGACTGCAATGAAATGGGAAAGGTCCGGCCAGCCCAGCATCCAACCGGTATCAGCTCCCCACCAGTAAAATGGATTCAGATTCGGGATGCCCGGCGTGGTCGTAAACTCAAAGGGAGCGCCCATAACCAACGCAACGATCAGGGCAATCAGGGAGCACAGCGGAATAGCCAGCCAACGCTTATTGATCCTGATCAGGTACGCATACGTGAGAATAGTTATCACTATGGTAACAAAGAAAATGGCTTCGTTGCCCACGCCTGCCGACCAGCCTTGAAGGGCGGTCATTTGCCCTATCAATCCAATCATTCCGAGGTAAATAAGCAGCCCACCGCGCACGCCATCTTCGGTCAGATTAACCAGTGTAGACCCCCCTTTTGTCAACCCTAACAGCAGGCCAAAAACACCGACCATAATCCCCAGCGCCAGCGGATGCCCGCCAGATAAAACGATCAGCGGAATAAGGGGAATCAGCGGGCCATGGCAGCCGGCGAGGTTAGCGCGTGGCACAAAGAAGCCTGATAAGAGGATGACAAAGAATATCGCAGCAATGAGCATTTCGAACCGGACATTCTCCACGATGAATTCCGTGGAAAGCCCATAGCCTGCGGCGAAGACACTTACAATAGCTGTCGTCATGACTACTTTGCCGATGGTGCCCGCGATGGCAGGTGTGATGTCCTCGATCTCGAAGTTGAAATCTCGCCCCGGAAGATTGAGCTTCCATCTTCTGGGGTCCATGATGGTCAGTTCATGTTCAAGGTAGGCTTCTCTGCTGGCAAATTCCCTGGCGGGCCTATGCAGTGTTTCGTAGGTGTCATTGTTCATCTACAGTGGCTCCCGTTTTGATATGTTAAAAGGTCCTGCTCACAAGTGGCACCTTTGACGTGCCCTGATTGTTCGCCGGGCCAAATAGATAATTGCTGTAGTGGATGTTATGGACATTCTCAATCGACCATACCCGGTCGAGAATGAACGCCACAATGATCTGTATCGCTCTTTCACGAAACCTAATCGCTGTTGGCCCGCTTGTCTGATACAGGGTTTACCAGCAAACGGCATTGTCAGAGCATGTCTACTCCCTTGATTGTTGTTTGAACTGGGGTCATGGGCATATATCAGGCAAGGATACCGAAGCCGGGGCCGGGTCATCTTGTGCTGATCTGTATATGTGAGCGTACAAATTCGGGAATTGTCTTGTATAGTGACAAATGTCACTATCCCTGCGTCACACCATCATTTGATGGGGCAGCATACTCAAACCGATTCCGTATCACTTGCCCGGCTGACTCTTGCACCTCATGCTTCAAACGTGCTTTCAATTCTTCCTCTACTGATATAGATGTTTCCCTTCTGTGCCCAGCCTGCGCCTTTTCTCCCCCCAACCACGAATGCACCCCACCCACTCAGGTGTTTGACAAGGACGCCGGGCTGGGCCAAAATGGGATTCATTCTGCGAGCAATCAATCTATCTCACTACCTTTACCCATCCGCCTGAATCATCATCACTATCGGAGTCTGACCATGTCTGACGAGCTGGCTAAAGAAGCACTGCACGAAGGTGAGCAGCGCATGAAGGGCGCTATTGCCGCCCTTGAAGAACACCTGAACGGGATACGAACAGGCCGGGCTTCACCTGCACTGGTGGAAAATCTGATGGTGGAATATTATGGTACGCCAACCCCGCTGCTTCAGCTTGCCACGATTGCCATACCGGAACCGGCGCTGGTCACCATCAAACCATTTGACCCCGGTACGGTCTCCAACATCGAGAAAGCCATCCGCGCCTCCGATCTGGGCCTGACGCCGAACAACGATGGCAAGATCATCCGCCTGCCGCTGCCCCCCCTTACCGAGGAGCGGCGCAAGGAACTGGTCAAGATCATGCACAAGTATCTTGAGGAATCCCGTGTCGCGGTGCGCAACATCCGCCGTGATGTTCGTGACGACCTCCGGGATATGGAAAAAGAGAAGATGATCGGTGAGGATGCGTACCACGGGTACGAAGACAATCTCGAAAAGCTAACCGCGCATTACGTCGAACAGATCGAGAAACTGGGCGAGCGTAAAGAAAGGGAGATTATGGAAGTCTAGGCACCCTGCCGGGACATTCCATAAGATATGGCCGAGAGACAGCCTACCAACAAGAACAATCACGCGGCACTGCCCGCGCTGCCCGGGGACCGTATCCCCACCCATGTCGCCATGATCATGGATGGCAACGGTCGCTGGGCACGTCAGCGCGGGCTGCCCCGTCTTGCCGGGCACCGCGCAGGCACCGAAAACCTGCGCGAAGTCCTACGCGCCTCGGTTGAATTCGGGGTTAAAATCCTGACGATTTACGCCTTTTCGACTGAGAACTGGGGCAGGCCACAGGACGAGGTCAGCGGGCTGCTGAATATCCTGCGTGATGTCATTGACCGGGAGCTGGAGGAACTGAACGAAGAAGGGGTACAGCTCCGCCATATCGGCGACCCCTCCAAACTGCCTGCCGACCTGCAGGCCAGGGTTCAGCAGGCTATTGAGCAAACGCAGAATAACGATACCCTGATCCTTAACCTCGCCTTTAATTATGGCGGGCGGGCTGAGATCATCCACGCTATCCAGCAGATTGTCGAGAAGAACTACAAGCCGGAGGAGATCACGGAGGAACTGCTCAGCAGGCATATGTACACCGGTGAGCTTCCTGACCCTGATCTTGTCGTACGCACCAGCGGTGAACTCCGCCTCAGCAACTTCCTGATCTGGCAGAGTGCCTATGCCGAGTACTACTTTGCGCCCGTCTACTGGCCCGATTTTGGCCGCGAGGAACTGCACAAGGCGCTTCAGCACTTCATCAGCCGTGATCGGCGCTACGGGCTGGTCAAGTGAGCGCCCCGGCCCGCCAATCATAACCAAAGGGGACGCCAGATCATCCCATGCGTGAACGGATACTAGCCGGAATCCCCTTAATGATATTGGCCGCCTCGGCAATAATTATCGGCGGCATTTTTTTTGTCCTGCTTCTCACCGTGGTGTTCGGCATCATGATGCTGGAATTCAGCGGGCTGGTTGCGCGGCGCGGGCATCGCGCCTTTGACTGGCTGCTGCTGGCATGGACGCTGGCCGCCGTCTTTTCAGCATGGCGTCCTGGCCTCGGCATCGGTGAGCCGCTGAGCGCCCTGCTGCTGCTGACCACAATGGGCTGGGCCGTCATCCGCTACCGGCAGGGCACCGAGAACGCCTTCACCGGCTTCGCCATGACAATGGCCGCTGCGATCTACATCGGCTGGGGCGGGGCACACATCATCCGCCTGCGCATGCTGCCCGATGGCCTGTACTGGACGCTGGTCATGTGTGTTGCCGTATGGGGTGCCGATACCTTTGCCTATTTCGTGGGGATTGGGTTGGGCAAAACCCCGCTCATTCCTGATATCTCCCCCAACAAAACATGGGAAGGTTACATCGGCGGGGTGCTGAGTGCCACTGCCCTCACGGCAGCCTCGATGCCGCTGTGGGCCGCGCTGGGGGCTGGCCCATCCTTCACGGTTGAGCAGGGTCTGATCATCGGCCTGCTGCTCTCGATTCTCTCCCCGGTGGGCGATTTTGCCATCAGCATGTTGAAACGCTACGCAGGCGCAAAGGACGCCAGCCACCTGATCCCCGGTCATGGCGGCCTGCTGGACCGGCTCGATGCGCTGCTCGTCGGCGGGATTTTGCTGTACACCTATGTGACACTTCTCGGCCTCGCGAGGTAACGACGGCCCCCTCGCACACACTTGCAACCATTTTGTGCTAAAGTAAGAAATACAGGCGAGAACGCCTGCGCACACACCTTTCCCCGGGTTCGAAATCGTCCACACACGCACCAGCTAAGGAAGACCCCCCTCATGGGAAAACTCATCACCATTGAACGGCATATCCTTGAACAGCAGAAATACTACCCCGGTGCAACGGGCACGTTCACCGCACTGATGTATGACATCGCACTGGCAGCCAAGCTGATCGCATCGCATACCACGCGTGCCGGGCTGGCCGATATCCTCGGCGCGGCGGGTACTACCAACGTGCAGGGCGAAGATCAAGCCAAGCTCGATGTGTTTGCCAACAACATCCTTATCCACCTGCTCGATCACACCGGGCGTATCGCTATCATGGCCTCCGAGGAGGCCGACGACCCTATTGAAATCCCCGACAAATATCCCACCGGCAACTATGTCGTGCTGTTTGACCCACTCGATGGCTCCTCCAACATCGATTTCAACATCAGTATCGGCACCATCTTCTCGATCCACCGTAAAGTCAGCGCAGCCGAACGCGGCAGCATGGCCGACCTGCTTCAGCCCGGTTACCGCCAGATCGCGGCGGGTTACGTGGTTTATGGATCAAGCACCATGCTGGTCTACACTGCGGGGCGCGGCGTCCACGGCTTCACGCTTGACCCCGCCATCGGCGAGTTCCTGCTCTCCCACCCTGGCATCACCATTCCGTCCACCTCCAAGCACTACAGCGTCAACCAGGGCTACGAGAAATACTGGTCCGAGGGCGTGAAACGCTATGTAAAATGGATCACGGGGCAGGAGGAGGGCGATGAGAACAACGGGCTTTCACTGCGCTATATTGGCTCCATGGTGGCGGATTTCCACCGCACGCTGCTCTCTGGTGGTATCTTCATGTACCCGGCAGATAGTAAAGACCCGGAGAAACCGCACGGCAAGCTGCGTCTCACCTATGAGTGTGCGCCACTGGCATTCATTGCTGAACAGGCGGGCGGAGCCGCCACCGATGGCACACAATCAACGCTCAACATCCAGCCGTTCGGGCTGCATCAGCGTACACCATTCTTTGTCGGTGAGGCGAGGCTGGTCGCAAAGGTCGGGGAATACATCCAGACCTATGACACAGAATGGATCGAGACGTACCGAGCCGCGCAGGCCGCCGAACTCGCACAGGGTCATGTCATGGGTGATTAATCCGCAGGCTCAAGCCGTCAACACACGATCCAACTGGTTTTGTG
Source organism: uncultured Anaerolineae bacterium (assembly GCA_964390105.1). Taxonomy (GTDB): domain Bacteria; phylum Chloroflexota; class Anaerolineae; order Aggregatilineales; family UBA3940; genus CAYMGV01. Next base: position 37,446 of record CAYMGV010000006.1, on the reverse strand, counting down.
GAGTACCGATCAGCCCAGCGGTGGAGCCGGGGGGGGGCGGATAAGTACGTAAGTCTATCGCTGTCAATCAGGCTGATGCCACGCGCGGAGGCAGGCTCACAGGCATCGTACTGGCAGTAAGGCAGATAACAAGGCTGCCTCTCCACAAGGGAGGCCGTTTTTGTTTTCGATCAGGGCGTTGGCGAATTACACTGGGCATAGGGAAAATGAAACCCGCATAGCCCCTTAATCTCTGCGAGATTGAGCCGCTATCTTTGTTACCGTACGTATCAGAAAGGACAGCGACATGGCTGAGAAAGTGGGTTTTATCGGGCTGGGTATCATGGGGCATGGCATGGCCCACAACCTGCTGAAGGCAGGCTTTGACCTGGCCGTATGGAACCGGACCACCAGCAAGATGGACGAATTCATCGAGGCCGGGGCACACGCGGCGAGCAGCCCTGCCGAGGTCGCAGCGCAGGCCGATATCATCCTGATCTGCGTCAGCGATACGCCCGATGTGGAGGCCGTCACCTACGGCGACGACGGCGTGGCGGCGGGTATCAGCGCGGGCAAGCTGGTCATCGACCACAGCACCATCAGCCCGCAGACCACGCTGGAACTGGCAGCCGCCATCAACGAGACGGGCGCTCACTGGCTCGATGCACCGATCAGCGGCGGCAGCGAGGGCGCGGCAAAAGGGACGCTCAGCATCATGATCGGCGGTGAAGCGGCGCAGGTCAAGCGTGCCCGCCCTGTGCTGGATGCCATGGGCAAGACCATCACTCATGTCGGCGAGCAGGGGGCCGGGCAGATGGTCAAGCTGGTGAACCAGATTCTGGTCGTGGTAACCGGGCTGGCCGTCAGCGAGGCGATGGTATTTGCGCAGGCGGGTGGGCTGGACCTCAACCGCACGCTGAGCGCCGTCGAGGGTGGTGCTGCGGGTAGCTGGATGCTCTCCAACCGTGGCGTGCAGATGATTGAGCGCGACTGGCGGCCCGGCTTCACCATCGACCTGCAACAAAAGGACCTGCGGCTGGTGCTTGAGGCCGCCGATCAGCTCGGCGTGCCGATGCTGGGCACGGCAACGGTCTTCCAACTGTACCGCACGCTTCAGCGGCAGGGTCTCGGCGAGCAGGGCAACCACGCCCTTGTCAAAGCCCTCGAACAGCTCTCCGGGGTGCGCGTGGCCGGGGAGTTAGCGGATACGGTGTAGTTGATCATCTGGGGCTTTGCCTCAAACCCCAGCAGGGGCAGCGCCTGCATGTTGTACTGCGTCTCAACAAAAAGCTGACAAGGCAGCCGCGGATGATGTACCATGGGCGGACGAATCGAGACAGAGACAGAGGACAGAACATGCAGGTGATAAAGAAGATCATTGTGGTGGTGGCGCTGCTGGCGGTGATGGCGCTGGGGCCAGCAGCGACGGCGGTGGCACAAAGCGATGTAGTGATCGATGAGCTGATCGTGCGGGTATGGCCGGAGTTTGACAACGAGGCCGCGCTGGTCTTCCTGATCGGCAGTGTGGAAGCAGGTACGGAACGGCCCGTCTCCATACAGGTCACGCTGCCCGATGGCATCGAACCGTTTGCGGTAGCCTACGAAGATGGAGACAACCTGCTGACTACGGAAAGTACCCAAATCGGGAACACGGTCACGATGACGTCGCCGAACGGGACATTCTACATCGAGTTTTATGATCCGTCGTTCAGGTTCGATGGGAACACGCGCAGTTATACGCTGGACTACGTCACCAACTACGATATCAACCGCTTCATCTGGGGGATTCAACTGCCGCCGGGTACCAATGAAGAGTCACTCACGGCGTTCGAGGACGGCAGCTTCACGATGGATCAGTATGGCCTGACCGTCTATGAAGGCGTGATCGAGAACGTCGCGGCAGGTTCAACCGTGCCGGTTTCATACAACTACGAGCGCGTCATGACGCAGTTCACGGCGGAGATGCTTGCCGAGGCCAACACCGCTGCGGCTCCGGAGACGACGGCCAGCCCGGCCCCCGCCTCACCGGGCGGGTTGCCGCAGTGGGCCATTATCGTCATCATCCTGCTCACGCTCGTGCTGATCGGGCTGGGTATGCTGTACTATCTCAACAACCGGCCCCAGCCCGCGTCCACGCCACGGGCCGCATCCGCAGCATCGAAAAAGAAGAAAAACAGTCAGCCAACGGGTGCCGGGAAACGCTTCTGTACCCACTGCGGCCAGCCGGTGGACGGTGGGGATACGTTCTGTCGTCACTGTGGGCATCAACTGGGCTGACCCCGCCTGAGACAAGCTCAGCAGGTACGTCCACCACGCGCTGAACATCGCTGAGGGTCGGGCATACGCCGATACCGGGTCTATCCACAACCCGGATGATCCGGTGCGGGGTCAGCGAGAATATCGGCTGCTGGCCCCACTGCTACCAACCGTCTTTGACATAATCTACCCCCCATTATATACTGTCACGCAGCACAGCAGGGTACCTCACAGCACCCCTGTGCATCCAGCCTGCTTTTGATCATCAACGGTCCCACCTTGGAACCGGATGCATCCTGATAACCTTCACGTGAGGAGTGGCGACGGTGACAAAGTCCCGCACAGATCAGATGAATGAACGGCTGCGTGAATTGCAGTCCAGCTCGCAGTCAGTTGAGGCCGCCGCGGTCGTCAGTGTGGACGGCCTGAGCATGGCTTCATCCATGCCCGCCAACGTCGAGGAAGACCGCGTCGCGGCGATGTCCGCTGCCATGCTTTCTCTCGGTGAGCGTATCGCCAACGAATTGGGGCGCGGCACACTTGACCAGGTCTACATCAAGGGTGAGAGCGGTTTTGTCATCCTGATGGCGGTCGGAGAAGAAGCAGTGCTGACGGTGCTGGCCCACAAGGACGCCAAGCTCGGTTTGGTGTTCCTCGATATGGGGCGTGCGGTAGACGATCTCAGCAAGCTCCTTTAAGCTCCAGCCGGTACACCCCTGTACCAGACTGGCGTCATTCATCCAAATAAGCGATAGTAACAATGCAGTGCAGGTATGTTTACCTGCTGCATTGTTATGTTTGCCATTTTTACGGATGGATGGCAGGGTGCCTGATGACCTCCCAACGTCAAATACGGGTGTTAATTATTGAGGACGATGACCTTCTCGCGGAGATGGTGTCTGCGTATCTGACCATACAGGGCTATGTGGTCCAGTCGGCCCTGTCAGGGTTTGCGGGCATCAAAGCCGCCCATGCCGACCTGCCCGACGTGATCATCCTTGATATTCGCCTGCCTGATATTGATGGTTTCCAGGTGTATGAACGCCTGCAAACCAGCCATGTAACCCGCAACCTTCCATTGATCTTCCTCACTGAACTCGACAGCCGTAATGACCGTATCGCCGGGCTGAAGCTCGGTGCGTTTGATTACATCACCAAGCCGTTTGACCTCCACGAACTGGGGCTGAGGGTTGCCAACATTCTTGCGCGGTCCCGTGTTCACGCCAGGCGGCACCCGGTCACCGGGCTGCCCGTCACAGAATCCCTTGAGACCCTGCGTGATCTGCTGGCATCGGGGGGGCTTGGCGCGGTGGCGGTGCGTCTGCTGGGCGTATCGGATTTTCGGGATAGATATGGGTTTGTCGCCAGTGACAACGTACTGTACGTGGCGGCAAGTGCGCTGGCCCAGGCCGCTTACGAGTATGGTGGTGAGGAAACGTACTGCTGCCATCTGGATGAGGATTTATTCGTGCTAGCCCTGCCCCATGCGGAGATCAGGCGCTTTTGTGAGCAGCTTCATATCCGGCTCGACCCTATGCTGCCGCAGTTCTACCCCAGTGCGGATGACGGCTTTGGCGCGGAGGTGATCGCCTTGCGGGTAATCACGCGCATTGTCGAAGATATATCACAACCGATGGAAACCATCACAGGAGCCATCCACTGACGAAATGCCCCCTGTGCGCCCGACCATTCTTACCGGGCTACCCTCCTGCCCCGGATTTTTTGTAACAGAACCGTGGGCGGGATTCTCTCACACCGATTCAGCAACCATCTTCTGCCGGAATGCCCGGCGCAACGCAAAGACAAGCAGGCTGATAGTGTCTTTTGAGCGCGGATACACCCTGCCATGGCAGAAGGATGTGAGGATTAGGCATCGAAGCGCAGAAGCAGATCGGCCATTCGGTCCCGGACATGCGCCAACTGCACGTTCTCAACCGGGATAGGCTCCCCGATGTGGACATCAATGGTAACCTCATCAAACATATTCAGCATCAATTGCAAAGTCGCGCCGACAAATTCGCGTGTTTCCGGCTTTCGATACAGCCGCGCGATGGGATGATTCTGAGCACGCACATCGAGTACCCCGCCAACTGCGACGGGCAGCACACGCAGCCCCGGCACCTTGCGGGCAATCAACTCAATGCTTGGCGTCCAATGCTCAAGGCTTGCCAATGCTCCGCCCAGGTTGAGGTTGGGGTCGGGTTCGATCTCACCGCGTGGATAGAGCAGGACTGTTCTTTCCTCGCGCAGCACATGGATGATCCGGCGCAGGGCCGTCATCTCCTGTCCATCCTGTACTACGATCATGTGGCTGACCAGCGTTGGCATGGCACGCAGCAACCCGTTGGCCTTGACCACAGTATGGATGTCACGGCGCGGCAGTGCCGCCCACAGCGCAATCGCGTCACCCCACCCGGCGTGGTTCGAGACGACCACCAGCGGCCCATCGGTTGGCACCCGCTCCAGCCCGGCAGCCGTGACGGGCACCCCCCAGTGATCCATCAGCCAGCGAGCGGCGGCCTGCTGCCCTTCAAGGTGCTGCACCATCGCCTCGACCTTCAGCGCGTGTGATGCAATATCCCGCGTGGGGCCAGCCAGGGCAACCCGGAGCAGCCAATCCGCCAGCCGGGTGCGTGGCTTGAACGCCTCAACCAACATATCGGCAGTAACGTCATGCAAGGCCGGGGAGGAATCCGTCGTCATCATGATCAGTAGGTCAACACGACCTGTATCGTGTCCCCGGGGTCGCTATCCAGCAGCCGATACGCCTCCGCCGCCTGTTCAACCGGGAAGCGCTGTGTGATCCAGCGGGACGGCCTGACCTGGCGGATCATCTCCCATACCACATCGAAACGGCGCGACTTGGTCCAACGGCCCTGCAATACCGGGTTAATGGTGCTGACCTGGCTGCTGATGATCTGCACCCGCCCACGGTGAAAGAACCCACCCAGGTCCACGGGGGCTGACTTACGCCCATACCATGAACCGACCACGACCCGCCCGCCATAGCCGACGAGATCAATGGCCGTGTTCAGTGCCGCCGGGCTGCCGGAGAGTTCATAGACAAGGTCGGCCTCATGTGGTGCGGTCACATCGTCGGGGGCGAATGCGGCACTGGCCCCGGCGCTGAGTGCGACATCACGCCGCCTCGTGTAGCGATCCACCACCAACAATTGCTCAAGAGGAAACCCCGCCAGCAGCGCGGTTGTTAGCAAGCCGACCACACCAAGACCCAGCACAGCAGCCCGTTCACCCAGCAGCGGTCGGCCATCCTGCACGAGGTTAACCGCCGTTTCCATGTTTGGCGCAAAGATGGCATTCTCCGGTTCTATGCCGTCCGGGACCGCGATCAGGTTGGTGGGCAATGCTGTGAAGTGACTGGCGTGCGGATGAAACGCAAACACCAATCGATCCTGCCATGCTGACGCTTCCACATCGTCCCCGCAGTCAGCGACCCGCCCGACGCAGGCATAGCCGTAGGCAAGCGGGTAGGAAAACCCTTCCCGCATCCCCTCGATGCTGGCATCGAGGCTGAGGCCCCGCGGAAACTGGTCATGGTAAACCAGAAGCTCGGTCCCGGCGCTGATGGCAGAACAGATCACATCGACCAGCACCTCATCGGGGCGGGGATCCGGGATGGCCGTTTTGCGTACCTCTATCTCGCGAGGCCCGGTAAACAACAGGGAGCGGGACATCATACCAGGTCTCCCCACACGATCAGGTCGTCTTCAGCCTGTATGCTCGATGTCGTTTTCAATCGGGGCAGCGAGGTCCAGTCAGGGAAACCCAGTGCATCGACAGCACGATAGCCACCAGCGAAGGTCGGTGCAATCGTGATCACGGCACGGTCGGCCAGCCGCTGACGCAGAAAACTGCTAATCAGCCTTGCGCCGCCTTCAACCATCAGGCTGGTGCTTCCGACCTCGGCCAGCTTACTCAGCAGCCCCGGCAGCGACACCCGGCCATCATCATCGACGGGCAGGGTCCAGACGGAGGCCCCGGCTGCGCTGAGATGATCACACCGTACCTGTGGGGCGGCCTCGGTTGTGGCGATGATCACACTTTTGGGATGGGCCAGTAACCCGGCGTCGAGTGGGATGCGCAGGTGGCTGTCCACCACGATGGGGCGCGGGTCGTTACCCGGCACAAGCCGAGCCGTCAGCCGGGGGTTATCGGCCAGCACCGTCCCGATGCCCACAAGGATGGCATCATGCGCGGCCCGCAGTTCATGGCTGATGCGCATGGATTCCGCGCCACTCACGGGCGAGGGTTCCCCCTGCCGCAGTGTGAGGCAGCCATCAAGACTTTGCGCGTAACTCAGCGTGACGAGTGGGCGTCCCGTTTGCTGACAATGCGCGGCGGCGTGTCGTGGCAGATATCCTGCCGCGTGATTAGTGGTGTCCGCTGCCATTTTTACCGTTGACGTGGTTTGCAGAATGACCCCGGTGGGGCCGCAGCGTATTGAGGTTGAGCAGATGCCCCATGCGATTAGCCTTGGTCAGCAGGTACATTTTGTTTTCATCCTGGTGGCCCGTCTGCAGCGGCACACGTTCCGTCACTGTGATACCAAGCCGGGTCAGTGACGCGATCTTCCCCGGGTTATTGGTCATCAGCCGGATGCTGCTCACAGCAAGGTCGGCAAGCATCAGGGCACCGATGGTGTAATCTCGTTCATCAGGGGCGTGCCCCAACAGCGTATTCGCATCGACGGTGTCGTGACCGTCATCCTGCAGATTATAGGCGCGCAGCTTGTCCAGTAACCCGATGCCGCGCCCCTCCTGCCGCAGGTACAGCACGATCCCGGTCCCCTCCTGGGCAATCCGCATCATCGCCAGGTCAAGTTGGGGGCCGCAGTCACAGCGCAGCGAGCCGATCACGTCGCCGGTAAAACACTCGGAATGCAGCCGGACCAATGGTGCAGGTACGGCCCGTGGATTCCCTTTGATCAGCGCAAGGTGTTCTTTCGCATCGTGATTGTTGGCATACAGCACCAGGTCGAAATCACCATACATCGTCGGAATACGCGTGCGAACCTGTCGGCTGACGTGCAACTCACTACTCATTTGATTATTCTCTTTCATATTTCGCCCATTCCAATCCAGCCCACCACAAACCAACCAACCCGAAAAGAATATCACGCCCCCGGATGATCAGGCTGGCCGTGATGGCCGCAGCCGGCTCAAACCCGAGGGCTTCAAAAGCCAATACCTGGCTGGCCTCCAGTGCCCCCAACCCACTGGGCAGCGGCGCAAGGAACGCGATACGGGTCACCAGCAGCAGGATAATAAGTTCCACCGGGGTGAGCGTTAGCCCAACAAAGCGCAGTACCAGCCAGTACTCACCGGCAATCGCCAGCCAGCTTACCAGCGATACGATCACTGCGATCAGCACGGCCCCGGGCTTCCCCCGGAACACATCAGCGGCCTGATTTTCGCTTTCCCGCGTCGCCTCGAACACACCTTCAAATGCAGCCTGCTCCTGCAGGCGCTTCGGCAGCCAGCCCAGCAGGGCACTTAGCGGATGTTTCCCCATCAGCAGGGCGACAATATAAGCGATGGGCAGCAAGGCCAGCACGACAAAGAGAACCACAGCCGATGGACTGGTCAGGCCACCGAGTACGATGCTTCGCAGCGCAACGATCAACCCAGCCACCAGGATTGACATATTGATCGCGATCTCGATCAGGAGGTCCACCCCAATTGATGTTGCTGCCGTGACCAGCGGCACCCGGTGATGCTTTCGCAGCAGGATCACCAGCAGCGGTTCGCCGCCGACCTGTGGACCGGGCGTAAAGTAACTGACGCTGAACCCTGCCAATCGATGCATGGACAGTGCAAAATAGGGCAGCCGATGCCCAAGAGTTTCCAGCAATACCCACCAGCGCGCGCTGAACATCAGCAGCATCAGGGCATTGACGACCAGCAGAAGTATGACCTGGGGAAGGGTCAGGCGTTGGAGCGCTCCCCATGCCTCCGCCAGCGGCACCTGCGTCAGTGTCCAACCGACCAAACCCAGCACCACGCCCCATATCAGCACTTGCAGCCAAAGCCGGTGGGGTCTGTTATTGGGGGGTGTGTTAGGCTGCTCCAAGCTGAGACACTCACTTGCGATTGTAGGGTTAGCTGAACTTTGATTGTCAAGGTTCTGACTAGCTCATACAATCAACTATATCGATTAACCCTGCCTTTTTCATCCACTGAGTAAACGACAGCACATTATGCCCAGCACGGAATCAATCAGCTTTACGCACTATCTCGCCGCTAAAAAAACCGTGGACGACCGCTCATTGAACCAGCAGGTGTGGGCGATGCTCGCAGCCCAGCTTGGCGCGACATCCGCACCGCTGCGCGTGCTTGAGGTTGGCGCGGGTACCGGCACGATGGTGGTTCGGACTATGGAACGAGAGTTGTTTCTGACCGATGTCCACTACGTTGCAGTTGACTCCCACCCGGGGAATGTTGCCGAGGCTGCCCCATATGTACAACAGTGGGCGGCTGAGCAGGGCTATACCATTTCGGGCAGTACGGGTGTCCGCCTGTCGATTGAGACCGGCAGCACGACGGTTGCGGCTGAGTTCCACACGGCTGACGCATTTCAATACATAGAAAGAGAACTTGAGCCTGCATCGGTTGACCTGCTGATCGCCAACGCCTTCATTGATCTTGTCCACATCCCCACGGCGCTGCCCTTGCTGTTCTCAGCACTGAAACCGGGCGGGCTGTTTTATTTCACGATTATCTTTGATGGGATTACGGCGCTGGAACCACCCATCGAACCGGAACTGGATGTACTGGTCGAGACCCTCTACCATGCCGATATGGAAAAACGCCGCTGGCAGGGACTCTCGACAGGGGGTAGTGAGGCTGGTCGGCTGCTGCTGCGCGCCCTGCTGCAGTCCAATGCAGACGTGCTGGCGGCGGGTGCATCGGATTGGGTTGTGATGCCACATGCAGGCCGCTACCCGGCGGATGAAGCCAGCTTTCTGCACTTCATCGTCCACACTATCGATAATGCATTGACCGGCCACCCTGACCTGCCCGCCGCCCAATTCAAGGCATGGATCAAGCGTCGCCATGAGCAAATTGATCGTGGCGACCTGGCATACCTTGCACATCAGATTGATGTGCTGGGTCAAATCAAAGGAGCACCACAATGAATAAGCCCACACAGCGCGCATTGATTATCGTATTTGCCCTGATCACCGCCGTCGTCCACCTTGCGCTGGGGATAGGCGGTCTGCTGAACGGTAACCCCGGGCTGGTGATGTTCATCCTGAACGGGTTGGGGTTTATCGGCCTGCTGGGCGCGATGTTTATCGCAGATGTCCCCTTCTTCAGCACGCGGCGCAGGCTGGCCGCTTACCTGGTGATCGGGTTCACGGCGCTGACCTTTGTGCTGTTTTTCGTTGTGAATGGGTTCTCATACTTCACTACCCCGGCCATCATCTCCAAACTGGCAGAACTACTGTTGCTCGTGGTCACCGTGATGTACCTGCGAAACGTCCCGGCCTCATAGCATTCGCAGGAACGCCTCGATCTGCCCGGAGACTCCCATGCCCGCTGCCGATAATCCCTTCAAGTGCGCCGGTGACCTGCTTACGCCATCACACGCGACAGCGCACTGAGCAGCAGCGCGACGTTCTCCGGCTTCGAGGAGTACCCCATCAACCCGATGCGCCATGCCTTGCCCTTGAACTTGCCCAGCCCGCCCGCGATCTCAATATTGTACTCACTGAGCAGTTTTGCGCGGACTTCGGCCCCATTGACGCCATCCGGAATATAGACGGTGGTCAGGGTGGGCAGGCGGTATTCCCCCGGGATGACCAGTTCCAGCCCCATCGCCTCAAGGCCGTCCCATAGCAGGCGGGCGTTGTGCTGATGCCGCTCGAAGCGCGCTTCCAGCCCCTCCTCAAACACCAGCCGCAGCCCCTCACGCAGCGCGTAATTCATCGAGATGGGGGCCGTGTGATGGTACGACCGCTCATCACCCCAGTACCGGCTGAGCAGACTCAGGTCCAAATACCAGTTCGCCACCTTCGACTCCCGGTTCTGGAGCTGCTCAATCGCCCGTGGCCCAAAGGTCAGCGGTGCCAGCCCCGGCGGGACGGAAAGCGCCTTCTGTGTGCCGCTGAACGCCGCATCGACGCCCCACGCATCGATGGTGACGGGCAGACCGCCCAATGAGGTTACGGTATCGATACACAACAGCGCATTATGAGCATGGGCCACCTCGGCCATGCCTTCCATCGGCTGGCGTGCCCCGGTCGAGGTCTCGGCGTGGACCATGAATACCAGCCGTGCCGGGGTCTTTTCCAGCGCCGTCTCGATGTCCTGCGGGGTAAACACCTCGCCCCATGTCCGCTCAATAGTATGCACCTCGGCACCGTAGCGCTCCGCCATATCGGCAATACGCATCCCGAAGTAGCCGTTGATGCACACCAGCACCGGGTCGCCCGGTTCGACAAGGTTGCAGACCATCGCCTCCATCCCGGCGCTGCCCGTTCCTGAGATCGGCACGGTCAGTTGATTCTCAGTCTGAAACAGGTCGCGCAGCATGTCCTGCGCCTGGTTCATTACCTCGATGAAGGTCGGGTCCAGATGGCCCACCAACGGGTGCGCCATAGCACGCAGCACGCGTGGATCAACCATGCTGGGGCCGGGGCCAAGCAGGATGCGCTGCGGGGTGTTCAGGTCGGTGTAGACGGTCAAAATTCTCCTCCTTTGATTGAAAAGTCCAGGGCTTACGCATCTGTCTGCAAAGCCCGTCAAAACACCAGTCTGGCGCGTTTTACCTTACCCATCGCGCGTGACGAGATCATCCACCAGCTTCCGGTGATACTCGCGTGAAATCGGGTACTTCCACGCAAACACCATCGACCCGGCCAGCAGCACCGCAGGGAGCAGGCTGATGAACACCCGGATTGCCAGCACCGTGCCATCCGGCTGGGTGGGCAGCGGCATCCCCTCGGTGGGCGTGATGTAGCCCGTCAGCGCAAAGGCCTGCCCCATCAGCCACAATGCCAGCCCCGTCCCCAGCTTCTGGAAGAACGCGATAAACGCATAGAACGATGCCTCGCGGCGCTGCCCGGTGGTCTGCTCATCGTCCTCGATGATGTCCGGGATCATGGCCCACGGGATGACATACGACGTCGCGATACCCAGCCCCGCGAGCGCACAAAAGATGTACGTCATCATGGCACCGCCCGGCGGCACAAAGAAGAACCCGGCACCAAACACCGCCAGCGACCCCATACCGATCAGAAACGCGATGCGTTTATCGTACTTGCGGGCCAGCCACACACTGACCGGCACAAACGCCAGCCCTGAGACCTGCGCCGTCAGCACGAAGTAGTTGGCCTGCTCCGGCACGCCGAGGTAGTAGTTGGCGAAGAAAATCAGCACCGAGGTCAGGATGCTGACCGTCGTCCATGAGAGCAGGTACAACCCCATCACCATCTGGAATGGGAAGTTGCTCAACGTCGCCCTGAGGCCCTCGCGGATGTCGATGGGGTCTGTCACATTAGCGGAGCGGTAGTCCTTTGTCACGCTGAACACCAGCAGCGGCGGCAGGATGAAGAACAGGCCGAGACTCACCCCCAGCACCATAAACAGTATCCGCTGGTCATCGATGAAGCCATCCAGTACCGTCGCCGTGATGATGGCGCTCAGTGAACCGCCGATGGAGAACATCATGCGGTAGCCATTCAGTGCGCTGCGCTCGTCGTAGTCCTGCGTCAGTTCCGGGGTCAGCGAGTTGTAGCCGACATGCACGGCGGTATAGGCCGTATCAAAACAAATGAAGATCAGGGCGTAGTACACCGCCAGCCCGAACTGCCCCACCGGTGGCACCAGCCACATCCCGGCAAACAGCAGGCCCAGCGGCACCGCGCCAAACAGCAGCAGCACCCGGCGGCGGCCCATCGGGCTGTTGATGCGGTCTGCCAGCACACCAAACAGCGGGTCATTGATAGCATCCCATACACGGCCTGCTGCGATGGCCCACGCCGCATAATCGGGGCGCAGGCCAGCCACATCAAGCAGGAAGTACAACTGGTAAAACAGCAGCACCGCCTGCGGCATACTGGTGCTGAGGTCACCGGTGCTGTACAGCAGCTTGAGCTGGGTCGTCAGCGCTGGGCGTTCGGGCATGGCAGTTGTCATCAGGTGGGGTCTCCGTTAAGGGTCACACGATGCAGCGGGAACACGTCGAGCATCACCACGGCCTCGCAGGTACCCGGCAGCGCCGTCCCTGCGGGGATGTTCAGCGTGATGCTGTACAGGTTTCCGTCCTCATCCGTCGTTTGGCTGAGATGGGCATGATAGTTGAGTGCCACAGCCTCCACCGCAACAGGATCAAGCAGCAGCAGGCCGCCGCGATGATCCTCGGCAGAGTAGGTCACACCATCCGCCAGCCTGAGGTAAGCTGTCGCATAGCCGGGGTTGACCTCTGTCGGCGGCTCGAAATCCAGCGCGGCAACGCTGACCCCTTCGGGCCTGATGTTGGCCGGGCCGTCCTCAGGGTAGGGCCGGGTGATGTAGGTCGAGAGCGTCAGCAGCTTCTGCCACAGGTTCGAGGCCAACCCCGCGATCACCAGCAGCGGGCCGAAGGTCGGTATCTTGAGGACCTGCGTATCAGCGTAAGCCGTGGCCCCCGGTGTCACCACGCAATCCGCACCCATACGCCCACGCAGTTCAAACACGTTGAACGGAATCGGAATGCCCGTCACCGCCATACTGAAGTCACGATTGGTCAGCATAAAGGCATCGTACTGGTAACGCCCGCTGAACGGCAGGGTGAAATCGGTGTCGGGGTCGGCGCGCAGCACGCCGTCCTTATCACGGTGCCCACCAACCGCCCACAGCACACAGCGCCCGCGACGGTTGGCATCGGGGTCTTCTACAACGACTGCCCCGATGATCCAGTCCATGTAATCGAACCCGATCTGGTTCAGGCTGGGCATCATGGGCGGGATGGGGACTGAAAGCCGTGTCCACTCAAACGCCGTGACGCGCTTCTCCCCGGTATGCAGCGGCAGCCGGTCCGATTCTGCCGCCTCGACTGTGAAGGTAAACGTGCTGCTGAAGGTGCCGCGCTGGCTGCCGCCCACCGTCAGGTTGCCGATGTTGAGGCCGCCATCATAGTACAGGCCCTCCACCTTGAGCGTGACCTGCTGGCCCACCGGCAGGAAATCCTCCGGGAAGATATGCAGGTACTTACCGTCGGCAGAGGTTTCCCAGCGCAGCGGCACCTCCGGCGTCATGCTGACCCGGATCGCGTCGTCGGGGCGGCCCACTGGCAGCGTGTAGAAGCGCGCCTCCTGCGACTCACCGCCCTCGCGCACAAACAGGCGCAGCGTGATGATCGTTGAAGCCGGGATGGTCTCCGGCGGGGTCAGCGCCAGGTTGCCGCCCGATGTGACGTAGGCCAGCCCGGCCATGTCGGCGGGCAGGTCCGTGCTGGGCTGAGTTGAACCACGCGGGTCCCCAGGGTGGTGGAGTGGGTAGTCATACGGCAGATACCAGACTTCGCCGTGTTCCCCACCGATATACAGGCCGTTCTTACCCAGCGCAGGCGAGCCATTCACGTCGTTGCGGTCGGCCAGTTCAGGGTCATAGTTGGTGGTGTCATAGGACCAGCGGCGCGTGCCGTCTGCACAGTTGAGCGCGTACACTGATCCGTTACCCGCACCAAAGTACACGATCTCGCCATCGTCTTCGGGCGTACGACCGATCACCGATGACGACCGGATCGGCGCACCCGTATCGAAGCGCCAGCGCACCTCACCATCCGGCGCAACGGCGTAGAAGATGCCGTCCGTCGAGCCAACGTACACGGTGCCGTCAAAGCCAATGGCGGTGGACCCGTAGATATGATCGCCGGTTTTAACCTTCCAGCGCGTGCGCCCGGTCGTGCCGTCCAGCGCATAGAGGTAGCTGTCATATGAGCCAACGTATACCGTGCCATCTGGCCCAATGGCAGGCGATGCCGCGATGAAGCCCAGTGTGCGCCGCTTCCACTTCAGCTTGCCGTCAGGCCGCACGGCATAGACGAAGGTATCATTGGAGGTCCAGTAGATCGTCCCGTCATCGGCGACCGGACCGCAGGCCCATGCGTTGGCCTCGGTCTCAAACACCCATTTGAGTTCACCGTGGCGGTTCAGTGCGTAGTAATTGAAGTTGGTGTTCCCGGCATACAGCGTGCCGTCAAAGCCCATCGAGACGTTGGCCTCGAACCAGTTGTTGTAGCTGTCACGCGGAGAAATACGCGCATCAAACGACCAGATCATGCGGCCATCGTCAGCCCGCAGCCGGTACAGGAAGCCGTCACCGGATGGCACCACGAGGCTCAGCCCGTACTCATCGAAGGGCCGCATCAGCAGCGCCGCCGAGTCGATTAATTCCCCGGTCTTGAAGCGCCACTTCTGCCGCCCATCCGGCGTCAGCGCGTAGAAGTAATGATCTGCTGACCCGATATAAATCGTGTTGTCGCCCCCAATGACAGGCGAGGAGAAAATGCCCTTGCCAGTCTTAAAAGCCCACGGGGTGTCACCGTTGTAAGTCGCTGTCAACGGGCTGCTGGCGGTATTGCGCCGGTCACGCTGGAAGCTCGGCCATGGTGACTCAGGCTCGACCGGTACCTCGTAGCCGTACGGCCCAGAAGGCAGACCGGGCGCAGGCACCATCACCTCGACGGGGTCCGAGATACGCCGCACGGGGCCGTCACGCCGTTCGACCATCACCCGGCTGCCTGCCTGCAGACCATCCACGCGCGCTACAACGCGGTCATCAGCCCAGTTGTGGACATCAGCGGGGTAATCCGCGTCATGATCCATCACATGGATACGGCCTCGACGCCGGCTGGCCCCAAAGCCCTGCCCCCGCAGGATCAGCAGGTCACCATCCAGCGAGAGTGTCGCAGTGGCGATGACGGGTGTGGTACGGCGCACAACCAGCCAGCCTGCCAGGCCCGCGGCCACCGCACCGATAATAAACAGAATGCCGCCTCCACCATCGGAGGACCTCCGGGGTTCTGATTCCTGGCGGCGAGACATATGGTTGTGTCCTTTCTACTGGGATTGTGTTGGTTCAAGGGTGCATTACGGGCGTGTGAGATGTTTGATCCCCTCCGGCCCGGCGACGATCAGGTCGGTGGCAAGGCCGAGGAACATGCCATGTTCCACGATGCCCGCCCGCGTCTTCAGTTCGGCTGCGATACTGTACGGGTCACTCAGCACGCCAAAACGCCAGTCAATGATGTAGTTACCGTGGTCGGTGCGGAAGGGCTGGCCGTCATCCAGCAGCCGAAGACCGCCTTCACCGCCCATCTCGGCGAGGAACGCCTGCTGATTGCGCCACCCGGTCGGGATGACTTCAATGGGAACCGCCCACGTCGTCCCGATGCAGTCGCTGATCTTGGTGTGATCGGCGATGATCACCTCACGTTTGCTGGCCTGTGCGATGATCTTCTCGACCAGCAGTGCGCCGCCACCGCCCTTGATCAGATTCAGGTTGGGGTCAGCTTCATCGGCCCCATCGATGGTCACATCGATCACCGGGCACTCATCGAGCGACACCAGCGGCACACCCAGCTCGGTGGCTTCACGCTCCACGGTCTTTGAAGCGGGGATACCCTGCACATCGGTCAGCCTGCCGTCCTTGAGCGCACTGGCGATCCAGCGCGTCGCCCAGGTCGCGGTGCTGCCATGCCCCAGCCCCACCGTCATACCGGATTCTACGAAATGCTCAGCGGCGTACTCACCCGCCATCTGTTTGAAGTTCTCTGCCATGTCCCCATCCCATGCTGTGGTGTGTGCGGATTGAATGACGGGGTGTGCCGGTGAGACGCACCCCGTTATCACGGTATTATGATTCAAGGGCCTTCGTCAAGACCTTGAGCGTGCTCACCGGGTCACTACCGAGGTGTATGCGGACCATGCGGCGATCAGCGGCACGCAGGGCTTCGGCATCACCGAGGACCTGTGACGTCTTGAGGATGGCAAAGGTCACCGTGCGGACGCTGCTGCCCGGTTCATCCGGGATGCCGGCGTACTGCGGCATATCGGCGCTGAACTGGATGAACACGCCGCTCCCATCATCGCCCTTGTGAAGCTGCCCGGTCGAGTGCAGAAAGCGCGGCCCGTAGCCGGTCGTCGTCGCCACGTGATACTGCTCACGCAGAGCCAGCCGCAGCGCCTGCAGCGCCTCGCTGGTTCCCTCGTGGGGCGGCAGGTAAGCCTGCAGGCTGATGTAATCGCCCGGCCTGACGGCCTCAAGGAAGCTCCGCAGCGCATCGGGCACGCTATCCCCACTCACATCGCCAAACAGCCCCATGCCATCGCTCTCGACGGCAGGGCGCGTCTGCGGCAGCATACCCGTCTGGCTGAACTCGTTCATGACTTTTCGGGAGGCCACCTTTGAGGATTCGACGTTGGGCTGGTCAAATGGCTGGATACCCATGCGCCAGCCAGCCACCGCCGTGGCAAATTCCCACAGGACAAACTGCCCGCCAAGGTCATAAACATCATCAAGGGTAATGTGGATCACCGGGTGCCCGGCATGGGCCAGTTCACGCAGCGCGGTATTCGGCCCACCGATGCTCATATCCACAAAGACGCGGTCCTCGCCATACAAGGCGAGCGCACCCAGCGGCTCACCTACCACGGGCACGATGCCTTTGCCTTCCTTGCCGGTACTCTCCGCAATGAGCTGCTCGACCCAATCACCAAATGCTGCAAGCCCCGGCACTGTGACCAGTGTCAGCTTGTCCCGGCCCTGTTCGGCCAGTTCGCCCAGCGTCACGCCCAGCCACACGCCGGGGTTTTCGGCGGGGTCGGTGGCCCGCAGCATATCCTCCATGGCGATGGCGGATGTGAGCAGTTTGACAAGGTCCACACCGATCAGCGCGGCAGGCACCAGCCCGAAGTACGACAGGGCCGAGAACCGCCCGCCAATGGTGGGATCGTTCTCAAACACTTTACGGAAGTCCAGGTCAGCAGCCAGTGCGGCCAGCTTGCTGCCGGGGTCCGTCACCGCGATAAAATGAGACCCTGCGGCCTCCTTGCCCAGCGCACTCACCGTCCAGTTATAGAAGTACTTGAAGAACGACAGCGTCTCGACCGTGCCGCCCGATTTGGTAGAAACCACAAACAGGCTGGTGGCCGGGTCGAGCCGTTCCGCATGGGCAGCGACCGCACCGGGGTCGGTGCTGTCCAGCACCTTCAGGTCGGGGTGGCCTTTGGCGCTGCCAAAGGTCAGCGCGAACAGGTCTGGCGCAAGGCTGGAGCCGCCCATACCCAGCAGCAGCACATCCGTGATACCGTCGGCGCACACTTCAGCCGCGAAGGTGGTCAGTTCTGCGATGTTCTCCTGCATCCGTGAGGCGATATCCAGCCAGCCGAGACGGTTGGTGATCTCGTCAGGGTCCGGTTTCCACAGGGTGTGATCATGTTCCCAGGCACGGCTTGCCACCTTTTGTTTGCGGGCAGTGCTGATCGTCTCGTTGATGGCTGCCTCGTAGCTGCCAAGCTGGCTGGATTGCTGTAGTGACATCATAGCGCCTATTCTTTCTCCATGGTGGGTAGGTGATTCAAGTGACAAGCTCAATGCACCGCTGAACAGATCAGGCCGGGGCATCCTGTTCCAGCAGGTGCCATGCCCGCAGCACCTCCGCGACGCTCCATGCCTGTGCGAAGGCCCCACGCGGCGTATAGGGGGCATCGCCGTCAAATATCTCACTGACGCTGCCTGCGCAGCCACCATCGAGATGGCGCAGCAGCGGCTCCAGCAGGAATTTTACCGCTTCCTGCGCGCCATACACATGTGAATAAGCGACGGCATACGGGCCAATCAGCCACCCCCATACCGTCCCCTGGTGATAGGTCCCATCGCGCATCTGGCGGTTGCCGCCGTAATGCGGCACATAAGCGGGGTGATCCGGGCTGAGGCTGCGCAGGCCGTGCGGAGTCAGCAGATGGCGGGTACACACATCGACCACCGCCTTCTGCTGCACCGGGGTCAGTGGGCTGTGTGGCAGGGATACCGCGAAAATCTGGTTGGGCCGCAGTGAAACGTCATCACCAAACGGCCCATCGATCACATCATAACAGAAGCCGCTCTCCTCGTTCCAGAACCGGCTGAAACCAGCCTTGACCCGGTCGGCCATCACGCGGTAGGCATCGGGCGATTCACCGATCATCTGCGCGAATGCAGCCATGCTCAGCAGCGCGTTATACCACAGTGCGTTGATCTCAACTGCCTTGCCCGTGCGCGGCGTCACGACCCAATCCCCGATCTTGACGTCCATCCACGTCAACTGCGTGCCTTCGGTGCCCGCCCGCAGCAGGCCGTCTTTCTCATCCACCCCGATGCCGTAGCGTGTCCCCCTGACATGGGCCTCGATAATAGCCACCAATGTGGGGTACAGGTCTTTGATTAGTTCGGTATCGTCCATGCCTCTTTCAACGTATGCCCGCAGTGCCTCGAAGTACCACAGCGTCGCATCGACCGTGTTGTATTCCGGCTCGCTGCCTGCATCGGGGAACAGGTTGGGCAGCATCCCCTCGCTGACAAAGCGGCCAAACGTGCGCAGAATCCACGCGGCCACGTCGTAGCGCCCGGTGGTCAGTGTCAGGCCCGGCAGCGCGATCATGGTGTCACGCCCCCAGTCGCCAAACCACGGGTACCCCGCGATGACGCTGCGCCCGTCCTCGCCCTCAACAGATCGCTGAACCACAAACTGATCGGCGGCCAGCACTAACTGACGCACTCGCGGCGGCCAGTTTTCCGCCCCGGCCTGCTCGATCAGCGCCGCCTCATGCTTTTTCTGCCGGTCATAGGCCGCGTCCCCATCGAGGTCGGCGTCCGGGTCAAGGCTGGCGACCACTGTCACGGCGTCGCCCGCCTTGAGCGTCACGGTCATCTCACCCGCGCCGAGGTTGTCATCCAGCACATCGAGGCCACGGTAATCTTCGACGGCAAGGTAGGAGTTACGATACCAGTCATGCATTGGCGTGAAAGACTGGTTTTCTGCCCGGATGGACAACGGCACACCCTCACGCCCGGCATCGATGGTCAGGCCGTGTTCCACCGGCTCAATAGCCATCTGCCAGGTACGCACGCGTGTCGTAATGTGATGATCGCGGTAATTGACCACTGCCTTGACCGTCAGGTTGGCGGGTTCGGTGCCGCGCAGCAGCCGGTAGCGGATGTAGGTCGTATTCGCGCCCTGTTCCATCCATACCTGCTTTTCCAGCAGCACATCACCGAGGCTGTACCACCACGTCGGGGTCGTCCCGTCGAGGTAAAATCGCTCGATCATGGTGTAGCCGGGTGGTTCAATAAAGCCGCTGGCCCATTGGTTGGTGAACAATGCCGCTGATCCCCCGGCATAGGTGAGGGTTTCATCACAGCGGGTAAGGTACAGCATCCGCCCAACCGGGGGCTGTGTCGCCGCGATCAACAGGCCGTGATAGCGGCGGGTTGAAATGCTGCTGATGGTCCCGGCCCCGTAGCCACCGATACCATTTGTGATCAACCATTCACGCCGCGTGGCGGCGTCACGATCATTACAGGTTTCGCGCCCGAAATCCAGCATGGTTTGTCTCTCTTACCGGGATGCACTCCCACACAGATACATACTCCCTCATATACCATACAACGAGTATGAACGGAAAGAAACCCTGTCCTGTTACATCCCTATGTGAACAGCGGCAGCATCTCCCACTCCTCGACCAGTGCCTGCATGTCCTCATCGGAGGGGCGGGCCTCGAAGCGGCTGGCGGCATCGAGCACCATCGGCAGCAGGGTGATATCGCCCACCGTATTAAGGAAGACACCCGGCTGGCCCAGCACCCAGTGCACGGCCTTATCGATGGCGTCCTGCGTCGTCAGTGGCTCGTACCATGTGGCGTGAGTATGGTGATCGCCGGGGTAGGGACGCCGTGTGATCGACTTGATGGTCTGCACTGCGATGTTGCGTTCCCGGGCCAGCGCCAGCACCTCGCGGAATCCCTCGGCATAGACGGGGTTCTGCATCATAGGGTAATTGTAAGGCAGCAGCACCGAGTCAAAGTCGCAGCGGTCAAGGCTCTTACGGTGCATCCGCGCGATGGCGACGTCATGCCCGGTCACGCCGATGTATGTTACGAGGCCCTGATCACGCGCTTCCAGCAGGTATTCCAGCGCGCCACCCGGCCCCATCGCCACCTCCCATTCCTCCTCACCGACGAGGTAATGCAGTTGGATGAGGTCCACGGACTCGACCTGCAACCGCTCCAGCGAGCGCAGGAATTCCTCCTTTGCGCCGTCATAGGTGCGGATGCCGGTCTTGGTGGCGAGGAAGAAGTCAGCGCGGTGATCCCGCATCCACGGGCCGAGCCGCAGTTCCGACTCGCCATAGCTGGCGGCGGTATCGATGTGATTGATGCCGTACTCCAGCAGCAGTTGCATGGTCTGGTCAGCTTCGGCCTGCGTGACACTGCTGAACGCGGCGGCACCAAACACCGTCCGCGTGCTGAGGTGGCCGCTGCGTCCAAAGGGATGTTGGGGGATAGGCATGATGCCCCGCCTTTCTGGTGATGGGATGAGGGTCGATTCCCCTCAGGATACCATACTATGGTCCGGATCTGCAGGGTGTTGATGGATCAAAAAAAGGCAGGTTCAAAACCCGCCCTTTACCGTGCTGTACCTCGAAATTACGCCTTGGAGATGGCGTCCGCGTCAGCCAGGCGGTGGACGGCACCTTGACAACCTACACCCTCGACATCGCCACACCGCTGATCATGGTCCTCGCCGAATCGACCACCGGCGAAGACCCCATTTACTACCTGCACGGCCTCGACCTCGTCGCGCAGAGTGATACCACATCAACCGAGTACTTCGGCTATGATGGACTCGGCAGCGTACGGCAGCTCACCGATGAATCGGGTGAGACGCCGACCTGTGCACATAGTAAACACACGCCAGAATTTCGAGCCTAAGGCAGTGGCTCCGGGTTACCCGTCAAGTTCATCCAGCATAGCGTCAAGCTGTGGCATGAGTGCGGGGACGCTTTCAGTGGCAGCCTGCCACAGAATGGCATCATCCAGGCTGTGATAAGCGTGAAAGAGATAGTTTCTCATCCCGATGATGTCACGCCAGGGGACATCAGGATGCGCATCGCGCCAATCGCTGGAAACCTGCGAGGCTGCCTCCCCAATGATCCCCAGCGACATCATCAGCGCACGGCGCAGCATGATCCGAGTGCCCAGGTCAGCGGGTTTCGCGTCCTGTGTAAAGAGGGTGACTTCTTCGCAAGCATCGCGCATATGCTGCAAACGCAGCCGATTGGCGTTACCTGACTCGCTCATAGATCACCTCCGCTGACGCAAGCACGCCCTCACGGATGTGTTTACTCAATCCATCAGGTGTTGTAAAGTCCACCGCCCGCCCGATTAGCTCAGACAGTTCATCGGCGATGCTCACGATCTCCCAGCCGGGAATATGATCCGGGTCAAACTCAACCAGCACATCGACATCACTCTCAGGGCCGAAATCGTCACGCAGAATCGAACCAAATACCAGCATGCGCCGGATGTGATTCTTCCGGCAAAAGATGGCAATTTGATCTTGAGGCAGTGATAGATTAATCATCGTGCTATTATTATACCCTGAGAAAAAGTAACTGTACGCACGAAAATTCGATCAGAGTGCAATTTGATGGGCTGGCATTTCGCCGCTGACGATGGTCCTCGCCGAATCGACCACCGGCGAAGACCCCATTTACTACCTGCACGGCCTCGACCTCGTCGCGCAGAGTGACGGTTCCACCACCGAGTACTTCGAGCGCGATGGGTTGGAAAGCGTTCGTCAACTGACCGATGAGTCTGGTCAGGTCCTCTACGCCCAGACCTTTGATCCCTACGGTAATGTCTACCTGAGCGCCGGGTCGGTGGTCAGTACGTTTGGCTACGCCGGGGAGCAGCTCGATGAGAATGGCCTGATCTTCCTGCGGGCGCGGTACTATGATCCGGGATCGGGGCGGTTCCTGAATATGGATCCGTCGAGGCAGGAGGTGAATCCGTACGGATATGTCGGTGGGAACCCGGTGATGTATACTAATCCAAGCGGTGAAATCTGTATTAATGGTACATACTACGATTGGCTATGGCCAGATTGGCATTGTCAGAAAGGTTCTGGCATACATCAGGTAAGGGAAGATACTTGCGAGGATAATCCCGTGCCTGAACCGAGTCCCACTTCACCAATCACCGAAGATGATTCTGTGCACGTGCCGTTTGTGCCGACCTTGGATCCTGAGACAGCGACTGCCCAAGCGGAATACTATTCAATCATACGTTACTCATTCTACCGAGGGTTCCTCACATTTGTCATCGACGGCGTGGTATACTGTTCACGGTTTGCCGAATTTAGCCGCCACTACCCGCAGGACAATTCATGATCTACATTACACTGCCTGCCTACAACGAAGAAGATGCGCTCCCGCCCCTGCTGGATCGATTTGTGACGCTGCGTGAGGAAGGCCAACTTACAGAGTTCAAGGTGATGGTGGTCGATGATGGCAGCACAGATCGCACCGCGGAAATCGTATCGACATATCACGATTCTCACTTGTGGATCGAACTCGTGGCCCATCCGCACAACATGGGGCTTAGCCAGGCCATCCAGACCGGGTTCAAGGCTGCACTGGCGCAGGCCGATGCCGCTGATGTGATCATCACGCTTGATGCTGACAACACCCAGCCGCCCGAAACCATCCCGGCTATGCTCCAACGTATGAACAAAGGCGCTGATGTTGTGATCGCATCGCGCTTTCAACCCGGGGCCGAGGTGTACGGAGTCCCGGCCATGCGCCGCTTTTACAGCCGCGTCATGAGCATCCTGTTCCAGTTGGCCTTTACGGTGCCCGGTGTGCGTGACTATTCCTGCGGGTTCCGCCTGTATCGCGTGGAGTCACTTCAGCAAGCCTTTGCTGCCTACGGGGAGACGGGCTTCATCACCGAGGAAGGCTTCGCCTGTATGGTGGAGATCCTGTTCCAGCTCAAACACCTGCAAACGGTCACATTCGGCGAGGTACCCTTCGTGCTGCGCTATGACCTCAAGCCCGGTGAAACCAAGATGAACGTCAGGCGGACCATCACCGACACCCTGAGGCTGGCACTCAAGCACCGCTTTAATCCGCCGACGATCAAAAGCTCACAGGAATGAAAAGAGGCCCCATACCGGGGCCTGCTTTTTCGGCCTACCGCAGTATGACTCTTGAGAACTCCAGCGCAGTGTCAAGGTCACGGAAGATCATCACATCAACCTTGCCATACTGTGTTTGTTGCAGGCTCTGTGCTGCCAGCTCAACCATATCATCGTTGCCAATAAACACGTTACGCCGGATGCGCGGGTCCGAAAGCGACCCCGGCTTACCGTTGGTATCCTCACTGAGCTTGAGGACCATATCAGAGAAATCCATTGACACGCTGCTGAAATCCGTAATCAAAACGACTTGACTGTTAAACTGGCTGATGGCCTCATCCAGTACAGTTTGTGATGTGCTGATATCCCGTGCAAACTGATACCCTGATTTAAGGTGGAAGATGACAATTGGTTCGGTGTTACTGGTCTCGACACTGAAATTCATTTGATAAGACCCCCTGGGTGCCGTGAACATGATCCTTGTCATTGTAGTACGTTTCGTTTTTACTGTCACTACCAGGATAGTAAGACTTTCTTCAGAATACATCTACGTGACCATAGGCCCACGGAGACGCTATAATCGACGCTGCGAACCATAAGGAGAGCATATGCGGTTACTGGTTGCAACCCATAACCCCGGCAAGCGCCGAGAATACGCCGACCTGCTGACCTCCGTTGATGCGGAATGGGTCACGCTGGATGAGGCGGGGGTCACGGTTGATGTGGACGAAACGGGCACCACATTCGAGGAGAACGCCCGGCTCAAGGCCGTGGAATACGCCCGCATGAGCGGCCTGATCACACTGGCCGATGACTCCGGGCTGGTGGTCGATGCGCTGGACGGCGCGCCCGGTGTGTACTCCGCACGCTACGCGCCCGGTTCCGATGCCGACCGCTATACCAAACTCCTGGCCGAACTCGACGGCATGCCCGGCACCAAGCGGTCCGCGCGTTTCTGCTGTGTGGTGGCCGTGTGTGTGCCGGATGGCCCCATCATCAGCGCCGATGGTGCCGTCGAGGGGCGCATCGGCTATGAGCCGCGCGGCGAGTTCGGTTTCGGCTACGACCCGGTGTTTCTCGTGGATGGCTATGACGGCAAAACGCTGGCCGAACTGCCCCCGGAGATCAAGAACCGCATCAGCCACCGGGCCAATGCGCTGGAAGCGCTGCGCCCTGACCTCGAACGTCTGCTCTCCGGCCTGAAATCATCATGAGCAACAAGGTCCACACCACCCGTTATCTCTATCTGAGTACCACTCTGATCCTGCTGCTGGCCTTCATGCTGCGAGCCTACGGCCTCGATGCACAGAACATCTGGGGTGACGAGGCGTTCAGCATCCACCTGGGCGCCCAACCGCTGCCGGAAGCACTGACCGGGGCCGATACGCACCCGGCCTTTTACCCGGCGGCGCTGTGGGCATGGATGCCGTTTGTCGGTAAATCAGCCTATGCGGTACGCTACCTGTCTCTGCTGTTCGGTGTGCTGATGGTGGGGGGTGTGCTGGTCCTCGGTCGGCGGGTAGGTGGCCCGCGTGTGATGGCGCTGGCTGGGCTGCTGGCGGCGGTCTCGCCCTTTGCGGTTTATTACAGCCAGGAAGCGCGCATGTACGCCCCCGTGGCAGCCTTCGGAGTGCTTGCCACCTATGCCCTGCTGCGCCTTCTCGATGCCGACATCCGTTCATGGCGCTGGCCCACAATCTACTGGGCTGCCGCGCTGGGCATGATCTACAGCCACTACTATGCCTTCTTCCTGCTGGCTGCCCACAACCTCGCCGTGCTGATCCTGTGGCGCAGGCTGGGAAAACGCTTCGGGGCCTGGGTCGGGATGCAGGCGGCGCTGGCGCTGGCATTCGCGCCGTGGGTGCCCTTTCTGCTGGCACAGGGCGGCGTACAGTCGAGCCATGCCACAGGGGGCTGGATGGGGGCATGGGGCCTAGAGGGCCTGCGTACCGTGTGGCAGCGTACCTATACCGCCTTCACGGTTGGCACGACAGCCCCTTATGAGTTGACGCAGTGGGCGCTGCTGGGCCTGATCATCGTGGCAGCCGGGATGCATGCTGCCATAAAGATGAAATTCCCCGGCCACAGGGCGGTGCTGCTGACCGCGCTGCTGATCCCGCCGCTGCTGGCTCATCTCGCGCTGCCTGCCACCCCTTTTTTCTACGAGCGCTACCTCATCTCGATGCTGCCCGTCTTCCTTGTCGTGCTGGCGCTGGGCGTCGATGCCCTGCGAGATGCGACTCCCATCCTCTCAATGGCCGCCGCGGCGCTGCTGCTGCTGGCACCGCTGCCCGGCCTGAACCGTCATTATCACGACCCGGCGGTGGTTAAGGGGCGGTACGGGGATATGACCGCCTACATCGAGCAGCATGCCACGGACGACGCCGTGCTGCTGCTCAACAACCGCTTGCAGGGCGATCTCTACAATTACTACCGCATCGAGGGGATGCCGGTGTACTGGTATCCGCCGCTGACCGGATGGGGCGAGGCAGGCTGGCAGGACACCGCACTGAGCCAGATCGAAGGGCATGACCAGGTGTGGGTGGTGATGTTCGGCAATCCACTCGAATATGACGGCACCCGCAACCTGATCTCCTTCGTTGGGGAACATGCCTACCAAGCCTACCGGGGCGGCTGGGTGGATGGTGATCTGTACCTGTTTGTGACGGGTGAGGTCGAACCCGATCAGGACGTAGCTGCCGTCTACGGTGATATGATCCGCCTCAACCGCGCCGGGATCAGCAGCACCACGCCCATACGCGGCGATACCATACAGGTCGCTGTTGAGTGGGAGGCCGTGGCCGCGCCTGACCGCGACTACACCGTGTTTCTGCATCTCATCGATGCAAGGGAAACCATCTACGCGCAGGTGGACAGCCAGCCTGCCGGCGGCGCACGCCCCACATCGACATGGACGACTGCCGATCCCTTCATTGACCGTTACGCACTGCAACTGCCGCCCGACCTGCTGCCCGGTATCTACTACGTCCAGATCGGCTGGTATGACTGGCAAACCCTCGACCGCCTGCCCGTGGTATCCGCTGACGGTGAGCCATTTGGTGAGCGCGTGATCATCGCTGAGGTTGAGGTCAGTGCCCGGTAAGCGATCAGATCAAGCCGGGTGCGGCATCCCGTGGTAAGATCGAGCCTGCTGAATCCATAGGAGGCTCGATTGTCCACTATCACCATTGATCTAACCGGCATCGCCCACGGCGGGGCCGCCATCGGGCGGCATGAAGGGCGCATGATCTTCGTCCATCACGCAATCCCCGGCGAGCGAGTACAGGCGCGCATCGTCAAGGATAAAGGCCGCGTCGCTATCGCTGTCGCGGAAAACATCATCCAGCCCTCACCGCACCGCGTCACACCGCCCTGTGACCACTTTGCCCCCGGCGGATGCGCAGGTTGCCAGTGGCAGCATATCGACTATGCTGCACAGGTTCGCTTTAAGGAGGAGATCATCGCCGATCAGCTCCAGCGCATCGGCAAGCTGAAGAACCCGCCCGTCCTGCCGATCATCGCCGCACCGATTGAATACGGCTACCGGACCCGCAGCACCTTTACGCCGCTCCCATTGAACGAGGAGCTGGTCGAGGAGATGGCCGACGAGGATGACCCTGGGGCCGAGGAATACACCGGGACGCTGTACGGTCTTGGCCTGCCCGGTGAAGACCCTGTCACCCGCATCCTGATCGAGGACTGCCCGGCCCTGACGCCCGCTCTCGACGCCCTGCGCGACTCCCTGCAGTTCACCGACCCCAACCTGCACGAAGTCACATTACAGGCTGGCAGCGAACCTGACGACACCATGCTGATCATTCAGACGGCAGACGACAAGGCCCCCAGCATCGAGACGGACCTCGCCGTGTCGATCAACCTGCTGTTCCGTGATAACGAGCCGGTCAACCTGATCGGTGGCGCGCAGGTGCATTACGATGTGCTGGGCCGCCGTTTCCGTGTCACAGCGGGCGGTTTCTACCGTGAGAACCCGGCTGTAGTGCCCCTCCTGGTTGAGGCTGTCCTCGATGCGCTGGACATCAACGAGGACGATACCGTCCTCGACCTGTACAGCGGGGTGGGGGTGTTCACCGCTTTTCTCGCCGAGCGCGCCGGGCTGGTCGTCAGCGTCGAGAGCTACCCGCCTGCTGTCACCGATGCCGATATCAACCTTGAAACGTTTGACAACATCGACCTTGTCGAGGGCGGAGTAGAAGCTGTCCTGCCCGACCTTAAAGGCCCGTTCGACGTTGTGCTGGTCGATCCACCGGGATCGGGAATGTCGCGCGAGGTCGTCGATGCGCTGGCCCGGCTCAAGCCGCCGCAGATCGTGTATGTCAGCAGCGACCCCGCCACGCTGGCCCGTGACCTGCGCTCACTGGTCGATAAAGGGTATGATCTGATCAGCGTACAGCCCTTCGATGCGGCCCCGCAGACCTTTTATATTGAAGCAGTCGCGATGTTGCGTCGTCGCAGTTGATTGTTGAGGCTATGTCCAGGTCCGTAACCTGGTTTAAAAGGAGCAAAACCATCTATGAAGTACCGTATCACAGGAAGCACCATGCCCGTCCTTGATATCCTGCTGACACAGGGCGAAGCCATGATTACCGAACGCGGTGGCATCTCATGGTTCAGGGGCGATCTCCATATGGAAACCAACATGCCCGGCGGGTTGATGGGCGGTTTAGGCCGTGCCCTCTCCGGTGAATCACTGTTTATGACAACTTACACAGCGCGCGGTGCTGAGGTCGAGGCGTCGTTCACACTCGAATGGCCCGGCCATATCATCCCTCGTGAATTAGCCGCAGGTCAGAGCCTGATCGCCCAGCGCGATGCCTTCATGGTGGCCCAGGACAGCGTGACCGTCGAGTCCTACTTCCAGAAGAAGCTCGGCGCGGGCCTGTTCGGTGGCGAGGGCTTTATCCTTCAGAAGGTGAGCGGCCCGGGCGTCGCCTTCTTCGAGGTTGATGGTGAGGTCAAGGAGGTTGAACTCACAGCAGGTGAAACCATCCGTGTCACCCCCGGCCATATCGCGATGTACGAGGAAACCGTCTCACAGGATATCGAGATGGTAAAGGGCGTCAAGAACGTTTTGCTGGGCGGCGAGGGCCTGTTCCTCGTCACGCTGACCGGCCCCGGCACCGTGTGGCTGCAAACCATGCCGTTTAACAACGTGCTGGCAAAGATCATCGCGAAAATCCCCCGCGACAACAGCTAACCGCTGTAAGAATCAAAGGGCGCTATATAGATCACCTGCATCAAGGCGCAGCGACGTTGCGCCGCCGCAAAAGCTAACCGATAATGGGGGAGTCTTAATACGAACATCAAGAAGGAGACTTACCAGATGAAATACCGGATTATGGGCACCACCATGCCTTCACTCGAAATCCTGCTCATGCAGAATGAATCGGTCATTACCGAGAGCGGCGGCATGGCATGGTATCGCGGCGGTGTCAACATGGAGACCAACATGCCCGGCGGCCTGATGGGTGGCCTTGGGCGCGCCCTCTCCGGCGAGTCGCTGTTTATGACGACGTATACCGCCACCTCCCAGCAGGCAGAAGTGACGTTCACACTCGAATGGCCGGGCAGCATCATCACCCGTGAACTGACCGCCGGGCAGAGTCTCATCGCCCAGCGTGACGCCTTCATGGTGGCACAGGACAGCGTCAAGCTGGAGACCTACTTTCAGAAGCGGTTAGGTGCGGGTCTCTTTGGTGGCGAGGGCTTCATCCTCCAGCGCGTCAGCGGCCCCGGAGTCGCCTTCTTTGAGGTTGATGGTGAGGTCAAGGAGGTCACCCTTGCGGCTGGCGAGAAGATCGTGGTGGACCCCGGTCACATCGCCATGTACGAGGATACCGTCTCGCAGGATATCCAGTCCGTCAAGGGCGTCAAAAACGTGCTGTTCAGCGGTGAGGGCCTGTTCCTCGCCACGCTGACCGGCCCGGGCACTGTATGGCTGCAAACCATGCCGTTCAACAACGTCATGGCGAAGATTCTTGCCCGCGTCCCCAAGAGCAGTTAACCCATCTGATCCGAGACTCAAACGGGGCCATCGTCAGGATGGCCCCGTGCTGTTTACAGCCCTGTGCGCTTTGCGGCTGAAGCCTAATCCTCCAGCCCCTTGAGCACCTCATCGCGCAGCAGCTTGCGCGAAGTCTCCACGTAGTTCAGCGATTGGTGCCGGAAATACGTGTTATACAGCTCGGCGTAATGGCCGTTTTGTGCCATCAACCCATCGTGATCCCCCTGCTCAATGATCTCACCCTGTCGCAGCACAATGATGCGGTCGGCGCTGCGCACGGTACTGAGCCGGTGCGCGATCAGGATCGACGTGGATTGCTTCAGGATCAGGTCAAGTGCCTCCTGTATCTGCGTCTCTGTAAACGGGTCGATGCTTGCCGTCGCCTCATCAAGGATGAAGATGGCGGGCTTCTGCACCAGCACCCGCATCAGGCTCACTAACTGACGCTGGCCCATGCTGAGTTGTGACCCGCGCTCGCCAACCAGCGTATTGAGCTTGTCGGGCATGTTCTCCAGCCATTCACCGTCACCAATGCGATAGGCAATCGATTCGATCTCATCGTCGCTGACATCGGGCCGCCCATAACGAATGTTATCGCGGATGGTGCCACTGAACAGGAACGGCGCTTGCGGCACCAACCCCAGCCGCGCCCGGTAGGAATTGAGGTTAAAATCGCGCATGTTGGTCCCGTCGATCAGGATATCTCCACCCTGGAACTCATAGAAGCGCGTGATCAGCTTGATGATCGAACTCTTGCCCGCCCCGGTATGCCCCACCAGCGCGATGCTTTCCCCCTGGCTGATATCGAGCGAGAAGTCTTTCAATACCCATGGGGCACCGCCGCTGTATGAGAAATCAACATGATTGAATGATATGTGCCCTTGCACGCCCTCGGCGGATTGGTCCCCGGTCTGGTTGACGGTGTTCTCGGCATCGATCAGCGCGAAAATACGCTCAAGGTCAGACAGTGCCTGCTGGAACTGACTCCAGTATGAAGTCAGGTTGATGATCGGGAACCAGTAGCGGTCGGTGGCCTGCATAAACAGGAACCACGCCCCGAGGCCGATGGCCCCGACCAGCACCTGCTGCGCGCCAAAGTATAACAGTGTCGCGATGGCAAACCCCGCCGTCGCGTTGAATACCGGGAACACCAGTGCCAGCACAAACCCGCGCTTGAGGTTGGTGCGATAGGACAGCAGGTTCACAGCGGTGAACATCTCGTACATGCTGGCTTCCTGCCGGAAGTTCTTTGCTACGCTGATGCCGCTTACGCTCTCCTGGATGTTGTCATTGACGGCGGCCATGGCACGCGTGCCCTGCCGTGTCACACCGCGCGCCAGCCAACGGAACAGCAGCGCGAGGATCAGCACGATGGGCATGAACCCGAACAGGTACAGCGTCAGGCGCGGGCTGCGCCACAACAGCACCCCGATGAGGAACACTAACTGAATCAGTTCCGCGATGATCTGGAAGCTGAAGGTGAACACCTGCGCAAATTCTTCCGTATCGCTGGTGATGCGGCTGATGAGCTTGCCGGTCTTGTTCTCATCAAAGAAGGCCATATCGCGGTTGATGGCTGCGTGGAAGGCATCCTTACGCATCCGGGCGATCATCTCACCAATCACGTTGGCAAGCAGCCTGCGCATGACCCAGTTGGCGAAGTATCGTGACAGAACGGCCACCGTCAGGCCGATCATCAGGAACACCACCAGGTCCATACTGTTCCCGGCTTCAAGGGCACTGACGATCTCAGCGGTGAGGATCGGCACCAGTGACAGGCCAAACGCAATCAGCAGCCCCATCACCACGATACCCCACACTGACCGCTGGTGTGATTTGACGTAATCCCACAGCCGTCCAAACAGGTAGAGATCGCTGTACTGGCGATCATATTGATCTGCATCTAATCCCGAAAAGAAACCCATGTTGTTATTACTCGCTTATCGCTTGCGCTGATATTGGTTGTTGTCTCAGTCATTACGGGCAAAAATCCGCTGATACGCTTCAGATTGCCTCAGCAGGTCCTCATGTGCGCCCTGTGCCACGACACGGCCCTGTTTCAGCACCACAATGTGATCGGCCCAGCGTATCTGGGATAACCGGTGTGTGATGATAAGGGTGGTACGGCCCTCTGCCGCCGCCCAGATCGCCTTCTGAATTTCGTCCTCGGTAGCGCTGTCAATCGCGCTGGTCGAGTCATCCAGGATCAGGATGCGCGGGTTCGTCAGGAAGGCGCGTGCAATCGCAATACGCTGACGCTGCCCACCTGACAGCGTCACGCCGCGCTGCCCGACTACCGTATCATAGCCGTTCGGCATCTGCATGATAAAGTCATGGGCCTGCGCTTTCTTCGCCGCATCGACCACGTCCTCATGAGTCGCGCCCGGCTTGCCGTAGGCGACGTTCTCCGCAACCGTCCGCGTGAACAGGAAAATCTCCTGCTCAATGATGCTGATCTGGGAGCGCAGTGCTTCGAGGTTCCAGTCCCGCACGTTGACGCCATCGATAAGCACCTGGCCCTCTTCCACATCATAGGTGCGGTTGATCAGCTTGGCTACGGTACTCTTGCCCGCGCCCGTCTGCCCCACCAGTGCCACAGTCTGACCCGGCTTGACCTCAAAACTGATGTCTTCAGCAACATGCGCGCTGTGTTCGGTAGGCTCTGTTCCATACCCGAAGTGTACGCCATCAAACAGGATAGCCCCCTGTATCACGTCTGCGCGCCCGGCCTCGTTCTGATCAAGGCTGGTGTGTGCGTTGAGCAGGCTAAGAATGCGCTCCGCACTGGCATAGCCGAGCGCGATGCGGGAGAGTGAGAAGGTCGAGCTGAACACCGGGAAGCCAAACAGTGAAAGCTGCCCGATGTAGTTGACGATGTCACCGGTTTCAATCGCCCCCGCGTTCCACAGGATGATGCTGTGCAGCACGCCGCCCACGACAGCGGCACCCAGCAGCAGCAAAGCGACGTAGCGCGCTTCGGTGTGGCCCTGCTCAATGAAGCGATCCCGTACATCATCGGCCAGTTCCTCGAATATCTCACTTTCCTGCTGCTCCTGCGCCGTCCCCTTGACGATCTCCACGCCATCCAGCGACTCGGCCAGCCGCGTGTTCAGCGCGGCGAAGCTGCGCCTTACTTTTTTGCCCACCACGTGGATGCTTCGTGTATAGCGATACTGCACGATGGCATACAGGATCAGGAAAGCCAGCGGTGTGATGATCAATGCCGGGTGGATCAGCGGTGAGGCCAGCGTCGGCACGATCAGGAAGAAACTTGACCCCACGACAAGGTTCAACCCCGGTGACATCATCAGGTTCATCTCGCGCACGTCGTTCACCACACGCGCCATGATCTCACCCGTCGGGGTGCTGTCATGATAGGCCATGCTTTTCGCCAGCAGGCTGGCGTACAGTTCGTCGCGTACGTCACGCTCCACACGCTGCGCGAAGATTTCCGCCGAGTAGTTTCGCATCAATTGCAGAACGCCACGCCCCAACTGACTGGCGATGATATACAGCGCAAAGGTCCGCACCACGGCCAGTTCGGCACCATCTGCGATCTGGTTGAACGCCTCACCGATGAAACCGGGCACCGCCGAGGCCAGCGCGGCATTACTGAGCGCACCCAGGATCAGCAGAAACAGGATCAGCTTGTGGCGGAAGATATGAGAGAGAACGAACTTCAGCGGAGACGAGTAATCTGTTTCCTCAAAGGTCCGTGCTGTAAACTCAGCAGACATAAAAACAATCCTTAACGGCGGCTCATCATTAGATAATCATTTAACTCACCCGGTGATTATCGCACTTAACCGGGATGATCTCAACCCCATCTTTGAGTCACACCCAAAAAGGCCGGAGAGACACCGGATCATGGTATACTCAGTGCACGTTACCAGACCACCGCGCCACAAGGATAACACCGTGCTCTCGCTGATCGTGTATGCCATTCCCTACGCGTTGGGAATCATCGCCGTTGTAGCGCTGCTCAACGTCTACACCAACCTGCGGCAGTGGCGCACAGCACCGTACTTCCGGCTGCGTAAGCAGGGCCTCAACCAGGGGCTGCGCTGGGCGGCTATCCTGCTGGCAGCAGGTGTCGGCATTGCGCTGGCGCTGACCGCTCGCAGCTCGATACCTGCACCGTCCTTGTCGTTCAGACGGGGTGATGAGACCATGCCCACCGCCATCGCATCAAGCAGCGATAACAACCCGCAGGGTAACATGGCAGCCTCGCCGATGCCCACCGTCACCCCTGCGCCACCAACCATCACCCCGCCACCGCCCACTGCAAGCCCAACCGCCCCGATTGCCACTATTGAATCGGTGGTCACGCCCCCGGCGGATGCCACCATCAACATCACGGCTATCTCCAGTGACATCTCAACCGGGCTGGTGCCGATCAACCCCGGCACGCAGTTCGCCGTCGGGATTCCGCGCGTGTATTTCTTCCTTCAGTTTGAGAATATGGCCGATGGCATGTCATGGTCACGGGTACTGACGCGCGACGGTGACGTCATCCGCAGTGAGAGCGAATCGTGGGAGCGCGGCGAGTCCGGTACTGCTTACTACTGGTTCGCGGCGCAGGGGGGCTGGCCCACAGGCCAGTATGAAATTCAATTCTTCGTGGGGGATACCCTGCTGACCACTGCCGCGTTTGAGGTCATCAACTAAAGCCAGCCCGTGTTTAAAAACTTCGGAGAAAAAGAAGCGTCATGAGCCAGCCCCCACCCTTTGAAAACAAGCAACTTGATGACAACCTCGATCAGCCCCACGCCAACCCCGATATGCTCCCGCGTTGGGAATTGTTTACCGTGATCGGTATTGAGATCGTCATCTACCTGGTGTTTGCCGCTGTAGGCCGCATGAGCCATACCAGCGGGTTGAGCCTGCGCGGCGTACTCAATACCGCCATGCCGTTCATCATTGCGTGGGGCATTGTCGGTATGATGACGGGGGCTTTTACCGGTAAGGCATTCTACCCGCCGCGCCGAACCCTGCTCACTGCTACCGCAACAGCTATCCTCACCGGGCCGCTGGGTGTGGTGCTGCGCACCATCTGGCAGGGTGAAGAACTCGCTGATATCCAGGTCTCATTTATCATCGTGGCAACATCCGTCACCACCTTCATGATCGTCGTTTGGCGCTTCCTGTGGTCACGAATACGACGCACGTGGTGGACGGAACTACCCTAGGACCAATAAGGTTCGGTTTAGCAAAAAGATCCCCCATTTTGCTCCCACCCCGTAACTACGATGCCTCCTCCCCCAATGGTTGATCCCTGGATGCAAGGTCGGATCATCCTGGTTCGAATACGCATTTCGCCGGAGGTTCCCCCTCCCTGCTGTGGGGGAGGGGGTCAGGGGGTGGGGGCAAACAGACTCTTAACCGAACCGTATTAACCCTGGGACGCTGAGCAGAACCCTCAGCTTTGCGTTATACCTGTAGCCAGGTGACCCCATATCAAGTGAACGAACCACATGAGTGATAAAGAGGAAAGACTCCAACGACTGCGCCAGCACGCTGAGCGTGCGCTCGACGCAATGGACATCGGGCCAGAGATATCCGTAAGCAATATTGAAGACAGGGTCCACGAACTGCGTGTTTACTACGCTGATCTGGAGATTCAGCTTGAGGACCTGCGCAATGCTAATGAGCAACTCACCGCTGACCTTCACCCAGTTTGTGGGCTGTTTGTTCTGCTGTGTATCGTTTGCATGGCATGTGTTCTGCCTCCCTTCATGTCCCTGATCCTAACATAACTCCTGGGCCGGTTTTTGGGGGGCAGGTCACATTGACAGCCCGGCCAACTTATTATAATATCATGTTGTTATAACAAGTTGCACACGGGAGGCACACACCATGTCCGGCACTGATGTCACGCAGC
Source organism: uncultured Anaerolineae bacterium (assembly GCA_964390105.1). Classification (GTDB taxonomy): domain Bacteria; phylum Chloroflexota; class Anaerolineae; order Aggregatilineales; family UBA3940; genus CAYMGV01. Next base: position 2,126 of record CAYMGV010000006.1, on the reverse strand, counting down.
ACCTTTCTGATGTGTATGACAGCCGCGAGGCCGTCGATAACACGGAGACCTTTGAGTATCTTGTTGGCCTGCGCGAGCAGGCGTGGGCAATGGTGAGCGAGGGGCTTCCCCTGCGTGAAGACCTCACCTGTGCGGATATCCGCGATATCCCGGCATTGGATGGCAGCATCGTCGGCAATATGCACACCTACACGGGTGATGGCAGCCCGGTCGATTGGATTGTGCGGTCATGGGTGGGTAGGCCCGAGACCGGCTTCACCAACATCCATTTGACCTGCTGGCTGGATGCAGCTGTGACGGTCCCTCATCTCGGCTTTGCACTGGGTACGGCTCCGGATGTCTTCTTCTATGTGGATCTCCTGCCACGTTACGAGCTGATCCAGCACCCCGCCCACCTGCGCAGGTACTTCGAGCAGTTCAACCAGCGCTGGATCGAGTACCGCCGCGATCCTGAGATCGCGGTGTTTAACCCCGTCCATGCCTTTACCCGCACCAACCTGTCTCCAATCTGCCTCGTGGGGCTGGTGCCCGTCGAGGTGTTCCGCCGCAAGGTGGCCGACCTGATGCTGGAATACGTCGCGGCGTGGGTCGAGCTGGTTCAGCAGGCCGAATCCAGCCCTGAGGCTGACCGCCCCGCCATCGCCGCACGGGATCAACTGATCCGGCGCAACATCGTCGAGGAGGACCCGGCCAACGTCATGGCCGACCGCATGGTGGGCGTCCTGGTGCGGGAGCGGCTGGTGCGCATCCTGTGGGCTGCCGAGCGCGATACCAACTGATGAATCACGATCGCGTTATCATCGTTGGGGCAGGGCCGTCCGGGTTATCACTGGCCTGTGCGCTGGCGAAACGCGGCGTGCGGGTATCCGTCTACGAGGCATTGCCCGACCTGGGCGACGAGGCGCGCGCTTCAACATTACACGCGGCCTCGCTGGAGATGTTTGACGAATGGGATGTCATCGGCCCCATACTTAACGAGGGCCAGCAGGTAGACCGGCTGCAGTACTGGGAGCGATCCAGCCGCCAGCTTCTGGCGGAACTCCCGTACCGCCACATCGCCGGGGATACCGCCTACCCCTTCCGGCTGCAACTACCGCAGAACCGGCTGGCCCGCATCCTGAAACGAGAACTGGAGCAAACCGGCCTCGCCTCGATACACATGGGGCACCGGCTGGTCTCGCTGAAGACGGGCGGGGATCGACCTCGTGCGACATTTGCCACGGCACACGGCACCCTCGACGTGACGCCGGACTACCTGTGCGGCGCGGATGGCTCACGCAGTGCCGTGCGTACGGCACTGGGGCTGGGCTTCGAGGGGCTGACCTATGAGGATCGGTTCCTGCTGGGTGCCACCACGCTTGACCTCGCACCGCTGTTTCCCGGTATCGGCCCGGTCGCCTACTTATTTGATCCTGGCGAGTGGGTGATAATCCTGCATCTGCCGGAGATCACTCGCATTGTATTCCGGGTGGAGCCGGGTGAAGATGCCGGTGCGATCACCACTACGGCCCATCTGCGGGACCGCATTGCCGCCTTCCTTGGATCAGCCCCCACTTATGAGATTCGCGGTGTATCCCTGTACCGGGTTCACCAGCGGGTCGCCGATACCTTCCGGGTGGGGCGCGTGCTGCTGCTGGGTGACGCGGCGCATATCAACAATCCCATCGGCGGCATGGGAATGAACAGCGGAATCCATGATGCGTACCATCTGGGTGAGGCGCTGGGTCGGGTGCTGAACGGTGAGCCTGACACCCTGCTGGATGACTATAACCGTGTGCGCCGGGCCGCTGCGGTCGAGGATGTTCAGCGGCGTTCAGACCAGAACTACGCCGATATGGTCGCCGCACGTGACGCCCGGCTGGCCCGCAACCGTCACCTGAGCGAGATCGCGGCCAGCCCGGACCGTATCCGTGACTATTTGTTGTCCGCATCAATGCTCGGCCACCGCATCTGACCCCACGGGAGAGAATTATGCCAGTTCAAACGACACGCCGCACCTATGGACTGTACATTAATGGTACAGAGCAGCATGCGGCCAGCGGCAGCACCTTCGAGGTGAGTGCGCCAGCCACCGGTGAGATCGTGGGGTACGCAGCCCGTGCCAGCGAACAGGACGTGTCCGCCGC
>CAYMGV010000005.1:0-78229 GCA_964390105.1 uncultured Anaerolineae bacterium | reverse complement strand
CGCGCCGTGCTGACACCCAACCCGGCCCGCGTCGATAAATGGGGATTGATCACCGGGTGGACCCCGGTGCGCTACGTCCCCGAACACAATACTGAACTATCAGCCCAGTTCAGCGTAAACACCATCGTACCGCTGCTGGAAACTGTCGAGGGGACAGCACTGGGCGGCAACGTAAATAATAACACATGGTATCGCGTCGCTGAGGGCTATATGTACACGGCTACGGTCCATGTGATGGAACCGTACCGTATGCCCGATGAACTCACCGGGATTCCGCACACCATTGATGAGGAGCCGGGCTTCTGGGCCGAGGTTATTGTGCCTGAAACTTATGCCCGCACTGAGCCAAGCGGCACGCTGGCACTGTCGAGTGAAGAAGAACGGATCGTCCTCTCCAATACCAGCGTCCACCGCGTCATCGAGATCGAGACCGACGAGGCCGGGTTCACCTGGTATAAGCTGCATAATGACAAACCTAATGAGAAGGATTACTGGGCACTGGCGCGCCATCTGCGCTATCTCACACCGGAGGACCTCGCTCCGATCCGCCCGGAAGTGACTGGCAAACGCATGGAGGTGAACATCGCCGAAGGCCGCATCGACTGTTTCGAGGGCGCTGCGCTCGTCATGTCCACCCTGACCTCCTCAGGGGCCGCAGGCTGGGATACCCCACGCGGCGAGTGGGCTGTCATCTATACGCAGCCCTCGCGGCGCATGTACAGCGGTGATGGCAGTGCGGCATCGGGCGGTGATGTCAATGAGGGGGGTGGCGAGGAGGACGCCTTCGACCTGCCCGGCGTCCCCTTCTGCACCTTCTTCACAACGCTGGGGCACGCCATCCATGGGACATGGTGGCATGGCGATTATGGCAGGCCGCGCAGCCACGGCTGCCTCAATGTACCCAGTGACGCAGCACGCTGGATCTGGCGCTGGACGGCCCCGGCCTCTCCGTATAACCTGTCATCGGATGGCTCCGTCAGCACGCCGGGCACACCGGTGATCGTCATTTAGCTTGGGACTTACGCAGATGACACTCCCCAAAGCCTCGCAGGCCCGGATTTTGCCCCCCTTAAAAAGAGGTGAAGCGCATGTACTGACATTCCCCTATAATGGGGGCAGCGCAGGATGATCAGGGTGATGCTATGAGTTCAAGGTCAACTATCACACGCCGGGGAGCGATACAAACCGGGCTGCTGGCCGCAGCCGGGGCTTTGATCGCCCCTGACCGGCTGGCCCAGGCCGCCGAAGACGCGCCACCTGAATGTGGCCGCTACGGTGGCCGGGTGCAAATTGAATACGATGAGCGCCAGTCATGGAACGACATGTACGGCAGCCCGCCCATGCTGGGGCGCGTCGAGGCCAGCCGCCTGCGCATCACCCCTACCCCGGAGGACTATGAAGACGTCACGCGCTGGGTTACCTATGGCAGCGTGCTGCCCATCTACGGGGCCATCAGGCATGAAGGCCGTTGGGGATACAGTCACAACGACGTGTGGTTTGATGTGGGGGAAGGCGTGCTTCACTCGTCGTGGGTAGTCCCCTGCCGCGAGGTGTTTCACCCCCCCGAAGGCGTGCCGCGCAGCGGATTCTGGGGCGAAGTGACCGTGCCGACCTCATGGCAGCACTGGGAACCCGACCTGTGCAGCAACCGCTACTATGACCTCGCTTATGGATCCGTGCATCGCGTTGTTGATGCCGCCACTGACCGGTATGGCCGGACATGGTACGGGTTGGCCGATGACAGCGATCCAGGTGCAACATGGTGGGTACAGGCGGCCCACATCCGCCGCATCGGGCCGGGGGAGTTCAGCCCGATCTCGCCGGAGATCAGCCCGGATCGCAAGCATATCCATGTCGATCTGACGGCACAGGCATTGATATGCACCGAGGACGACCGCACCGTGTTCGCCACCCGCATCGCAACGGGCACCACATGGTATGACCTTGAAAACAAGGCGTATGACTTCCATACACCCACTGGCACGTTCCCGGTACTGATGAAGCGGGCCTCGCGTCACATGACCGGCGGGGAGAGCATCAACGACCGTTATGACCTGCCCGGCGTACCGTGGTGTACGTTCCTGACATGGAGTGGCGTTGCCATCCATGGCACCTACTGGCACAATGACTACGGGCATAAGCGCAGCCACGGCTGCATCAACGTGACCAACGACGCCGCCAAGTGGATTTTTCGATGGACCCTGCCTGAAGTCCCTCCCGATGAGATTTACTTCTTCACGGGGGAGGATGACAAAGACTCCGCGACAAACGTCACGATCTACTATTCATAAGAGCTTGCGGGGCACTGTCCTGCTACGATGGTACAGGTAAGATGTCTCAAGCGGGCGTCTTCTATGTTACAGATACAGAAACCGCCGGGCATCACCTGCCCGCTGAAGGAGATCATGTATGAATCCGAGTTCCGTTACAATCCCGCTTGCATTGATGGGGGGATTGATCTCGTTTGTATCGCCATGTGTACTGCCCTTGGTCCCCGCTTACATCGGCTACCTGACCGGGCAGGCAACCAACACGGTTAGTAATACATTGGCTGCCAACACTGGCGATGGTCAAGCCATCATCGAAACAAAGCCCTCGCGCTGGGTGATCACGCTGCATGGTGTGTTCTTCGTGCTGGGATTCACCTTACTGTTTGTGCTGCTGGGCTTTGGCGTTGGGGCACTGGGCCAGTTCAGCCGTAATCTTAATGCCGCATCCGATTGGATTTCCCGCATCGGTGGCGTGCTGATCATTATCCTTGCCCTGCATGTGATGGGCGTCATCCGTATCCCATTCCTGTATTACGATACCCGTAACCAGATGCAGCCCAAGAGTGAACTCGGCTACTTCGGCTCTACTATTATGGGCTTCACCTTCGCGGCGGGCTGGTCACCCTGCGTCGGGCCGATCCTCGGTGCCGTACTGGGCCTTGGCTATACCACGGGCAGCGTCGGGCAGGCGGCTGTGCTGCTGACCTTCTACTCACTGGGCCTCGGTATTCCCTTCCTGCTGACGGCCCTCCTGCTCGACCAGATGACCGGTCTGCTGCGCAAGCTCCAGCGCCATATGCGCACCATTGAGATCGTCAGCGGCCTCCTGCTGCTTGTCATCGGCGTGCTGATGCTGTTCGGTCAACTCCAGATGCTTTCAGGCCAGTTCGCCGCCAGCAGTGATATCAGCATCCTGTTGGAGGATTGGCTGCTGCGGATGACCGGAAACTAGCGTGTGTCGGCAAACCGTTTTTCATCGCACCCCTTCCGCACCGCTGAAGCGGTGCTCCCGCCCCTCTCCGCCAGCTTTGCAAAGCTGGCGGAGAAGGGGAAACGGCGAGTGCAATGAGCCGAGGGGTGAGGTAAAACGCGCCAGGCTGGTGTTTTGACGGGCTTTGCAGACAGACCCTGGTACCTACGGGGACGGATGCCGGGCAGCGAAGCTGCTGGCACAGGGGGTGAAAGGCTGCCCCGGAACTCGAATGCACCCTTTGCCCAACTTGCAATTGAATCGAAAAGCCGCCATTATACCGGGGGGGAGTTTCCAGCCTCCCCCTTTTTAAGCCTATTGACACCACACCATGAGGGGACGCCGGATGGGCGATTCATCACCACCAGAGACAAACGAACGCCGCCAACGCATCAACTTAGCATTGAACAAGGGCGTACTGTGGTTTGCACGTCATTGGGCGGCGGTACTCGCTGTTGGCTTCACGATCTACGCGGGCCTGCCGTTTGCCGCGCCGCTTGCCATGGAGGCCGGTGCGACCGGCGTCGCACGGGCGATATACGGCGTGTACAGCCCACTTTGCCATCAGTTTGCCTTTCGATCCTGGTACCTGTTCGGCGATCAAGCTGCCTACCCACGTGAACGCGCACTTCCTGAAGGGGATACGCGGTTATCCTTTGAGGATGCCGTCGCCGGGGATCCGTACTTCGACGGAGTCGATATTCATACCCTCGATGAAGACCTGATCCTACGGGCACGGTCCTATGTGGGAAACGAGCAAATGGGCTACAAGGTGGCCTACTGCGAACGTGACATCGCCATCTATGGCATGATCGCGGTGGGCAGCCTGATCTACTGGTTCGCCGGGCTGGCCGGGGTACGAATCAAACCGCTGCCCTTCTGGGCCTATATCCTGATCGCGATTGTCCCCATCGGGCTGGATGGGTTCAGCCAATTGTTTGCCAACCCACCCTTTAACGGTTTTGGTATCCCGAACTATCCGATCCGGGAGAGTACGCCCTTCCTGCGCACCCTGACCGGGGCCTTGTTCGGCTTAGGTAATGTGTGGCTGGCGTTTCCTTATATCGGCGAAAGCATGGAAGACACGCAGGAGTTGGTCGAAACCAAGCTCAAAGACGCCGGGCATATTGAGTCATCCAGCCGTGGGACCTAAGCGCTATTCACAGCACTGACAAGACATGAGATACTAAGCATAGCATAAGGCTAATCCTCCCTATGCTGGTTGCCGTGAGTGGGATGGCTTTCCCAGCCATCCCACGACCTTTTAAACCTGCCCCGGTTGTTAAGTTACTTTAACGATCCCCTAATACGTTTTTAATGACGCACGAGTACATTATGTACAGACCTGCACTGTGATGCCCTCTTTCGAGCCCCAAGTGTGTGAGACGGGACGGCCAAGCCGTCCCGTCGCGCTTTTTAAATTCCGCCGGCCCTGACCGGCTGGCAAAGCTCCCCTCACTCCACTATACTGATTGCACTGTTGGGGTCACCAGACGAGGCACACGTGACGGATTCACTCGCCGGGCAAACACTAGGGCCATTTCGACTCTCGGAACTACTTACCTCAGATGAGATCATTGAGGTCTACAGCGGGCTAGACAGCGCCCACAACCAATTTGTTACCGTGCTGATCGCTGGCCGGGGCCTACAACCTGACCCGGTGTTTAATGCACAGTTCCGCCGTGAGGTACGCGCACTGGGGGAACTCAAGCACCCCAATATTGCCCCCGTGCTGGATTACGGCGCTGTTGAAGACGGGCATTATATCAGCGTCGAGTACACCGAAGGCGTCCCACTTTTTGACCTGATCAACGCCGTGCGCAACAGCACCCGCCCGCGTGACCTTGAAGACGTCACCTTCACCATTCGCCAGCTTGCCAATGCGCTCGAATACACTCACCGTGCCGGTATTGTCCACGGGGCAATTAACCCCCACAACATCACCATGACGCGCAGCGGACAGGCCGTCCTGACTCACTTTGGTGCCTCACTGCTGTACAGCCGCTTCCCTGTCGCTGAGCGTGGATGGGCTATGCTCAGCCCGCCTGAATATCTCGCGCCCGAGCAGCTTCAAGACCCGCGTGCCGTCATGCCGACTTCAGATATTTACGCACTGGGCGTGCTGCTCTACGAGATGCTGACGGGTGAGCGTCCATTCGAGATGGAATCGGACATCGATACGGCACTACAGCTGATGAGCGATACCGCCCCCGATCCGCGCTTGCTCAACGATGCCCTGCCGGGGGCGGTGGCCGAGGTCACGCTCAAGGCATTGAGCCAGTCACCAGCGGCGCGGTTCCGGTCGGCGCTTCGCTTTGCCAATGCGCTGGAGAAGGCGCTTATCCCCGACCGCAGGTCAGTACGCAAAGCGCTGACTCAACCAGGGGAAGAACCCACCGGGGCCGACCCCAACGAGATCGCAGCGCGGGCATTACCCCGGCCACCCAAACCACCCGACGTACCACCGCCCGGCAGCCAGGACCGTATCACCGCGCGGCGGTCAGCGGCTGCGCGCATCGTGGTGCGCCGCGAGGATCGCTCCCCGCGTGAGCAGCGCCGAGAACGACGACGCCTGCATCAGCAGGCCAACCGCATCAAACGGCAGCAGGCCCATGAAGACCGCAATCTATCCCCTGAAGAAAGAGCGCTGCGTGCCGATCTCGATGCAGCACGCGCCGCACTCAGCGACGGTGCAATGCCGCACCGGAAACCCGGTCGTCGCATCTGGCTAATCATACTGATCCTGCTGCTGGCGCTGCTGGGCACTGGATACGGGCTGGTATCGCTGGGTATGATCCCCAACCCGGCAGCACGCGCCGAGGAATGGGTCATCGCATCCACTGAAACAATCACACCGGCTGCCACCCAAACACCCACCGCCACCCCGACGATCACCCCTACCCCGACAGCAACGCCGCTTGCCCCGGTGGAAGCCACGCCGGTCCCGGCGGTGGCGTTTGGCGAGATCACGGCGGGCACTCAGGCGTTCCGGCTGGCAGATGGCGCAACCCTGGTGTACGTGCCCGCAGGGTCCTTCCTGATGGGTACCAGTGACCCCGGACGTAATACCAACGCCCAACCACAGCACCGTGTCCAGCTTTCATCGTTCTGGATTGACCGCACCGAGGTCACCAACGCGCAGTACGAGGTCTGTGTTGAAGTCGGCTTATGTGAGCCACCCTCATCCACCCGGTACTATGAAGACCCCGATTATGATAACAATCCGGTTACATTTGTGACCTACGATGACGCCGCCACCTACTGCCTCTGGCTGGCCCTTGACAGCGGTCAGACCATCGGCCTGCCGACGGAAGCACAGTGGGAGAAAGCCGCCGCATGGCACCCTGAAACCGGCGCTTCCACCCGCTACCCGTGGGGGAATGATGCTGCAAACATTGAGTTGTTGGCGTATGATCAAAACATCTTTGATACAACGGCCCCGGTTGGCTCGTACCCTGCCGGTGCCAGCTATTACGGCGTGCTGGATATGGCAGGTAACGTGTGGGAGTGGGTTGCGGACTGGTACAACGCAACCACCTATCAACGGTCAGGCGTGGTAGAAGACCCCACAGGCCCCGCTTCCGGTACGGTGCGCATTACACGCGGTGGCTCATGGACCCGGCCTGAAAACCTGGCCCTGAGTTCCTCGCGCAATCCTACGCGGCCCGACTCCGCCAGCAACGAGATTGGGTTCCGCTGTGCCTTCAGTGGCGAACGCCCCCCGGCAAACTCCGGGATATACCTGTCGCCCCTGGAATTAATCACCGGGCTGCGCGGGCTGATCGAAACACCAGGAATGGAAGAATCGACCCGGGAAGGCTGGACCTCGGCCCTGGATGAATTGGAAGCCGCGCTAACGATGGGGGACAACAACACGGCACTGGCTGTTCTGACGGAGCGCGATGACGCACTGAGCGCACAGTCCGCCGAAGGTCGCCTCTCCATTGAACGCACGCAGCAGTTGGCACGCAGCCTTGAGTGGTTGCGCGCCGGCATCCGCCCCATTGAAGATGGGACGGGCTAAGCCCAATTGGACACCAATTGAAAAACAGTGGGGTGAGTTGCGGATGGATACACCACCGTCAGCCAACAACCGGTCAGACGATAGTGAAGTCACACTGATCGGACTGAACCAGATCAAGGACCAAACCCTGATCGAACTCTCGGCGTTATCCGTCGAGGAAGTGCAGCAGATCAAGCGTGAGATCGCCACCGTCCTGCCAGCAGGCACGCTGCCCGGCCTGATCCTCTCAGGGCTGGCTCAATTAAAAGGACGCACGGTCTCAAAAGAGCAGGCCCGGCAGGATATTGCAACACTGTTCAAGGGGGCAGACCTGCTGCCTCAGGCGTTATACGCCGTCGTTTATGGCGGCCCCGCTGTCGTACTTAGCGCCTATCAGAAACTGCTCCAGCTTACCGGGCATCAGGTCGATGATGCGTTCCCTGAAGGGACATGGCAGTTCTATCTGCAGTTCGGGCTGCGCGAGGACACCGGGCGTCATACCTGCGAGACAACCGGTTATCAGTTGGAACACCGTGACCTCAACGACCTCAATGGCATCACCACATGGCTGATGACCGCCATCCATACCATCTTCGATAACGACGCTCTCAACGGTGCCATCTGGACAGAGTGGACCACGCTGCGCCTGCTCAAAGAAGCCTCAACAGCGCTCGACATGGCGCACAAGCCGCCGTTCAACACCATCATCCGTGACTGGCAGCTCGCCCGCCCCTACCAGACACCGGCTGGTAGTTCCTATGCCTCAGCACGCCTCGCGGCATTTGAACGGTTCATTGTGCCTTATTACCAGCAACTCCCGGTTGAGTATCTTGCCCGGATCAGCAACGAAATTCAACGGCTGGCTGGCACCGAGCAAAACGCCTACCAGGATCAGATGAGCCTGCTGGCTTACCTTGAGCCGGGGGATTTCTCAGATGAGCGTATCCCCATCCCGATCTGGGACGCTTCGGTTGGGCTGATCTGGAAGGATCACATCTACCTGTTTGATGCCTGTCAGCGCGATGCAGCCGGGCTGCCCATCGCGCAGACCTCTGCCGGGGAACGCTGGTCCGTGCTGTTTGATGGCAAGCGCCGCCCGCTGGGGCCTGATGGCCGTCCGCTGACGGCACGCGGGTCATGGCTGTATCATGTGGATAAGGACACCGGCGCTCAATGGCTGGTGGGGCGCTTCCTGCCCCCTGACCCCGAGTTCATCAAAAGCCAGGTTCAGCAGATCCTCAGCCTGCGGCTTGAAAAGCAGATCGATCCGGTGGATCAGTACCTGCGTATCATCCCGCGCCAGTATCACCGGGAACTACGTGCGGCGCTTTCCCCGGAACCCCAGGAGGCACTCGAACGGCTGCGCCGTGCCCCCATCCTGGTCAACTGGGATTTGCACGATACCAACAAACCACTTGGTGAAATCCGCCGTTTTGCCCGCCGGGGCATCGGTGACCATGCACTAACCGTCATCCGCACCGGGAATAGTATGATCTTCGATCTCGGCCATGTGTTTTTTGATGGCGTATGGGGCATGGCAATTGCCGAGGTAATGACCAGCCAGGCCACCTCATGGGCGGAGCACCTCCCGTCAATGGGGACAAGCAACGTCAAACCGATGCTTGGCCCTCTGCCAACACAGGTCTCCATCAGTTTTATGAACCGGTTCAACAAGCTCAATGACAAGCTGCTGCCATCTGATGTCAATGCGGAGACCGATAACATCAACATGCGCCACCTGAACGAGACACGCGCATGGCTCAAGCATCGCGGGGTGCGGTTAACGATCAACGACCTCCTGCTGATGTCACGTACCGTTCATGCGCTGCTGTATCAGCCCTCGGATGACTTGCTGAATCGGATAGAAGCCCTGCCCCCCGGCCTGCGCCGTGCTGTCAATGATTCACTGGTTAACTCGTCCGGCAACAACCCATCCCTGTTGATTCCAATGGACGCCTCCTTTGTTTCACCCAAGGAACGCATCTTCCCCACCACGTACCGTAACAGCCTTGAGATGCTAGTTCCCACCTACCAGGAAGCCGTGCAACTCTATCACCAGTACCAGGAAGACAAAGGCCTTGAGACATGGCAGCGCTTCGACCCAATCCGCAACCGCCTGTTCACCTACCTGTCATCGTTTGGTGAAATGCTGGATACGGTCAAGGCCATCGGCATGCGCGGCGAGAGCTTCAGCAACGCCACCATCCGCATGCTGGCCCACCTGCCCCAGGGGATGCAGTACCTCCTCGATCAGATTCCCCAGCGCATTGGCGTGCTCAATGAGATCATCAAGGGCGAGGAAGTCTTTTCCAACGTTGGGCGTGTGGCCGAAGGATCAACACTGCGCCGCTTCATGAGCGCCAAGGACGATGGGCGCGCCAAGCTGCTGGTGTGGGGCATCATGACCGACAACGCAGGCCGTATGGTTGTCACCCTGCGCGATTTCCGCACCCATGTCAGCCCACTGCTGCAGGCCGGTCACAGAGACCTCGCCGAAGCGCTCGCCCAGCATTATCTTGACGCCTATGCCGAAACGCTGGGTACGCTTGGTTATTTTCTCAAGGAGTTTGCATCAGTGGATTTGCAGCGCAAGGGGTAGAAATTCAGCCTCAGATAAAGAACGAAAAAGGCATCACCCGTTCGAGGTGATGCCTTTTCCGTTACACAGATGAAACTCAGCGCTTTTTCTTCTTGCCTGAACGGCGCATCCCCAACTGCTGGCCTGGCAGCAGTATTTCAGCCAGAACCAGCAGCACAAACGCACCCACCGTCGCATGGAACACGGTATTGAAAAACTGACCAATCGCCCCCGTTCCAAACAGGTTATACCAATCCGGCAGAAACAGACGGATCAGGAAGGCCCCAACAATGGCACCTGCCACGCCCAGCGCAATATGGATAAAACAGCCTTTGCGCTCAGCCCCCAATATCAGGCTGGCAACATAGCCTGCCAGTGAGCCAACCACCACCCAACCCGCGATCTGTAAAAATGTCCCTAACGTCATATCGAGCTTCTCCTCCTTGTATCAATGATGGGGGGCTAAACGCCGCCCATCCGCTTGAGTTCCGCTTTCGGCGCATTGTAGATTTCCTGGTAGATCGCGCCAACAGAAATACCAAAGTGTGCCCGGCGGATGACCTCGCCCAGCAGCTGCGCCACGGAAAGACGAGTCATGTTGGGCTGCAGGTCTTCTTCCGCGACAGGCAGCGTATTGGTAAAAATAATCTCTTTGACGCTGTCTTGCAAGGAGCCAAGCCGTTCCAGCGCCGGGCCGGAGAACACCGGGTGCGTAAATGCCATGTAGACATCGCGTGCGCCGTTCATCTTGACATTCTCTACCGCCTGCACAATTGAGCCAGCCGTATCGACTTCGTCATCAACGATCAGCACGTCACGACCTTCAACGGTACCCACCAGCGAAAGCGCTTCGACCCTGTTGCCTTCGCGCTTCTTCTCGATGAAGGCCAGCGGTACACCCAACCCGCGTGACCAGTTACGCCCGCCTTTGGCAAAGCCGAGGTCCACCGTACACACTGTCAGATTATCCAGCGGGATGTTTTCCCGGACATAATCACGCATGATATAGAACGCTGTCAGTACATCACCCGGCACATGGAAGAAGCCCTGGATCTGCATGGCGTGCAGGTCGAGGACCACGTAGCGATCGGCACCGGCAGTCTGGATCATATCCGCAATCAGGCGGGCCGTGATCGGCGTGCGCGGCTGGTCTTTCTTATCACTGCGCGTGTACGCCATGTAGGGCACCACCACCGTGATACGCCCCGCCGAGTCGCGGCGCACGGCATCAAGTGTGATCAGCAGTTCCATGATCATCTCGTTAACGGGGCGGCTCATCGTCTGCACGATGTACACATCCTGCCCGCGCACGCTGCCATCAAGCTGCACATAGATATTGTCGTTGGCAAACTTGGAGATGTTTACCGGGTGAAGCGGGGTCGCAATCCCACATTCATCGGTCAGGTACTGTGAAATTTCATGGGATAATTTCGGGCAGCTTGTTCCCGAAATCAGTTTGATATCACCGTACATTCCGGGTGATTGCATGGCAGCCTCTTTCGTCCCTTTGTCTTAGTGCTTATCCGTCTCAGTTTGCTCAATGTCATTCATCAAAAGCCGTACAGCTTTCGCGGGCGTCATCTCACGGGCGGTGACCCTGCTTACGATACGGGCCAGTTCTCCCGGCTCGATGCCCGCCAACAGACGATCAAACAGCGCATCGCGCAGCATCCGTTCCAGTTCAGCACTGATGCGGGTCCGTTCACGTCCCGCCAGCTCACCGCTTTGCCGCAAATGGGCCTGATGCCGCCGAATCTGGTGCAGCAGGCCCGCTACACCATCCCCGGTCAGGGCGTTGGTCAGCACCACCGGCACATCCCATCCTGCCTCATGGGAATCTCCCACTTCCCCCGATGAGTCCGGCGTCGTTATATCCAGCAGACGACCATGATGCATCAGGCGCGCTTGCCCGGTGATCCGGCCCAGTTCCAGCATAGCACGCAGTGCCCGCTCGGTGTTGGCGGCACGTGGATCATCCGCCTTGTTGACGGCAAGGATATCTGCCGTCTCAAGAATACCAGCTTTGATAGCCTGTATATCATCACCAAGGCCCGGCGCTTCGACCACGATTACGGTGTGCGCATGGCGGGCGATCTCGACCTCAGCCTGCCCCGCTCCCACCGTCTCGATCAGCACCACGTCAAACCCGGCAGCGTCCATCACGGTGATCACATCATCAGCGGCACGGGCCAGCCCGCCGAGGTCACCGCGCGTCGCCATACTGCGAATGAAAACGCCGGGGTCACCACTGAGTTCCCGCATGCGGATACGGTCACCGAGAATAGCCCCACCGGTAAACGGGCTGGTCGGGTCTATGGCAAGGATAGCCACTGTTTGCCCCTCGGCACGGAAGGCCGCCGCCAGTTTTGCCACCAGCGAGCTTTTGCCCGTGCCGGGGGCACCTGTCACCCCGATCAGGTGGGCGTGCCCACTGTGCGGAAACAACGCCGCGAGCGCCTCTGCTGCGCCCGCCGCCTGTTTTTCGATATGGGTAATCAGCCGGGCCAGTGTCCGCCTGTTCCCGGCGCGTATTTCCGCCGCAATATCCATTACAAAGCACGTGCAGATACAGCATCACGGATCGTCTCTGCAATAAACTCTGTGCGGGAACCGGGACCAAACACGGCAAACACACCCAGTTCACGGAGCCGGGCGACATCCTCATCAGGAATGATACCGCCCACCATCACCAGTATGTTATCAAGCCCATTGGCCGCCAGCGCCTCGATCACACGCGGCGTCAGCGCCATGTGTGCCCCCGAAAGAATACTGAGGCCCACAACATCCACATCTTCCTGGAGTGCAGCCTCAGCTATCATCTCGGGTGTTTGACGCAGCCCGGTATACACGACCTCAAACCCGCTGTCTCGCAGCGCCCGGGCAATCACCTTCGCACCGCGATCATGCCCATCGAGGCCGGGTTTGGCTATCAGGATTCGCGTGGCTGGTTCACCCATTTTGTTATCCTTCCGCACGGGCTTCCCGGATGGTGGTCAGCACGCTCACATTATATAAAAGGCCCCGCCCGCTCACAAGGCAGCACCTCCCTTTTTTATAAAAGATTCCGGTTTGACCTGCTGGCGTGCGGGCTTCACCCCGTACCCGAGCGCGAGTGCAGGGAAAAGATACGCCCACAGGATCAGCAGGTTGGCCGCATTAGGGAACACCGCCGCCAGCAGCAGGTGGATGGTATCCAGTGACACCGAGAGCCGCGCCAGCGTGGCGAGGTCCATCCCCCCGCCCCAGAACAGCGCAATATGCCACACCTGGTTCCGAACCGACAGCAGGGCCAACCCAACCCAGATCAGCAGCGGCAATGCCGTTCCGCCTTTGCGGTCGCTGGCATCCATGACCCATTCCGTCGCATACGCCACGGGGATGAAAAACGGCAGCAGCAGACTGGTCAGATAGCGGCTGTCGTTGGAACTGGGGTTGTAGATCGCGTAGCTGCCATACAGGATCAGATACCCAACCGTCATGATCCCCGCAAAAATCAACACCGCCGAGCGCTTGTCTCGGCGCTGCATCATCAGTATAAGGCCCGGCAGTAACAGCAGCGTGATCGGCGAGAGCAGGAACAGCCCCTGGTTCACCCCGCCATCGGCAAAGAACCAATCGCCGAGCAGTAAGGCCGTCACACCGCGTAAAGGTGATCCGGAGAACTGGGTCTGCAGGCTCTCGGCGTTGGGCCACAGGGTCAGGTCAACGTGATACATCGACAGTTCAAACGGCCCGCCGAAGTTGACGGTGTTGTAATACAACAGGAAGCTGAGCGGAATCGCTGCCGAACCGAGGAAAGCCACCATGCGGCGCAGCCAGTACCCCCGCCGTCCATCGCGCCAATCACGCCAGAAAGATGACCACAGCAGGCCTACCAACAGCAGCCCCGCCAGCCCACTGAATATCACCGACTGATACTCCACCACCGGGGCCACACCCAACAGCAAACCCAGCAGCCCGGCCTGGATCAGCGTGCCGTCGCGCCGCGCCTCGACCTCAAACAACAGGTAAAGCACCGCAACCAGGATAAACAGCGCCCCCGCGTGCGAATACAGCAGGCTGCCATAACGCCACATCGTGCTGCCCAGCGAGGACACCAGCACAGTTAGAACAGCGGCCCCCTGCCGGATGCCGAGGTGACGCCGCAGCATCGCATAGAAGACCGTGCCCGCCCCTGCCATCAGCAACACGGGGGCCAGCATGATGTAGTTGAGCCGGTCGAACCCGGCTGCGGCCCATGTTCCCGGTACGGTGAGCGGGGCCGGAAGCCACCACGCCAGCCAGTAAAACGGCAGCGTCAGCAGGGCTGTACCCGGTGGCCGGTCCGAGAAGGTGCCGCCGTTGTAAGCTGCCATATCTCGCAGGCCGGTGTACCACTCCCACGGGCTGATATCGAAGCCGTACCCCTCCCCCATCGCTGTCACCAGTGCAAGGTGTGAGCCGTCATTGGTCGATACCGCACCTGATACCGTCGCAAAGTAGACGCTGACCAGCACCACGAAGATCACCATGCCGATCCAGCGATCCGAGGCCGGGCGCGCCTGCCGTAGTTCGCTCGACATCAGGCCACCTCCCCGCGTTTCGTGAACGGAATCGAGATGCCCCACAGCCCCAGCGTGATCACGGCCAGCCACGCCCACAGCACCAGGACGTTGGGCAGGTTGATAAACAACGCTTCCATGATGGCCCTGATATTATGCGGATGGAAGGCCAGCGGGGCAAGATCAGTATAGGCGAAGGTGCGGCCCCAACTGGCCAGGACATGCCATACCTGGTTTCGGATCGAGAGCCACATCAGCGCAAAAGCCATCAGCAGGGCGGCCCAGTGCCCGCCGCTCCGAGGCCGTTCCCGCAGCAGCCATTCGAGGCCATAGGCCACGAACACGAACCACCCCGCGATAAACGTCACGATATAGCGGCTGTCGTTGGTGTATGGATTATAGTGGGTCAACATCGAGAACAGGACCTCATAGAAGGCAAACAACCCCAACAGCAGGAACAAGCGGTGATTAACCCCCTCGATCATCCCACGGCGGAACCCGTATACCAGCCCCGGCAAACCGATCCACGCGGCAGGCATCAGCAGGAAAATACCCTGGTTGATCCCGTCGCTCCACAGCGTGGCAGGCAGCCCCACCCGGATCGGTGTGCTGAACCGCGCCGCAAAGCTGGCGTTCTCCGGCCAGCGCGCCAGATCAACATTCGAAGTAGATAGTGAGAACGGGTCCCCGAAGTTGACTGCGTTATAAAACAGCAGAAACGTCAGCGGGACCGCCCCCATCACAAAGAAGCTGATCACGCTGGCCCGCCAACGTCGGCCCGTGGACCATGCCTCCCATGCCCGTGGCCCCAGCACGGCCACCGCGTACATCCCCACCACCGCGATGAACACCGTGTTCGAGTATTCCGTCAGCAGGTTGTAGCCCAGCACAAAGCCAAACAGCCCGCTGATGGCCGGATCAGGACCGCGCAGTTCCAGTTCAAACAGCAGGGTCAGGCTCAACCACACGAAGAAGGCCGCCGTCGCATGTGAAAACAGCACCATCCCATAGCGCCACAAGGTCGTACCGAGACCGAGAGTCACCGCCGCCAACAGTGCAGGCCACAGCGACAGGCCAAACTGCCGCCGCATCGAGAGATAAAACAAGGCCGCTGTACCTGCTGCCAGCATCGAGGAACTGATCATCCCCCACGGCATGTACGGGTTATCAGCGTCGTGTATCGAATCAAGCCGCTGGAACGCCTCGATGCCCAGCGCGCGCGTGACGCTATACAAGGGGGCCGCCAGCAGCGCCGACCCCGGCGGACGGTCGCTGAACACGTCGTTCCCGTGATAGGCGATATCCTGACCCTGCGTGAAGTCACGGAACGGGCCGATCTCGAAACGCCCGTACTCAGCAAGCGAGCGCAGCAGCGCGTAATGGGAGCCGTCGTTACTGGAGGTCACGCCGGGCACGCTGGCGTAGATCACGGTGCTGAGAATCACCCAAAGCAACAGCGCGATGCGGCGGTCGCTGCCGGGGGCAAACAGGCCGGTTTGAGTCGTTGTTGAGTCCATAGGGGTCATTATACCGGGTTCAGCGCAGCTTCCCCGAAAACGAAAAGGACGCCACTATGACGCCCTTTTGTTTGCTGCCTGCCAGATGCAGGAACAGCCTTACTCGCTTTCGCTGTTGATTGCCTTGATCAGTTCGAGCAGTTCTTCCCACTCATCCTGGTACAGGTGCAGAGTCACCGATCCCAGTTCGACACTGTACACCGGCTCGCCCTCGATGTCTTCGGCCTGAAGCACCGCGAAGTTATCGGTTTCCGCCAGCACAGTCACGCTGTAGTCATCCTCATGACCATTACCGTTATTGCTCACGCTTTGTTCTCCTGGTAGGTTTGACGTGTTCTTTATGCTAAGTATACCCCGTTCGGACCTTCAACAAGCAGCTTTTGGGGTGGAGATGTTCGTGCTGCTGCCTCGCACGGTATATCCACCTAGAACGGAACCTGGATCGTCGCAGTGATGGGAAGCTCGTACAACATGCGCTCGTCGTCGCTGTCCGGCACAACAAAGCCAGCCATCTCGACCGGCCCCTCAAGCCCGATACGCATGGGCATGGCCCAGCGCACCAGATCGTTCCCGCGGAAGGCCGCCAGCCCGCGCAGGGCTATAAGGATGCGAGTCAGCGTGGTATCATCGGGCGCATTGATATAGGTCACATGCAGCGGCGCGCCTTCAATGGGTTCGCCATCTTCACCAAAATACGGCATGGTGATCGCCAGCCCTGCCAGCCGATTCTGGTTCCGCCACCCGGCGACCTCAACAGCCGGATCATCAAGATACCACTGTAAGCGGTCACTCGTCATGAAATACAGGGTATGTTCGCTTTCAGCGTAACCATTGGAGCGATACGAGGGAGAATTGCGCAGGTATGGCCACACCATACCATGATTGCGTGACTGGAGCAGCTTCAGCGCATCGAAAGGGGCCTCCTCCGGAGTCGAAACGACATGGATATAGCTGGCAACATGGCGCAGCCTCAGCACCCCGGCGGCCTGCTGTAACACGGCGCTGCTTCGGCGGATCAACATGCGCAGGAAGCCCTCACCGTTCTGCTTGAACTGCTCAACGACCCCTGCCATCACGACCTGTTCCACACCCACTCCACGCAGGTTGGCCGCCACATATAGCCCCTCGGCCCAGTACTCCGCCGGGCCAAGTTTCCGCACATTGGCCGCACCGATCACATGTTCGCCACGCAGCGCCACTACCGGAAAGCTATCCTCAGAATCGACCCAGCCTGCCCATGTGGCCTGCGCCAACACGCCGCTGCCGGTTCCGGCATCAGCCAACGCTGATACCCCTTCATAATCCGCAAGGATGCCTGCCCGGAATGCCAGATTAGTGTTACGAGATGCTTCGCCCATCACGCCCTCCTTGAACCAGCCCATGTTCGATTGTAATGGAAGGTTAGCAGGGGAACAAGCGCCCCGGCACCGGGTTCGATCAACCAGCCGGGATGGCGACCACCACTACGCGCTGCACATAAGCCTGTAAAATATCACTCCAGCCGGTGCAGGTAATCAGAGTCAGGCGATCCTCCGGCGTCGGGAAGGTGACCTCTACATCCGTCGCCTCAACCGTCTTGATCTCAACGACCTCATAAGCCAGGGTATTCAGGCTGGTTTCAATGAAGATGCGATCCCCGGCCTGAAGCTGCTCAAGCTCCTGGAATGGCCCCCACCCGGCCCCCGGCACCGTGACGTGCCCCGCTAACACCACATTACCGGGCTGGCCGGGAAGTGGGGTTCCCTCAAGATGAGCGACCTCGTCAGTCAGGCGCGAGATGTCCCATTGGTTGGCAACAAACGGGGCCGGAACCAGGTCAGTGCGCACCCCCAACACAGGGATAGTAATATACGTATTAGTGAGTGGGTCCGAAAGCTGAAGGTAGACATCTTCCGAGGCCGCCCCCGCTGCTTCCGGCAAAGCGGGCGGACGCAGTTCCACCCACAGCCGATACAACCCAAAACCTGACACGAGCAGCACCCCCAGCCCCGCACCCACCGTCAACCAGCGTCGAGCCTGCCTTGCACGCCCATAGCTATAGCCAAAGGCCTGCCGGTTGCGCCGCAACTGCCAGGCGCGCATCATCAGTACCACCGAAATCCCCAGGATCACACCAACAAGGATGACTATCAGGTTCTCTGGTAAGTTCACGACCTACGACTTCCCTCTCTCCTCAAATACCGACCCAAGACCCATGAATAAAAAACAGTGCAGGGAGTCCCTGCACTGTTTTAGAACCCCTCAGGGCGTTTTCGTTACGCGCCGGGATGGCTGACGATCTTCACCATCAGCACCATGTTACCCAGTTCCAGGATGTCATCATGATTCAGCTGCGTGGCAACACCACGCCCGCTGGCAGCCCCGTTGACCTTGGTCCCGTTGGTACTGCCCTGGTCGATGACGAACAGGCGGCTTGGTGTGGGCCGCAGCATACAATGCTCACGTGATACCCCGAGTGACTGCGCGCCATACGGGTCAAGGCTAAACACAATCCGGCCTGGGCGGCTGCTGCCACGACCAAGTACCAGGTCACCGTACAGGTCCAGCCCCAGTACCATCAGTTCATCATCAACGTACAGTTCCAGCACCGCCCGCCATGGTTCACTGAGTACCAGTTCGTCACCCGGCTCAGGTTTATACGGTATAGGATGGTATTCAAGATTGTCATGCCGCGATTGAAAACCAAATGGGCTGAAGTTGGTCATAAAGCGGTTGAAAATCTCCTGCATCGAAGATGCGGCACCCTTCCCGATAATGAAGGTTTCGTCCGTACTCATTTCATGATCGTCGCTCATAATATCTGCCTGTGCTGTACATACGTATTGAGAACAAGAGCAATTTTGTATGCCCATTATACGATCATCTGGTAGTGTATACAAAGGTAGGAATCCCCTTCCTTGCGAGGCATCCTGCCCTGGGATATACTCAGCTATTGTGTTTGATTCAGACCGATGCGCCGGTCTCCGCGCATCTGGTGACTATGAAGGAGATTCACCCAATGGCACTATCACCCGAAGCTAAAACGGCAGTCATCAAAGAGTATGCAACGCACGAAGGCGATACCGGCTCAGCGCAGGTGCAGGTTGCCCTGCTGACCCGCCGGATTGACTACATGACCGAGCATCTCAAGCAGCACAAGCATGACCACCATTCACGTCGTGGCCTGTTAAAGATGGTCGGCCAGCGCCGTCGTCTGCTGCGCTACCTGCGCAACACCGACCCCGATGCCTATACGGTCCTGATCCAGCGGCTTGGCCTGCGCCGTTAATTATCCTTCTTCCGATAGCATCAAGCAGGAGCAGCCCTGTTTCGACAGGACTGCTCCTTGTTGTTTAAGTGCCATTGTGGGAGCATTGCGCGGTTTGATATACAATAAAGTAGTATGCTAATCGGCCTCCTATCAGAAGAGGGCAGGTATTGGGAACTGCTATCAAGCATCGTTTGATGCCAGTCCCCAGTTCCTGACCTCCATTGGCGATACGAGGTCTACACTCAACTGGAGGTTTTTACCTATGTCAACCAAACGCACATTTATGTGCCATGTCGGCGACCACGAATACGTCGTCGAGACCGGACACCTGGCCGGGCAGGCCGGTGGTGCCGTCACCATGCGCGAGGGTGACACCACCCTCTTTGCTACCGCCACGATGTCCCGCAACATCCGTGAGGGCATTGATTTCTTCCCCCTCAGCGTCGATTTTGAGGAGCGGCTCTATGCTGCCGGGCGCATTCCCGGCAGTTGGTTCCGCCGTGAGGGGCGGCCACCCGTTTCCGCCATCCTGATCGCCCGTATGACAGACCGCCCACTGCGCCCGCTGTTCAACAAGAACATGCGCAACGAAGTGCAGGTCATCCTGTATGCCTTCGCCCATGACGGTGAGCATCAGCATGATGTGATCGCCATGAATGCCGCCAGCGCCGCCCTCCATATTTCCGATATCCCGTGGGCTGGCCCGATTGGCGCTGTCCGCGTCGGGTTGATCAACGACGAATTTGTGATCAACCCCACCTACTCCCAGATGGCCGAAACCAAGCTGGACCTGCGCCTCGCCGGTACAGCGGATGCCATCAACATGGTGGAGTGCCAGTCAGAAGAAGTCGACGAAGCCACCATGATCGCCGCGCTGAAGGCCGGTCACGAGGCCATGCAGCCGATTATCGCGCTGCAGGAGCAGATGCGCGCCGAGCTTGGCAAGGAAAAGCAGGAAGTCAAACTGCCGTCAGTAGATGAGGAGCTTCGCGCCTCGGTGACTGCGCGCATTGACGATCAGATTACCAGCATCGTCGCCAACTACTTCAACCGTGATGAGCGCAACGCTGAGCTTGATGACCTGCGCGAAGAAGTCGTGGATGAATACACCAGCGAGAGTGAAGAAGAAGTACTCGCTGATCGTCGTCGTGCGGTCAAGGGCTTCTTTAGCGATATCATCACGGATAAGATCCGCTCCCAAATCCTTGAAAAAGGTGTCCGTCCCGATGGTCGTGATTACACCACGATCCGCCCGCTGACAGCCGACACCGGCCTGATCCCGCGTGCGCACGGTACAGGCATATTCCACCGTGGTGAAACGCAGGTTCTCAGCTTCCTAACACTGGGCACGCTCGGCGATGCCCAGGAATTCGACGGGTTGGAGCCAGCCGACAAGAAGTACTACCTGCACCACTATAACTTCCCGCCATTCTCAACCGGTGAAACATGGTTCATGCGTGGCCCCAAGCGCCGCGAAATCGGCCATGGTCAGCTTGCTGAGAACGCCCTGCTCCCGGTGCTGCCGGCCCAGGACGATTTCCCGTATACCATTCGTGTTGTCAGCGAGGTGATGAGTTCCAACGGCTCGACCTCAATGGCCTCCGTCTGCGCCAGCACACTGGCCCTGATGGACGGTGGGGTGCCGATCAAGAAGCCGGTGGGTGGTATCGCCATGGGCCTGATCTCCGACGGTGAACGTCATGCCGTGCTGACTGACATCCAGGGCATGGAAGACCACATCGGTGATATGGACTTCAAGGTCGCCGGTACGCGTGACGGCATCACCGCCCTTCAGATGGATATCAAGATCAAGGGCCTGCCCTACGAAGTGCTGGAACAGGCCCTTCACCAGGCTAAAGATGCCCGCCTCGAAATCCTTGACGTGATCGAAGCGGCTATCCCGGCCCCGCGTGAAGAACTCAGCCCGTACGCTCCGCGTATGACCGTCATCCAGATCAACCCCGAAAAGATACGAACGGTCATCGGCAAGGGCGGCGAAACGGTGCGTGGCATCCAGTCCGAGACTAACAGCCAGGTCCACATCGAGGAAGACGGCACGATCTACATCGCCGCCGTTAATCAGACCGATAGTGACCGTGCCCGCAGCATGATCGAGGCACTGACCGAGGAAGTCCAGGTCGGGCGCATCTACACCGGGACGGTCCGCCGTGTCGAGAACTTCGGCGCATTCGTGGAAATCCTGCCCGGCACTGATGGCCTCGTCCACGTCAGCCAGCTTGAGACCTACCGGGTCGATACGCCGCATGACGTGGTATCCGTTGGTGATGAGATCATGGTGATGGTGACCGACGTCAGCAACGACGGCAAGGTCCGCCTGAGCCGCCAGGCCGTGCTGGAAGGCTGGACACTGGAAGAAGCACAGGAAGCCGACCAGCCCCGTAAGAAGAGCGGTGGCAACCGTGGCGGTAATCGCGATGACCGTGGTGGCAACAGCGGCAGCCGCAGTGGTGACCGTGGCCGCAGCCGCAGCCGCGACTAAGCCTTACAATTGCTGAAACAAAAACGGGATGGCCTGATTACAGGTCATCCCGTTTTGAATCGCCCTACTTCCCGAAGCGCATCCGGTATTTGAGCGCCGTTAGCGCCTCCCGGTTGGCGTCATCCTCCGTCAACTCGATGGCCTCATCAATCGACATCCAGCGCGTGTCGTAAAACTCCTCCATATCGACGTCGAACTCACTCCCATCGGTCGGGATCAGGAACCAAACCTCGAAATGCTCAGCGCAGTTGCGCTTTTCCTTGCTGATGTCGATGGGCGTGATCGTCATGTGGAAGGGTCGTTTCAGCCGCTGCCCGGCGACCGTCAGGCCCAGTTCCTCGCGGACCTCCCGCACCACGGTTTCCTCCAGCAGTTCCCCGGCATCGATATGACCGCCCGGACTCAGCCACTTACCCGCCTTGCGATGATGCACCATGTACACCTGCCCCGTCTGCGGGTTAACCGGCAGGAAGTACGCGCAGAAATGTGAATCCCGCCCTTCGTCGCGGGTCAATGCCCCCTCAGCCAGCCGCGCCCGGTAACGCGCCCGCCGATCCTCCGGGATCGGCATCAGGTCCAGCAGGTCCTCGATCTGGTCTCCGAGAGTCATCAGGCTTCCTCCTTCAATGCAATGCGGGGGCAATGCCCCCGCGCTTGATATGATAGCACTCACATGAACAGGCTATCGATGGGCAAAGCCCATCGAAAAGCGTGGTGCAGGAGCGTAAGGCCCCTGCCGGGGTTTGGGGCAGCGCCTCACAATAACATCCCCCCGCCCCTAATAAGCCCGCGCGAAGTACGCCCGGCCTACGGCCTCATTCCCGGTGACGGGGTCTTGAGTGCCTTTGGGCACGTCGCCACCTTCGAGCGGGAAGCAGCGGTTGGTGGCCTTGGTATCCTCGCGGATGATCTCCTCGCCCTCAGCGGAGCCGTCGGTGGGCATCAACGCCCAGCCCCCCGCCTCGACGACCTGCTTCATCTCGTCATAGGTGGAGACTTCATGCAGGTTGCTGTCGCGGAACTCGGTCGCCTGCTGAAGCAGCCCGGCCTGTACCTCATCCAGCAGGTTCTTCACCGTCTCCACGATGCCATCCTGCGGATAGAACCCCTTGCCCTCACGGCCCGGCACATCACGGCGGGCCAGCGCCACGGAGTTCTTTTCAACATCCTTGGGGCCAACCTCCATGCGGACCGGCACACCGCGCATCTCCCAGTCGTTGTACTTGAAGCCGGGGTTGTAGTCGCGGTCATCAACATGCACGCGCACGCCTGCTTCCTTGAGCAGCTTCCACATGCGATCCACCACCTCCATCACGGTGCCGCGCTCGTCATCACTGCGGAAGATCGGCACGATCACGACCTGGATCGGTGCCAGCTTAGGCGGCAGCCGCAGACCCTGGTCATCACCATGAGTCATGATCACCGCGCCGACAAAGCGCGTGCTGACACCCCATGAGGTCGTATAGCAATATTGCTGCTCATTCGACTCATCAAGGAACTTGATGTCAAACGCCTTCGCAAAATTCTGACCGAGGTTATGAGAGGTCCCGGCTTGCAGTGCCCACTGGTTGCGCATCATCGCCTCGATGGAATAGGTCGATTCAGCCCCGGCGAAGCGTTCCTGGTTGCTTTTCTTACCCTTGATGACAGGCACGGCAGCATCGGTATAGGCCATGTCGGCATAGATATTCAGCATCTGCATGGTTTCGTCCTGTGCCTCCTGCCACGTGGCGTGGGCGGTATGGCCCTCCTGCCACAGGAATTCAGTGGTGCGCAGGAACAGGCGCGTGCGCTTCTCCCAGCGGACAACGTTGGCCCATTGGTTGATCAGCACCGGCAGGTCACGATAGGATTGAATCCACTGGCTGTAAGTATGTCCGATGATGGTCTCCGAAGTCGGACGAACCACCAGCGGTTCCTCAAGTTCCTCGCCGCCTGCGATGGTCACCACGGCCAGTTCGGGCGAGAACCCCTCGACGTGTTCCGCCTCCTTCGCCAGGAAGTGCTCAGGGATAAACAGCGGGAAGTACGCGTTCTTGTGCCCGGTCTCCTTGAAGCGGCGATCCAGCCCGTCGCGGATGCCTTCCCACAGCTCATAGCCATACGGCTTGATGATCATGCAGCCACGCACCGGCGCGTAATCGGCCAGGTCTGCCTTCTGTACCACGTCGGTATACCAGCGTGAAAAATCCTCGCTCTGTGGGGTGACACCCTGCTGGGACATTCGATCCGTTCTCCTCGTTAAAAATCGCTGCACCGCAAAACGCGGTGCCTCTTAGCACTTGTCAACAGGGCTTAAGTGTATCACGTCAGGGTCGGGGGACAAAGCGAGGGGCCAGAAAAGCCGATGATCATCATGCGATACGAAGAACGCCACTATCAGCCCCACCCGTCCCCGGTTATGCTGATGATGTGGGATGAGGTGTGCGCCCGATGGGATGCTCGCCCCCTCCTGCTGCCATCACACACATGACCTTGCAAGGAGAATAGCCTCACATGGCAGACAAAAACATGCAGGTTACCACCGAGGACCTGCTCGCCCAGGCCCGGCAGCCCGCCGCCGACGCGATGCGACTGCACCCCTATTACCGTGGCAAGATACAAACCGCGCTGCGCTGCCGAGTCCGTGACCTGGATGATTTCGCCATCTGGTACACCCCTGGCGTGGCTGCACCCTGTAAGGCCATCCAGGCCGAACCCGACCTCGTCTACGAATTCACCAGCAAATGGAACACCGTTGCGGTCATCTCCGATGGTACGCGCGTGCTGGGACTGGGTGATATCGGCCCTAAGGCCGGCCTGCCTGTCATGGAAGGCAAGGCGCTGCTTTATAAGTACCTCGGCGGCGTCGATGCCGTCCCGCTGATGCTCGATACCAAGGACCCCGACAAGATCATCGACACCGTACTGATGCTCCAGCCGTCCTTTGGCGGCGTCAACCTCGAAGACATCTCGCAGCCCAAGTGCTTCCGCGTGCTCGACACCCTGCGTGCCGAGGCAGAAATCCCGGTCTGGCATGATGACCAGCAGGGCACCGCCTCCGTCACACTGGCCGGGCTGATCAATGCGCTCAAGGTCGTCGGCAAGAAGATGGAAGACGTTCGGATCGTATTCGTGGGTGCGGGTGCCTCGAACGTGGCCTGTGCCCGCCTGATCTTCGCCTACGGAGCCGACCCCGCCAACTGCCTGATGAGTGACAGTAGAGGCATCCTCGGCAAACACCGCGAGGACGTCTACAAGCGCCGCCGTGAGTACATCCAGAAGTGGCGCATGTGTACCATCACCAACCGCGAAGAACTCAAAGGCGGCACCGCAGAAGCCCTGCGCGGCGCTGATGTCGTGATCGCGCTCTCGCAGCCGGGGCCGGGCACGCTCAAGCCGGAATGGATCGAGGCCATGGCAAAGGATGCGGTCGTCATGGCTATGGCTAACCCTATCCCGGAAATCTGGCCGTGGGAAGCAAAGGAAGCCGGGGCAGCCGTGGTTGCCACGGGACGCAGCGACTTCCCGAACCAGGTCAACAATTCGCTGGGCTTCCCCGGCATCTTCCGTGGCACACTCGATGTACGTGCCCGTACCATCACTGATGAGATGGCAATCGCGGCATCGGTTGAACTGGCGAATATGGCCGAAGAACAGGGTCTTTCCGATGAGCACATCCTGCCCACCATGGATGACTGGGAAGTGTTCCCACGCGAGGCCGCAGCCGTGGCGATGAAGGCCATCGAACAGGGCCTCGCCCGCCA
This sequence comes from uncultured Anaerolineae bacterium, assembly GCA_964390105.1. Lineage (GTDB taxonomy): Bacteria > Chloroflexota > Anaerolineae > Aggregatilineales > UBA3940 > CAYMGV01. The sequence goes on along the minus strand of CAYMGV010000005.1, from coordinate 52,854 downwards.
CACCACCACCTATGAGGAGGAGTTCGAGCGCGCATCGGGCATCATCAATCAGGCCCGCGCCATGACTCAACTGCTGATGAGCGAAGGGTTTATCGCCGATGGCGAGGACGCACCACCCATAGAAGGAGACGCATCATGACAATGAACAATCAAATGGTCGATATCGTGGTGATTGGCGGCGGCCCTGCCGGGCTGACAGCGGCCATGTACGCCGTACAGAAGAAGCTCAATGTGCTGCTCATCTCGCGTGATATGGGTGGCAAGACCAACTATCACCTTCAGCTTCCATTCGTTGAGCGCCACATGGTCATCAATGGCGACGAGATCGTGAACCGCTTCAGCCGTGAACTGGAATACCTCGATTACGTTTTCCTGCGGGAGAGCGTCAATACCATCGACAAGACCGGGGACGGCTACCGCATCAACCTGCACAACGGCGACAGTTACGACACCCGTACCCTCATCGTCGCCAGCGGCGCACGCGGGCAGAAGCTGGATGTGCCGGGTGAGCAGGAATACATGATGCGCGGGCTGTGCTACAGCGCCACCAGCTACGCCCAGTTATTTATGGATAAGAATGTGGCGGTTGTTGGCAATGGCGACCTGATGCTGCGTTCCGCCGCCGAATTGGCGACCTACACCAGCAAGCTGACCGTCATCGCCCTCGAAGACAACGTGCTCCACACGCCCATGGCCGAGCGCCTCAGCCGGATGCCGGGCGTCGAATTCCTTTCGGGATACAAAGTGGAACGAGTCGAAGGCGATATGTACGCGCGCACCCTGGTCATCAGCAACGGGGCAACCCGCAAGATCGATGTGGATGGCGTGTTCGTGGAGGTCGCGCTCGAACCCCGCACCCGCTTCCTCGTGAACCTGTGCGAGCTTGATGAGCAGGGCCGCGTGAAAGTCAATACGCGCTGCGAAACCAGCCAACCCGGCATCTTTGCCGCTGGCGACTGCACAAATGTTCATGCCGAACAGGTACTGGTAGCTATCGGCGAGGGGGCCAAGGCCGCACTCAGCGCCTATGACTACCTGATCGACAACGAGCTGCTTTAGCAATTTCCCCTGCAGGCCGGGCACCTGGTATGCCCGGCCTGTTGATTCCCCCCATTTGTTATTTGACATCCACCTCGCAGCATGTACAATACGCGCGGTAACGGGTTGGTGATAGGTGTCACAAGCCTACAACATGGGGGGACTTCACATGACCACAACGCTCATCTTGATGCGCCACGGGCAAAGTACATGGAATGTCGCCCGGCGTTGCCAGGGTGCGGTGCTGCATCCACGGCTGACGCTCGAAGGTCTGAAGCAGGCAAAGCGTGCTGCACTGGTGCTGTCTGACCAGCACATCGACTTGATCGTCAGCTCCGATCAGCTCCGTGCCTACCAGACGGCTGGGGTTGTCGCTGTTGAGATGGGGCTTCCGGTCTACCTGGACTCACGTCTCAGGGAGATGGCACAGGGCGTCTGGCAAGGGATGCTGTATCCGCAGATTAAAGCGGAATACGGCGAGATGTACGATGCCTTCACAACCGACGCCACCCAGGTTACCCCACCCGATGGTGAATCAATCTTTGACCTGCGCGACCGTGTGATCACGGCACTGGATGAGGTTGTCGGAAAATACGAGGGTAAGACCATCCTTGTCGTCACCCATGAAATCCCAATGGCAGTGGTCGCTGCGCTTGCCAAGGGGAAGACCCTGGCTGACATCTGGGAAAACCCACCCGGTAATGCCGAAACCGTCACCATCAGGTGGCCCCTGCCTGCGCGGGTAAAAAAAGATGAAGCGGCGGCAGACTAGCAGGCATAACGACCGGTAGCATTCAACCGGGGCCACGCGGCCCCGGTTGTCTTTTCATCAGTCACTCTGCCTGATCAGAATGCGGCCCCAGCCGGGCCACAACCGGGCCACCTCAATATGCCCCTGCTGTACCTCGAACCGGGTTTCACCGGGGTTCAGCACGTCGATAAACACTGCCCCATCCGGGATTCCCGCCTGGCCCACCGGCACCGTCAAGGAAATGCTGTTTTTATCGACACTGGCAAGCACCACTGCGGCCTCATCACCCCACTGGCGCAGAAAGCCAAAGCTGTTGTTGGTGACGTGCAGTGTATGATAGTGACCGTTCATCAGCGCCGCAGACCTGCTGCGGATGCTGACCAGCCGCGCGATGGCCTCGTAAAGCTGCCCCTCGGCATCAGGCCATTCTTCACGCGGCGGCATGGGGCCACGCAGCGCACCGTCCCCATCATCATTTGTTCCGCGCAAACCCACCTCATCACCATAGTACAGACACGGGATGCCGGGCACCGTCATCAGCAGCATGAACGCGAGGTACACATGACGCGGGTTGTTAAGCACCGACGCGATGCGGATCACGTCATGGTTGCTGAGGAAGGTCCACAAATCAAGGTTGCGATACAGGCCCGCCTCGGTATCAAAACCACGCTCCAGCGCGGATTTCAAATCGAAGAAGTTTTCGTCGTTGATCGACCGCCAGATCGGGTTATATAGCTGGTAATTGGTCCCTGAGTCGAGCAGGTCCGGGGCCACCCACGTATTGTAATCCCCGTGGATCATCTCCCCAACGAGGAAGCAGTCCGAGCGGATATCCTTACACTCCCGCCGGAACTCCCACCAGAACTCCACCGGGATTTCAGTCGCAGCGTCCAACCGCCAACCATCGATCCCCACATCACCCAACCACATGCGTGCCACCTCGAACAGGTAGCCCCTCACGTCCGGGTTGCTGAGGTTCAGCTTGGGGAGCGACGGGTGCCCCTCCCAGCTTTCGTACTCAAATGGATCACCATATCCGCTGCGCCCACGCCAGTTTGTGATGTGATACCAGCCCGCATATGAGGACGCTTCACGGTGTTCGAGTATGTCGCGGAAGGCGAAGAAATCGCGCCCGGTATGGTTAAACACACCATCAACGATCACGTGCATATTGCGCAGGTGGATATGCTCAACGAGTTCACGGAAGGCATCTTCTGTGCCAAGTCGCCGGTCCACACGGAAGTAATCCACCGTATCATATCCATGCGACGTACTCTCAAAGACCGGGCCAAGATAAATGGCCTGTGCCCCCAGAAGTGCGATGTGGTCCAGCCAGTTATTGAGATGGCTGATGCGGTTGATGGGGTCACCACCGGGGTTGCGTTCCGGGGCATTCAGAAAGCCAAGCGGATAGATGTGATAGAAAACGGAGCCTGATACCCATTTCGGGACCCATGAAGGCTGCTGCAAGTCGTCACCACCCGTCTTTGTTGATTAGAGAGATGTACGGTAAAAAGCTACATTCCTATTCTAGCATGACGGCGGGTGGAGATAAACATAATACCGGGCGATCCCTGTACTATCAGGTCAGGATCGCCCGGTTGAACGCACCATGATGGGTTACTGCGCGTAGCTGCCGTAACCTTCCCACTCGATATAGTCGCCGCTGGTGATCAGCCGGACCTGCTGGATAAACGTGTTCGGCTCAACACCCGGGTTGAAATAGATCACTTCCTGCACCTGGGTTTCGGCGTCAATGACCTGCACCCCCCGGTTACGGGCTGCAATCCCCGCATCCTGCCACCACACGATCATCACGGTGCCCTCTTGCTGATTGCTGACGACGAACACACCATCAGGGTCACCGTAGCGGTCCACCAGGTTCGAGAAGGCATACGGATATTCGAGGAAATAACGGATGGCTTCGATCTTCCGTTCTTCGCCACCGGCATAGGCTTCCCCAATCTGCCCCATCGGGATGCTCGTCCAGAACACACGGTCAAACGGGGTGCTGCGCAGCCCATTGTTGACAGACCCTTCCTCGACGAACGGCAGTTCCAGGATCAAGTCGTAGGCCTCGTCACGGCCCGTTTCGCCCGGCACGATGTTATACCAACACGGGGCCTCACACGGCTCGTTGGTTTCCAGGCTGCGGTCTACCAGCGCTGCGGCCTCACCTTCGGGGTACGTAAGCGTGTTGTCTCCACCACCACAGGCGGCCAGCAGAACCGGCGTGATCAGTAGTAGAATAAGGCTCCATTTTTTCATAGCTGACTCTCCACAATTGTTGACTGTTCCTCATAATGCTGATTGCCTCATAAGTATAGGGGCAATCTGCCGATATGCCTAATTATGCCAATTTATCACTTTTACAAGCGTGTTACAGGCTCGGTGCCGCAGGGCACCCGTGCTGGACGCCCCCCTGCCGGCGGGCTATACTTTACCTGTTTGATACTTGAACCTGCCAGCGGGGCCCACCGCTGACGATACCGCCACGCTAGAAAGGAGTACCGCACAGCAACGCCCATTACTGTGCGCATTCAATTTATGGCTGAAGACAAAAAACGCTATCTCGTAACCGGAGGCTCCGGGTTCCTTGGCATCAACCTGATCCGTTACCTGCTGGAGCGCGGGCAGGATGTCACTAACCTGGACCTCATCGCGTTTGACTACCCCGACTGCATGGATAAAATCCGCTCGATCCAGGGCGATATTCGCAACCTCGACGATGTGGAAGAAGCCATGCAGGATGTGGACATCGTGATCCACTGTGCTGCCGCCCTGCCCCTCTACAAGCCAGAAGACATCTTCTCGACCGATCTCGACGGCAGCCGTAACGTGATCGATACTGCGCACAAGCACGGCATTAATCGCTTTATCCACATCTCATCGACTGCTGTGTACGGCATCCCGGATCATCATCCGCTCTATGAGACCGACGAGATGAACGGCGTCGGCCCTTACGGCATCGCTAAGGTTGAGGCCGAAGGTGTGTGCGCCGACTACCGCGATAAGGGTATGAGCGTCACGATTATCCGCCCCAAATCCTTCATCGGCCCGGAGCGGCTCGGCGTGTTTGCCATGCTCTACGACTGGGCCTACACCGGGCACAACTGGCCCGTGCTGGGCAGTGGCAACAACAAGTACCAGTATCTCGACGTAGAAGACCTGTGTGAGTCCATCTGGCTGAGCGCCACGCTGCCCATTGAGATCGTCAACGACACCTTCAACATCGGCGCGGCGGTGTACGGCACCCCGCGCTCAGACTTCCAGGCCGTGCTGGATCACGCCGGGCATGGGAAGCGTGTGATCTCGATCCCGGCTGCACCCGCCATCTGGACCCTGCGCTTCCTTGAACTGCTCGGCATATCCCCGCTGTACAAGTGGGTCTATGAAACCGTCACCGAAGAATCATTCGTCTCCATCGAAAAGGCGCAGGAAAAGCTCGGCTGGCAGCCGAAGTTCTCAAACAGGGACGCGCTGCTGCGCAACTACGACTGGTATGTCGCCAATCTCGAAGCCATCCAGAAAACCAGCGGTGTCTCGCACCGTGTACCGTGGAAACAGGGTGCGCTGGCTCTCGCCAAGCTGTTCTTCTAAAAAGCACACTTCAGCATGGCAACCTGGAAAACCCCACGGTTTGTATCCGATTGGTCAACCGTGGGGTTTTCGTCTATAGTGGTCCGTGGATGGTGAAAGTCACCCTCCGACACGTTTTATTCAGAACACTTAAGAGAGTGCGAACCGTGAAAAATCGATCCTCCATCATCGCATTGATCCTTATCGTGGCCCTGCTGATCCCCTCATTGGCGTTAGCTGCTGATGACGCGCAAAGCAGCGTGATCATCACCGCTAACACCAACCTGAACTTGCGTAGTGGCCCATCGGCCTCCAGCAGCGTCGTCGGCTATCTTCCCTACGGCACCTCTGTGCCGGTACTGGGCCGCAACAACGGCAGCACCTGGCTGCTGGTGGAATACGCCGGCAGCCGTGGCTGGGTCGCGGCGTGGCTGGTCAGCATCAATGGCAACCTGCGTACTATCCCGGTTTCCGATGAGGCTGGCAGCGGCAGCAGCAGCACCCCGGCACCTACCGGCGTCACCACGACGCCGAACACCAACCTAAGCCTGAGGGCAGGCCCCGGCACCAACTACGCCCGCAGCGGCGTGATCCCGGCGGGCACTACCGCCGCTGTGCTGGGCAAAAACGCCGATGCCTCATGGCTGTACATCTCGTACAACGGTGCCGAAGCATGGATCGCGGCGTGGCTGGCTACCGTCAACGGTGACCTGGGGGTGGTCCCGGTCACCAGCCAGGCAGGCACAGGCAGCGCACCCAGCACCCCCAGTTACAGCCCCGGCGTGGGCGGTGGGTTTGAGCTGGGCGGGCAAACGCATACTCTTGCTAACCCTGATGTGATGCGCTCGGCTGGCATGACATGGGTCAAGATACAGATCAAGTGGGCACCGGGATCAAACCCGGCTGATACCGCTGGCCTGATCCAGAACGCCCATGCACAGGGCTTCAGGATTCTGCTGGCGATCCCCGGCAACCTGTACCCGTCCTCGATTGATTTCAACGCCTACGTCGAATACCTGCGCGGCATCGCCGCCTATGGCCCCGATGCCATCGAAATCTGGAACGAGCAAAACCTCGACCGTGAATGGCCTGCCGGGCAGATCAACCCTGCCAGCTATGTCAATAACATGCTGGCCCCCTCCTATAACGCGATCAAGTCCGTCAATCCCAACATCATGGTGATTGCGGGGGCACTGGCCCCAACCGGCGTTCACAACGTCACCACCGTGTGGAGCGATGATATCTATCTCGCCGGGATGCGTGATGCCGGTGCCGCCAACTACATGGACTGCATCGGTGTGCATCATAACGCTGGCGCGTCCCCGCCCAGCCAGTCCTACGGACATCCGGCGGATGATGGCGGCGGCCACTACTCATGGTACTTCCAGCCGACTTTCAACCTGTACTCGGGCACCTTCCCCAATACCGATGTCTGCTTCACCGAGATTGGCTACCTGACCTCTGATGGGTACGGCGGCCTGCCCCCGAACTTCTGGTGGGGTGGCGGCACGTCTCTTGCGGAACACGCCGCATGGCTGGGTCAGGCTGCGCAGATTGCAGAGAACTCAGGCCGCGTGCGGCTGTTCATCGTTTTCAACGTCGATATCTTCACCTATGGCGATGACCCGCAGGGTGGCTACGCGATCATCCGGCCCGGCGGGGCCTGCCCGGCCTGCTCAACACTGGCAGCGGTTGCCAACTAACGGCTGATCACGCAGAACGAAACAGGGGCACATCGCGCGATGTGCCCCTGTTGATTTTCTAGCTGTGTCAATCAGGTCCTTCGGCCCAGCACAACCGCTACAACGCCTAGCACGAAGAAAACCGGGGCACAGATCATCGCACCAATGCCGCCAATAAACAACCCGCGCGCCTGATCCTGTAACGCCTCGATCATCTGGGTGCGATCCCCGACAAACAGGCGGTCCGGGCTGATACCTCCCGATGAGGTCCTGGTGCCCAGCACGGTCACCAGCGCACCATCCGCGACACCGCGCGTGCGCCGTGCGCCGTCACGCAGATTCTGCCCGTTATAGCTGTCGCTGTACTGTCCGTTACCATCAACCATGCTTTCCTGCAATGCACCAAACAGCCGCAGGTTGGAGACAGCCAATATCGTGACCGGGCTGCCATCAAGGTCCATGTTGAGCTGCGGATACTGCGCCTCAACGCTGTGCCACGTCCCATCGTAAGTCACGTCACCTTCGGAATCCGTATCGCGATCCACGGTCCACTCATCGACCTCGTACATCACCAGGCCGTTGTCAAACACCGTGTTATCATTCAACGTCCCTGTGACGATCATCTCGGTGCCCTCCGGGGCGGATTCAAACGACCCCGCAGTGGTAACCGGCAGATTATCCAGCCGCCGCCACTCAATCGCCTGCTGAGGTGAAATGATGAAGGCCATCACCGCGCCACAGGCAAACATCCCAACTGAAAGCACCGCCAGAGTGATAACCCCGGTAATACGTTCTCGTATCCGTGCAAAAAACATAACTCTTGCTCTACCTTACATTAACTTGAATCACTGTATCCATTTTACACAGAATCAAAAAGACCACAGCATGTGTGGTCTTTCGATGCCCTGAGTGACTATGAAACTAGCCCAGGTGCGGGGTCAGCTTGGAAAGCAGACGGTCCTTCGGCATGTAGCCGGTGATGCGTTCCACCGCTTCGCCCCCCTTAAACAGGATCAATGTGGGGATGCCCAGCACATGGTAGGCCTGCATGGTGTGCGGGTTGGTATCCGCATCCAGCTTTGCTACCTTGATCTGACCTTCGTACTCATCGGCGATCTCATCGACGATGGGAGCGATCATCTTGCACGGGCCACACCATTCTGCCCAGAAATCGACCAGGGTCAGTTCCTCGGCTTCAAGGACATCTGTCTCGAATGAAGAATCAGTAACTTCAAAAGGCTTCGCCATTCTATACTCCTATGAATGAAAATCAGCTAGCGACCATTATAAGGACGTGACTAACCATACCATACTTACATTAGAATTCTATCTAAAAAAACGGCGACGTGCAGGATCATCACGCCTGCGTGTGTTATTCATATCGCGCGATCAGGCGGCGAGCTTCTTCTGCCACCGGGCCGAACGGTTCCGCCTCAACATACGCAGTCAAATCTGCGAGCGCAGCATCGACCTCGTCTTCTTCGAGCAAATACAACGCACGCTGATAGAGGGCTGGCGCATAGCCATCACGCACCAGCACATCAAGACGGCCCAGTGCGAGGTCGCGGCTGTCCCGTGCCCAGTCGATGCGGGTATACGCCAGCAGCAATGCATCCTGGCTGCCGTATTCAAACACCAGGCCAGCGACATAGCTAAATGCCGACTCAACATCATCACGGGCTATCAATGCCGCTTTTTCATTGATGGCGGCCAGTGCCAGCGGCGTTTCTATCAACCCGGAGCGTGTCCCGATTTCGATGGCCGTGTCGAGGTCTGCCATGGCACGGCCCGCTGCCCCGTAGCGCGCCAGCGTCCGACCACGCCAGTACCAGCCTGCCACGTTGGCCTCATCCACAAGCAGCAGACGATCCAGCTCCGTCAGGCCGCGCTCCATATCATCCGCAGCAAGATAGGCCAATGCGGACGTTAGCACCAGTGCGGGGTCATCATCATACACATCGAAACCGGCGCTGGCGATAGTGGCAGCCCCGGCATAGCAGCGCTGGCTGTAGGCAGCCTGTGCAGCACGCTCCCATGCCGAACGGGTGCCGCCATCGGACAGAGTCTCGACAGCGCCTTCGGCATCCCCCTGCCGGGCCTGTATGACCGCACGAGCCTCACGCACCCCGGCGTTATCCGGTTCAACCACCAGCAGCGCGCCATACACCTCAACCAGTTGGTCATAGGCCGCAGGCACGTCCAGCGCTTCGAGTGCAACCGCCAGCGCGTTTAACGCCTCCGGGTTATAGGGGTCCACTTCCAGCGCAGCCCGCAGGTAATCAAGGGCTTCATCAGGCTGCCCCTGCCGTGACGCCACCTCAGCCAGGCCCAGCCACGGCGCAGCCTCATCCGGGTAAATCTGCTGGATCGCTTCGTACCCCTCACGTGCCGCATCAAGCTCGGCATTGGCGTAATCTGCCTGCGGTGCCTGGAGCAGTTCTGCGAGGTCTGGACCCGGCGTGGCTGATGGAGTCGGTGTCAGCGACGGGGTGACCGTCAAGGTGGGTGTGATAGTTTGGGTGGGGTCCATCGTGGATGTCGGTTCAACTGTGGAAGTTGGCCCCGGGGTTGGTGCCGGGTTACACCCGGCCCACAACATCACCCCTACCCCGATCAGCAGGGCACCGATATGGCGTGTGCGCATCACTGGTCCTCCCCGGTGGGCAGGGCATCCGCCAGAACAGGGATCACATCATGCGGGCCGCGCACCACCTGCAAAAGATTGAGTTCTGCGGGGGCGATAAACTCGTCCCCCATATACGCATCCAGCGTCGGCTGCCAGCGATCCCCAAGCAAAATGATCGGAGCAGATGCCATCTCGCCCGTCTGCACCAGCGACCACATCAATGAGACTTCAGACAGCGTCCCGATGCCGCCATCACAGGCGACAGCGCCGTCGCACTCCTTGACCACATGCAGCAGCCGCGCAGAAAGCGTATCGTAGTGAATCAGCTCATCAATATACGGGTTCGGCCCGGAACGCTTGCCCATCTTTTCGAACGCGCTGACCGTCACCCCGATCACATGGCCGCCCGCCTCACGAGCGCCCTTGCTGGCGGCTTCCATCACACCGCCGTAGCCACCGGTCATTACCGTGGCACCGGCATGCGCCAGCAGCGCCCCAACCTGCTCGGCTTCCTGCCATGCCCGGCTTCCCGCATGGATGCGGGCGCTGCCAAACACACTGATCACACGTCCTTGTAACTGTGTCACTGGGGTTTCCTCGCCATGATTATCCTCACAATGTCGGGCGATCATACCACATTCAGGGCGGTGTGGCAGGTCTTTTTACGCCCGCTGACAGGGGATCAAAAAAGACCGGGGAACATAACATCCCCCGGTCTTCTGCTGCTATTAGCCGATAGGACGGCCTACCCGCACACGCTGTACACGTCCAGCCCCGTCGGGTTGATGACATACCAGCGCTCATCGTCAGCGTCACGCTCGATCTGCACGTTGTAGTTGCAGGTCAGCGTGTTGGTATCCCCATCGACGAAGGTCAGGCGCACATCGTAGTCCACGTAGGACTGTGCAAATGTGCTGTTGTTGCTGAGATCAAAGGTGGTCCGGTCTTCCACCAGTTCAAGGTCGGTCATCAGCCCGCCCGCATTCTGTGAAACGTGATCCGGGTTCTGATAAGCCTGGATCAGGTCGAGGCGAATGTCCTGGCGGTCATTCTGATAGGCTATGCTGTCACGCAGGTAGCGTTCCCACGTCTCCTCGGCTGAACTGCCCGCCGCATTGCCGACTTCACTCCCTACGCTTTCACCGGCACGCACGGTCGGCAGCGGGTTGGGATTATCACTCCCACCCACTACTGAGCAAGCCGCCAGTGACAAAGACGCTACCGCGATCAGCAGGGTAATTTTAAGTGCTTTCATCCTCTATCCTTTCGGTTGTTCGGGGTTGGTACCAATGATGTCCGACCTTAAAGCCCCCTTATCCAGCCGATCATCACACGTTATCATTTTATGATGGTTATTAGCTGGAACGTATAGTACCTGCGTACGGGTCTGTAAAACAGCAAAGGGCTGACCCCATCAGAGGTCAGCCCCAGCTTTCACGTTCCCGATGTGACGCTAAGCACCCAGCATGCCGGTAAACACCATAACCACGGAGAGGACGCTCAATACCAGTAAAATTGTCAGCGCTGCACCCGCGATGATTGCCTGATCATTCAGTTCATCGTTAGTGCTAAGCGGTTTTTTGTGTTCCATCACAACCCCTCCTTCTCCGTCGTCATTAACCACTAAGTTACCTGTCTACCTGCCTGCTTATATTTACAATAACACAGCTTTCGCAGACACGTTATGGGTAAAACTACCTATCAGGACTTATGTCCTGTATAACCTGTAACGCAAAACGCACCGGGAAAGTTCCCGGTGCGCTGAATTTGCTGTTCGATTGAAACCAACACCATCAACCGCAGAACGTCGTGACCTCAAGAATACGGGGATTGATGACATACCACAGCCCCGTTTCGGCTTCCTTCTCGATCTGGACAAGATACTGGCATCTGAAACGCACACTGTCTCCATCAAGATATGTCACGCGGATATCGAAATCCACCGTAGACTGGGCAAACGTATCGTTGTTGCTGAGCTGGAACTCACTGCGATCCTCGATCAGTTCGACATCGGCCATGGTGCCACCTGTGTTGGCTGCAAGCTGTGCGGGATTCTGATAACGCTCGGCAAAGCGCACGCGGTCCTGCATACGGCGCACCTGGAATGCGACACTGTCCAGCAGATAGTAATCCCATGTCTCCTCGTAGGTCTCAGCTACCCCCCCGGCATTGACCGAGGGAACAAGCGGCACGTCAGCTTCGGCATCCACGGCTTCATCGCCGGTGTTTTCTGATTCTGCTTCGGCCTGACCCGCATCACCCGGTTCTGCGTCTTCCTCACCGGCGGTCTGCCCGCCGGTTTCCTCCGTTGACCCACGGCGATCTTCGGTTGGCTCAACCGGGACATCATTGCCATCGCAGGCACTTAGAAGCAGGGCAGATAACATCAGAAGTGCGATGATGAAGATGGCCGGTTTACGGCCCCGTAGAGCGTGTTTCATGGGATAGCTCCTCCAAATAGTGGCTGCGAACAGGAGTATTGTCCAGTTCGTTGATTGTAGCACGTTTGAGTCTCTCAGCAATTTACCGAGCCGTGGGCAGCGTGCGCAGCGGCTCGCCCCGCAGCGCAGCCCGCATCGCATCTCGATCATCCCACGGGTACTCCGTCTCGCCGAAGCACATAGACTGTTCATGCCCCTTACCGCAGGCGATGACAATGTCAGCCGGCCCGGTCATCTGACAGGCCCGGTAGATGGCCTCCCCACGATCCGGAACGAGGAATACCGTGCCCCCCTCGACAGCCCCACGGCTGACAGCGGCACGCAGGCTTTGCGCCATGATAGCCTCAAGGTTTTCCGTGCGCGGGTCCTCAGCGGTAATGATCGTGATATCAGCCAGTTCCGCCGAGACTTCCCCCATCAGCGTACGTTTTCCGGGGTCACGCAGGCCCGCACTGCCCCACACCGCGATGACGCGGCCCGGTGGTTCGATCATCACACGGGCGGCCTCCAGCGCGTTCTTCAGCGCGTTGGGCGTGTGCGCAAAATCGACCACAGCGAGGAAATCCTGCCCCTCGTCGATGCGCTCCATGCGCCCCGGAATGACGGCCAGCGCCGCCACCCCTGCCGCGATTGCATCCAGCGACACACCCAACGCATAGGTGGCCGCCGCCGCCGCAAGGATGTTACTGATGTTGAAGCGCCCCACCAGCGCCGTCTCGATCCGGGTTGATGAGCCGTCCGAGGTGTGCAGCGTGAAGCGCGTGCGGTCGGTGTCAAATGACAGATCGGTGACATGATAATCCCCCTGATCCACACCGTAAGCAAGCTGTGTATCGGCAGCCTTTCCGAGCAGGTACCCATAGCTGTTGGCATCATCACGGTTGATCACCGCCAGCTTCGGCACGCCGGGCTTACGTGCGCCTTTGGTCAGCGCATCGAACAGCAGCCCCTTGGCATCACGATAGTTCTCCCATGTGCCATGAAAATCGAGGTGCTCATGCTGGATATTGGTGACGACCGCCACATCAAAATCGACCATTCCCACGCGGCGCTGAGCCAGCCCGTGCGACGTAGCTTCCAGCACACAATGAGTCAGGCCGTTGTCAACCATCTCCCGCAGATACCCGTGGACCTCAGGCGAGGACGGTGTGGTCACATGCAGCCCCGTCTCGGCCTCTCGATTGCCCAGCACGGCCTTAATCGTGCTGATCATGCCCGCCGCGATCCCGGCTTCCTTCATGATGCTGTAAATCAGATTGCTGGTACTGGTCTTGCCATCGGTGCCTGTCACGCCGATCACCGTCAGTTGACGGGCTGGAAACCCGTAATACGAGGCAGCCAGTTCTGCCAGTGCCAGCGGGCCATCCGCCACCTGTATATAGGGTACGGTGCTGTCCACCGCATTAACCGGACGCGTGCCGAACACCGCCACCGCCCCGGCATCAGCCGCTGCCCCGATAAAACGGTGTCCATCCGCGCTGCCGCCAGCCCGTGCCACAAAGATCGACCCATGCACGACCTGCCGGGAATCCTCAACCGCCGGGCCGCTGATCTCCGGGTCCTGTTCGGGCCGGGTACGGGCCAGCACGCCGCTGAGATGCTCCATGTATTGTGATAGGCGCATGGATATACTGCTCCTGGGATGATGAGGTCAGTTCGATGAAACGGCGCTGATCATGCCGCAAAGCACACAGGGGGTCAACCTGATAAGCGATACCGTGGGGAATCAGTAGGCGTTTGAGGAACCGAGGAAGGTTTGTAGCACCGTCCGCAGAATGATGCGGATGTCCAGCCACAATGACCAGTTCTCAATGTACCACAGGTCGTACTTGGTGCGCTCAGCGATGGAGGTATCACCACGCAGCCCGTTGACCTGCGCCCAGCCGGTCATGCCCGCCTTCTCGCGGTGACGCTCCATGTAGCGCGGGATGCTCTGCCGGAACTTCTGCACGTATACCGGGCGCTCCGGGCGCGGCCCCACGAGGCTCATCTCGCCCAGCAGCACATTGATCAACTGCGGCAGCTCATCGACGTTGTGTGCGCGCATCCATGCGCCAATGCCTGTGATGCGCGGGTCGTCTTTTTGAGTCCATCCCGGCCCGGCGGCCTCGGCATCGGTGCGCATGGAGCGGAACTTCACCATCTGGAATGGCTTCCCATCCAACCCCATGCGTTCCTGGCAGTAAAAGACCGGCCCCGGTGACTGGATGCGGATGATCGCCGCAACAGTCATCAGGATCGGGGAGAGCATCACCAACCCCGCCGCCGCGCCCAGCACGTCCAGCCCGCGCTTGAGGCTTAGCCTCCAGCCACGCAGTTGTATATCACGCACGTTGAGCATCGGCAGGCCGCCGAGGTCATCAATGCTGACCCCGGTCGTAATGAACTCAAACAGATCGGGGAAAATCTTGATCGAGACCTGCCCGCGCTGGCACAGGCCCACGATGCGTACCACCTCGCGCCGTGATGTCCCCTCCGGCAGCGCGATGATCACTTCCTGGATTTTATACTGGTCGATCAGGTCTGGCAGGGCATTAATCGGGCCGATGACCGGCGTCCCGCTGACTTCGGTTACCGTGTTGCCATTGACCACACCCACCACGTCATAGCCAAGATACGGTGTCCACTGTATTTTCTGGATGACGGCCTGCGCCACGTCACCTGAACCAACGACCAACACACGCTCACGACCTAGCCCACGCATCCGCATCCGGTGCCAGAAGCGCCGGTGAAACGCACGGCCCACCATCACAAACAGGATGCCGACCATCCATGCATACAGGATCATGCCCCGTGGAAATTCAAGGTCAAATACCGTGTTGCGGAAGGTCAGCGTCGAGATGGCGACGGCCATCATCGTGCCAATGCTTAACGCACCGAAGACCTGCGTCAATTCATCAACACGTGAGATGTTGCGCGTGGTGTGATACAGGCGGTTGATATAGAACACCATCAGCACGCTGACCACCTGCACAATGCCCATCGGCACAAAGATCAGAAATGAGGATGACAGGGTGCTTTCTGCCGGGAACGGGATGGTACGGCGCATGTAGTACGCCACCACAAAGGCAAACGCCGTCAGGGCAGCATCCATGCCGACCTTGGAAAACTGGATCATAAACTTGACCCGGGAGACGGCGTTCTCCTCCTCAGCGTCGCCACCCCCAACTGGCCCGGCAGGCAGCATCAGCGGAGCTTGCGCGGGGTCTGTGGGTGGTTTGGGCGGGTTTACCGGGTCCATGCGGCTCGAATCTCCGGCCACAGCTTCCTCCCCCCCACAACAGCCAGCCCAATCAGGACCAGCACATGGGTGATGCGTGACACCTCAGCGGCGTAATGTTTCATGTAGAACAGCAGCATTGCGCGGTAGAATTCAAACTGGGCACGTGCGCTCCTGCGGCTCGCCGCCCGCTTGACGTGCAGCACCTCGACTTCAGGCCAGTAAACCACACGGCCCCCCGCTTCCTTGATACGCTTGGCCCAGTCGAGGTCTTCGCCATACATGAAGAACTGCTCATCCAGCAGGCCAACGGTTTCAATCGATGCCTTGCGGACCAGCATAAATGCCCCCACCACTGAATCGACATCGGCAGTTTTGTATTCATCCAGATAGGTAAGATTGTACTGCCCAAACACCCGGCTTCCGGGGAATAACGAGGACAACCGCGTCATACGCCACAGCGACACCGACGGCGACGGGAACGTCCGCCGGCAGGCTTTGTCAAGTGAGCCGTCCATCAGCACAAGACGCGGCCCAAGGACCGCAATATCGGGGTTGGAGTCCATATACTCGATGCAGCGTTTCAGCCCAGTCGGCGGCAGTTCCGTATCGGGGTTAAGCAGCAGTGCATAGTCGGGGGCACCGGGCATTGGGTCACCGGCATCACCATAGCCTATATCACGCAGGCCGATGTTGTTGCCCTTTGGGTAGCCCACGTTGCCGTGCCCGTAGATCAGGCGAACCTGCGGGAACTCAGCCTGAACCATCGCCACGCTGCCGTCTTCGCTGCCGTTATCGACGACGACAACCCGGTACTGCTCAATGCCCGCACTGGTGTAGACGGTTTCAAGGCAGCGCCGCAGCAGGTCACGGGTATTCCAGTTAACGATGATGATCCCAAGTTTCATAACGGGATCATTTTAGCGTGTGGTCACACCCTCAGCAAACACAAACCCAACAAACGGAGGGCATTCGACGCCCTCCGTTTGGGTCAGTATCATCCAGTCACCGGGCGATCATCGCCCTGCCCCAGCACATGATGCCGGAGGTAATGCCAGCCCCGCTTGAACCAGCGTGTCGTGAAGTGATCCGCATATTGCTGTGCTGCCTGCACCGGGTCCACTTCATCGCCGTACTGCTGGCGCAGGTAGTAGAGATGCTCCATCAGCCACAGGTACAGGTCTGTTTCGGTCCTGCCGGGGAAATCCCTGAGAATCTCCATCGTGCGGATGACCTCAACCGTAGGTACATAAACCTGCTCGATCCACTGAGCCGCAGCCTCTGTAAAGGTAAACGGGCGGTTCCACTCGATACCCTGCAGGTAGCGGTGCTTCTCGATATGGTCAAACAGGCGCTCATACCCCTCGTCCAGCGTCAGCAGAAAATCAAACTGCGGGTGCGTCTCATCAAACCCGGTGGCACTCAGAAACCCTGAGAGGTCCGAGATGGTCAGCATATCCTCGGCTGTCATCTCAGCATGCAGCGGCACACGCAGACGATATTCCACCACCTCGGCATCAATGAATTCCTGCCCCAACTCTCGCGCCACGCTGATCCGGTGGTTACCATCCATCACGAAGTACACCTCGCCCATCTTGTAAAGCTGCACGGGCGGCAGGATGACATCGGTATAGTAGGCCTGCCCGACCCGCTTCCAGCGATCACGGGTGAAGGTCTGGCGCGGCAGGAAAGCCCGGTCGAAGTCCTCGTAACGGTCTACACTGCCCACGATCTGTTCAATAGCGACCGTAGACATGCCCCGATAGATCGGCCCACCGGGGTCAATATGCTCCAATAGATCGTGAAACGAAACCAGCCGGTTATCACCACCGATCAGCCCGGTGAGAAACTCATTAATAAACGCCTTGCGGCGTGCTCGTTCAAATGCCTGGGCGGCGGCTTCACTGGCCGCCGGGTTCATATCACTCATCACTCAACCCCAATCCTTGTTACCAGTACCAAACACAAACCCCGGATTGATCATTCTCAATCGGGGCATTCAGGCAGCTCTTGCCACCGGGATAACAGCAGTGCCAGATGATAGCACTGCTGTGTTTGTATTACCTGCCCTGACCATATCACGATCAAGGCTCAAATTCAATAACCCTTTTAGGGTATACGTTCACCACTTTGGTATTGAGATACTGCGTCTCATAGCTCACATCCCGCCGGTACCGATGCATGTGCCCGTGCAGCATGTACTTCGGCGTGAACCATTTCAGGAAGCGCAAAAGCGACTTGAAACCGGTGTGTGTCAGGTCCTCACCATCATGGATACCGAGCGGTGGTGAGTGCGTCACCAGCACATCGAGCCAGCGCCCGTACTTGATACGGTTGCGGATCAATCCCGGCAGCAGCCGCAGGATACGCCAGCGCATTTCGGCTTCCGTATACTGGTTGATGGCATCCGGCTGGTAGCGCATTGACCCCCCCAACCCCGCGAACAACACACCATCCTTCTCCCACGTCTTGCCATCGATCAGGGTGCAGCCTTCGGCGCGATCCACGGTCCGCCCATCAATGGTGTACTGTGTCTTATCATGATTGCCATAGACGTAAATACCCGGCACCGGCAGCATCGTGACGATGTACTCAAGGTAGTAGTACGGCAGATCACCGCAGCCAATGATCATATCGACATCACCATACAAACTGCGTATCTGTTCCGAATAGATGAGGTTGACGACGCGGTCACTGACAGCGAGGATTTTCATAGCTCTTCCGTATTGGAGATTGTGCGCGCCTGCTGAGTGTAACGGATGAGGCCCGCGTTCAGCAACGGCAGCGTGTGGGCCGGACAGCAATCCGGGGATGGCTTGCGTGGGCCACCCCCGGTGAAGATATGCGTTCGAATGACCTTGTGGCTTAGTACAGGGTCACTTCCTGGTTAATCAGCTTCTTGCGCAGGCCAGTCATATCAGCGAGATGCCTGTCCAGGATTTCCACGACTTTGGCCCTACCGGCATCAGTCAACGGCTTGCCATCCTTGACATCGACGTTGGCTGTTGCCACCAACGGCTTATCCAGCGGCTGGCCGATCTGGCTCAGGATGTACACCTGCACCGCTGCAACCTCGTCGCACACGGCATGGATTTCCTTGGCGGCTTCCAGCGCGAGGATGTTGTACAGCTTACCAACATGGCTGATCGGGTTCTTGCCAGCGGCGGCTTCCAGCGAAGCCGAACGGAACGGTGCAATCACGCCGGTGACACGATTACCACGCCCCACCGAACCATCGTCACCCATCTCGGCGCTGGTGCCGGTCAGCGTCAGGTAGACGGCATCGGCCTCGACGTTGTCCGCGGTATTGACGTTGACGACCATATTGCGATCATCCAGCCCATCCGCATAGTTTTGGATGGCCTTCTCAACCGCAGTACGAACTTCAACATATTCCTCGCGGCTCTTGATCTTCTCAGCCATGAACGGGACAGCGCAGGTCAGGGTCACATCATTGCCGCTGCGGTAGCCCATCACCTTGACATCCTCACCCAGCGGGTAGGTATCGATCAACGTGCCCGTGATGTACTCGCAGGTCTCGTAAACGGCATGTTCCAGGCCAGAACGTGGCCAGTGCGCCACACCGAAGCTGGTGTCATTGGCGGTGATCTCATCCACGGCGAAGATCAGCTCACTGGAGCCACGACCGGCGTAGGAGTCGACCACAACATGTACGTTGGGGTCAAGGTACTTCAGCGTTTCACTGATATGGTCCTTGGCCGCCTTGATGGCAATAGCGTCCATCGGCACCTTGGTACCATCCGGGGCGACCGGGGTGCCACGGCCCGCAAGCTGGATGCGGATCGGCTTAAGCATCTGGGCATGACCGTAGGACACGTCGGTCTCACCGGCAACAAGCTGCACCTTGTCAAAGTTATGATGCAGCGGGGCACCCAGGTTCTCATGGCACCATTTCATGTATTCGACAGACACGCGCTCAGCGATGCCGTCGCAGATGGTGTCGGGATGGCCTATCCCCTTACGCTCCACGATCTCGACCGGGCGCTTGTCGATGGGGGTTTCACTGGCTTCAACGACAATGATATTGCGATCTGACACGATTATCCTCCTGGATGAAAGGCAGCCAGTTGAATGTTATCGTCTTTGACTGGCGTGCCATGGGTAGCGCTGCCAGATAACCAAAGCGCCTCTTTTAGTTATGATAAAGAGGCGCACGGAGAACAGTGTCCACCAGTACGCGTCTTCCCTCATCTCCCAGGGATTTCCTCTGACGGAATTGGCACCTCTGACTCCCCGTTTGGGGTGCCCGGTTGCCGCGGTTTCTCAGGGCCGTTCCCTCCACCGCTCTGGATAAGAGGACGCTCAGGCAACTTTCAGCTATATGATTTTAGCGGGTGAAGTGTACCGCGCACCGATCCGGGTGTCAAGATGCAACCGGCGCAGCCCGGCGTAAAACAGGGGGCCTCCTTGAAAAGAAGGCCCCCTGTAGCAAAAACACAGTGTAACCGCAGGTTACTGCATCGCGACGCGCATCTGGCCGAGCTGATTGGCGTAGCTGGCGTCAATCTCGCTGGCACCTGAACGCACGATCACGCCACCAAGGATGCTCGTGTCAGTGATGAAGGTCACGTCATCTGAACCGAGGTCCTTAGCGACCTTTTTCTGCTCCGCATCGGTCAGCGGCACAGCGGTGACCACGGTATAACTATCCCCCATGCCCCTGGCTTCCGCCGGGATATTGGTGAAAAAGTCGGTGACAGTGGTCTTGGCGACCTTCGCATCGATCTCATTGCCCAGCAGGTGGCCGGCAGCCGCAAGGCTGAGTGAGACGATCTGTTCGCGCATTTCAGAAAGCGCCATGTTCCGTTCCGCAGCAGCTTCTTCCTCGGCACGTTCCACGATGCGGCGGGCCTGGTCCTGCGCTTCGGAAACCAGTTGGTTCTCGGTTTCCTTGGCACGGCTGCGTGCTTCGTTGATGATCTGCTGGGCTTCGGCACGCGCCTGATCCAGCGCCGCCTGCTTTTCACTCTCCGCGTTTGCCAGCGCCTCTTCGGCACGGCGTTCCTTGTTCAGGCCTTCGCTGATACGTTCACGGCGCTTTTCCAGCATCTCCGTGATCGGCTTGAACGCAGCAGCCCGCAGCAGTACCAGAAGCAGTACCACATTGACGGTATACGCGATGAGAAGCCCTAGGTTGATTCCAAGCCTATCGAGTGCTTCCACATTGTCCTCCTGTGACTATGTCGGGGAGATACGCGAGCTAAGCTCCGCGTACCGGGCCTTAGCCCACACCCACGAAGATGAGGAGCAGCGCAACCACCAGCGCGTAAATTGCGATAGCTTCGGTGAGCGCGATTGCAAGGATCATGTTGGTCTGGATCAGACCGCCCGCTTCCGGGTTACGACCCAGTGACTGCATCGCACCCATTGCGAGCAGACCAATGCCGATACCGGGGCCAACTGCGCCGAACCCAATTGCGAGACCGGCAGCCAGAGCACGTGCAGCTTCGATTGTGAGTTCCATCGTTCCTCCGTGATTAACGATTTGTTGTTTATGTCGGGCGGGCGCTGTGTGGCCCCCGCTGCTATGTATCCAGTTGAAAACGGGGCCACTCCCCGCAGATTAAGCGGCACCGGCCCTGCCAGTGCCGCATTCAACCCTAAATCTTAGTGATGCTCTTCGTCATGCTCGTCGTGATCACCGTGCCCCGCCATCGCCACTGATATCAGTGCGAGCGTCAGCATGGCAAAGACCAGCGCCTGGATGGCACCGATCAGCAGCTCAAGCCCAAAGAAGATGAGCGGCACGCCAACCGGGATCAGGTACATCATCACGAACAGCAGAATGGCACCGGCAAACATGTTACCAAAAAGTCGGAGGGTGAAGGAGAGCACCTTTGCAAACTCGGAGATGAGCTCCAGGACACCAACGACAAGGTCCATGTACGCCATGGGCCCATTCTTGAGGCCGGGGATGTTGAAGAACTTCCAGAAGTACCCGGCACCCAGTTCACGCACACCGAACACCTGTACGGCCACCATAGCGAAGATGGCAACCGCCAGTGTCATATTCAGGTCCGTGGAGCCGGTTCGGAAGAATGGAGCCAGCGTATAGCGAATCTCCAGTTCCTCATCTACCTCGCCGTGATGCGCCAGCTCGGCGGCTTCTTCACACAGGTGATACTGTTCATCGGCGGCCTCCTCAGCCGTCAGCCCCTCGTCCTCGATCCAGATGGCAGCGCCCGTCGTGCCGATTTCATCACCGTCCAGCGTCTCACCCAGGGCCAGGCGGAATACGCCCGAAGACCCCATCTCAACAGCCTCGTACCCCTTGAAGGGCGGCTTGGCGCAGTGAACGATGCCAACGCTGTCAACACCCGGCAGGAAGTGCAGCCAGTTGACGGTCAGCACAAACAGGAAGATCGTCATTACCACTGGGAATACCTGCTTGGCCCACTTGGCACCGACGATCTGCTCAACGAGGTCGAAGAAGTATTCGACGATCATCTCAAAGGTATTCAGCCAGCCCTTCGGCACCATCATGTCTTCGCCATCCTCATCGACCGCACGCGGGTTGGCCTCATACTGCTGAAGACGCTTGCGGGCCGCAGCACCAGCCGTCACGCCCATGATGATCAGCAGGACATTCGCCAGCATGATCGACGTGAACGAGTTAAACAGGTAAATCGGGATGTTGCCAACCGTGAACAGCGGCTCCAGCCAGATTTTTTCCGCCGGCATCTGGACATGCGGGAAGATCACGGGAATATCAAGCGCTGGCAGAATAAAAATAGGGGCCACGACAAACAAGCCGAGCGCACCCAGCACAACGAGTAACTGAACAAATGGGTTTTTCAACTACGTGTCCTCCCTGTAGGCGTTGTAGTCATGACGGGATTCGCGTGTGTTGTCTGTTGATGTGTGCAACCGGGCTGCTTCGATTCGGCTCGATTCAACCGCTGTCCGCACAATGACTAACAGGCTTAATGGAATGCTCAATAAAATCAACGACAGAAGAATGTAGGGATGGGTACCCAAGGCAGCATCCAGCCATCGCCCAAGCAGGATTGCCCCGCCAACAAAAAGCGGGGTCAGGCAGCCTATTCCGGTGGCAGAACTGCCCAGCACAAACATCCCTTGCATGGACGTCTTTGGTCGTTGTTCAGTCATTAGATTGATGTTCACGTACGGGTAAAGTTAGGTTCAAAGACCTCCGTGATCCTAACGTAAAATAGAAGTCAGATCAAAAATTGAGATAAATCCCACAAAGTTGGGCGGATTCAGCATAAAACCAGCCTATTTACCCTCAAATGGTCCCAATCCGACCTGCATCTCACCGCTGCTTTCCCCTACTGAAACAGGCAGTATCGCCCCCGTCTCGGCATCGATCAGCGACAGGCTGACCCACCATGCGCCGTCTGCTGCATCGGTGGGAAGCGCGATGGACTGCTGCACTGTCACCGGCTCATCGGCAGCAAACCAGCACGTCACCGGGAAGGTCTCAGCGGGCAGATACGGCGGCATCACCGATGCCGTGCCCGGCGTGCCATCCGGCCCCACCGGCAGAATCGACAGCCAGTACGGGTGATCCAGCGGGGCACCAGCCACGAACGACAGCCACAGCGTCAGGGTATCGCCACTCACCGTACCACTATACGCGCTCAGCCGTACCGTATCGTCAAAGGTCACGGGTTCCGACACCGGGATCACATCACCCGGCGGGCTGACCGCTTCCGGCTGACTAAGGTGGCCGGGCGCAGGATACACCGCCATCGGACGCATGACTGCGGCCACGACCCCAATCACGGCGATCTGCATCCCGGCGGCAGGCAGCAGCACCCCGCGATCTGCCCCTGCCCCATCGAGCCACAGGCCCGCCGCGTACAGCATAAACGGCATGAAGATGATCCACGACCGCCCCGACTCACCGCGTGCCATCCCCGATATATCCAGCACGATCACGGTAATAGCACAGGCCAGCGCCAGCAGCACCCCACCGGATACGGCTTTCCCCGTCAGCGTTTGACGGGTCGCAAAGACCACACCAAGCACACCAACAAAGAACAGCGGCCAGCCGGTAAACAACACGAAATCATTGAAGTGCAGGAACACCCACGGCAGGTACTCCAGTTCGAGGTTGAGGTGCCAGTCCATCGACGTGACGAAGATATCCAGCGGCGTAATGCCGCTGTACAGGTAGAAGATCAACCATACCGAAAGCAGCCCGGCCCCAAAGATGGCCCCCTGTACGAACGGCCACCACCACCGATAACCGCGTTCGGCACGCCGCACAAAAAAGAACAGGAGTGCCTGTGCCCCCGCAAAGAACAGCACAGGCAGGAAGATGAAGCTGTTAAACGTCGCATACGACAGGGCTGCGCCACCGAGGAACACCCACCCCCATTGATCCCGGTCAAGGCCCAGTGCCAGCAGCGCCATGGCGAGCAGACTCAGGGTGGCGTTAACCGGTGAGGGGTACGGGTTAAAGATCAGCAGTGAGGGCAGCAGCGGCCACAGGTAGGCCGCCCGGCGTGCCACTCCCTCCGCGAACAAGGCCCGGCCCAACAACCAGATCAGCAGACCGGCCATGCCGCCCCACAGCGGCAGGGTCATCCCCACCCACGCCGACGCCAGCTCCGCGTCACCCAGGGTCAGCGCCTGCGGGTCGATGCAGCCGTAGGCACGCAGCGGCTCAGCCAGCCATGCAGCCAGCCCCGGCAGCACATCGAACAGGCTCGCGGCCCAGTAGTAAAGCAGCCAGTGCCCCGGCGGTGACGTGGTGATGTGGTTCAACCCAGCCTCACGGAAGGCGAACATCTGCTCCGGGTAGTTGATCAGCGCCTCACGCAGGCCCGGCCCCTCACGCACCACCAACCCGGCCTGGTACCATCCCGTCCCCACGGCATCCGCCGTTGCACGGTAGTATCCATAGCCGATGTACGGCATACGTACCCATGTAGTCAGTATGGGCAGCAGCACCGCCCCCAGCACCGCCCACACGATGAATGGCGCGGGCTTCTCGCGGCCCATCAGCACCCAGCCCACACCGAGATAGGCCGCCACCGCAGCCAGCAGGCCCGCCAGCCGAACCCACTCGACGCCATCCAGCACGTCATAAGGCCACCGCCAGCCGAACCCGCCCCGCAGGATGGGAGCCACGTCAAAGGCCAACAGTATCGCCAGCACCGCGCTCACTGCCAGCAGGATATACAGGATTTGTCGTTTTCTGTCCATGTGGCAGATTGTAGCCCAGCGTGGTAGGTGTGTCATGTCGGGCTTGATCCGTGGGGACGCTGCCCCTGCACCCGCACAATCAGGGGGGGCGTCAGGCTTCGATATGAGGCCCTCTCAAAAAACCGGATAGCAAAGTGCAGGAGGTCATACCTGCTGCCACCCCGAAAAAAGAAAGAAGCGGGCTTTCGCCCGCCTCTCGATAGCCGTGCTTGCCCTAACCTAGTTGACCGTACCGGCGATGGCGTTGGCGGCATCCTGCGCCCAGACCCACCACGGGCTGGCGAAGATACCCATCATCAGCACACCGATGACGGTGATCACCACAGCAAGACTGTAGGACGGAGCCACCGTAATGCGCGACGTGTCCTCGCTGACATCGACGAACATCACCTTGACGACAGTCAGGTAGTAGTACAGTGCAATGATGGCGTTGATAAAGCCGATCATCGCCAGCCAGATATACCCGGCATCAATCGCCGCCGCAAACAGGAAGAACTTGCCGAAGAAGCCCGCTGCCGGGGGGATGCCTGCCAGTGACAGCAGCGCTACGGTCATCGCCAGTGCAAGATAGGGCGCACGCCGCCCGAGATTGGCGAAGTCCCTGATATCATCACCGCCCGTGACGTTACTCACCACGATCACGATGGTGAACGCCAGGATGTTGGTGAATACATACATGAACATGTAGAAGGCCACCGCCGCCACACCCATCGTGGTCTGGCTGACGGCCACCACACCGACAAGCGTGTAGCCCGCCTGCGCGATGGAGCTGTAAGCCAGCATACGCTTGATGTTGCTCTGGGCCAACGCCAGCAGATTGCCCGTGAGCATCGTCACGACGGCGATACCCGCGACGATATTGGTCCAGTACGGCACAGCCTCAATCGGCCAGATGGCAATAAACAGCCGCATCAACAGCGCAAAACTGGCCGCCTTGCTGGCTGTGCTGACAAAGGCCGTCACCGGCGTCGGAGCGCCCTGGTACACGTCCGGCGTCCAGAAGTGGAACGGCACCGCCGCCACCTTGAACGCGAAGCCCATCAGCACCAGCAGCAAAGCCAGCACAAACCCGAAGACAGAAGCCGGTTCGCCGCTGTTAATCAGCGCACTGATCGGTTCAGCCATTGCCCCGATGTCGGTCGTCCCGCTGAACCCGAACAGCAGGCTCAGCCCGTACAGCAGGATGGCGGAGGTGAACGCGCCGAACAGGTAGTACTTCATGCCTGCTTCAGCCGACTGACGAGAATCACGCAGGAAGCCCGCCAGCACATACAGGCTGATCGAGGTCGTCTCCAGCGCAACAAACACCATGATCAGGTCACGGGCAGCACTCATCAGGCTCATGCCCAACGTCGCCACAATGAGGATGGCGTAGAACTCGCCCTGTCGGCCCAGCCCCTCGACGTCCAGCGTGATCAGGCAGGTCAGGAAGCCCGCCGTCAGGACCATAGTCCTGAACAGGGTCGCCAGCAGATCGTAGCCGATCATCCCACCGAGAACGTCCTGCCCAACGAAGGCGGTCACGCCCATCGCGGAGAAGCTCACCACCATGTTGACCAGCAGGATGACCAGCATCCCCACAGCGGCAACGATACCCGCCGTCTTGCGGCGCACCGGGCGGCTGCCCAGGTCCACCAGCAGGATGATCAACAGCAGGGCCAGCAGGCCGATCTCCGGCAGAATGGGAATGATGATTTCATTCCATGCAGGAGTCAGTTCAGAAAACACATTAACCTCCCAGCAGGCGGACGATTGGCTCCATCCCGCCCTCTACCATCGGTACCATGATCGAGGGGGCAACACCCAGCGCGATCAGCCACACCGACAGCAGCGCGATTGCAGTTTTATCAAAGATGGTGGCATCCGTGATGGGGTCGTGCCAGCGGGTTTCCTCGAACTCACCGAAGAACACGCGGCCCGCAACGCGCAGCACGTAAGCCGCGGTCACCACGATACCGAGCACACTGATAATGGCGATAATGGCGTAGTAGAATGCAGGCGTTCCACCGATCAGCGTCAGTTCCTGCGAGGCACGCCACAAGCCGATGAAGATCGGGAACTCGGCGATAAAGCCCGAGAACGGCGGCATCCCCATACTGACCAGGCCCCCCAGGATGAACGCGGCAGCCACCACCGGCATCTTCTTCCCCATACCGCTTAACGTCGGGATATCACGGGTGTGCGCCCGGTCATAGACAATACCGACACAGATGAAGAACAGTGCCGTCATCACGCCGTGGCTGAACATCTGAAGCCCGGCCCCGGTCATACCCTGCAGGTTCATCGTGGCAAACCCGAGGCTGACCAGCCCCATATGCGAAACCGACGAGAAGCCGATCACGTACTTGAAGTCACGCTGAACCAGTGCGATCACCGAACCATACACGACGTTGACTGTCGCCAGGAACACGATCCACGGCAGGTGAACCCGTGCGCCTTCGGGTAACAGGAACACACCAACGCGCAGCGCGGCATACGCACCGAGTTTCATCAGCACGCCCGCATGGATCATGGAGACCGCCGTCGGTGCCGCAACGTGGCCGTCAGGTGACCAGTTGTGGAACGGGAAAATACCGGCCAGGATGGCAAACCCAATGAAGATGAACGGGAACCATGCCTGCGCAAACGTCACCGCGCCCACTGCCCCGTTGAGAATCACCTGGTCAAATACCCCCGCGTCGCGTGCTGCGACAAAATCGAGCATATCGAATGTCGCGACCATATCGGCCTTATCGATCAGGAAGTACATCGCGATAATGCCCACGAAGGACACGACCGACCCGACCAGGATGTAGATAGTCAGCTTCATGGCCGCATATTCGCGGCGCACCTTCCAGCCCCACATCGCGATCATGATATACATCGGGAAGACGGCCAACTCGTAGAAGAAGAACAGCAGGAACAGGTCCAGCGAGACAAACACACCGTACACACCTGCTGTCAGCAGCATAAAGAACGCGAAGAACTCGCGTGGGCGGTCGTTAATTCCCCATGAAATCAGCACACCGGCAAAGGAGGCCAGCCCGGTCAGCAGCACCATCGGCGCGCTGATCCCGTCTACCCCCAGGTGGTAGCCAATACCCAGTGCGGGCACCCAGTCCCAGCGGCCATCTGTGAACAGGAACAGGTCATTGGTGCCGTTCTGGTACGCCATCAGCACGTTCACAAACACATACCCGGCCAGCGCCAGGCTGATGAAGGTGGCAGCCATCGCGATAATCTTTATCACGGTGCCATTCGTACTGATACCCGGCTGGTTTTCGCCATTCGGGTCCTGCGGCATCAGCAGGATGATGAGGGCGGCGGCCACCGGTGTAAATGTAATCACCGTAAGAAACGGAAAGTCCATATCGTTACCTCAAGCTGTTGGCTCTTAGCTTTTGACCACGGTCACTTAGCAAGATCAACCAGTTACTTGTATTGACTGGCCTAGAAGAACGTGCTGACGGTCGAGTTAATCACATCGACCAGCCACGTCGGGTAAACGCCAATGACCAGCATCAAGACCAGCAGCGGCGCAACAGCAATGATCTCGCGCGTGGTGATCTCAAGCGGGTTGCCGTGGGCCAGCGCCACGGCATCGTTATTCAGCGGCCCCATCAGGACGGTGCGGATGCCCTTGAGAACATACGCGCCGGTAAACAACAACCCCAGCAGGCTGATAACGGTCATCAGGGTCATATAGGGTGAAATGAGGAACACGCCCCGCACCACCATGAACTCACTGACAAACCCGCTCAGGCCGGGCAGGCCGACTGCTGCCATGGAGGCAAAGAGCATGATGCCCCCATAGACCGGAGCCACCAGCCACAAGCCGCCCATCCTGGTCAGGTCACGCGTGTGGAGCCGATCGTACATCATACCTACCAGCGCAAACATCGCGGCTGAACTCAGGCCATGCGTCACCATCTGAAGCACCGCGCCGTTGGTTGCGATGATGGCGTTGAGTTGGTTCGCCCCGGTCGGGTCAAACCGGCCATCGAAGCCCACCCATGCAGCCGCCGCGACGGCCAGCACCACCCACCCCATATGGTTGACGGAGCTGTACGCCACAAGGCGCTTGAAGTCCGTCTGGGTGTAGGACGCATACGCCCCCATCACAATCGCCATCATGGCGAGGAAGCCCAGGAACGGCGCAAACGCATGTGCTTCGACGGGGAACAGAGGCAGTACCAGCCGCAGCAGGCCGTAAGCACCCAGCTTAAGCAGCACTCCGGCGAGAATCATGGACCCCGCGGTAGGGGCTTCCGTATGAGCATCAGGCAGCCATGTATGGAAGGGCCACACCGGCACTTTGATAGCAAAGGCCAGTGCAAACGTAATGAAGACGATGGTCTTCACCACCCCAATGGGCACCCCCGCAAGCGTTGGCACCGTCGAGGCGATGTCCGGCCAGATCAGCATCAGTTCCGGGATGTCGTAGGTCCCCGTCACGAGGCCGATAATCTGGATACTGAGCAGCAGGCCCAGCGACCCTGCCATCGTATAGATGAAGAACTTGAAGCTGGCATACTGCCGGTTCGCGCTGCCCCAGATGTAGATCAGGAAGTACATCGGCACAAGGCCAAACTCCCAGAACACAAACCACAACAGCAGGTCCAACGCCGCGAACAGCCCCAGCATCCCCATCTCAAGCAGCAGGAACAGTGCCATGTACAGATGCGGACGGTCATCGATGTTCCATGACATCAGGATCGCCAGCGGCGTCAGCAGCGCCGTCAGGATGATCATCGTGGCACTCATGCCATCCACACCCATGTGATAATATGCCGTGATCTCCGGGATCGGGAACCATGAGACTTTCTGCTCAAAGCAGGCCATCTGCGTGATATCGGTACAGGGTGCCTGGGCAAACCACGCCCACATCACCACTGCCAACGCCAGTACCACCAGGCTGACAATCAGCGCCGTCCACTTGATCGCCCCCTTGGCCGACTTCGGCAGCAGCATGACCAGCACGCTGCCTGCCAGCGGCAGGAAGGTTATCAGGGTGAGGATATTTCCTCTCAGGAATTCTTCGAAGGTCATTCAGTGTTCCCCTCGATTACAGGGTGTCATCGGGGAGCGCCGGGTAAGCCGCGACGCCCCTGCGGTCAACAAAAGGTCTGATCTCGCCGGTATCAGGCAAAGAAGATCGAATAGACGAACACAGCCGTAATCAGCAGCAGCCCTGTAACAGCCACCACAAGATACTGCTGAACACGCCCGGACTGAACATACTTGAATCGGTCACCGGCCTTGCCAAACCCACCGGCAAACTCGTCACCAGCCTGGTTGATCACGTAGGTATCGAAATCCTTGGTGCGGAAGCCGAACCACTCGGTGCCACGCGCCACGAAGTGCAGAAAGCCATCGATAATACCCCGGTCGATCACGGTGTAAATCCGGGCCGCCAACCACTGCGATGGACGCACAAACAGCAGGTCGTACAGTTCATCGAAGTAGTACTTGTTCTCGAACAGACTGTACAGCGGGCCAAGAACCTTCTTAAGCGGGTCTTCCTGCCCGGCTGCCAACGGTTTACGGACGTACACGAGGTAGCCGATCAGCAGGCCGCCCAGTGCCACGCCAATCGAGACCAGCGCGGGCACAATGACAAAGTGCGGCAGTTCCGGTGTTTCGACCAGCGTCTTACCTACGAACAGCTTGAACGGGCTGCCCTCCGGGTTCGGGCTGAAAATCGAGCCGAAAACCGGGAACTCCGGGTGTACACCGATATAGCCAGCGGTCACAGCGAAGAAGGCCAGTACCACCAGCGGCAGGTTCATCCGCCAGTCACGCTGGGTCGCCTCGGCGGCGGCCTCAGTACGCGGCTCTCCTGCAAACGTCAGGCCGATCTGACGCATGGTGTAGAAGGCCGTCAGGAAGGCCGCAATGGCCAGCACCACAAACACCGCCGGGGCATGCAGATAGGCATCGAGCAGGATTTCATCCTTGGACCAGAACCCGGCAGTGATGAACGGCAGCCCCGAGAGCGCCATACCACCGATCAGGAAGGTCCACGCCGTCACCGGGATACGCTTCCACAGGCCGCCCATATTGAACATGCTCTGGGCGTCGAAATCAATCGGGAAGTGGTGCCCGTGATGATGCGCGTGTTCCTCACCATGCTCTACCGCATGGATGATGGAGCCGGACCCCATGAACAGCAGGGCCTTGAAAATGGCGTGAGTCATCAGGTGGAAGGCGGCAGCCACGTATCCACCGATGCCGATAGCCGCCACCATGAAACCAAGCTGTGAAATCGTGGAGTAGGCCAGTACCTTCTTAACATCAGCCTGCGCCACGGCGATTGTCGCGGCAAATAGAGCCGTGAAGGCACCAATGGCAGCGATGAAGTGCATGGCAGGGGTAAGACCATGCCCGTGTGAACCCAGCGAGATCAGCGGGTAGATGCGCAGCAGCAGGTAAATACCCGCGGACACCATCGTCGCCGCATGGATCATCGCTGAAACCGGGGTCGGGCCTTCCATCGCGTCGGGCAACCACGTATGCAGCGGCCACTGGGCACTCTTGCCAATGACACCCACCGTCAGCAGCAGCGCTATCGCCCCACCGATGGTGAAGCCCAGCCCGCCCAGCAGCGGCATGGCCGTCGGCGCTTCGAGCATGTGCAGCATTTCCTCACTGTACATGATCTCACGGAAGCTCAGTGTGCCGGTCACGCTGTACAACCACGCGATACCGGCCAGCATGAACATATCGCCGACGCGCGTGGTCATAAATGCTTTGATCTGGGCAATGACCGGTGTGGTGCGATCCGGCTGGTTGGGGTAGACGCGATTGTGCCAGAAGCCGATTAGCAGGTATGAACACAGGCCCATGATCTCCCAGCCAACAAACAGCAGCAGGAGGTTATCGGCCACCGACAGGATCAGCATCGCACCGGCAAACAGCGATAGAAACGCCATGAAGCGCGCCTTCCACGCCGTCGCATCGAACTTGGTCAACGTGCGCCCTGCTGTATCCACCACCGTCTCATGATGCCCGTGATCGTCATGTCCGTCGCCGTGAGCATCACCGTGTGCCGCAGCTCCATGATCGTCATGATGATCATCGCTGCCAATAACCTCGGTCCAATAATGACCGGAGGCCATGTAGCCGGTGCTGTAGATCAGAATCATGGTGGCAGCTAATGGTACGAAGAACAGCATCAGTGCGCCAAGCGGATCGACCAGCACGCCCATCTTGAAGCCGGTTGCCATCGGGTCCAGGCCAAAGGGCAGCCACACAAAGGAGGATTCAAACGGGTACTTGCCCAGGTCCGGGCCTACGCCCAGTGCGTTTACCAGCACCACAATCGCCAGCGCCCACGAGATCAGGATCGCACCCACGGCGATGATGTCACTGATCTGCTTGTTCTTACGAGTGAACAGCAGGATCGTGAAGAACGAAAGCAGCGGCGGTAGTGGGATCAACCAGACGAGCATTGAAAGATTCATATAGCCCTCTGTTACCACTTCAACAGGTTGATATCTTCAGCGATGACCGTTTCCCGATTGCGATAAATCGAGATGATCAGCGCCAGGCCCACGGCAGCCTCAGCCGCCGCGACCGCGAACACCATGATCGCCATCACCTGCCCATCAAGGGACGTGGGCGCAATATAGCGCCAGAAGGCAACCAGGTTGAGGTTAACCGCGTTCAGCATCAACTCGATGCTCATCAGGATGGCAACCGCATTGCGGCGTGCCAGCACGCCGTAAAGCCCCACGGCAAACAGGCCCGCAGCCACCAACAGATACCAGTGTAAGGGAATGATCATTGCTTTGATAACTCCTGTGATTGGAGTGTGATCACATATAAAGGAAGCTTAATCACGCGAGACGACAATCGCGCCGATCATCGCGCCCAGCAGCAGCACCGAGGCCACCTCGAAGGGCAGCAGATACCCGGCGGGGTCCACAAACCCGAAGCCAAGCTGCTCAATCGTATCGGCAGGTACATCGGCAACCGGGGTCACACCGCCAAACATGCTGACGGCAGTAAAACCCAGCACTACCGCGATCAGGGCCGCGGCCACTGCCGAGATGGGCCACGCTTTATTGACACTCTCCGTAACGCCCATCAGCCGCCGCGTGACCATCACTGTAATGGTGACGAGAACCGCGATTGCACCCATGTAAACCAGTACCTGGATCACGGCAAGATAGGGTGCTTCAAGCGTCACATATAGCCCCGCCACGCCGAACAGACTCAACACCAGGAACAGCGCCGCGTGAATCAGGTTGCGGCTGGTCACAACACCCAGCGCGCCCCCCAGCGTGATGACCGCGAACAACGCGAATGCAATCGAAATTGGTGTGATAACCATCATACGTTTTACTCCGTTACCGTGCGTGCCCGACGGCATCTTCCGGGATGGGCTGCCGGGTGCCCGGCTCGATGGTCGCCATGCCACGCCGGGCCTGTGCTTCCAGCCGCTCGCGTTCCCGGCGTCCCTGCCGCGCGATCATCAACCATACCCCCAGCGCCACAAGCAGGTTCACCGAGAGCAGCACACCCGTACGCGGCAGTGCCCCTGTCAGTTGTGCGATGCCGGGGTCCGTGGCGAGGTAATCGAGGTAACCGGGGACCAGTTCCGCCGCCACACGATCAGCCACGGAAGCCAGCACCAGCAGCACCAGTGAGACCGGGATGAGGAACTTCCAGCAGAAGTCCATAACCTGGTCGATACGCAGACGCGGCCATGTCGCACGGGACCATACCTGGAAGAAGTAAATCAACCCGATCTTGACCGCAAAATACAGCACCCCCAGCGTCGGGACGGCACTGGCAAACGGGCCGCGCCACCCAGCAAAGTACACCACCGCCATCACCGCGCAGATGGTGAACCCATGCGCCCATTCCGCCGCGTAGAACATGGCAAAGGCAAACCCACCGTACTCAGTGGAGTAGCCCGCCACGATCTCGGATTCTGCTTCGAGCAGGTCAAACGGCTGACGTCCAACTTCCGCCACACTGGCAATCCAGAAGATCACCCCGGCAATCGGCATCATAAAGAAGAAGGCCACCGGCTGCGCCTTAACGATTTCGTTCAGGTTCATGCTGCCGGTCAGCATCACCGGGATCAGCAGGCCGATGATCATCGGGATTTCGTAGCTCACCAGCATCGCAACGCCACGGAAAGCACCGAGCAGCGAGTACTTGTTGTTACTGCTCCAGCCCGCCATCAGCACCGCCAGGATGCCAAATGACCCAACCGCTGCCAGGTACAGCACACCGATGCCGAGATCGGAAGGCACGCCGGTACTGGCGAAGGGCATCACCGCCCAGATCAGCAGCACACTGGCCGTCGCGATCACCGGCGCGATCATGAACGGCAGCAGGTCGGCACCGCTGGGAATGATAATTTCCTTGGTGAACAGCTTGCCGAGATCGGCAAACGTCTGGAACAACCCCCAAGGTCCAACCCGGTTCGGCCCGATACGGTCCTGGATACGTCCCATCAGTTTGCGCTCGAACCAGATCGTCACGATCAGGTTGAGCAGCACAATGGTGGCAAGCACCGCACCTGCCAGGAACATAATGATCCCGTTAGCCCACGGCTCAGCGATGTTCAGCACATCGGTCAGCAGCAGGAACAGCCCATAATGAGCGGCGCTGAATACGTCGGAGATGATCTCAATCAGTGTCATGCAGAATGCTCCGAAAGAATTCTGACGAATGGGGCAGCGTGGTCCCGTTCAAAGGGAACCCGCTGCTGGCATGAAAAAGCCGATAACGTCAAACTCGCTACCGGCTTATCCAGGCAATGGTCAACATTACTGCCACTCAAGGGCACCTGCACGCCACGCATAGAGCAGTGCTTCGGCCAGCGTAATGATGAAGACGACGCCCATCAGTACACCAAAGAGCGGCAGCTTATTGTATGCGACCGCCCATGGAAACAGGAAGATCGCCTCAATATCAAACACAAGAAAGACCAGTGCAAAGATGTAATACTGCACCTTGAACTGGACCCAGGTATCCCCAACGGTTTCAACACCACATTCGTAAGTGCTGTTTTTCATCGCATTGGGTTTGCGCGGCCCCAGCACACGCCCGCCGATAATCGGGATGGCAGGCAAAGCCAGGGACGTGATCATTAGTAGTCCAATGAATGCCCACTCACTCACGGGTGAGCCACTCCTTACATTGAGGTTTGAACGAGTTTCAGGATAGCTGCAATTGTGCGTCACTAAGCTGTGTGTATAGCAGCAAATTGTTTAACAATTGCCTTGCAAGTATATCAATTCGAGTATTAAAACACAAACGGATAAGTGATGTTGGGATATACCCGCACGCTGCATGGAACTCGTTGATACGGACCATCGATCCGATACACAATACGTCATATCTCCAATTATCGTAACCGGGGCTTACGGCATCACCCCATGCGTCATACCGGGCACAGCACGCAGGGGATCTGCGCTGTCATCCAGCGTTACCAGCCACCCCGCTGCCGAGTCCTCCCCACTGACCTGCAATGTCACCATGACATGGTTCGCATCGACCCAGTACACCCGCTGCGGATCGGCAGGCAGTGCTGCCGATACCGTCTCAACAACGGTATCCCCCTCCCCTTCCGATGGAGCCAGGGTCACGATCTCAACGAGGCGGCCATCATCGCCTGCCCTGCGTACCCGGATCGCGGCAACACGATTGCCGCCCGGTTCGATGGCAGCATCCCGGATCGTGCCAAAGTTTGCCGGGGTCAGCGTTTGCAGCTCGCCCACCCGGTCCCCCGCCGAGAATGGTGCCGTTACAAGCTGGAGCAGGCGCTCGCCGTTCTCGCCTTCGTTGCGTGCCGAGAGCAGGATCAGACTCCCACCGGTAGAGACGTCCCACACTGCGGCGGGCCGATCGGGATCGAGTGCCCACAGCGGCACAACGGTCTGTTCAGGCGTTACCATCAGCACGCGACCCTCGGCATCACCACTACTCACCACTTCATATACAAGGAAGTAGCCAGCAGTCAGCCCACCTGCCGGGATATACGAGGTGGGTGATTCTCCGAGTTCCACGTCCGTTCGTTCGATGGGGGCACCGTTCTCCGGGAAGGTGACCGCGCGAATCTGCACTGCCGTTGCAGAAGAATCCTCAAGATCAAGATGCGTGACGCCGTAATACAAGGTGCTTGAATCGGCAGACCATACCAATCCGCTGAACACCCCCCCGCTGACTGTATCCACCGCGATCAGGTTACCGCTGGTCAGTTCCACTACGACCAGTTCCAGCGCATCGACTGTGAACGCTGCAAAGTGCCCATCTGGTGACAGGCTCACCTCGCGCCCAACAGCCTCACCGCGCAGGTCAGCTACTGTATGCTCACCGCTGCCATCGGTCAGGGCTGCATACAGCACGCCATCGCGGGTGTACAACACCTCTCCGCTGGATGCCGTACCGCCCAGCCGAGGAACCGGGCTTGGCGTCGCCGTGGGCGCGGGGGTCACGGTCGGGGTTGGCGTAATGGTGGGCTGCGTCATAATCGTATCGCCTGATGGCGTCGAGGCCGGGGCCATGCCCAGCGGAATCAGCGCACAACCACTCAGGATGAGGCTGGTAAATGTGATGGTGATCGCCTGATGAATTGGCTGCCTTTTCATGTCCTGCCCTGTTCGTGTCTGGATCGGCGGATAGCGCCATGATTTCAATATACAGCGGGGGCCGTATAACAACAAATATCGACCACTGGTTTCAGCCACCGCATCCACCGATGTATAATCCCACCATGATGACACAAGCCTACCAACCGATCACGGTTAAAAATGGACAGTGGGATGCCTTTGTCGATGCTCGCGATGGGCACATCCTGCAAACCGCACGCTGGGGGCAGCTTAAACGCGCCTTCGACTGGCAGGATCAGCAGGTAGCGCTGGCCCACCATGGAAAAGACAGGCCGCAGGCCGTCGCCCTGATGCTATACCGGTCGCTGCCGCTCAATCTCAGCAGGCTGGCCTATGTGCCGCGCGGCCCGGTGATGGACTGGTACGATGCACCGGGCCGCGATGCCATGTTGAACGCACTCACAAAAGCCGCCCGCAGCAACGGAGCATTTGCCATCAAATTTGAGCCAGACCTTGATGACACCCCCCCGAATCGGGCCATGCTCAAAGGGCTTGGCCTGAGAGAATCACGCCAGACGGTGCAGCCACCGCGCACCATCCTCATTGATCTCTCAGGAACCGAGGATGACATCCTGATGCGCATGAGCCAGGGTACACGGCGCAAGGTGCGCACACCTTATAAGAAGGGCGTAACCTACCGTCATGGCACGGTGCATGATATCGAGACCTTCAGCGCCGTGATCGAGGAGACCTCCGAGCGCAATGACTTCGGCGTCCACAGCCAGAAGTACTACCAGATGGCTTATGCCCTGTTTGGCAGGCCGGGTAAAGTCACGTTGATCCTGGCTGAGTGGGAAGGCAAAACACTGGGGGCCATCATGTGCTATGCACAGGGCAGCCGCGCGTGGTATTTCTACGGGGCCTCCGCCTCGATTGAGCGTAATCGCATGGCGACCTACGGGCTTCAGTGGGAGGCGATCAAATGGGCACGCGAGAAGGGCTGCCGCTGGTATGATATGTGGGGTATCCCCGATGCGGACGAGGATACACTTGAAGCCCGATTCCAGGGCCGTGACGATGGCCTGTGGGGAGTCTACGGATTCAAGCGTGGCTTTGGCGGGGTCGTGTCACGCGCTGTTGGCGCATGGGACCTCGTGCTGAACCCACTGGTTTACACCGCCTATGAGGCCATCCTGCAAATCCGATCCTAGCCCAGGAGCCACATCATGCAGCAAACGTACCGATATCTGCCCGACAACCGGCGCAAACGAACCCTTATCCGCGCTATTGTGCTGCTGATCTTCGGTGGCATTCCATTGTCATTGGCCCTGAACTCACTGGTGATCCCGCGCGCTCTGATCTGGGTACTGCTGTTCCTGCCCCTGATCTGGCTCTCGATACTGGTAGTCACCGCCATTCTTGCCACCACCGCCGACCTGACCCTGACCCCCGAGGCGCTGGAGATCAACATGCTGGGGCCGTGGGTTATCCGTATCCCGGCCAGCGCCGCGAAGATCATGCTGATCGAAGAAGTGACCCCTCCGCTTCACATCCGGCTGATCACTCGTTCCCAGTGGCATAAGGTTCACCTGATCAGCGTGGCGGGGGTTGGTATCCTGGCACTGGTCGGCCTCTATTATGGTGCCGGGCGCGTCCCGGTGTTTGTCCTGACCCCGGATCATAACAACTACCAGGACCTGATCCGGCGGCTGGAACATCACAAACACCCGCTTAACCGTAAAAAGCCGGGGCACACCCTGTACCGGGATCGCAAACGATAGGTTCCCCGGGTGTCAGTCACCACTTCGTTGCAGACATAAAAAGAGGAGCAAGGGATGCAAGTCCAGCTATCAAACAAATCAGTCCAACTGCTAACCAGCAACTATTCCATTGAAGGCACCATTCAGCCCATTGGCAGCTTTGCCCTATGGGTCAATGACCCGACCGTCCCGGTCTATCGCGTCACTGGTGCCTCAATCACCCCGCTGATCGCCGGGTCCCCGGCGGGGACGCTGAGCGGCTCTGAAATCTACGTGCCGCGTGAGATGGTCGAGGTTGTTATTATCGATAACTTCAGCGCGGCGGAGGCCAACCTGCTGCCCAAAACGTTGGGCTTGACCCTGTTCACCAGCACCTACGCTGTCAAGGGTACGTTCTACGGCGGTGCTGAGACGAAGGGCATCGATATCTTCCAGAGTCCCGGCCCGATGTTCCCGGCCACGGGCGTCGAGGTATACAGTGTCCGCCCGCTCAACGTCCCGATCAGCGGCGTCGCACCATTGGCCTTTGTCAACAAACACACCATCGAAAGCTACTTGCCCTGATCAGAAAACGGCTGGCTCCCTTGCGAGCCAGCCGTTCGTTCCTGTTTGCGGTTTTAATCCAGCAGCACGTCATTAAACGCCGTGAGCGATAAGGTGCCACCCGTATGCCAGAATACAACTGGCTTGTCATCCCTGATAATGCTGCGTTCCACCATGTCGATCAGGCCAGCCAATGCCCGCCCCGTGTATACCGGGTCTGCCAGGATTCCTTCCGTTTGGGCCAGCAGCCGGATCGCACGGCGCTCCGGCTCACCCACCACGGCATATCCGCCGCCAAGGTAGTCATCCACGATCTCGATGGCCGGGTCAACCGGGGTAATCTCCCACTCGAAGCCCAGCAGCGCCCCGCCCCGGTTGACAAGGTCCGCCACGCGTGGAGCCAATTCATCAGCATGCTCATCCACACTGATACCGACCACGCGTGATGTCGCAGCGGTACCCGTCAACACAGAACCAAGAAGCATCCCCGCCTGGGTGCCCCCTGATGATGTGGCGACAACATGCGTGACGCCTCCTTCGCCAAGCTGCACGACAGCTTCGCGCATCGCATCCACGTACCCCATCATGCCGATCTCGTTAGAGCCACCATATGGGATGATATACGGGTTCATGCCTTGCACGCGCAGTTCATCGGCCAACCGCACGAGGCTCTCCCTGTAGGGGGCCTTTTCATCCGTCCAATGGATTTCAGCACCCAGCAGCCTATCGAGCAGCACATTCCCTTGTATTTCTCCAGGAGGATGACCACCGGGCGCATACAGTACCAGGTGCGGGGTCAGGCCGCACGCGCGGGCTGCTGCTGCCGTCTGCCGGGCATGGTTAGACTGGGTGGAACCGGCGGTAATCAAGCAGTCGGCACGCGCTTCAAGGGCCGCGCCTACCAGGTATTCGAGTTTACGGGTTTTATTGCCGCCCGTCGCCAGGCCAGTCTGGTCATCTCGTTTGATCCAGATTTCCGGCCCACCCAGCTCATCGGCAAACCGGATCAGTGGATAACAGGGGGTGGGCAGAAATGCGACCTGCTCACGAGGCAGTTTATCAAGAGTCTCGAAAATTATCATGACACACTATCCCTTGTGTGTTGGTTTCTACCCACAGTCTACCTGATCCCGGTGACTCATGGTACTCCTGCCTTCAATTTGTATAAATACTTGGTTACTACTCAGCCTGATTTTGTACTCAGATTTGCGATCTTGATTGACATTTTGGATTGTGTTCAGGTACAAAACATATGGCGTGAAGATCGTTCGATATCTCAAATTAGGCACAAAAAGTGGCCTGAGTAGTTACAATACTTGTTAGATATATATCTAATACGCTAACATCTAATCCATTGAGGTGATTTATATTTGCCAGATATGAGGGGATCAT
Source organism: uncultured Anaerolineae bacterium (assembly GCA_964390105.1). Classification (GTDB taxonomy): domain Bacteria; phylum Chloroflexota; class Anaerolineae; order Aggregatilineales; family UBA3940; genus CAYMGV01. The sequence continues at coordinate 13,078 of CAYMGV010000005.1, read as the reverse complement.
GACACATAATCGATACCGTGTACTCAGGGAAGATCAGGTCACGCGCAAAGGTGGTACACTCGGCGCATCCGTCACCATCCGGCAGCAGCGGCCTTCTTTCAAATCGATCATTAACACCCGCTGGCTGCTGTTCTGGTATGCGCTGCCCATCCTGGTCTTCCTGCTGTTTGTGGGGGCCGCCACACTGGGCAACAATAACCGGTTCGACGCCACCTACTTTGCGCCGGAGTACGTCGAGCATTACGACCAGCCCGGTGAAACCGCTGCTGCACTCGCCACCGCCGTGCAGACCGCCAGCCTGCCCTTGTTTGATCAACTCTATGCGCAGACGGGCCAGATCGCCTATCAGCGGAACCCGAACATGGAAGTCGCATTCGTCAACGATGCCACGGTTGGCTGGAAGACTGTGCTGTACTTCGAGTCCACGCCGTCGGAGTGGAGCGCTGCCATGAGCGAGGCCCGCTTCCTGACCTATGTGTACACCGATAATCAGACATACAAGCGCACCTCGTATGTGCTGGAACACGTCGCCGGACGCTGGGTCGTCACCCCACTGGACGCCCGTTATTACTGGCTGTCGGGGCGCTGGGCACAGTCACTCATCCCATTAGGTGTTATTTACTTCGTTCTGACGACCTTGTTCTGGGGTTCAACCTATCTTTACCGCGCCAACCGCATCTGGCTGCAGAACGTGTTTCCGCACTATCAAACTGCGGAACCTGTGGACTAACCTGCCCTGCATCGAAAACGGGAAGGCTGTGGACCTCCCCGTTTTTTTGATTCCCTTCCAATGCCTTATCCGCCGTGTGTATCTGAGGACATACGGCGGCGCGCCACCAGCTTCATGGCCTTCAGAGCCAGCGGCATCAGCCGCGTGTAGAGCGTGTACATTGTTGGGTTGGGCGCGTAATCCCACGCCCCGATACGCCGCACCACCGTTCCACCGAACCCATCCTTAAACCGGAATACCCCCGCTAACGCATCGTCAGGGTCCTCGAAGTTCGTCGGCGCGCCCCACATGTCATAGACGAGCATGCCCTGCGCCTTCGCCCAGCGCATCGCTGCCCATTGCAGCGCATAGGTCGGCATACGGCTTCGTTCATGGTCGGATGATGCCCCGTAGAAATACCATGCTCGCTTGCCAAACCCGAACATGATCACATGCGCAATCGGCTCACCTTTGTACTCCGCGATGATTGGCTGTGCTAACCCGGCCCGCATGAAATCCCCCCATGCCTTACGATAGTAATCCAGTGGGCGGATGATGAACTCATCGCGCACCGCCGTTTCTTTGTAAAGATCATACAGCAGATCGAGGTCTTCCACCGTGCCAAAACGCACCGTCACGCCCTTTTTGTTGGGGCCGAGCCGGACGTTGTAGCGTGTCTTCTGCTTCATCGCCATCAGCAGGTCGTCTTCTTCGCGCCGCAGGTCGATCACCACCGAATTCCTGAACTGCACCTGATCCTGTGAATAAACCAACCCGGTGGCTTCCCATTCCACCTCGACTTTCCTGCCCAGTGGGTCCTCGCTGGCTTCCGATGTACCGGGTTCCCCCCACCCCACCGGGATGTCAGGGTCGATCTTGATGAAGATCGCCCTGGCATCTCGGGCCAGCTTCTTCATCTGCTCCAGTACCGAATCTCGCAGGTCTTTATCCTTGTAATCCAGCGCAGGCCCCTTGGGTACATACATAATACGCTGACCCAGTTCCTCGCGTGTCAGCACCTGCGCCATTGCCACCACAGCACCACGATGCATATAGGCCAGCCGCTGCGGCTTCCAGCCTGTGGTAGCCGCTTTGAACTCCCCCCATTCCCATGTTTGCAGCACATGGGCATACGGGATGCGGGCCAGCGTCGCATTCCAGGTGTCGCGGTCGGTGATGACCTGCGTATGAAGCTGCATGATGCCTCCTTGTGCGTCTTGAACATTCATCAAGTCTAACGCAGGCGGCGGCCCGCTGTCATCTGGATATCCCGGCGTAAAAGCGATACTATACCTACCGATCCAATCCCCATAACGCCTTGAGATACAATTAAAGAGGGAACTATGCAAGACAAGAATCACATTATGATGCGGCTGGCTGCCTTGCTGATAGTTTTGTTGCTGGCTGCCTGTACCCCCACCGAAGATACCGGTTTTCGTGCCGGGATGATCACAGACACCAACGGCATTGATGATCGCTCGTTTAACGCCACCACATGGCTGGGTTTCGAACGGGCCCGCGATGAACTGGGTATTGATGTGACGGCACTTGAATCGGCACAGCAAACGGATTACGCCACCAACATCAGCACGCTGGTCGAGCAGAACTACGACCTGATCATCACGGTCGGCTACCTGACCGCCGATGATACCGCCGCCTTTGCAGCGGAAAACCCCGAGACCGACTTCGCCACCGTCGATTACAACTTCGGCGACGACACCCCCGGTAACCTGCTGGGAATTGACTTCGCCACCGATCAGGCCGCTTTCCTTGCCGGGTACCTCTCGGCAGGCATGACCCAGACCGGCGTGATCGGGATGTATGGCGGCATTGAGATTCCGCCTGTTGTGGTCTTTATGGATGGCTTCTACGCCGGGGCACAGTACTACAATGAAGTCCACGGCACCGATGTCGAGGTCCTGGGCGTTGATCTGTTTGTCGGCAACTTCGAGAGTACCGACGATGGCCGCCGCACCGGTGAAGACCTGCTGGGCGAAGGCGCGGATATCATCCTGCCCGTGGCGGGCCAGGTCGGGCTGGGTACTGCCGCCGCCGTACAGGAAGCCCCCCGTGCGATGTTGATCGGTGTCGATACCGACTGGTGCGTCAGTTCCGAGACCTACTGTGACATCATGCTGACCAGCATCCTTAAGAAGCTCGACGTGGCCGCCTATGACACCATCCAGGTGGCACAGAACGGCACCTTCAGCGGTGGCACCTATGTCGGTACGCTGGCCAACGGTGGCGTCGATATCGGCCCGTACAACCAGTATGAAGACGCGGTTCCTGAAGACCTCAAGGCCGAGATCAACGATCTGCGCCAGGCCATTATCGACGGCGACCTCGATATCAGCAGCTACTACCCCGCCCGCTAACAACCGCACCTGAACGAAACGGAGGGCCGTCACCGTGACCGGCCCTCCGTTTCGTTTTCCTGCTGTGCTGTACCTTTATCCCGCACCTGGCCCGGCCTGTGCCTGCACCGCCGTCAGCAGCGATTCAAACTCGGCATGGCGCGATGTCACCAGGAAAGCGGGCACACCGCGCGTCCCGAAGTAGCGCGCCGCATGATTAAATACCCTCGGCAGCGCGGGCACATGCACCAGCACCGAGGCGTCGCCTGGTTTGGGCGGTGCAAAGCCCGTCATTGGCGGGTCGAGCGGTTCCAGCGTGGCCGAGGTCAGGTCAGCCCATGTAAGTGAATAGGTGCGGTCGCCGAACAACGCAATCGAGAGTCCCTCGGCCCCCCGCGTGATATCCGCCGATGCCACCAGCACCGCCGGAATCGTCATCACGGAGCGCACCGCGAAGAACCACACCACCACCATGCCCAGTGCATACAGCGGGTTGAACTGCCCCTGCATTGCGTTGGCAACCACCAACACCAATGCGGCCACCGCAACCAGCACCGTCACTACTCCCGACAGCGCATAGATAACCCGCAGCAGGTTGCGCAGGTTGCGGTTACCGGGCATAAACTCATGGTGAACCACAAGTAACTCCTCTCATTACGACAGAAAAAAATCCGGGCAGCCCGCAGGCCGCCCGGATCATACCGTATCAGCTTGTTGGTTACCGCTTACTCATCTCCCGGCAGCACCGTGAAGATCGAACCGGTACCGCGCCCATAGACTTCTGGCATGTAGGTCTCGTAGGCCACCGGTGGAATCACCCGGTATTGACCCACTTGTGCCAGCCGGATTTCATAGACAAACTGGTAAGTGCCAGCAGGCAGTGCCTCCGCCGTGATGACCGCCATCTCGTCGCGGATTTCGGTACGGCTGAAGTACCACCAACCCCACCCCCTTGAGAGCGGGTCATACGGTTCGATGCGGCGGTTCTCATTGACGACGCTCTCGGTCAGCAGCGCCGTATTGATGCCCTCCGCGCCAGCCGGGTATGGGTCCTGCACATGCAGGAAGTACAGGTCATGCGGGGCGATGATCGTCACCTCGACGGTCACCCGGTCCCCAACAACCCCCTCCGTAATCCACTCACCATCCGCATTGAGGAAGCGCCGTTCCACCATCACGCCACGGCTCAACGGCTCCAGCGTCTCGACCGGGAGATAGGCTGTCAGGTGGGCGGTGTAGTACAGCCGTCCCGGCCCCTCACCGCGCGTGATGCCCAGCCGGTTGACGCCATCGGTGGACATCTGCGTGATGTCTACCGCCAGATGTTGGCTCTCGGTAACGGTCGTCCCATCAACCGTACCTTCATCCAGCCCTTCCCCGTTGAAGGTCACAGCCCAGTTGTAGCCGCCGTCGAGTTCACCACTCGCCACCATCCACTCCGAGAGGCCGATCAGCGCCCAGACGCTTTCCTGCGAGGTTTCCCACGTCGATCCGCGCCGCGCCATCATCAGCCAGCGCACGGCACCCGGCAGCAGGTTGTTATCCGGCGCGATGCGAGTCAGCGCCGTCAGCACCATGGCCGTTGTGCGCGTGTCAGTGTTCCAGTTGAAGCGGTCGTCGCGCTCCTCCTCCCAGTGCGTCCCCGTGGCGGAGACAATAGCCTGGTTGATCAGCGCGTTCTCCAGCGTATCGATGCGCGGGTCGTCGGCATTGATATGATGGAACGTCATCGCCAGCAGCGACCATCCGTACAGGTCCATCGATTCGCGTGCCTCGTACAGATTACCGGTGCGCCCCACATCCGGTGCGCCAGCATCGGCAAGTACGTACAGGATGAATGCCTGCCGGTTCAGCAGGTATGACGGCCCCAGCGGATCGACATCACCGAGGTTGCCTTGCAGATACGCGATGCCCTCATTCAGTACAGCCTGTTCAACCGGGTAGCCTGCATCCTGCGCGATACTCAGACCGTAGATCACGTAGGCGGAAACAAGTGGGCTGGTCGCGCTTTCCTTATACCAGCCCCAGCCCCCATCGACGTGACGCTCGGCATACAGCTTTTGCAGTGCCTCGTTGATCTCCTGATCAAGCGCGTCCTCAAGATCAGGCCGTTCGACCCCGAACTGGCGCAGCGCATCCAGCGCCAGGATGTTGGGCAGGAAGCGGCTGACGGTCGTCTCAGTGCTGTAGTAGTCCTGCTGACGCAGCACGCCCAGCGCATCGAACATCGCAGCGGCCAGTGACGCATCCACCCGGATATCCAGCGAGGCGTCGATCACCTCCTGTGTGGGTGGCAGCACCACCCCTTCGAGGCTCTCACCGGCCTCGCTGAGCTGCCCCGATACCCCCGCGATCTCCGGGGCTTCGTAGCGCAGCACGGGCAGCATACGGTCATGGTCCATTGCACCGACGGCTGGCTTCGCTGCATCGCTGAGACCATTATCTGCCACAGCGGAGAAGGTCACATCAACCCATTCCACGTTATCGTTGACCACCACCGACCAATCTAGCTGAACGTGATCCCCGGCGGGGATCATGACCGTCTGCATGTCGTCGCCGATCACGGTGATACCCTCGGAAAGCAGCGTTACGTCAACCGTCAGATCGTCGTTGGTATTGTTGTTGACCGAAGCCGAAAGCACCGCCTCATCACCCGCCACGAAGAAGCGCGGCGTCGCAGGGCGCACCAGCAGGGGCTTGCTCGCCACAAGGTCATGAGTGACCTGCCCCACCATCGTATCGACCGTCACCGCGCGGGCATCCATGCGCCATGTCGTCAGGTTATCGGGCAGGGTCACATCAACTGAGGCGGTGCCTGTTGAACCGGTTTGCAGCCGGGCCTGCCAGAAGGCCGTATCGCGGAAATCCGAACGCACATCAAAGAAAGCTGCGTCGGCACCGCCGCCCCCACCGCCCTTGCCCAGGTCGAGCAGGTCCTGCGTAACGCGATCCACCAGGAAGATCAGCGGCACAGCCGTCTGTACCGAGATCGGCCTTTCGCTGTAGAAGCGGTCCAGGATCGGGCCGGTGTTGGGGTTCGCCAGCGAAAGCGTCGCGAGGTCGGCCAGTGCCAGTGAGACCTCGGCATCGACCGGATTCCCGGTGTGGTCGGTGGTCGTCACGGTGTAGGTCACAGTCTCACGCGGGCCAGCCTGCGGCGGATCAGCCTCTATGCTGACATTGATCTCCTGCTGGCTGGGGTCAACCGGCAGTTCGACCATGCCCATACGGAAGGCCGGGACCGGGTCCCCCTCGACCCCGCCGGAGATGATCACCGCCGACACGTACACGTTCGGCGCAAAGTCTGCCGTAATGGGCACACGATACAGGTAGGAGTTTGATTCCAGCGGGATGACGACATAGCTCTTGATGCTGCCGCGCTCAATGGTCAGGAGCGCACGCACATTCGAGCCTGAGAACGGTGATGTGATCAGCACTTCCGCTGTATCACCCACCTCGTAGCTCTCGCGGTCCGCCACCAGGTCGATCTGGTTGGTGTTGCTGCCGCGCCACGCCGCATAACCGCGACCACTCACCCACAGGTAGGTACTGGCCGCGTTCTCGCGCCCGGCGTCATCGGCCACCGTCGCAACGACGCGATAGGTGCCGGGGTCTGCCGGTTCAAACTCGATGCTGGCCTCGCCCTTGTCATCGGTGGTGACATTGATGACATCCGTCACCGGGGTATCTTCTGGCTCCCACACTGCCTGGGTGCGCCCGAACTCGTCCTCCTCATCGACAGCATTCCACTCCCGCAGGAAGACCTGCACCTCGACCGCCGTATCGGGCAGCAGCTTGCCGTTGTATTCCAGTGTGATCAGATTAACGCCCGCCGTCTCATCGACGCTGTACACGTACTGCTGTGACGCCACGCCAACGTAAACTTCTGAAGCATGAATAACCACCTCGGACCGCCCCGAAATGGGCTGCCCGGCCACATCGGAAATACTGGCCTCGAAGGTCACGCGCTGGCTGCCTTCACCAATGGTCTGCACATCGACGGCTTCGGTGAATCGACCATCCTCATCGGTGGCTCCCTCACCCTGTGCGATCACGGTGCCATAACCGGCGATGTCACCCGGTTCATACCAGTAGTTAATCTCATCCGAATCGATAAACGAGTACCATTCATCGCCCTTGTACTGGTCAAACACGTACTGCTGAGCCAGCAGCGTCCATGCCACAGCCGCGTCGTTTACGGTGCCACCGAAGTAGTATTCAGCATCCGCTGTGAAGTCCACCGCTTCGCCCACGATGGCGTTTTCCGGCTGACTGCTCACGCTCACCGAGAATTCCGGCACGCGATACTCAGCCACCTGGATACCGAGGTACGAGGTGCGGTCGCCGAAGCCCACCTCGATGTTGTAGTAGCCCAGCGCGCCGTCATCGGCGATCTCGAAGGAACCGTCAAACGTCCCGAATTCGGTAAGCTGATAGTCCTGGCTCATGATGATGTCACCCGTGTAGTTGGTCACCGTCACACGGGCAGCACCGCTCGTCGGGACGGCATAACGGGCATCCCCGGCCTCAGCACGGATCACCCCCTTAAAGTGAACCTCCTGTCCCGGTCGGTACAACGGGCGGTCGGTGTAGAGATACGTGGTGTACTCCTGCTGCTGGAACTGTGCCGGGATGTTGAACAGCCACGGGCTGAGCGAATCACCCCAGTCACTGACGGCCAGCGCGAAGTGTTCGCCATCATCCCAGATGGCATACTGTGTATCCCACAGGTCCGTCACGCCCGGCACGCCAATACGCGCCACACCATCCGAGCCGGTGCTGCCCCTGCCCACCGCGTTAAGGCCCTGGTCAAGGATGGTGATATCCGCATCACTGATCGGCTGCGCCGAACCGATGTCGGTGGCCCAGATCAGCGTCTCGCCGAAGGTGGCTTTCATCGTCAGGTTGGCGCTGGTCACGATCAGGTAATGGACGGTTGTCCCCGCAATCTGCGGCGAGTCTGCCGTCAGCCGGTAGACGCCCGGCGCAAGGCTGCCGCCATCGGCAGACGCCACCGGCACCTGCTCATAGACGATCTCGTTCAGGCCGCCGCTGGATTGCAGCGTCCACTCCCGCAGGAGCTGGTTATCGGGCAGATCAGGCAGGTCGTCATAGTAGTACCGCTCAAACACGTCATAGTAGTCATTCTCGTTGATACGGTGCAGTTCAAAATTGATCGTCCCGATATTACGATAGCTGATGAACAGCTCCGTATCCTGATCAGCGTCATATAGCCCGTACACCGAGGGCGTGTTGAACGTCACCTGCGGATCATACGGGCCAGTGGTGAAGCTAAAGGAATACGGCTCATCAATGGTGTTGCCGTAGGGGTCTGCTATACCGGGTTCCACCGTCACTGTATAGGTCGTCGATGGTTCCAGCCGCGAGACGATATTCCATGCGTTATCCCACGAGGAATAGTAAAAGGCATCGTCGCCGGCAATTGCCGGATCAACGGTCACCTTACCCTCAAGTGTGTCCTCATCGATGGGTGCGGTAAACAGGATGGCGATGCCATCCCAGGTGTAGGCATCAGCCGTGCCATCAGCGGGGTATGTCGCGCTGACTGCCGGGTAGCGCACCGTCGAGAAGGCCCACTCGACCGGCCCCCCCAGCGTCACAGAGCCACTGGCTGACTGCGCAGAAGCGCCGACCTGCACCGTGATGTCTGTTTCAATCGGCAGCAGGCCGGACGGCATGAAAGTCAGCGTATCGCCGTCTTCGTTCCATTCGAGGGTGCCGTTCACCGCACCCCCGTTTGACCCCGTGATCGACAGCGCGGCTTCTGTGGATGCCGGGTCCATTGGCTGGTTAAAGCTGATCTCGATGTCACGATCCAGCACCACATCGCTATCCCCGGAGGACGGCGACACGGAAATCACATCAGGCGGCAGTGTCGTAAATTCCCACGAATACGCGTTGGTCAGCACGCCGCCGGTCTGGTCGGTCAATCCCCCGGCAACGGTGGCGGAATAGGTTTGCCCACCGGCCAGCGGTGTGCCTGGTGTAAAGATGTAAATACTGCTGTTGACCCACTCGCCCCGCCCCGCAACTGCCGGTGAAATCGTCAATGGGTCCGGCTGCTCCCCTGCACCGTTCCCCACGGTCAGCGGGACAACGGGCCGATTGAAGAACACCGTAATTGTGGAATCCGTCTCAACGCCGTTTGAATCAGCTGCGGGATAGGTCTCACCCACTTCGAGGTACCCAACGGTCTGCACCGTGACGGTCTGCGCCTCGGCCACGGCCAGCCCGGCGCGGCTTTGTGCACCCTCACCGATGGTGATCGTCAGTACGTCATTGCGGCCCAGTGCGCCCTCCCCCGGCGTCACACGCAGCGTCGAATCATCGACCCAGCTCACCTCGGCCTCAATGGCCGGGCTAAGCACCAAAGCCGTCACGACGCTGGCCTGATCCATTGGATGATCAAAATAAATGTCGATGCTGCCGTCGAGCCGCAGTTCCTCTCCCTCGTAAGGGCGCTGGGCAACAACACGGGGCTGCGTCGGTGGCAGGCCCGATACATCCACTGTCGGCTGGAGGGGTCCCGGCGGGGTGGGTTCCCCGGCCGGCCCGAAGTTAAATACGTTGCATGAAATCGCCGAAAAAAACAGCGCTGCCAGGACGACAGTAACCAAACGGCGGTGTTTTGCTTCATTTGCTCGCATGGGTGAGTTCAAAGCATCCATCCTTTTTTGCGGGGTGTTCCACTCGATATCAACACCCCATCCCCTGAAATATACAAATACGCTTCCGCGGCCCTGTCAACCACACCATCAAGGTAGATCATACCAATCGAATCCGGTTCAATGCTGAACACATCCCCGGCAATGAATTCCAGTGCCCAGTCGTAAAGCTCCGGGTCCTCAAAGAAGTGGGACCGGTCGCGCTCCCTGACATACAGCATCACGTCATCCTGCTCGATTTGCAGGGTCACATGCAGAGGCCGCAGCCCATAATGCTCCCGCACTACGTCCCTGACCAGGCTGTCAAAGATCAGATGTGTGGACACCTGGTACAGCACATCATCTTCGATCCCCATCAGAACAAATCGGTCCGAACCTGAACGTGCGCTCATCGTCTATCCTTCAACAAGGCGAGTCATGAATCCCAGGTCGCTTTCAACCTCCATTATATGAGCAGCCCCATTCCAGGGAAAGACAGCGGACTTACGCAGATGACACCCCCCAAATCCTCGCAGGCTCGGATTTTACGCCCCCGCAGGGGCAAGCACCTATCAAAAGGGGGCCATCAACGTCTGCCGAGGCTTTGCCATTGAAAACACACTGGTTCAGAGCAGGGGTTTGATGCATCAAACCCCTGCTCTGAATAAAACGAAACAGCGGGGCACATGGTTCCATGCACCCCGCTGTCAGTTGCGAGTTCAACGCCTGTGGCTGAGGTTATTCGTCCAGCACCTGCCATTCGGTCGGGATCGAGATGTACGCCATATCATAGAAGTTGCTGTAGGCCTGCGTGCCAATCCGAATCTGCAGCGGGGCATCATAGATGTATGCGCCCGTCGTTGCGCTGGCCGGTGCGCTGGCGCACAGCGTCAGGCTTGCCAGCGTACAGACATTCTCCGCATTACACCCGGCGGGCTTGATCCCGCCATCGAGGTATACATTCACGAAGGCTGGTACTCCGGCCCGCTCAACGATGTACGCATTGGCCGCGGCCACTTCATCCGGGCGGTCGGTCTCAAAGGGGACAAACGTCACGCTGGAGGAACTGACCTGGTACGGTTGGTTCGTCGCATAGGTGATCGTCTTGCAGACACCCACCTCACCCGCCACCATTGACCACAACGTATCCGGGGCAACCACAACCTCGGTCGTCGCATCCGGGTCAGGCGTGCCAGTTGATTGGGGGCGCGGGGTACCGGGTGTTCCGGTCAACTCGGCCACAAGAGTGGGATCCGGGTCAGGCAGATCACCCGCGAACACCGGGACCGATGACACGCTCGGATACCCTGCAAGCTGGCGCACAGCCAGCCAGCCCTGCTCACCTGTCATGAGTTCGATCTGTACCCAGTAGCCATTAAAATCACGCGCAATGATGGTGAATTCCTCGCCAGCGCCCAGCCGCGTCAGCACTTCATATACAAGGCCGGGGCCAGAACGCATGTTGGAGGCATAGGTCACTGAAGCCGTCTGCCCGGCAGGTGCAGCGCTGCCCTGTGTCGCCGTTGGCGGCAGGTCAGCAGCCTCACCCCCATCTTCAGATGACGCTTCGGTCGCCGTCGGCTCGACGGGGGTCGGCGACGGCAGGAAGGTCGGCGTGGGGCTGGGCGGTGGCGTCCATGTCGGGAAGGGCGTATAGGTCGGCAGCGGAGTGTAGGTTGCTTCCGGCTCAGCCGAACCACCCACAAGGCTGCACCCTGCCAGCAGCAGCGCGATCAAACCGATCAGCGTGATGTATGTCACACGTTTCACTTTATCTATCCTTATCCTGCAAAAAGACAGGATTCAACTATCCTGCCTCACCCATTGATGTGCGCGGCTAATTGTATCGTGCTGATGCCGCTTGTCAACGTCACAAAACCTGCTCAGGTTAGCCTGTAAGCCGCGTTCTGTCCGGGATTACCTCCCTGGATGGTCATCTATCTGGGTCAGACGTTACCGCCTGCCTCAAGCAGCCGACCCGGGATTCGCTGGTGCGGGCCGCACCTCATCCCTGCTTGGCCTTGCTCCGGGTGGGGTTTGCCTGGCCGCCCGTGTCACCACGGACGCCGGTAAGCTCTTACCTTACCGTTTCACCCTCACCGGCTGACTCGGTCAGCCGGGGATATCCTCTCTGTTGCACTTGCCGTCGGGTTGCCCCGCCTGGACGTTATCCAGCACCCTGCCCTGCGGAGCGCGGACTTTCCTCGGTGGGGCCATGCCCACCGCGACCATCCGGCTAACCTGAACATTGAGTGCGATTATACCCCGTCACAGCAAGCCCCACTACGACCGAGCCTTCTCATCTGCCGCCGGCTTCGCCGCCTGCTCCTTGTTAATATACACTAGCACCTTATCGATGCGGTTCCCGTCCATGTCGATCACCTCGAACACATACCCCGGTATCGACACCGACTCCCCCTCGCGCGGCACGCGATCCATATGCCCCATGATGAACCCCCCCACCGTATGAAAGTCCTCCAGTTCATCGGGCAGGTCATCCGTTTCCAGGAACTCATTGAGTTCAACCAGCGGCAGCAGCGCATCGACCAGCAGCGTGCCATCCGCGCGACGCATCACTGTCGGGGTATTGCCAACACCATCAGGCAGGGTACCCAGCAGCAGTTCGACGATGTCATGCAGCGTCACCACGCCCTGCAATCCACCATGTTCATCCACCACCAGCGCCAGGTGAGTCCCGGCTCTGCGGAAACTATCCAGTACCTGGTTCACCAGTGCCGATTCAGGCACGATCAGCGGCTCCCGCACGAGGTCTTCCAGGCTGAACTCACCGCCCTTCACCGCTCTGCTGAAGACATCCTTGAGAGTCAGCACCCCGGTCACTCGGTCCGGGTTATCCGTATAGGCCGGGTAAACGGCGTGACCGGCGGCCATCATCCTGTCAAGGTTATCGGAGATCGGCTCATCCAGGTTGATGTACATCAGGCGCGGGCGTGGGGTCATGATGGTGTCGATAGGCCGGTCATCCAGCACAAACACCCGCTCGACCACGTCGCGCTCCGAGGGCCGAATCGTACCGCTGTCAGAGGCTTCTTGCAGCATCGAGCGCACGTCATCCTCAGTCACCACGTCGCCACGCTCGTACTCAATACGCAGGACACGCAGCACCGTATTGGTCGAAACGCTCAGCACGCGCACCAGCGGCGCGGTGAGACCGGCCAGCACCGTCATCGGTCCGGCAACCAGCACGGCCATCCGTTCGGGGTTGCTCATCGCGACCCGCTTGGGTACCAGCTCGCCCACCACCAATGAGAGATACGTCGTGATCACCACGACCACCGCCACCGAGAGCGCCGGGGCATACGGCACCAGCGCGGGCACCTGCTCCAGCA
>CAYMGV010000004.1:0-81611 GCA_964390105.1 uncultured Anaerolineae bacterium | reverse complement strand
ATGAAGGCCTTGCAGCCCGCCAGCAGGCCGGGCAGGTCGTCATCGGGGACGCGCCCAAGAAACTCGACAGTCGGCCCAGCGATCTCCCGCAATCTGTCCGCGTCTCGGCCCGACCCCGCTACCCTGAGCGGCAGGTCCAGTTCGGTGCAGGCCCGCACGGCCAGATCGATGCGCTTGTATGGCACCAGCCGCGACACAACGAGATAGTAATCATCATGGGTTGGGGCAGGCTCGAAGCGATCCACATCGACGGGCGGGAAGATGAGGGTGGATTCGCGATCATAGAAGCGGCGGATGCGGTGCTGGATATCGGTGGAAATCGCGACGAAGTGATCGACGCGCTGCGCGGCCTCGTAATCCCAGTTTTGCAGGCCCTTCATGACAGGCTTCACGATCTGGTTGGTGAGCGCGCCGAAGCCCTCGCGGGCCACGTAATGATCGGTTTGCCACACGTAGCGCGTCGGCGCGAGGCAGTAGCACACATGCACGGCATCGCCAGCCGTCACGCCGTGGCAGAACCCGCTTTTGTTGCTGAGGATCAGGTCATAGCCGCCCAGGTCAAGACCCTGCCACGCCATCGGGTAAAGCGTCACGTAGGGCTGATGATGAGTGTGGATGCCGGGTAATCTATCCAGCCAAAGGGTGCGGATATCCCATTCCCGGTAAGAATCCGGCATGAGGTCCCGCGCATAGATGGAGGTGTAGACCGGTGCATCGGGGAACATGGAAACCAGTTCTTCGAGGACGTTCTCAGCCCCACCGATCTGATTGAGCCAGTCATGAACCAGTGCCAGAGTCATCAGCGGCACCTTTCTCCTCGGTGATGATCAGCCTGTTCCGGATAGGGCGGAAGCTGTGCCGGTGTTCGGGGCAGGGTCCGTGTGTTTGAAGTGCGCGGCGATGCTGGGCGGTGCCATAGCCTTTGTGACGGGCGAACCCGTATTCAGGGTACTGCGCAGCGAGTTCCACCATCAGCCGGTCACGGGAAACCTTCGCTACGATGCTGGCGGCGGCGATGCTGATCGATTGCTGTTCCCCGCGCACAAGGCACTTCTGGGGCAGGGGAGTTTGTGGAAGACGGGTATAGCGCCCGTCAATGAGCAGGGCGTCGGGTTGTTGGTTCAGCGCGGCGAGGGCGCGCATCATGGCGGCCCGGGTAGCGGCTGAGATACCCATCTGGTCGATCTCGGCGGCGCTGGCATGGCCGACACCGTAAGCGAGTGCTTCGGAGGTCACCAGGTCAAACAGCCGATCCCGCATCAGTGGGGTACAGAGTTTACTGTCCTTCACGCCGTCAAGCTCAGCCAGCAGGTCGTGATGCTCAAGATGCAGGATGGCGGCCCCGGCGGTCACCGGGCCAGCCCATGCGCCGCGCCCGGCCTCGTCCAGCCCGGCGACAAGCACCACGCCCTCATCAAGATAGGCCTGCTCGAAGGTCAGCTTGGGCAGGCGCTCGTCACGATCACCTGCGATCATACAGCCCGCGCAGCCCGTTCCAACGCACCTTCAGCACCTCGGCAAGCATGGCTAATGAATCCCGCAGGGGGTTGATGCGGCTCTGCGGCATGTGATACCACGTGATCGGCACTTCGATCAGCTTGTAGCCCTGCTTGAGCGCAATGAACAGCACTTCAACATCGAAGCCCCAGCCGTCAATGGTCTGGAGTGGGAATATTTGATGGGCGACATCACGCCGGAAGGACTTGAAGCCGCACTGCGTATCATGAATGCCGGGGATCGCCAGAATACGTACGATCAGGTTGAACACGCGGCCCATCAGGTGGCGGTATTCCGGCTCATCGACACGGCGTGCCCCCTCGACCTCACGGCTGGCGATGGCGATATCGTAGGCCTCCAGCTCAGGCGGGAGGAACTTGACGACCTCCTCAATGGGCATCGAGAGGTCCGCATCACAGGCAAACAGGTACGTGCCACGGCCCGCCATGATGCCGGTGCGTACGGCAGCACCCTTGCCCTGGCGCGGCTCATCCAGCGCGGTGATGTAGGGGAAGCGTGCGGCGTAAGCCCGCGCGATGTCGGGGGTGGCGTCCTTGCTGTTGTTGTTGACGATGATCACCTCAATGGTGTAAGTCGCGGCGTTGTCTTCAACAAACTGCGTAATCGAGTCAAGGCTGTGCGCCAGCCGATTTTCCTCGTTATAAGCAGGGATAATTATCGATAGAATTGGGGTGTCCTGTGAACTGCTCATGCGTTCCTCATGGTTGATTTGCCAGCAGTCAAGATTACCAGATCGTAAGTACCGTCACAAGGCGGAATTCAGGCGGGTGGGCTATGCCAGTCAAACGTCTCGGCGGCATGCTGCCACAGGTCATCATCAATAGTGACACCGTCATAACGGTCCGCCTGGCCCACCACGCGCTGGAGGTGCATCACAAACGCCCATACAAAATCATGCTGATTTTCCGCTGTTAGCAGCCATGCCTTTGCCAGAGGCCCGGCCTCCTCCAGCGCCCCGGATTTCTCATAGGCCCGGCGAATGGCGGTCAACGGTGCGTCCACTTGATGCAGTGACACATGCCAGCCTGCATCTTGCCAATCGAGTATCGCAAAAGGTACGGACGGTGCTCCGCCCGGTGCCCCGACGCTGCCGGGGTTAACGGCCTGCCAGCCATTACGCTGTACATGCCACTGGTAATGGGTATGGGCGGTGATCAGCAGGTCGGTATTCAGTACGTGGATGGCGTCAATAAGTTCCGGCTCCTGCCCGGTGAAGAATCCCCGTGTGTTGCTGCCCGGTGAGGCATGGATCATATCGAGTGTTTGCCCCTCCTGGGGCAGGGTGACCCGGTGATCCAATCCGCGCAGCAGTGACACTGAGGCCGGTGCCAGGCGGTCGATAGTCCAGCGGGTGAAAGCCCATTGATCGCGCTCGCGCCAGCCGGCAGGGCCACCACCATCAATGAACTGAAGCACACGGTCTTCATGGTTGCCGAGGATCATCAGGGCGTCGAGATCAGCCAGCCGTTCAAGAACCCTGTTGGGATTTGGCCCGCCGCCGATCATATCCCCCGCAACGAGAATCCGGTCGGGATAGTGTGGCCGGATGGCGCTCAGTGCCGCCTCAAGCGCAGGTAGGACCCCGTGGATATCTGCAATGACGGCCAGCCGCATGGCGCTTAATCCTTCTCCGGGATGGGGGTCAGCATCGACTCGATATAGGCGGCATCCACGCGGCGGCTGGATTGGATCACGCGGCGCTTCCTGATCATCCTGGGCAGGCCCAGCAGCCCGGCGATCATGCCACGCATCCGGGCACGGGCAGCCTCACCGCGCCATGCCCGCAGCGCCTCGGTGAAGCGCCGCCACTGTGCCCCGATCACCAGCCCCCGGTACTTACGCCATAGTTCGGGCGGGTAGTTCTTAACCAGTGTCCAAATCGTGTTGCGGCCATCGTAGAAGCTGGCGGTTTTGCCGCCGCCTGTGGCGGCAAGGTGATGGTACACGATGGCCTTCGGTGCGTAGATGCAGGTCCAGCCTGCCAACTGCGAGCGCCAGCCGAGGTCAATGTCTTCCATTGAGAAGAAGAAGTCATCATCCAGCAGTCCGACATCATCCAGCAGCGCCCGGCGATAGGTCGAGGAGCCACCGCACGCGCTGAACACCGCGATCTCCTCGTTGTAGTCGGGGCCATCAGGCTGCCACACGCCGCGATTGCCGGGCAAGCCATCGATCCGCACGTAGTCCCCGGCAGTGTGAATGTGGTCGCGCTGGCTGAATAACAGCATCTTGCTGGCAATCATGCCTGCGCCGGGGTGGCGGTCAAAGGCTGCGACGACTTCAGCGGCCCATGTTGGCTCGACCTCGGTATCGTTATTGAGCAGGCACACGAAGTCACCGCGTGCGGCCTGCATCCCGGCGTTACAGGCCCCGGTGAACCCGCGGTTCTCCGGCAGTTCAAGCAGCCGGGTTTCACGATAGTGCTTGCGGATGAATGCCTGTGACCCATCTGTTGAGGCGTTATCGACGATGATCACCTCAACCGGCTGGTAGGTCTGGTTGCGCAGCGCATCGAGGCAGGTTGGCAGATGCTGCCTGCCGTTCCAGTGTGGGATGACGACGGAAAACAGACGTGGTTGTGCCATGTCAATCCTCGCTGAGATGCGTTTGAATGTACTTCTTGAGTGCATCTTCCCACGGGCACATGGTGACCCCGGCGGCTGCACCGAACACGTTCAGCAGCGGCGCGAACAACGGCGGGTTCGAGGGGCGCACGAAGGCATCGCTGGTGATCGGCTCGATGGGGACATCCAGCCCGGCGAAGGCCAGCGCCTTCTGCCCGAACTCATAGCGGGAGCAGTAGCCCTCGTTGACCATGTGATAGATACCCGGCAGCCCGGTCTCGATCAACTGGCCGATGGCGACCGCCAGATCATCGACATAGGTGGGCGTGCTGACCTCATCGGTCACGATGCGCAGTTGTCCGCCTTCACGCGCACGGCTGATCACTTTGTGGATGAAGTTCGTGCCACCCGCCGCATACAGCCACGAGGTCCGCACGACCTGGTAACGGCCCGCGTAACGCTCCACGACCTGTTCAGCGACGTACTTGGAATAGCCATAGGGGTTGATGGGGCGGCGCTGATCGTATTCCTGGTACGGTTGATCGCCTGCGCCGTCGAACACCTCGTTGGAGCTGATTGCCACGCACAACGCATGGAGTTCAGCGCAGGTCACCGCGATATTGTACGTGCCCACACCGTTAACCCGCACGGCTTCAACGGGGTGTTTGGCGCAATAATCGACCTTTGTCAGCGCGGCAGCATGGATCACGACATCGGGTTGAAACTCGTGCAGGGCATCCTGTACCATTTCAAGATTGGTCATATCCCAGTCAGGCAGGTCGCCAAAGCCGAGGGTGTGGTCCTTGAGGTGAATTTGCAGGCTGTGGCCTAGTTGGCCGCGATGCCCCGTGATGAAAATCCGCATGGGGTGTAACTCTCCATGGTGTGTTTGGCGGGTGGATAGAGGCATTATAACGCGCATCTCGATGCGCGTTAAGCACTGCTTTTCCCCTGCTTCCGGGCGGGCAACAGCCTGACCCCCGCGATGATGATGCCCTGCCCGATGCTGTGCAGGGTCATCAGCAGCAGGGTGCTGCCCCACAGGAGCAACTCCTTTGCAGACGATGATCTCTGTATGAGGGACGCAAACCGGGAGAGTACGCCCCAGGTTACTGACGTATTCCCGAACGGGTCGGTGAGGGTGAGAAAGATCAAGCCGATGATGGCCTGAACCCAGATCAGCATGAATAGCCCAAAGGTGTGCAGCATCAGGCGTGTTGCAACGGCTCGCCATGATTTTTCAGGTGGGTCTGCTGATGACGCCACCCATGATGCCAGGTGCAGGTTGGTGATTGTGCGGACCCATGGCCCAACAACTGCCTGGTACAGCACGATGATGGCGCTGAACGCGAGCATCGTCGCCTGGGTGAGCGAATCCATATCTGACCATTCCATGAGCACACTGAGGGGCGGGTCCAATACGATTGCGATCAGCAGGGCTGCGATAGCGAGAATGCGGATAGCGATTAGCAGGAAGATGGCCCGGATCAGGCGGTTGCGCAGTACGCACATTCGTCTGTGGTCGTTACTGTGGCTGTGCCGCCCACCCATTGCTGTAGCGGCCAGCATGAGCGCCCAGCCTACCACGACATTGACGAGCAGCAGCATGACAAACACGTAGCTGATGATATCTTCGAAGTCGTTAGCACCATAAGGGCCACGGTCCAGCAGGATAAACGCGCCCAAGCCGATCACGAAGATCAGAACGCTGACACCCAGCAGGACGAAAAACAGTACCGTGCGGCGATACTTGCGCCGGGTGAACCCCGCCAGGTCGGAATCTGCCATGTGGTTATGCCCCGATCCGGCGGCTGCGCCGCTGTGCGATACCGAGCGCAAACAACGCGATCCCGCCCTGGCTGGCGATCAGACCCAGCGCGTACACGGTGATCATGCTGCAGGTGATCCATACCTGTTGCAGGGCAGTCGGTTGTGGCAGTATTGCCAGGAAGTCGATGCTGGAGTAGCGCGGAGTCAGAACCTGGTTCAGCAGATAGCTAATCCCGACGATTCCGCCGATGTTCAGTAGGGCACTGACGATCCACAGAATCAGCCGCATGGCGAGGCCCACGGCCATCGCACCGGAGCGTGATCGCCCATACGCTGACGCCGCCATGCCGACGCTGCCATTGAGCGCCATCTGCAGGAGGGGCTGGCTCAGCCAGAAAATGCCAACCATCGTCACAGCCAGCAGGATCGGTATCCATGTGCCCTGCCTCAGCATGGCTGCGACCCTCTGCGGGTCATCCCAGTAAATGCCCTGTCGCAGCACCTGCACGATAAATACCAGTACGCCCGTCATCAGGCTAAATACCCGTAGGAGAAGCAGCGCTCTGAGGTGTTCTTTCAGGCTGGTGATAGAGGCTGCCAGTTTGGCGAGCACGATCTCGTAGACACTGAGTTCGGTGGTGCGCAGCAGGTTCCAGCTTTGCATCTCAACCTCACCGCTAACCATCGGGGCGGTCGTGGCAATGGTGACTACATTGACCATGGCCCCGGCCAGGATGCCAACCACCACCGTTGCCAGTAATGCCACCGCAAGAGTGGTGGTGATCATAGACTCAAGGTAGCTGGTAGTGAGAGATACCGAGACAATCAATATCGTCAGGATCACGGAGAGCGTGCCAAAGATCATCGGTGCACATCCGAAGCGCATCGCTGTCATCAACCCCCCCGGTGCCCGGCGGCGTGTTTCCAGCCGGTAAATGGGGTGGTCGTCTGTTGTCCATCTGGGCTTTTTGACCATCTTGCGCCTATTCCTGAATCACCGTGCCGAGGAACAGCATCCCGGCGATCTGCCGGACCGAGCCATCACGGCTGTCGATTTGCCATGTATCATAGATGCCCGGCTCACGGGTCGTCAACAGGATGAACCCGCCGCCAGTCCAGCCCAGTGGATGATGCCGTTCAGCGCCAAAGTCAGCGATGACCTGCTGATTATCAGTGACGATATTTGCCATGTACAGGCGGTATGAGCGCTGACCCTCCGGGCCAACCGCCACCATATAAATGATTTCACCGCCCGGCGTAAAGAACGGATACCCGGCCTGATACGCACTGCCTGCAGGTAAATCAGGTGGGGTGAATCGCGCGATGACCTGCCCGGAGACGAGGTTGGTCACGATCAGGGCGTTGGCCGATGTGCCTGCCAGCGGCGTCCTTGCGAGGAAGGCCCCATCTGGTGAGACATGCGCCGAACATACGCCGTCACCACAGGCGGGTTCCCCTGGGGCCGATTCGATGATGGCGGTGGTTGTATCCAGTTGAACGACCTCGTATACGCCGCCAAATGGCGAGTCGTCATTAACCTCAACTGCCTCGGGCTGCACCGCAAAAAACACGGTCGAGCCATCGTTGGCAACGCGCAGCAGTACGAATTTGCTGTTCGTTTCGTCGGCACCACGGGCCAGTACCCCGAGGTTGGCCCCATCCCGGAAGGCCCGTTCAATGGTGTATGCCCCGCTGGCGGTGTTGGCGTGCATCCATACCAGCCAGTCACCGTTGGCACTCGGCAGGAAATGGAAGAAGTCGCTATCAGCTGGTGGGGCCGCAAACACGACGTCCTGTACGGCCCCGGCAGAGTTGACTCGCCGAACCTGGTTTTCAAGCGTGGTGTAATATACATACGTCCCGGCACGTACAACAGTCCCCTCCCGCGGGAAGATCGTGATCTCCGTGACCTTTTCGCCGGTTGCCACATCGACCCAGCGCAGGAGTTGGCCGCCGTCAAAGCGCGGCGCGCCGAGGTATACATCAAACGTACCGACTAGCGGCGCGGTGTTTGCGGGAATGGGCGTAGGGGTTTCGGTGCCGGTTTCTGCAGCGGTGGGTGCGGCTGCCGTTTCAGCGGGCGTGGTGGCCTCGATGCCCGCTGTTGCAGCGGTTTCGGCAGCCGTGGCCGTATCCTGCGCGGTTTCCACGCCGGGGGCATCGGGCACCGGTGGTTCACTGGTGGTTATTGATACGACCGGTTTGGTGGCTGCGGGGTCGGCGGCACATGCGGCCAAGCCGATACACATCATGCATAAACCCATCACTATCCAGTGCAGGGGTGGGCGGGCTGCCGTTGTGCTTGTCATTCTCGCAATGCCTCGATGATGCGAGGTAATGCGTCACCGGATGGCTCACGGATGATGATGTCAGCTTCTGATGAAATCATGGTCTGCACGGGATTTACCTCGATGATGATGGCCCCGGTGTCTTTTGCGATGCCCGGCAGCGAGGCCGCAGGCTGCACAAAACCCGAGGTGCCTACCACCAGCATGACGTCACACATCGCGGCGATATGGTAGGCCCGGCCCAGCGCATCAGCAGGCAGGCCCTCACCGAACCACACCACGTCAGGCCGCACCAGCCCGACTCCGCAGTGGGGGCAGGTCGGGGCTTTGTCCTTCTCGTAGTCAAGTGTTGTGAGATCAACGTAGATACCATCCCCGCGGCAGCGGTCAAAGCAGCGGTAGCGCCGGATGTTACCGTGAAGTTCAATGGGGGCAGGCGTGCCTGCGCGGGTGTGCAGCCCATCGACGTTCTGGGTAATGACGTGTAGTTCCGGGACAAGGTGTTGCAGTGCTGCGATGGCAAAATGGCCGGGGTTCGGTTCGGCAGCTTCTATTAGATCGAGCCGGTGTATGTACCAGCTCCACACCGTATCCGGGTTTTTGAGGAAGGCCTGCGGGGTGGCGAGGTCTTCGGCGCGGTAGCGTGCCCACAGCCCGATCTGGGCCTCGCGGAAGGTCGGTATTCCGCTTTCTGCGGAGATGCCTGCGCCGCTTGAAACAGCAACTATCTTCGCGGCCTTAATGGCATCGGCGGCCTGTTGGGTGGCGTCGTTGGTTTCCATGTGCCCGATTGTACCCGGATGCGACCCCCAGGCAAACGCTGGACCTAGCGCGTCACCATCGTGATGCTGCGCACTTCGAGCTTCATCAGGCCCAACTCAACCGTATCGCCCGGCTGAAGTTCGTAGCGCTGACCGGGGTCAAGGTACAGGCCGTTGAGCCAGGTGCCGTTGGTGCTGTCGAGATCGACCAGGAAGACCAAATCCTGTGTAGGGATTAGCCCGGCGTGCTGGCGTGAGACGCCGTAGTCGGCGGCGTGGTACGGGCCAAGATTGACGTCAGCAGGGTTGGGGTCGTTGGCATCGACACGGCCAATGACCACGCTCTGGCGTACATCCAGCCCGAGTGTGGCCTGTACCGGGTGCAGGATCGCAAAGATGATGCGCCACGGCGGTGGGTTCGGAATGAGCGGCACCAGCCTGATGCGGCTGGTATCACCGACCTTCGGCAGTTCAACCGGGGCCGGGGCCGGGCCGAGTACCGTGGCTGGCGGTGGTGATTTCCGGGCGCGGTTCAAGGGTTGGGTGCCGCTGATTTCGGGCTTATCATCCATCGAATCCGGGTTGTCATTATCCTTCTGATTTGGCGGCTGGGCCATCGGTTCCCTCGTACTGCTGATATGCAATGCGCTTACTTTACCGCAGGTCAGGGGGTTCTGTCACCTTAGAATCCGGCGGCCTGTCCATCAGCACGCGGGTCGCTGCCGCCAGCCAGGGCGCCGCTGTTGGGGTTACGCAGAATGATCTGTCCACGCCCGAAGATTGCGCGGCTGTACCCGCTGACCGGGCGGACCTGGTGCCCACGATCTGCGAGTGCTGACATGACGCTAACGGGTATACCATCTTCCAGTGCGATACGCCCGCCCACTGTGCCATCTTCAATGCAGAAACGTGGCTGGTCCAGCGCGCCCTGTGGGTCAAGACTATCAGCAAAAAGCGAGACGACCACCTGCGCGTGGCCCTGCGGCTGCATGAAGCCGCCCATCACGCCAAACGGGCCGACCAATTCCCCGGTTTCGGCGTCGGTGAGCAGGCCGGGGATGATGGTGTGATAGGGGCGTTTACCGGGTTCAAGCACGTTGGGATGGTTTGGGTTCAGTGAGAAGCCCAGCCCACGGTTTTGCAGGGTAAAGCCGCAGCCCTTCGGCGCGATGCCGGTGCCGAACCCCATATAATTGCTGTTGATAAACGAGCAGGCGTTGCCGTCGCCATCTACGGCGCAAAGGTACACGGTGTCGCTGCCTGCTACCGGCACACCGCGTACCTGGTCGGCGGTAGCCTTGTCGGGGTCGATCAACTTCGCGCGGTCAGCGGCGTATGCCTCACTGAGCAGGTCCTCCAGCGGAGTGGGGGCGTGTGCCGGGTCAGCGATGTACCAGCGCGCATCGGCAAATGCCAGCCGCAGCGCCTCGATGAAGATGTGAATCCGGTTGGCTGAGAGCGGATCGACGGGCAGGTCGAACTGCTTCAGGATGTTGAGTGTCAGCAGCGCAGCGAGGCCCTGCCCATTAGGTGGGCATTCATGGACGCGCACGCCATGATATACCGTGCTGATCGAATCCTCGTAAGTGGAATAATGCGCGGCGAGGTCATCGAGCGTCATCACACCGCCCATTTGGCCCAGCACGCTGATAATAGACTCGGCGATGGCCCCTTCATAGAAGCTGCGCCTGCCATCCTCGGCCAGCGTCCTGAACGTCGCGGCGAGATTGGGGTTCTGGAAGATGTCACCAGCACGCGGTGCCCGCCCGTTGATCAGCAGTTGATGGCCGCCGGGGGCGTGCTTTAACTGGCGCTCTGCACCGCGCCCCCAGAAGTAGGCGGTTAGTGGTGCGACCGGGAAACCACGCTCAGCCAGTTCGATGGCCGGGGCCAGTATCTCCGTCAGCCGGAGCCTCCCGAATTTCTCCACGGTATCGAACCATGCCGCCGCCGCACCCGGTACGGTGACGGTGTGTGGATGAAACAGGGGCAGTGGCTTGAGGCCGCCCCCGTCCCCGAGGCCTTCGGATTTCAGATAGTCGAGGGTCAATGCAGCAGGTGCCCTGCCCGAGCCGTTCAGCGCCGTGATGCCCCCTGTAGCGGCATCATAATACAGCATAAAGGCATCACCACCGATGCCGGTACTGGTCGGTTCGGTGACGTTGAGTGCCGCCGCCGTGGCAACCGCTGCATCAGCAGCCGTGCCGCCCTGCTGTAAAACACGCAGCCCGGCCTGTGCCGCCAGCGGCTGGCTGGCGGCCACCATACCGTTCCGGGCATAGACGGTAGATCGATACGAGTGGAACCCTGGTTGAGCAGGCATCATGCCATGACCTTTGCTTAGAAGGGGAGATAAGTGGTTGCCAGCATCCCGAACGCGGCAGCCCCATTCCATAGTGCATGGGCCAGCATGGAGGGTTTAACCGAGCCGCTGACGGTGCGCAGCGTTGTCAGGAAGGCGGAGAGGAGAATGACCTGTACGATAGAGCCGATATGCTCGAACCCGGCTAGCAGGTGGATCAGGCCGAAGGACAACGTTACCACAGTGAAAGGCAGGATATGGGCTTTGAGGGAGAGTGGGGCGTCATCGCTTCCTGGCAGCATCAGATTGTAAAGCGCGCCACGGAACAGCAGTTCCTCTGCGGCGGGGACCACGGTCGTTACGACGATGGCTGAGAAAAGCCCGAGGCCCGGCGTTGAGAACAGCATCATTTGCAGGGCGACTTCGGTTTCCTCGAAGAATGATGCAACGCCAATCCCCACTGCGAGCAGCATCACGATGGTGGCAGCAATGGTCATCCATACTTTAATGTGGCGCGGGTTACGCCATGCTGCCCAGTGACCGCCGGTGAAACGCCCCCGCGAGATGATCTTCGGCCATAGCAGGGCGGCACCAATTGCCAGGGCAGCGGCAGTTGCGGCGGCCAGAACTGTGGCCCACAATGCCGGCCTCGATTCTGCTATCATGTACAGTACGCTGAAGGGTGACTCCGCCAGCATCGTCATGTCAATTGTCGGGGTCTGGTTCATGTAAATGATGGCAGCCACCACCAGGAAGGGGATGCCAACGACGATCTGCATCCCCATATACATAAACATCAATAGCATGAAGTACAGTAACCGCATCCCGAAGCCGGGGTGCTCAGCCTGCGGGTTTTCTGTCGTTGCGCCTTTTTCTGGCAGGCCTTCGATAGGGGTTATCTCGGTTTCCATTACAATTCCAGCTCCAGTTTCAGCATTTTCAGTTGGAACAACGCCTCATGGATCAAGCCGATGTTGCCGGGATCGTTGTGCCAGCGTGAGGCACCAGAAGGATGAGGCAGGGGGATGACGGTGCGGTTTTGCCACGCCCATGAGGTGCCGATCACCTCACTCAGCTTGACCTTTTCCGCCCGGAACTGCTGGATCGCCAGCCCGCCCACTGGCACGATCACCAGCGGATCGACCAGTGCGATCTCGTCTTGCAGCCACGGTGCGCACAGCTTACGTTCGGCGGCGCTGGGCACGCGGTCTCCGCTGCCGCTTTTGGCCTTGCCGGGGAAGCACTTGGTGATACTGGTGAGGTAGCAGCGGGCACGGAAGGTCTCCTCTGTCCACCCGGCACGTTCCAACCAGCGGAACAGGCGCTTACCTGCCGCCCCGCTGAATGGCTTGCCTTCAGGTGCTTCTTCGACACCGGGAGCCTGCCCCACCAGCATCAAACGAGCGTGCTGTGACCCGGAAAAGACCGGGGACGAGAAGATATCATGCCCCGCTTCGGCACACATGCGGCAGGCTTTCAGATCGCGATGTAGATGGTTGAGGGAGGTGTAGTCAGTCACAGCACAGAGTTTAACCCCGCGCTGGCCCAGAATCCAACAGCACTGCCGAATCACAAACGTTGAATAATCGCGTGTCATTTGTGCTGTATCCTGCACAACCATGCGCTCCTGCACTATAATCAAAAGGAATCACATGAGTGGTTTACAATCACCTGAAAACAAAGGGGATTAACCTATGACAACCAAACTGAACGAACTTCACACGCTGGGACAGAGTATGTGGTATGACAACATCGCGCGGGATTTGCTGGAGTCAGGCAGCATCAAGGCCCTGATCGATCAGGGTATTCGCGGCCTGACTTCGAACCCCGCTATCTTCCAGAAGGCAATCACATCCGGGACTGCCTATGATCAGCAGTTGAGCGCGCTTAAGGGGCAGCCCCTTGATGCGAAGACGGTCTACGAGGCGCTGGCTATCCGCGATATCCAGGCAGCGGCAGACCTGCTGCGCGGCGTTTACGATGAGAGCAAGGGCGTCGATGGCTATGTCAGCCTTGAGGTGGCACCGACGCTTGCGAATGATACACCGGGGACTATCGACGAAGCCGCCCGCCTGTGGGGGGAAGTCAACCGCCCCAACCTGATGATCAAAATCCCGGCTACGGAAGCCGGTATCCCTGCCATTATCGAGACGATTGCAAACGGCATCAACGTCAATGTGACCCTGATCTTCAGCCGTGTCATGTATGGCAAGGTCATGGATGCCTACCTGGCAGGGCTGGAACGCCGTGCAGAAGCCGGGCATTCAGTGGATGTGGCGTCGGTGGCGTCGTTCTTCGTCAGCCGCGTAGACTCCATGATCGACGATATGCTGGGTGACGGCAAAGATGAACTCAAGGGGCAGGCTGGTATCGCGAATGCCAAGCTGGCCTACCAGGATTTCAAAGCTGTTTTCACGGGGGCACGCTGGGAAGCCCTCAAGGAGAAGGGTGCGCGCGTACAGCGTCCACTGTGGGCCAGCACCAGCACCAAGGACCCGGCTTATCCCGACACCATGTATGTTGATACCCTGATCGGTGCGCATACCGTCAACACCGCACCGCCGCATACCATTGATGCTTTCATCGATCATGGGGTAGTTGCCCAGACCGTGGAAGATGGTGTGGATGAGGCCAACGCACTGGTTGAGAAGCTGGCCGGGGTGGGCATCGAGATGGAGGATGTCACCGCAAAGCTTCTGGAGGAGGGTGTCGCCAAGTTCATGAAGCCCTTCGATGTGTTGCTGGATGCCATCACGGCCAAACAGGATGAGCTTTCAGCTAACCCCGGTGACTGAGATCGTAGGATCCCCATTCGAAACAGACTCCGTGAGGGGTCTGTTTGCTTTTCCAGGATCGTTTATACTGGTAGAAATGGCAGGCTATTACTGAACCAGGGGATGGGATAATGCAGTATAACAGGTTGGGGCAGTCGGGATTGTTGGTTTCGGAACTGTGTCTTGGCACGATGTTATTCGGAGAGAACAGCCAGCGGACCACATCTGCCGAAGATGCCTATCGCATCATGGATCGCTACGTGAGCGTGGGGGGTAACTTCATTGATACGGCCAACGTCTATGCTGATGGGCGCTCCGAGGAGATCATTGGAACCTGGCTCAAGCGCTCCGGGCGGCGTGATGAGATCGTGCTGGCAACCAAGGTGCGGTTTAATCGCGGGCCGCATCCCAACGCCGAGGGTCTCTCTCGTTTTCATATCATGACTGAAGTTGAGCAAAGTCTGCGCCGTCTCAAGACGGAGACAATTGACCTGTACTACCTGCACATGTGGGACCACATGACACCCATCGAGGAGACGCTGCGTGCGTTGCATGACCTCGTGACCACGGGCAAGGTGCGTTATATCGGTGTCTCCAACTTCACAGCATGGCAGGTGATGAAGGCGCTTGCGGCCAGTGATGCCAGCCGCTGGCCGCGCTTCATTGCAGCGCAGTACCAGTATAGTCTTGTTGAACGCAGCATCGAGTACGAGTTTCCATCACTGCTGCAATCTGAGGGGGTAGGGTTGCTGCCATGGGGGCCGCTGGGTGGCGGCTTTCTGACGGGGAAGTATAAACGGGACAAGGTCCCTAATCATGGGCGCATTGCCAATTCTGGCGATGATGTCGAGGAGGCATGGTGGCGTCGCAACACGCCGCAGAACTGGGACACGCTCGATGTGATGGGTGAAATCGGGCAGACCTACGGGAAGACGGTATCCCAGGTGGCGCTGGCATGGCTCAAGGCGAAGCCGTATGTGCCATCGGTGGTCATTGGGCCGCGTACCCCCGGTCAGTTAGACGACAATCTTGGCGTGGCAGATTGGAGCCTGCCATCTGACGACGTGGCTTGGCTTGATTCGGTCAGTCTTCCACCGGATATGTACCCGTATCGCATGATAGGCACGTATGGTGCCAGCCGTGGCGGGATGGGGTAGGGGTCAGTTCGTCCGTGTCCACCAGTGATAGCTCCCCTGCATCACTCCCATCGAGCGCATGTCGGGGGCGAGCCGGTTCTCATTGTGGGCCGGGATCAGAGCGCTGGTATTGAATCGTTCTTCGGCGGCGGCCTGCGTGCGGGCCGCCGTCACGATCTCGCGCTGGGCATTAGGTGGCAGGGTGGCGGGGTCCATCCCCTCGATCCACAGCCCACGATAGGTCAGCGTATCAACAGGTCGCAGCATCACCCCAAATGGAAGTTGGCTGGACGGAGCCGTTCCATCCATAGGTGACCACAAGTACATATTCTGGACACGGCGGGCGTTTTCAAACCCGGCAGCGGTAAAGGCTTTCTGTGCCGGGGTGTTGTCTATTCGCACCAGTGCCCGGGCCAGATCAACGCCATGATCTTCAGCTTCCTTCCACATCAGCCCGATCAGTTTCCCGCTGAGTCCATGGCCCTGTACTCGCGGATGAACCGCCAGCAGGTCGATCTCCCAGTGACGAACATCGTCGTAGCTCTTGGTGAGGAAGCCAAACGCAAAGCCCGCGACATGGCCGGCTGCCCGGATCACCCACAGGGCGCTGTCGGTACGGGTGATTTGCTCCTGCGTGACATCGACCAGCAGCGTATTATCAGGCCAGGCAGCTTCAACAACATGGGCGATGCCGGGGATATCTTCAAGCGTTGCGCGCTGGATCGAGGCCACAATGACTCCATTAAATACAGGTGGATATTTAACTTCGCATGGTACTGTATTCAGCGCCTGCCTGCAAGGCTGTTTCAGCCTGAACGCTCCATCATCACCAGGGTCATCTGGCTGTCCGAAGTCCACAGATGATGAAGAATGTTGCCGGGCAGCAAAGCCACATCGCCCGCTTTCAGGTCGGCAATTTGCCCGCCAGAGCGCAGACGGCCCTCACCACTGATCACCACCACCAGCACGTCAGCAGCCACTTCGCGCTTGCCGGTATCCCCTCTGCGGCCAAAGTTAAGCAGCATCGCCACGATATGATTATCCCGCCGCAGCGGCATGAACGTCACATGGCTGCTCCCCTCAAGCGGAGCAGCCTGGTCCGGGTCAAAACGCATAAACTCCATCTTTGAGCCTCCTTGATTAGCTAACGGGCAGCAAAGAGTACGTTCAAGATCACCACCACCAGGGCCAGCAGCGTGACCACACCAAAGGTCAGTAGATTGTTGCGCCAGCCGATGCGCGCGTGATTGATGCTTTCCTCGGGTGGCTGTTTCATCCTGGCGAAGTCACTGCGGGCGGCATAGGCCAGGAAGGCCCCAATGCCACTGGTGATCAGGGTCAGCCAGATCATCTGGGTCAGAAAACGTACACTCTCGATAAATGAGAAAATGAAGGCCAGCACGATCAGCCCGCCAGAGGCAATTGCAAGGTAGTAACTGTACAGGGCGAACGTGCGTGGGTCTGGACGATTCATGGCAACTCGTTCCTTCCGATGGGGTTCAGTTCAGGGGGCCGGTCGCATCCTGGTTGTGTTCACTTGGCCTGGTGTGCTGACCGTCATGCAGATGGCTGCTGAAGGTAAGCCTCACCGCCCGGCATTATAGCACAGCATCGCCAGAGCCTGCGGGATTGTCATGCCGGTGTAATCAGCCCAGTGCTGAGCGCATTATATAAAATATCATGTGACTTAGGAAGTTGGACGGGCAAGGCCGGGCGAAAAGCTGAGACGATTGATTAACGCTAGCACACTTCGATCATGGCACAGGTCGTTTTTACAGGGGGTGAAGGTTGCCCGCTGCTAGGATTTGCCTTCAAGCAGATAGGTTTGCATCTGACCCTTGCCCTTCACTTCGATCAGGCCACGATTGGTGAAGTGATAGTGATCTTTAAGCCGGTCGTAGACAGCACTGGTCACCTGAATCTGCCCGGCGATGCTGCTGGCCTGCATGCGGCTGGCCGTGTTGACGGTGTCGCCCCACAGGTCATAGATGAACTTACTGGAGCCGATCACACCCGCCACAACCGGGCCGGTATGGATGCCGACACGTACCTCAAAGGGCTGGTTACTCGGTGAGACAAAGCCGGTAATTGAATCGCGTAGTTTGAGTGCGAACTCCGCGACGGCTTCGACGTGATCCTCGCGGGGGGCAGGGATACCAGCGACGGCCATGTAAGCATCGCCCATGGTCTTGATCTTCTCCAGCCCACAGTCTGCGGCAAGGGCATCAAACTGCGAGAAGATGGCGTTCAGTTGGGTGACCAGTTCAGTGGCGGATAGCATCGTTGCCAGATGTGTAAAATCAACGATGTCGGCAAATACCACGGTGGATTCGCTGAAGGTATCAGCGATGGTGTCCTGCCCGGCCTTGAGCCGCTCGGCGATTGGCAGCGGCAGGATATTGAGCAACAACTGCTCTGAGCGCTGGCGTTCGGTTTCAAGGCGGTTGTGGTAAGCGGTCTCTTTATCATGCAGGAGTTTCCTCGCCAGTGAACTCTTGACACGTGCCTGAAGCAGGACATGATTGACTGGCTTGGGGAGATAGTCCTCAGCGCCCGCCTGGATGCAATCCACAATGGTGCGGAACTGGTTGTTCGCCGAGATCATAATCACGGGGATGTGCCGGGAGTTGGGGTTTTCCTTGATACGCTTGAGTACATCCATCCCGCTCAGGCCCGGCATCATGAGGTCCAGCAGCACGGCGTCAAAGCCCTGGTTCTGCATCATGTCCAGTGCCTGGAATCCGTCTGCGGCAGTAACCACCTTGTAATTCTCGATGCTCAGCATATCCCGGAGCAGGTTGCGGTTATCGATGGTGTCGTCCACTACGAGGATATGAGCTTTCGGTTCGTCGTCGTCCTCGGTATCGATGTCTGTTGAATCAGTGGGGAATAGAAGGTGCTTGTATACGAGCGGGAGTGGTTGCCCGGTATCGAGGTACGCTTTAATATCCTCAATTTCTGATGGCAATAAAGATGACATGCCCATATTCTCCATTCCCCATAGGTAACTGCATCATACCGTCTCTGTCGTCTTTTACGCAAAGATTAACCGGGTAGAACAATACCGTGCCGCTCGCCATAATCAATAGACAATTTCAGCGAGAGGAACCGACATGATCGCAATCTGGTGGATTCGACGCGATCTGCGTCTGATTGATAACCACGCCTTGCAGTCCGCGTTGGCAGGTGCCGATGCGGTGATCCCGCTTTATGTCCTTGATCCGTTCTTCAGGCACAGCCCCTATACCGGGGACAAACGCTGGACGTTTATGGAACATGGCCTGCGCGCCCTCGATGCTGACCTGCGAGAACGGGGCAGCCGCCTGATGGTGCGGGAGGGGCCTCCGTTGGATGTGCTGCGCACGGTGTTAGCGGAAAGCGGCGCGACCGCCATCTTTGCCGAGGAGGATTACAGCTTCCGTGCGCGTAGGCGTGATGAACAGGTGAAGGCCGAATTACCCCTGGCCCTGGTGCCCGGCCTTGCGATGCGTACGCCGGGTATCGTGCTTAAGGATGACGGTGACCCATACATCGTCTTCACGCCGTTCCAGAACACATGGCTGACCTTTCCGCCCTTCGCAAAGGCTGACTTGTGGTTCCCGCCTGACAGCATCCCGGCGCTGGGATTACGCGGCAAGGCCCCGCCTTATGTCTCCGATCAAGCGGAGCTGCCCCTGTTCCCGGCGGGTGAGGAGCAGGCCACCGCGCGGTTGCAATCATTTCTGATGACCGATGATGCCCCGGTGTATCGCTATGGGGAACGTCGTGACCTGCTGGCCGAGGATGGCACTTCCGTGATCTCTCCGTACCTGCGCTGGGGGATGGTTTCAGCGCGGCGGGCGGCGGCTGCTGCCTGCTACGCCATCGATCATGCCCCTAACCCAGGGGCACGGGAATCAGCCCGCAAGTGGCTCAGTGAACTGATTTGGCGTGATTTCTACATCAGCATCCTTGCGCATTATCCGCATGTCCGCTCAGGCAGTTTCCGGCCACGGTATGACCGCATTCACTGGGTCAACAATGAGGACCAGTTCAAAGCATGGTGTGAGGGGCGTACAGGTTACCCGGTGGTGGATGCCGGGATGCGTCAATTGGTGGAAACCGGCTGGATGCACAACCGGGCACGCATGATCACGGCGTCGTTCCTGGTGAAGGACCTGCTGATCGATTGGCGTTGGGGCGAGGAATTCTTTATGCAGCATCTTGTCGATGGCGACCCGGCCTCGAACAACGGGGGCTGGCAGTGGACGGCTGGCACGGGCACTGATGCCGCGCCCTACTTTCGCATATTTAACCCCGTCAGCCAGGGGGAGCGCTACGACCCACGGGGTAATTATGTGCGCCGCTGGGTGCCAGAACTGGCTTCGCTGCCCGGTAAATACATCCACAAGCCGTGGGAGATGTCCGAGGAGGATCAGGCCAGGCACGGTGTGCGGATTGGGCCGGATTACCCGGCTCCGCTTATTGATCACAAAGAGGCACGCCAGCGTACACTGGATGCGTACAAGGCCGCTAAGGATTAACCGGCTGTAATGTAACCCGCACAAGGTACGGTTGCATGGCGTCAAGCAGCAGGTTCGGGCACTGCTCCTGTGGGGCGTGTCCACAGTCGGGCAGCACCTCGATCCCGGCATCGGGTAGATCACGGGCCAGTTGCAGGCTTTCCTCCAACGGGATGACAGCGTCCAACTCGCCCGATACCACCAGCACCGGCTGGGTGATTTCATCCAGCCGTGCAGGTAACCCCTGGGGTTCGCTGGCTTGCATCAGTCCCCAGAATGCGTGGTCCCACCCATCAGCCTGCGTGGTGATGAAGTAGGTCTTCCAGAAATCGGGAGGGATGGCGTCCGGGCTGGTGAAATTCAACTCTGCGAAGTTCTCGCGCCACAGCGGGAAGCTGCGCATCAGCAGCGGGCCGATGCGGTCCATTTGCGCGGTGTCGAACAGCGGCTTGATGAACGGAGGTGCGCCGCCTTCGGTGTAGATCGCCGCATCGACCAGCACCAGCCCGGTAACGCGATCCGGGTATTCCAATGCGGTCATCAGCGCGATGCCACCCCCGGCAGAGTTGCCGACCAGCACAGCCTGATCGATGCCCAGTTTGTCCAGCATCTCAATGATCAGGGCGGCCTGCCCGGCGTTGCTATATGGGTTAAGCCTGTTGGCGGTTTCATCATGGACGCGTGTCAGACCTGAACCGGGGCGATCCACCGACAGAACGCGGTAGGAATTCTCAAGGTCATCTTCAAGGAAGCGCCATGTGGCAGCGTTGTAGGTAAAGCCATGCAGCAGCACCACGGCAGGGCCATCGCCCCGATCCGTGAGATGCAGGGTCACAGCGCCATCATCCAGCGGCAGGAAAGTGCTTCCCTCACGCGCGAGGTCTTCCGGCGGTACGGTGCCGGTCAGTGGTGGGATCGGGATCACCAGCGGTCCGATCACAACCACAGCAATCACTGCACCGATGATCCCGGCTGCGATGCGCAGGCTGCGGCGTTTCTTCGGGGTAGGGGATTGTGCATCCATTAGAATTGTCCTGCCATGGAGGTGGCGTAACCCGTCATCTCGACGTAGCCGTAGCCGCTGATTATCTCACCGTCTCTGCTGCCACTGATCTCTACTGCGCCTTCCCAGTAGGCAAATGACAGCGTGTTTTCCTGTGCATCGACCAAGGCCGTGATCGTCAGGTCGAGGTCCTGGCCCGGTAGAGTCACACGCCACTCAACCGGATACCTGCCACCGGAATAGTCGCTGGTCCAGGTGTCCAGCACCTCGATGCGGAAGTCGCCCCCGGCATAGGTGATCAGGTTGGTTTCCCCATCAGATGTGATGAACGACCCTTTTGACAGTGGATCGACGCTGCCGTCCTCACGCCGCACATAGTACAGCATGATCTCGGTATTGTCATCCAATTGCAGCGAAAACCAGTCCCAGCCGATCTGGCCTTCACTCAATGCACTGGTGCTGTATTCATGGTCCATCCAGCTCCAGCCTTCCACAGCGGCCTGATATCCGTCAAAGATCAGGGTGCCGACGCTTGCCATGCGTGTCAGGCTGTAATAATACGAGGCGTTGCCGGGGGCTTCCCCCTTTTGGCTGTAGCCCTGATCGCCTTGCAGCGCGGGCGGCTTGGTACGGGTCACATCCAGTTCCAGTTGGTAGCCGTCCTGCGCTGCGCTGATGTGCCATGTATCGGTGTCAACCTCTGTGACCTGCCAATCTTCCAGCCAGACCGAGAACGGCGCGGCCTGCGCGCCGGCCAGCCCGGCAGCGCCCCGGCTGTAGCGTTCAAAGGCCTGGTGGGAGTCGCGGCTGGCATCGGTGAGGGTGAAGTGCGCCATATAGACCTGGTCCGCGCTCCAGTCGGAGGCGCGTTCGGCCCGGTCGCCGGGCGGGGTCAGGGCACGGCGGAAGATCGTGAACTGGTAGCCATAGCGATTCCCGGCGTCATCACTGAGATTGCCGGTGAAGTACCACCACTCGGTTTGGAAATCAGGGTGTGGGCCGTGGGCTTCAGGGAACGTCAGTGGTCGCGGACCGTCGGCACGTTCGAAACCGGTTGCATCTGCAACTGCGACGGATATCCGGGCTTCGACGGCCTGATCTGGCGTACTGGTGAGAAACCCTGCGGCGGCCACCACAGCAGCCAGGGCAAGCACAGCAATCACGATCCATCCATTAGAACGATGCACAGGAGTCCCTTTCAATCGATGACGAGGCAGGTATTCAGATTATGTCCTGGTGATGTGGGGGATTGCACTGCCCGGCATTAACCTTGCGGTTGATCTGGATGATGTAGGCCCGCAGTGGTGGCAGGCCGACCTCGGCACGACGCCGGTCCACGTGATCAATGTCATCGATTGGCAGCGGTTGTAGAGGTTCCGAGCGGTTTATACCGTGGGCGATGCGTGCCATGGCATCTTCGAGTTCTTTACCACTTAATTTGTACAGCATTTCGAGGCTGCGTGTATCGAAGACCTGCGTGCCGTATACCTGGCGTCGCCCCTCGGCCACCAGTACCTTGTCGGTGAGATAAGCCATGTCCCTTGCGTGGGCCTCGTTATTTTGTACGGCGATCCTGATCTTCTCCAGGCACATGCGCTGAAACATGTGATCATGGTCGGCATGATGTGCGATCAGCCACGCGGCATGGGATGCCCGGTCACCGACCTCGGAGCGGGCGGGCCAGCCATAGAGCTGGATGATGCGCTTAAGATGCCGGGCGTTTTGGCGGTCGATACTGAGCAGGCTCTCAATCAGGCGGGCGTCGGGATGATCGACGGGCAGTGCCTTTTGATGCCGGGCAAAGATGGCGCGGGCTTCGCGGCGGGCCTTCTGATCGCGGGCACCCATGACCAGCAGTTTGGTACATAGTATGCGCCGTTTAGCATACATCACGTGCATGAAATCCTGGAACAACTTGTGCCCGACAAGTCGCTTCACATGATGTAGGATGTAGTCCTGCACGGTTGCTGACATCTGTCTGTGCCTCAAAAGGATAAGTCGATCCACCTGGCATCAACTCGATTGACGTACAACAGAGTCTAGCGAGAACGTCACGTTAAATTCAACACCCTGATGACCATGCCACACTTACTCGAATCGGATAGCATTGGCGGTCACCATGCGCCCCATCCGGATGGCGGGGTATATCCCGGCCAAAAGCGCAGCGACCACAGCCACCGCCAGCGCCTGTAAGAACGGAGCGGGGATAACCTGCATTTGCAGCGTCCAGCCGAACGAGCGGCGGTTGATGATGTATACGAGTATCAGTGAGAGGACGTAACCAGTCGGCATCGACAGCACCCCTGCGATCAGGCCCATCAGCCCGGTTTCCAGCATCACCAGCCCGCGCACCTGTGCTGTCGTCAGGCCGATGGCCCGCAGGATACCAAGCTGGCGTCCCTTCTCAAGCTGAAGGGATAGCAGCGTACTGAGCACGCCCACAAATGCCACGACGGTCGCCAGCAGGTTGAGTGCCCCGGTGATGGCGAAAGTCTGGTCAAAGATCACGAGGACGTCTTCACGCAGCGCACGGTTAGGCCGGATCAGCAGGTCCTGTACCGGGGCGAGTTCGATTTGAAGTTCTTCTGCCACCATATCCGGGTCGATGCCGTCAGCCAGGTCCAGTGACACGGCTGTGATCGACGGGTCATCCCATAGATCACGGTATACGGACTGCGGCATCGTGATACTGCCCGATACACGCCCGTAATCGTAATAAACGCCCACTACCTCGAAGGTATGCGGGCCGTCGTTGGTATACAGGGTCAGTGTATCGCCGCTGAACACATCGCGGTTACGCGCAAACGGCTCTGATACGGTGACAGCTTCGCCGCGTTCCATACGATCCCACAGGGCATCCGGGCTGCCCTGCTGCTCAAGAAACAGGCGGTCGGTGCCTGTGTTGGGGGCATTGATCGCCACGACATGCACCGGCCCATCCGGTGATTCGACCTCGACGGCGCGAACCGTATCGACGGCCTCGACACCCGGCCAATCGCTGACAAGAGTTAACACTGCCGGGTCGATCAAGCCGCTGGGCGAGACCTGCGTGCCGCCCGGTACGTTGAGGTACACATCGCCCACAAGGGTCTGCTCCAGCCAGATCACGACGGTATGGCGGAAGCTGTTGACCATCACATTGATACCAATCGTGACGGAGACGGCCACCATCAGCGCGGCCACCGCAATCGAAGTGCGGCTGATCGAGCCGATGATATCACGTGGGGCCATGCGGCCCAACAGCCCAATAAACCGGCCCATCAGCGGCGCGGCGGCGGCCAGGAAGATGCGCATTGCCATCGGGGTCAGCATCGCCAGCCCGACGATGACGAGGAAGGTTGCAAGGAAACTGACGGTGAGGTCCGGGATGGGAAGCATCAGCACACCGCCGCCCAGCAGGAACAGCGCCAGCCCGGCTACTGATACCCATATCACCACCTGATCAGCTTTACTTTCCAGCCCCGACCGGGACAGCGCAGCACGCGGCGGCACCGATGCCGCTTCGAGGGCGGGCATGGCGGCGGTTGCAACCGTCATTACCACGCCGAGGCCCAATCCCTTAAGGACGCTTTCCACCGGGATAGCGACACCCTTGACCGTCAACACAAAGAACAGGTCGTTGATGGTACGGGTGACGGCATTGACCGCACCCTGCCCCATCGCGATGCCGAGCGCAGCGCCCAGCAGTGAGCCGATCAGGCCGACGAGGGCGGCCTCGCCGACAACCATGATGAACACCTCGCGGCGCGTCACACCGAGGCAGCGCAGCGTACCGAACAGGGCACGGCGCTGCACGACGGAGAAGGTCATCGTGTTGTAGATCAGGAACATGCCGACCACCAGCGCCAATAGGCTGAGTGCCAGCAGGTTGGTGCGGAAGGCGCTCGTCATTTGCTCGACCGCGCCAGACCGGGCGGACACTTCCGAGATACGCAGGTCAGCGGGCAGCATTACATCGATTTGATCAATGCTGGCGATGTCGCTTTCCGGGATCAACAGATCAACCCGATCCAGCCTGCCGATTCGCCCGGTGAGTTCCTGCGCAGTGCTGATGTCAGCAAGGATCAGGCCGTTAAGCGCCCGGCGGCTGAGTCTGTCGCGCGGTTCCAGTACGCCCGCGATGAAGGCAGGTTGGTCACGCCCACCGACCATCAGCATGATACCGTCACCCTGCGCCAGATCGTAGGTGTCTGCGAGGTCGCTGGAGATCAACAAGGCCCCCGGCTGGCTGAAAAATACCGCAAGCTGAGCCACCGGGACGCCCTCATCACTTGCCAGGTAATCCCGGAAAGGGGTCTCGGCAAACGGGTCAACACCCAGCAGTTGCAGTGTCTGGCCACCTAATGCGTCACTGGTCACGTATTCGGTTATGATGGGTGCGGTTGCCACATTAACCCCGGTGCGGCGCAAATCGGTATAGACCGCATCAGAGAAGCCGCCCGGTGGCCCGCTGATCTGGTGGGTGGCGCGCCCGGCAATTGACTCGACGCTGAGGTCAAAGGCACGGCTGGCGCTGGTGTTGGCGAGGTCGATGGAGATGACCACAGCCACGCCCAGCATGATGCCGACCACCATCAGGATGGTTTGCCACGGGTGGCGCAGCAGGTAGCGCCAGCCAACGTTCCATAAGGTTCCGGGGAAGTGGTTGCGGTTGGTCATGAGGGCTGGCACCCGTCGAACTGGCCGTTTTGCAGGCACAGCACGCGGTCGGCATAGGCAGCGGCATCGGTGCTGTGGGTCACCATCAGCATGTTCTTGCCCGCCTGCCGGGTGAGCCGGTCGAGCAGGTCAAGGATGGTTTTCCCCGTCTTCTCGTCGAGGTTGCCGGTTGGTTCATCGGCCAGAACCAGCAGCGGGTCATGGACCAGCGCCCGTGCGATGGCGATGCGCTGCTGCTCCCCGCCGGAGAGGCGGTCGGGATAGGCCTCGCGCCGATCCAGCAGTCCAACCTCGTTCAGCAGTGCCTCGGCGCTGGCGCGGCCTGCGGCAGTCAGCGCACCGCCCAGTTCCAGCGGCAGCACGACATTCTCCCACACGGTCAGCGTCGGGATCAGGTTGAAGAACTGGAACACGAATCCGATGTGTTCGCGGCGGAACAGGGTGCGGGCGCGTTCGCCCATGCCGGTCAGTTCACGCCCATCGACCCATATCTTGCCGCTTTCCACGTCATCAATACCGCTGATCAGGTTGAGCAGCGTACTTTTACCCGATCCGCTCTTGCCGAGAATGGCGACAAATTCACCCCGATCAAGGCTGGCGCAGGCGTCTTTCAGGACAACGCGCTGCCGTCCGCCTTCCATGTAACTCTTGGCCAGATTCTCAATTCGTATAAAAGCCCCGTCATCGGTACGGGGTGCTGTCTGGGTGTGGGGGGAGGGGGCTGCCACAAAGGTTCCTTTACGGGTTATCATTGCGATAAGAAGCACAATATACTGTGTTGAGTATACAGCGCTGATGGAGAAATTCATGCGGGTTATACTTCAGCGGCTTTTTGAATATGGAGGAACGTGCGATGCCCAGCGGATTAAAGCCTGTTGCCTGGCTTCATGGTTATCATGTCGGGGCAGATCATCCAGCGCTGATCCAGTACCCAAACGTTCCTGCTGTGTTCGTGATTGATCACAAGCTGATGAGGAGCCGAGGTATGGCACTGTCTGGGATAAGCAACCTGTGTGAAGGATTGGCGGCACTGCCGATCACCATCCGCGAGGGCGAGGCTGTAACCGAGATTCGCGCGTTTGCTGATGAGCATAATGCCAACCAGGTTATTACTACCGACGACGCGCAGCCGCGTATTCAGGATATCATCGGGGAGTTGAAAGACGGCCTGATGGTGCGTGTACTGCGCTGAATGACCCTCGTTTATGCACGCGCATCGGGACGCCGGGCCGTGGTTCAAGCGTGGCTCCCATAGATGGCACGATACGGCGGCCCATCTCCAGCGTCAGGTCGGCCTGCTGCATGATGCGGCTCAGCACCACTTTCGATTCAACCTGGGCAAATGCTCCGCCAATGCAGTTTCGCGGGCCACCGCCAAACGGCAGATAACTGTAGGGCGTGGGACGCTGACCGGCTTCAAAGCGTTCCGGCCTGAACTCTGCTGGGGCATCCCAGTATTCGGGGTGGCGGTGGGTCAGGTAAATCGAATAGATCACGCGAGTGTCTGCCGGGATCATAAACTCACCAAACGCGATGTCTGCTTTGGCCTTGCGATTGCCCAGGTGGATGGGCGGATACAGGCGCAGGGCTTCATCGCTGACCTGCCCCGTATAGGTCAGGTCAGCGATGTTATCGATGGTAGGCGCGTCATCGCCCAGCACCGTATCGACTTCCTCAACCAGTTTCATCAACGCATCACGATGCATACCTAGCAGATAGTGCGACCAAGCCAGGTTGGCAGTGCTGGTATCATGCCCGGCGATGATCATGGTCAGAATCTGATCGCGAATGCGCTGGTCATCCAGCCCACTGGCGATCAGGTCACTCAACAGGTCGGTGTCCTCAACCGGGTTGGCGCGTCGATGCGCGATCATCTCGAACAGATAGCCATTCAGGCGATCAAGGTGTTTCTGGTAGCCAAAGCGTGGCGCGCCCGGCCAGATCAGCCATGCGCCCGGTGAGATGTATTCAATACTCTTGAGGATCGCGTCCCATAATCGCGGCATATCGCTGGAAAAACCCACCGAGTTCAGGCTGCGCATGATGATCAGCAGCGCGATTTTGCGCATCTCGACCAGCATATCGACCACCTCACCATCGCCCCATGTTGTGATGATTTCATCGGTTGCGCTGACCATGTGCCCCACATAGCGATTTAGCATCCGTTTGTGCAGGGCCGGGGTCATGGTGCCACGATAGCCGTCGTGTTCCTCTCCATCAACCACCAGCACGCCGCGTTGAAGCAGGGTTGTTACCGGGTCGGTTTCGTTGCGCCACGCAAACTGATCGCGCCCCGTCACCAGCACAAAGCGTGCGGCCTCCGGGCCGACCAGCATCACCGGCTTGAAGCCGGGCAGATTGATCTGAAATACATTGCCCAGCCGGGCGTGAAAGGTCTCCAGCGCGGCAAGGATATGACCTTGTTGCCGCATGGCTTGCAGGGCGGCCAGCCCGGATTCGGAATCCGGTACGGGGATAGTGGCAGACATTGAACACACCCTTCGGGTGAGGTGGTTAGAATAGTTGCACAGAACATACCGTATTGCTCCCTAACCGACAATGGTGCATCGGGGCACGTCCCGGCGACGATAATAAAAAAGATGTATGTAATTCTTATTGACGAATCCCCAGATATTGATACACTTAAAATAAGAGAATATGACTCCATAATTGGCTTTGACCGGATAGGGCCGTAACACCCTGTTTCGAAAAGAGATCGATCAATGAGAGCCAATTCGGATACGGCAGGTTATCTGCTGGAATACAATCCTGGAAAGGTACTGTGATGGACCAATCCGCAGAATCAGGTGCAACGATGGAAAGCTTTGAAGAGCTGTTAAACAATTACTATGACTTTGATGAACCGGAGCGCGGAGACATCCGTGATGCCGAGATTCTAATGGTAGATTCCTTCGAGATCGTGGTGGACCTCGGGGTGAAGCGAGACGGCATCGTCCCCGCAGCGGATATCGAACGGCTTGACCCGACCTTCGTAAAAAAGCTGCGTGTCGGCGATGTGGTGCCTGTCTATGTGCTGAACCCCAACGACAAGGACGGCAATCTGCTGGTATCCCTGAACCTGGGGCGTCAGGCCAGTGACTGGGAACGTGCTGCCGAACTCCTTGAATCGGGGGAACTGGCCGATGTAACCCTCACGGGATACAACCAGGGTGGGGCGCTGGTGCAGTTCGGCGAGATGGAGGGTTTCATCCCCAACTCCCACCTGGTTGATGTGGACTCCAGCCTGCGTGGTGATGAGATGCGCGCGGCCTATGAGGCAATCATGGGCAATACGGTCAATGTCAAGGTCATCGAGGTTAACCAGCGTCGTCGCCGTCTGATCCTCTCCCAGCGTGAGGCTCAACGTGAATGGCGCACGCAGCAGAAATCAGAGTTGATCAAGGCGCTCAACGAAGGCGATATCATCACCGGCAAGGTGACGGGTATCCGCGATTTCGGCATCTTCGTGGACCTTGGCGGTGCGGACGGCTTAGTGCATGTCTCTGAACTGGCGTGGCATCGCGTCCCACATCCATCTGATGTCGTCAAGATCAATGACGAGGTAACGGTTTACGTTCTGGAGCTTGATCGCGATAATCAGCGCATCGCCCTCAGCCTGCGCCGTACCTATCCTGACCCGTGGGATGTGGTGTTGGGGACCTACGAGATAGGGCAGATCGTTGAAGGTGCCGTCAGTAATGTTGTGGATTTCGGGGCTTTTGTGGTGCTGCCGGATGGCATCGAAGGGCTGCTGCACGTTACAGAGATGGCCGACGGCTCTCTCTCTGAGCCGCATTCCTACGTCAAGCGTGGTGATACCGTGAAGATGGAAGTCGTTTCAATTGAGCCGGAACGAAAGCGCATCGGCTTTACGCAGAAGGGGCTGGAACTCAGCCAACCGGAAGATGATGACAGCCAGATTCGAGGGCAGGTGGCCGCAGCGGAAGACAGATCAACGGAAACCCGCCTTTCTCTGCCGGGCCTGTTAGAACAGGAAACGGACGATAAGTAGACGAAATGGACGGCAGTGATGCCGTCCGTTTTTCTACCCCGGTTTTGTGGTTACTTCGTCTTCTTCATCTTCAAAGTAGGTGATCAGGCGCTCCACGGTTTGACGATCCTCAAATGGCGGGATGACGCGATCCGGGTTTAGTGGCCCGGTATCGTGTTTGTTTTGTCGCCTGTGAGGTCTTTCTTTTGGGCTGTCACCGGAGCGCGCATGCTGGAAAACGTCACGTATCAGGCTGAACGCTTCCCCCAGCACAAAATAAGCCACCACTAACCCGGCCAGGGTGAACACCGCTAAAAAGCCGGGATAAGCAAGATTTCCCATTCCTGTCACACCCTGTTTAGTTGGACCCGATCGGGCTGCCTGTGGGCAAACGGTCGGTTCCACGGTCGATTTCCCATGGGTAAATGATCCATGCATCTGTTACGGCGGCGTAGTAGTCCGGCTTGGCCTTGGTAAACAGGGAGCGGTACGGGTTGAAGTGCAGAACGCAGGTATACGGCTTGCCCCCAGACGCTTCGACGCGCCCACGGACTGAGGTTGATGTCCGCCCGCTGCCCCATACATCATCAACGATCAGGATGCGACGATCCGTCAGAAGGGTATCCGCCGGAAATTGCAGATACTCCGGCCATACCGCAAGCGGACGTCCTTCTACTTCAATGGGGAAATCAACGGAAGCGGTCAGTACATTGAGGATATCCATCTGCTCCGCGATCATGCCACCGGGGATGATACCGCCGCGTGTGATCATCATCATGGAATCAAATGGGCCGGTGTTGCGAAGTTGTGCGACCAGGACTTCCATCAGCCTGTCAACATCATCCCAGGTCAGTATTTCGCGCCGGATGGGGCCTTTAGGATTTTGCATGGTGTTCAGTTCGCCTTGAATGTCATTAAAACACGTCGCCATTATACAGACGGACCGATCCAATACGCAAAGCGCAGCGGTTGCAATGTGCAGGGTGGTTTG
Organism: uncultured Anaerolineae bacterium; assembly: GCA_964390105.1. GTDB lineage: Bacteria > Chloroflexota > Anaerolineae > Aggregatilineales > UBA3940 > CAYMGV01. The sequence continues at coordinate 51,352 of CAYMGV010000004.1, read as the reverse complement.
CTATAGTGTCCGGCGGTATATCGTTCATCAACGATGAGCCGGATAAGTATGCATGCCCCAGCCGTACAGAGAGCCGCCACATGCTGAGAGCGCGGCACGGCCTGCCATGCTGAATGGGCCGGTGAGTTGCCTGAGAGGCCGGGTGATCTCCGTTAGCGGGTCAGGGGTTCAGCCTGATCTGAACCTGCCGAGAGGGTCGATGCCCACATCGATCAAGCGGGGTGGCACCACGGGGGTATTCACAACCACTCGTCCCGGAAGGGATGGGTGGCTTTTTGTTTTTATCTATATGGAGAGAGTCAATGACTGGCAAAAAAGGCCGCATCTTAACCGGGGATCGTCCGACAGGGAAACTGCACCTCGGCCATTACGTGGGGACCCTGCAAAACCGTGTCGCTTTGCAGGATGAGTACGAGGTGTTCCTGTTGATTGCCGATTATCATTCACTAACCACACATCCCGACCGGGACGCTGTGATGGCGACCCGCCAGAATGCACTTGAGGTGGTGATGGATAACGTTGCCGCGGGTATTGACCCGGAGAAGGTGACGTACTATGTGCAGTCTGATGTCCCCGAGACGGCGGAGCTTACCCTGCTGTTCTCAATGCTGACGACCGTGCCGCGCCTTCAGCGTGTTCCGACCCTCAAGGAGGTGATGCAGAACCTTCACATCGAGGAGCCGAGCGCGGGCCTGCTGATGTACCCGGTGCTGCAGGCCGCTGATATTCTGATCCCCCGTGCGAACCTCGTTCCGGTAGGCAAGGATCAGGCCAGCCACATCGAAGTGACTCGCGAGATTGCACGGCGGTTCAACCATCGATTTGGTGACGTCTTCCCGGAGCCGGACCCGCTCATCCCTGGGGATACACCGGTGCTGATTGGCATCGATGGTCAGTCCAAGATGAGCAAGTCGCTGGGCAATGCCATCATGCTCGCTGATGACGAGAAGACGGTCAAACAGAAGGTGATGCAGATGTACACCGATCCCAACCGCATCCATAAGACGGACCCCGGTACGGTCGAGGGCAACCCGCTGTTTATCTACCACGACCTGTTCAACCCGGATACCGAGCAGGTAGCGGACTTCAAGGACCGCTACCGCAAGGGCCAGATTGGCGATGTCGAGTGCAAGAAAGTGCTGGCAAAAAAGATCAACGAATTCCTGGAGCCGATGCGGGAGCGCCGCGCGAAGCTCGAAGCAGACCCGGATACGGTGCGTGATATTCTGCGCAGCGGGGCGCAGAAAGCGCGCCCCATTGGTCAGGAGACGCTGGCGTTGGCCCGTGAGGCGATGGGCCTGACATCCATCCTCCATGACGACCTGCGGGACCTGTATCATTCCTAGGGGCAATACCGTTCGGTTAAGAGGCTATTTGCCCTCACCCCCTGACCCCCTCCCCCACAGCAGGGAGGGGGAACCTCCGGCGGAATGCGTATTCAAACCAGGATGATCCGCCCTTGCGTCCAGGGATCAACCGTTGGGAGGATGCATTATAGTTACGGGGTGGGGGCAAAACAGGGAATCTTTTTGCTAAACCGAACCCTATTGACTCCAGGGGCGGAAGCACAGCAAAAGGCGATATAATACAGTCATGGTTGGCGGTCTGATACGCGCCGCCGTGGCTGTGTTTCATGGAGCGCGTGATGAACAAACCACAATCACAAATTTCGACCCAGTATATCAGCCTGATGTTTGTGCTGTTGTTGGCGGCCTATCTGTTTGTTGGGTTTGGTGTGCCTGCCCTTCGGCTGGGTCGGTATCCGCTTGAGGTTCGCCAGCAGGTTTACGCTGAGGCAGTGGAAGATCTGTGCGCCCTGCCGCCCGATTTTGATTATCTTGGTACTGGTGCACGGGTCGGGGGTGAGCGCGATGAATGGCTGCGGGAGTTCGGCGTTCATCGTGTCGATTTACCGCGAATCATTACACAGGGGTATCGCCGTGCGTGGGCTGATGCTGATTGCGTTGGTGAAACCCTCGATTATTTCGACCAACTGCTCGAAGGTACTTACGAACTCAATCTGGCCGAGGCCTACGGATTCCCGGAAGATATAGCCAGGCTCCTGATCGACGAATACCGGTCATCACACTAACGCTTGTGGAGTTACCGGGTCTGCTGTTGGAAATCGAGCCAATCCTGTTCTCCCACGAGTTCCCCACCGGAGATGTCCCATTCAACCAGCTTTATGTCAGAGTCAAAGACGAAGTGCGCCTCGGCACGTTTGTATGTCTTTGGCCCGATGATAGTCTTACGGACCTCGCGCTCGTTGGTTTCGTAATCCTGGGTCAGGTCAGTGCCGGGGTTAAAGCGCAGTTGTACAACCTCGTCACTGCGATCCAGCCTGATATAGTAGTACAGCCCTTTATCTTCATCCGGCTCAAAGTTGAACAGCTTTTTCAGGATGCCCATGTGTGTCCTTTCTGTTGGCACGGGTACTGTTCAATCATAGCGCAATTTGCGGCGTTGAGGCACGTCGGAACACAGGTGGAACCCAACTTCCCCATCGGTTTCTGCTAATTCCACAGGATACTTGAATATTATCGAGAAAAAATGTAGTATTTCTCAGTAATATTATCATATTATAGGGGTTGCAAATACCTATGTGGTGGAAACGCCTTCAACTTGGCATGGTTCACGTCGCGGTGACGCTGACTGTGTTGCCCATGGATAGCACGCTGAACCGTGTCATGATCAATGAACTGGGTCTGCTGGCAACACTGGTGGCTGTTCTGATCGCCCTGCCTTATCTCTTTTCCCCCATGCAGATCGCCATTGGTTCTTATGCCGACCGCCATCCGATCTTCGGATACCGGCGCACCCCGTATATCCTGGTTGGGTTGGTGCTGTGCATATCCGGGGCGCTGCTGGCTCCGCAGGCTGCGTTTGCCCTGGCCGAGGGGCCGGGCGGGTTGCTGCTGGCAGTGCTGGCCTTTGGCATGTGGGGGATGGGGTTCAACTTCGCCACTGTTTCTTACTTCTCGCTGGCCTCTGAGCTGTGGGATGCCCGGGGACGCAGCACCACGATTGCGACTATGTTCTCAATGATGATCATCTCCATCATTGGGATGGCGCTGGTCATTGGGCGCATCGTTGAGCCGTATTCACCGGCTGCGCTCAGCCGGGCTTTTTACCTTGTGGCCGGTCTGTCCACGGTATTGGCCGTTGTGGGGCTGTTCAGGCTTGAACCGCGTCACACAGAAGCCCCGACGGGTAAGCGTCACAGTATCCGTGAGATGGCCGGGGTCCTGTTGGGTAACCGCCAGGCACGGCTGTTCTTCGTGTATCTTGTGCTGCTGCTGGCTGCGGTGCTGGGGCAGGATGTGCTGCTGGAACCTTTTGCAGGACGCGCGTTCGATATGCCGGTGAGCACAACGACACGGATTACGTCGATCTGGGGTACCTTTGTGCTTATCACGCTGATCGGCGCGGGCTTCATCCAGCGCTGGCTGACCAAAAAGCAGATCGCGTGGCTGGGTGCCGCAATGGCAATGGTGGGCTTCGTCGTGATCGCTGTAAGCGGCGTACTCGGTGCATCGGGTGTGTTCTACATCGGCGTGACACTGCTGGGGTTAGGTACGGGCTTCGCCACGACTTCCAACCTCTCACTCATGCTGGATATGACGACCCCGGAGAATATCGGGTTGTTCATTGGGGCGTGGGGGCTTGCCGATGCACTGTCTCGTATGGTCGGGTCGATCATGGCCGGGGCTGTACGTGATGTCTCCAGCGCTGTCACCGGCAGTGATCTGATGGGCTATGTTGTAGTGTTTGCTGTTTTGTCCATCATCTTGCTGGTATCATTAACACTGCTTCAGTCGATTGATGTCCATCAGTTCCGTGAGATAGACAGCGACCACGTCCCCGGTGGTATGACAATCGTGGAACGGGCAGCTCTGCTTGGTGAGACATCTTCATAAGCAACACCACACCCGGCAAAACGTTATGGTGATTTTGTTCCTCTTTTTTTGGGGACAAGGGAGGCGGCAGCAGGCCGCCTCTCATGCTATCATGAGTAGCATACACCCTTTAACCAAAACGTCAGAGGAACTACCATGGTCGCAAATCAGCGGATTGCCCTGATTACAGATTCAACCTGTGATCTGCCTCAAGAGTTGCTCAAACAATATAACATCCTGGTGGTGCCACAATATGTGATCTTCGGCACCGAAGAACTTAATGACCTGACCCAGATAGACCCGGCGGGTTTCTACAAACGTCTGCGCACCGATCCCCATCATCCCAAGACATCACGCCCCACTGTGCCCGACTTCATGGAACTGATTGAGAAGGCGCAGGAGGAGGGTGCGGAGGAAGTCGTCACTGTGTTGGTGAGTGATAAGCTGAGCGGCAGCGTGGGGACGGCCCACCAGGTGCAGCAGGAAGTAGCTATCCCCTTTCATATTTATGACTCGCGAACGGTATCAGCGTCACTGGGGTTCCAGGTGCTGGCGGCGGCACGTGCCCGCGAGGCGGGGGCCAATGCTGCCGGTATCATCGCCGCTGCCGATGTCATCCGCCGTCGATCTCGCATGTGGTTTACCGTGGATACCCTGGAGTATCTGCACAAGGGCGGGCGGATCGGTGGGGCGGCCCGCTGGTTTGGCAGCGCCTTGCAGATTAAACCGGCGCTGACAATCGACCAGGACAGCGGTGAAGTTGGCGCAGGCGAGCGGACGCGCACGCGCACCCGTGCCTTGCAGTATCTCTCCACAGCCATCTTCGAGGGGCTGGAGGGGGATGGCCCGCTGCATGTGGGGATTGTTCATGGTGATACCGAGAAGGAAGCGCATGAGTTCGCCGATCTCATCCGGGAGAAGTACCACCCGGAAACGCTGTTCATCGAGCCGATCACCCCTGCAATCGGCGTACATGGTGGGCCGGGTGTGATTGGTGTCGGAGCGTACCACGCCTGAACGATGCTGCCCCTGTTTTTACACATCGCATTTCTGGGCCGGGAGCCTGCCGCAGGTTCCCGGTTTGTTTTCCTAATCCCCGGAGACCCGCTAAAATCATTGGCTGCAAACCTGTGATCCTGAAATGCAAAGGCAGTGCATCGTGCAGAACATCCTGGTAACCGGCGGCGCCGGGTTCATTGGCAGTAACTTTGTGCGGCTGATCATGAAGCAGCACCCTGATTATCACATCGTGGTGTTTGACAAGCTGACCTACGCCGGCAATCTCGATAACCTTGAATCGGTCTCGGAGCGGGACAACTATAAATTCATTCAGGGGGATATCGCTGATCGCGAAACCGTACGCCGTGCGCTGAAGTCGAACGACATTGATACAGTGGTGAACTTCGCTGCGGAGACCCATGTAGACCGAAGCATCCTCGCACCTGATGCCTTCCTGCAAACCAACGTGATGGGCACCCATGTGCTGCTCAGTGAAGGTCATGATCATGGGCTGGAGCGTTTCCTGCATGTCAGCACCGATGAGGTGTATGGCTCGATCCCGCACGGATTCTTCAAGGAGACCGACCCGCTGGAACCGAACAGCCCGTATTCGGCCAGCAAGGCCAGCTCTGACCTGATGGTGCGGGCCTACCACGAAACCCACGGCATGAACGTTGTGATCACCCGGGGCAGCAATACGTTTGGCCCGCGCCAGTACCCGGAAAAGCTGATGCCTTTATTCATCAGCAACGCCATTGATGATCAGCCGCTGCCCCTGTACGGTGACGGCAGGCAGGTGCGCGACTGGCTGTACGTCGATGACCACGCGAACGGCATCCTGACCGTGCTGCACAAAGGTAAGCCCGGTGAGGTTTACAACGTCGGCGGGGAGAACGAGCGCTACAACATCGACGTGATCACAAAAATGCTGGCGATTCTCGGCAAGCCCGAGTCGCTGATCAAATACGTCGAGGATCGCCCCGGCCACGACCGCCGCTACGCGCTGGATAACACCAGGACGCGCGCGCTGGGGTGGGGGCATCAGTACACCTTTGATGACGCATTGGCGGCTACCGTCAAGTGGTATGTTGATAATGAGTGGTGGTGGCGTAAGATCAAGAGTGGCGAGTATCGCGAGTACTATCAGAAGCAGTATGGCAGCCGACTGGGGCTGGATGACTAACGCAGTTTTTATTGCTGAGGGGGGCATCAATTGAATCGAACAGTTACTGTGGGCAGCCTGCTGGCCCTGTCTATATTGTGGGTTGCTTGCAGCTCACCGGAACCTGGGCGCATCGCAACCGCTGAACCTGTGATTGAGGCGACCCCTGCTGCGCCAGCGGAGGCGCAGCCTTTCAAAGAGGAATTGGTGATATGCCTGATCAGGCCACCTGCGTCGCTTTCTGCTGATACGCCGGTATCGGCAGCGCTGCTCTCCCTGTTAACACCAACGGTCTACACCATCGATGCAAACTATATCGCACAGCCGGGCCTGCTGCTGGCCGACCTGCCAGCAGCTGAAGCAGGCACTGTACGCCTGACCGATCGGGATACCGTGCTGGTTGATGTGACCTACAACGATTCCCTGCTGTGGTCAGATGGCACACCTCTGACGCTGGACGATATGATGCTGGGGCTGGCGCTGCCCTCGTTTACGTCGGCCTCGCGCTTTGACGTGATTTCCGTGCAGAGGCTGGGCGGGATGTCCGTGCGATTCACGGGTGCCGAAGGTGCCGAATACCCATATGTACCGTCGCTGCCCCCTATGCCTGCCCATGTACTGACGGAGGCCGACCTGCTTGCTCCGGGACCGGACGCCTTCCGTGTGACGGCAGGGCCATATGTTGTGGCGGAAGCCGCCGACGACTGGGTGCTGACCGCAAATCCAAACTACGCCGGGACGGCCCCCGAGATCACGGATATTCGAATCAGGTTCTTCACTGATACGGCAGCGCTTTCGCCTGAGGCTGGCCGTGGTGCCTGTGACGTCGCTTATGTCCCGGATGGTTTGGTAGATACGCCGAACATGACCCTGGCATCCATTCCCGTGGGGGGCATGGATATGCTGCTGTTTAACACATGGCCCGATACATCACGCCCGGCCTTCTTTGCGGAAACGTCTGTGCGACGTGCGGTAGCCGGTGGGCTAAACCGTGAGGCGCTGGCTGCTGCTCTCGGTGCCGGGGAAATGCTGCCGGGTAGCTGGCTCCCGGCTAATCATTGGGCCTATGCCGATGGTGCCCTTTCCACTGATGGTCGTCTTGACGTTGCAGGGTGGTCCGCCACGCTCGATGACGGTGTCGCGCGGAATGAAGGTGCCAGCGGAACCTACGCCTGTGGACGTGGGAACTGGCAGATCGAGGAAAATACTGACTTTCGCGTTGACCTTGTCTACCCCGATCATAATGACTCATACGCTGTAGCAGCCGCTCAGATCCAAGCTGACCTTATCCGGCTCGGCATTGAGGTACAACCCATCCCGGTAACAGCGGATCAGTTTTATGCTATTGATGGCCCACTGCAAACCCGTGCATTTGATATGGCGCTGGTCCCTTACCCGGTTCGACCTGACCCCGGTGGACTCAGCCTGTGGGGCGGGCAAGATGTGTACCTGCATCCGGTTGACCTGACCGCGGTGTTCCGCAGCGGGCTGGAGGAACGCTGGCTGGTGCAGGAGCAGCTTGTCGAGCTGCTGGCAGTCGACAATACGCCGTCCGTGTACAACGGATACACAGGGCAGAATTACACCGGATGGTGTGATGAGGCCGCGACATTGGCAATCGTCGATGCCAACCGTGCCCTGATCCGGCAGGATCGCATCAACGCCTATGCCATACAGCAGGCCCGGTTCCAGGGCGAGGTGCCTGCCGTGCCATTAGGCCAGCCGTTGGCTGAGCTGCACCATGCGCCGTATGTATGTGGCGTCGATGTGCTGCCCTATGAGAACCCCTTCTGGAACCTCAACCTGTGGTACTTTGATGAAAGCGGGGCATGCAACTGATGATGACACCTGGGGCGAACAGCAACAGTCGTGCCGCATCCCGGCGTGATGTTCTCAGGTTGGGTGGGCATGGCCTGGCGGCGGCGGCCCTGTTTGCATTGACGGGGTGTGCCCCCACGGAAGCGCCCGTTCCTGATCCCACCGCATCCCCGGCCCCTGCCGCCCTGCCGACCGCGACCGGTGCTCCTCGCACTGAGGCCGCACCCTCTCCCGCGGCAGCCACCGAGCCAGCCACCACACCAACCACCACACCAACCACCACACCAACCCTGTCTCCTGCCGCCAATAATGAGGTGCTGTTTACGGAGTTTGGCTCATCTGACGTGGCCGAAGTCGCGCTGACCATTGATGATTTCCTGTGGGACGATGTCATCTACTGGTGGATGGCGGATTATCTGCGTGATAACCCTGACGTGAAAATGACCATGTTCCCGGTTGGTAACCGGGTAAGGGCTGTGGATGACCTTGTGCCCGGTACCTGGAATGAATGGCTGGAGCAGGGGCATGTGATCGGCTGGCACTCGATGAATCACGACAACTTTGGGGAGTTAACTGCCGACGATCTGCGCCGCGATATCGACCAGTTCAACGAAACCGTTGCCGAGGTGCTGGGCATCCCCGCGTGGCAGGCGCGTTACGCCCGCGCTCCCTATGGCGACTATGGCCCGCGTGATCACTTCGCTGAAGTGGGTGCGGAATACGGGTTGACCTGGGCATTATGGAACAAAGTGCCCAGCCATGCTCGTGCAGAACCACTTGAGAACGAGGATGCCATAGAAAATGGGGATATTACCCTATGGCATGTTCGCTGGCAGGATCAATATTGGATAGAGCGCTATGTCACTTTTTGCCGTGAGCGTGGTTTCTCAATGGTGACACTGGACGAGATGACTCTTATTTCATCAGCCGGGTAATAAAAAGCGTGGTACGATCGGCCAAAAGGGGGAGAATGGGAGTGATCCGTGAAACTGTGCGATCAGTGTGGCCACAACAACATCACCAGTGCGATCTTCTGCACAAACTGCGGGAAGTATCTGTATAAGCCCACCAAACCGGGTGGGACACGTAAGTTGGAAACGTCCGACCTCAATATAACTGCACCGGAGGAGCCAACCGGTACAGATACCTTTCACAGTGAAATGGTACTCATCCTCGATTTTGGCCGCCGTGAAGACAGGGTGGTGATTTCAATTGAGGATAAGAAAGAAATCACACTTGGCCGTGTTGATCATTTGACGACTGTTGTGCCGACTATCAACCTCACTGAACTGGGCGCGTGGGATCGTGGGGTGTCCCGCGTTCATGCCGCAATTCGTCGTTACGGGGAAGCGCTCTCAGTGTGTGATGTGGACAGCACCAATGGCACCTACCTGAACGGTATCCGTATCAATCGTGGGGATTGGTATCCGCTGCATGATGGCGACAACCTGCGCTTGGGTCTTCTGTCATTGAGCGTCTACTTTGATGAAGCCGGGGACATCCTCTAATCCGAGGTTAGTTTAAACAGGTAACCAACCCCGTGAATGGTCTGGATGTACTCAGGTTTGCGGCTGTTCTTCTCGATCTTGTTGCGCAGGTTGCGGATGTGTGCGCGCACAAGGTCGGGGTCCCCTGCATCACTGGGGTATCCCCACACATCCTGCAACAACACCTCAACTGATTTGGCCTCGTTGGGGCTTTGCATCAGATAGTACAGCAGACGAAACTCTGTTGTGGTGAGCTGGATATCATGCGCGTGTGGCGTGCGCGCTCGCAGGGTATTCGTGTTCACCCTGACCTGCCCCACATCGAGCATGTGGCGGTTGCCACTACCCGGTGGAACCCGCCGCAGCAGCGCGCGGACACGTGCCCGCAGTTCCTTTAGCTCAAAGGGTTTTGTGATGTAATCATCGCCCCCCGCATCCAGGCCCGCCACGATCTCATCCGTCTGGAATTTAGCGCTCAGGAACAGGATGGGGATGGATTCGAGGCTGGTGTTGGTCCGGACTGAGCGGCATAGGTCCAGGCCGGTTTCACCGGGCATGATCACGTCAAGAATGATCAGATCGGGGACATCTTCCCGCAAATGCTGGCGGGCCTGCCTGGCGGATTCGGCCAGCGTTACTTCATGACCATCCCGGCTAAGCGCACGCCAAACCGTCCCCAATACCTCGGGGTCATCGTCAACCACTAGTATTTTTGTCATCTTCTGCATCCTCATCTTCATCAATCGGGGGTGGGGCATGGTGGATAGGAAGGGTCACAAGGGCGGTTGTGCCTTCGCCTCGATTGCTGCCGATATGAATCGTTCCCTGGTGATTGGTGATGATTTGCTGGCAGATATACAGCCCAAGCCCGGTGCCTTCGCCTGGTGGCTTTGTCGTAAAGAGCGGGTCAAACAGCGAGGAGAGTTCGACCTCACTGATACCGGGGCCATTATCCTGGAACCTGACCTGAATCGTCCCTCCTGGTGCAGGATGTGTGATCCGGATCGTGATCAGGCCATCCTGCTGATTGGCTGCCCGGAACGCATCGACAGCATTCATGATCAGGTTGAGCCAAACATCTTCAAGCTGGCCGGGGATAGCAATCGTGCGCAGGTCTTCATCCGGCGCGGAGATCGAAAGGGCCACGCCGTAGCGCTCACCATGACTTTTTGAGAGTTCTACCGCGTTGTCAATCGTTTCATGGATGTCTACCGGGCGCGGCGACTCAGAACCGCGAGACATGCTCAGGACACGCTGAATGATCGTGCTGGCTCGTCGGCTGGCTTTCAGGATCGCCTCAGCGGATTGGTGCTGTAGACTGCCTGGTTCAAGGTCCTGTGTTAGCATTTCGGCATCAGCAAGCATGGTTGTCAGCGGATTATTGACCTGATGAGCGATCATGGCAGCCATCTCACCCAGGGCAGAGAATCGAGCCGCGCGGATCAACTGCGCCTGCGTCTGTTTGAGGTCATTTAAGCTTTGATTCAGGCTCTCAAAAAGACGAGCGTTCTCCAGCGAGATCGCGGCCTGTGCAACCAACGCCTGGATAAGCTTCAGTTTATGGTCATCGTATGTGTGGCTGGTGTGCGTATGGTGCAGCTCCGCCAATCCGACGGTGCGGTGCTGGACAACCAGTGGGACCAGCAGCATCGACTTACTCAAATCACTCAGCAAAGACTGGTGTTCGTTATCACTCAGTTCTTCAGAGTCCGGAGTCAATACGGCGATGCGGTGTTCTTTTAGTACCACTGACCGCGCAGATTCCTCCCCAACTGTGGTGCCCTCAGTCACATTCGACCAGATCATCCGGCCATAACTGCCCAGCCGGGTGATGATCGTTCCGGTCTCATCGAGCTTAAAGACCGAGCAAGTATCCCCGCCCGCTGAAAGGGCCATGCGTCGCATGTAGTCAATCAGTTGATCCGAGGAATCCGAGGATGCGGTGTCGATAAAGTGTGCGATATCCAATGCCAGTTTCATGACACGGTTCATATCACCGAGGGATTCCGTGGGGGCTTCGCTGGCGCTGACAATTTCTGCGGTTCCAACGAGGTCACCCTCAATCTGCAACGGAACAATCAGGACGCGGCTGGCCGGCTGCGGTGATCCGGGGAATAGTTCAATGGTTGGGTTGTCAAGCGTTCTGTGGCTGATCAAGGGGCGTCCAGCCATGAGCGCCCGGTGGTGTGGGGGGACTTTATCGAGGCTCATTGAGGTGCCCTGCTGTTCCGCTTCGATGATTTGCTGGAACTCTGCAAGGGGATAGAGACTGTCCTCGTCCTGGTTGTAACGCAGCAACCGGCAGCGTTCGGCATTGACCGCCATCATCAACTGCCGCATGATGGCGGTGATCACCTGCCCCTGATCGAGCGAGGATCCGATAGCGGTGGCGGAATCAAAAAGAAAACGGAGTTCCTGATTCTCCCGCTTTAGACGTCCGATGGTATCGGCTGATGTGGGTTTCTGATGTTTGTTCACGATGTTACTACCCCGCCTGTAGCGCATTGTATATGTGCCGTGGCGATCTTACAAGTCATGTGGTACAGGGCCGCCCGATTCGATAGACTTTGGACATGATGATTCGTCAAACTTCAGGCAGTCTTGTTTATTATCAGTTTAAATTGATCAATGAGGCGGGCGGCGTATCACACGGGGTGTTCACCCGTGCCGGTGGTGCCAGCAATCCGCCTTTTGCATCGTTAAACGTGGGTGCCACCGTTGGGGATGACCTGCAAGCCGTTCAGGCCAACCGTCAGCGTATGGCACAGGCGCTTGGCGTGCGGGATGAGGATGTCCGTACGACATGGCAGGTACACAGCGCCGATGTCGTGATCGTCCGTCATGGGCAGGAGCAGCCGTATCCGCCGCCCCGCGCCGATGCCATTATCACAGCAGATGCCGGGGTCCCGCTGGCGATGCGTTTTGCGGACTGTGTCCCGCTGCTGCTGTATGACCCGGTTCAGCGCGTGCTGGCGATGGCTCATGCGGGCTGGCGTGGCACGCTGGCCGGGGTCGGCCCGGCAGCCGTTGAGACGATGCGTGATGCGTTTGGCTGCAATCCGGGCGATATTCTTGCCGGGGTAGGGCCATCAATTGGGCCTGGCAGCTACGAAGTTGGCCCGGAGGTGATAGAGCAGGTTGTGAATACATTTGGTGATGATGCCGGACGTCTTGTTCGCCCCTCTGCTCGTGAGGGGCATGGCTACCTGGACCTTTGGAGCGCTAACCGACACCTGCTTCAGGCTGCGGGTGTCGAGTCGGTTGAGATAGCCGCGATGTGTACGGCTGAACACGTCAATGAATGGTTTTCGCACCGGGCGGAAAATGGGAAGACCGGTCGATTTGGCATGCTGGCTGTGATACCGGGGAATGACGCATGAGCGTTCTGACTGCCGCTGATATCCGTACCAACATTGAGGATGTCCAGGCGCGCATGGCTCAGGCCGCAGCAAGGGCTGGTCGTTCGCCAGATACCGTGACGCTGGTTGCGGTTACCAAGACATTTCCCCCGGCCTGTATCGAAGCGGCGTATGAAGCCGGGCTGCGACATTTTGGTGAAAACCGCGTAGAAGAATTCGAGGGCAAGATCGCTGGTACAGCGATTGCACACTTACCCGGCATGACATGGCATATGATCGGATCAATACAGAGCCGCAAAACGGCCTCGGTTGCCGAGCATTTCGGGGTTGCTCATTCGGTGGATCGGTTCAAGATCGCACGGCGTATCAGTGATCGAGCCGCTGAGCTTGATCGCCGGCTCGATTTGTTGATCGAAGTCAACACCAGTGGTGAGCAATCGAAACACGGGTATGACGCTGATGCGTTGGACCTCATCGAGGCTGACCTGCATCAAATGCTTAACCTGCCAGCGGTGCGAGTGTGCGGCCTGATGACGATGGCCCCGTACATGGCCGAGGAAGCTGTGATCCGTCAAGCGTTCCGGGATTTACGGATGGTACGGGATACACTCGAAGCACGCATTCCCGGCATTGGCCTGCCTGAACTCTCGATGGGGATGAGCGGTGACTTTGAGATCGCGATTGAAGAAGGGGCGACGATCATCCGGGTGGGCAGTGCCCTGTTTGGCGCACGCACCTATACCTAACCTTAATCTGTCTTTCTGGAGAAACTGACGTGGATGCTTTGATTCGTGTATTAGTGACGCTGTTGAACCTGTACTCATTTGTACTGCTGGCCCGCGTGCTGATGTCGTGGTTGAACGTTGACCCAAGCAGCCAGATCGCGCAGATACTCTATGATCTGACCGAGCCGATCCTGGCCCCGATCCGCTCCTTCATGCCACAGACTGGCATGGTCGATTTCAGCCCTATGATCGCGTTTCTGCTTATCATTGTTTTGCAGCAGGTTTTGCGGTCGTTTCTGTTTATGTAGCACAGCGCCAATTTGTAAGGCCCGTGTATTATTGTGAACATGGGCTTTCTGTTATTATTAGGGGTATCTATTTTGTAGTTGTCGTTCTTATTCCCTGAAAATCGGAGATTCCCCGATGCGCGACCGCGAAGAACTCAATATCACTGATGCGCGCTCCGGTGCCGCATTTACCGTCAAGATCGTGCCGAAAGCCAACAAAACCGAGATCATTGGGGTGCAGGCCGATGGCACCATTAAGATTCGGCTGATGTCCCCGCCTGTTGATGGGCAGGCCAACGCCGAACTAGTCGATTTTCTCTCAACGTTCTTCGGAATTGGTAAGGATGATGTCGAGATCGTCGCCGGGGCGGATGGCCGCAAGAAGCTGATCAGCGTGTACAACATCCGTGCCGATGAGGTGGAGAAAAAAGTACATGCCGTCGTTCCTGGTATCGTTGGCGACGATGACGATGACTAGCCCTCGATGATCCTGGTGACCGGGCGCTCTATCCTGGCCGTGGTATTTACTGCATTGATGCTAACGGCTTGCAGTTCCTCGCCAACGGCTGACAATTTGACTCCGACTACCGATGCACCCGGTTCCGGGCAGGGGGTCGTTGTTGAGGGCGCGCCTGCTGCCAATGCCAGCCCGATCTCCCCGGATCAGATTCAGACCGTTACACCATCACTGGGCCTGCTGGGGACTGAGCCTGCCTTAATCGCGTTGCAGGAGTTGGAAGCTGCCACCGGCATCCCGGCTGAATCGATCCAGGTGGTTGACGTGATCGCGGTGCAATGGCCTGATAGCAGCATGGGGTGCCCGCAGCCCGGCCAGGCCATTGTGGATACCCCGGTCACCGGTTATCTTGTCACCGCGTTGCTTGATGCGCTGGAATACCGCGTGCATGTGAGCGATGCGGGGAATGCGCTTGTTTGTTTTAGTGGTGAGAACGCCATCGGGGCCTCGGAGATTTATGATCCTATCGTGACGGAGTTCATTCGGCAGGTGCGCTTTGATCTCGCCCAGGCTGAAGAAGTCGCCCTCGAAGATATCGAACTGATTACGTCAGAACCTGCAGAATGGTCAGATTCCCGGCTGGGCTGTGAAGATGCCGATGATGGTGAAGTGATCAATACGCCGACCAGCGGCTACCGGATCGTGCTGCGCTACGCTGGAGAGGAAGTCGAGTACCATACCAGCTACGATCACTTTCTGCGGTGTGTAACGTCATTCGAGTAAGGCTCACATCAACACAAATAAAAACGGCCCCCCGACGGGGGCCGTTTTTATTTTAGAACTTACGCAGATGACACCCCCAAATCCTCGCAGGCTCGGATTTTACGCCCCCGCGGGTGCAAGCACCTGGCAAAAGGGGGCAATCAACTTCTGCCGAGGCTTTGCTATTGAAAACACAATGGTGCAGTAGGGGGTTGATGCATCAACCCCCTACTGCGTAAGTCCTGATTTGTAAGGCATTTACCCAATGCTCTTAAGCGCTTTGCTGACACTGTCGCTGGGGCTGATTTTTACCTGCGCATCCTGTATGATGCCGTCTTCATTGATAATAAAATGGCTGCGGATAATGCCCATGTATTTGCGACCATACATCGACTTTTCGCCCCAGGCACCGTAGGCTGCCGCAACAGCGTGATCGGCATCGACTAGAAGCGTGAACGGGAGATCATGCTTGGTTCTGAATTGACGATGGCTTGCCACGTCATCGGGGCTGATGCCCAGCACCACGGCATTCTTCTCCTTGATCACGGGATACTCGTCACGGAACCCGCAGGCCTGCGTGGTGCATCCACTGGTGTCATCCTTAGGGTAGAAATACAGGATGACTTTCTTGCCCCTGTAGTCACTCAGGCTGACCGTTTCGCCTGTGTCGCTGGGGAGTGTGAAATCGGGTGCCGGGGTACCGGCTGCCAGGCGGCTCATCTTGATGCTCCTTTTGCTTTTCAGTTGATACCCAGGGCATAGCGGCGGCCTGGCGGTGAGTCCACACTTCAGGCAATGGCAGGCTGGGGCAGGGGGCTGTTGTTCATCACACTGATCTTGGTCAGGGCACGGTGCGCGGCGTCACGGATATCAGGATGAGGATGGTTGAGCAGGTTGTATAAGGGCGCAATCGCAGACGGGGCACCCAGGTCACCGAGTGCCTCAATGGCACCCAGCTTGAGGGCATCGTCCTCGGCCTGCAGCATCTGCATCAACTGGGTGATACCACGCTCACCGTCTTCTGGCAGCTGTTCACGTGCTTCGAGCCAACGGCTTAACCATGCAATCTCGATAGGCTTCAGTGGCCTGTGGATAGACTGCACCTCACGGTGACGGCGGCGTTCAATTGATGCGGCGGCGGCATCACGTACCAGCCATTGGCTGTCGAGCCGCTCAACCTCACCGAGCTTCTCAATAACCCAATCATCATCGAGCCGGTCGAGGCCATAGACGGCAGCGCGTCGGGTGAGCGGGTCTTCCTCCTCAAGCGCTTCTTTCAAGATATCATGCCCCTCGCCCGCGATGTTGGCCGCCAGCATCTCAGCAACGGCACGGCGTGGCATATCGGTGCTGCGCAGCAGAGTTTCAAGCATGAAGTTCACCGCGGCCTTTGTACCGATAGCACCAAGTGCCAGTACGGCGGCCATCTCAACGCCGGGGTTCTCATCCTGTTGAACCTCGCCCAGCAGCACCACGTCTTCCGGGTCGCCCAGTGCGCCAATCCCCAGCGCGCTGAGAAGCCGCACGAATGGTTCCTGGCTCTTGAGGCCCTGCTTGAAGATAAACGCCACGTTGCGGTCGCGGGCGGCCAGCAGTGCCGAAAGCGCACGTTCACGCGCGTCGGGGTATTGCCTGGGGCCAAGCAGTACCCCTGCCATCTGCTTGAACCATGCCCCGCGCCAAGCTGCTTGTGGGTCAGAATCGCTGGCCCAGTATGCTATCTGGAACAGGTCATCATGTGACAGCGAGGGTCCGTCTTCAAGGGCCATGTTGACATAGGGGGCGATATCACCAAGCATACTGAGATAGGCCAGCGTGGAATCCGTGATGGGTGTACGGCGTTCAAGCAAGTAGCGAGCCGGGGTTTCGTCACGCCTCACAGCGCGTGCGGCGAGATAGGCCATGATCAGCGGATGGCGGAAAGCGATGCGGTTGCTGTAATGCTCGCGCATCAGGCGGGTTCGGTGCGCGATGTTATACACATAATCAATCGCATTGGTGGTGTCGGCTGCCATACTTGCCCGGATCAGATCGATCTGCGCGGTTATCTCATCGACTGCTGCCCCGAAATCCTGGGGTTTCTCGACCATCTCGCGTGCGACCTGCTCCAGCGCGACCTGGAGATCGGGTTCAGGGTTGACCCGGGATAGGTAGGAGTCGAGCCAGTCCGTGGGGGAGTTGGTGACGGTATCCCCGGCATAGCTGGCCCACACCTTGAGCGTTGCCTCGAATGGTGAGCGGCTGCGCAGGGCCGTCACGGCGTCATCGAGGTTCCCTCGCTGCGTGTCTCCGTCGCCGATCTCTGACCACACAGCGGCCCAGTGCTGGGCCAGTTCGCGGTATTCGTCATGGTGCCATGGCATCATCACGATAGGGGTAAAGCCCAACGTGGTGATCAAGGGGCCGTATCCGCGGGCGGGGCCGGTCATCACGATGATGTTACCGGGATACTGTTCATTGAGCGCTTGCAGCCAACTGATGACGCGCCGCTGCTGGATAGTTGGGAGTTCCTCCCATCCATCAATGAGCAGCACCGCATCGCCGGCAGCGATATCGCCACGAATGACGGCAAGTGCCCGCGTGGCCGCTGGCAGACTTTCACGCGCGGCGGCCAGCAGCGGCTCAAGGATATCGATCTCATCGCCCCAGGTTTCGCGGCCCAGGTCAATATCACCGAGGTGCGCCAGCACAGGCATACGCGGTTCGTCAAGCAGGCTGCCCGCCTGTCCCTGGGCAGTCTGACGTGCCAGCAGAATACCGATCAGGTTGAGGGTGGTCGTGCGCCCGCTGCCGGGCAGTCCCAGCAGCGCGATCTGGTTGGTACTGCGCAGCAGGTCTGCCAACGTCACACCGGGCAGGCGGTACGGTGCCAGTACCTGCGGCCAATCGGGGTTCTTCGGGATAATATTGAGCGGGTTATCATGCCCCTCCGGGTCTTCATCGGAGGGGTCAAACGGGGCTGGCAGGGTGAAGAATCGGGGCAGGACTGCGATTCGTTCCAGTTCAACCAGGTGCCCGGCCAGGTGAGCGCCGTTGGCAAGCCCAATCACGGCGTCGCGGTAGCGGGCTTCCATGTTGCGGGATAGTTTGGTGCGTGTCTCGGTGACCTGTGACGAAGCACGCTCACGCAGCGCCTGGATGCGCTCACGCTGACTGAACAGGACCCCGGCCAGGATAACGGCGGCAGCCGCCCCGACTACCACGGAAATAACATCGAACATAAGTCCCCTCCTTTGTGCGTGACTAGCTCGTGGCAAGGATGCGCTGGCAGGTGGGGCACTGAACGACACGCCCCCGCCGCACAAGTTGAACATCGCGGGTGGTCAGTTCGACCCCGCAAGCGCCACAGGCATCCCCGGACAGCGCTGTAACAGCAAGCTTGCTGGGGGGGGTTCGTAAGAGATCGTAGGTTTGGAGTGAACCGGCATCGATCTTTTGCCGGGCTTGTTCGATGTCATCATTCAGCGCCTGCAATTGAGGTTCAAGCTCTCCCTGTTCGCTGAGAAGCTCACCCATCCTATCGGCTTCAGCGGCCTTGACCTGCGCCAGTTCGGTATCAGCCTCGATCACCGCCTGGCCGGATGCCTCAACACCTTCCATCGCTTCCAGCAGGGGGTCTTCCAGTGATTCGTGCCGCTGCTTGAGTTCCGCCAGTTTGTTCTGCAGATCGGTCAACTCACGGGGATTGGAAACGCGACCACTGTAGAGCCGTTCTTCGGTCGTGTCAGATTCAGTCTTCAGTTGGGTGCGCTCCAGTTCAAGTTCTTTCAGGCGCTTCTGCCAGGTAGCTGCGGATTCCTTCGTCAGCTCAAGCTGAGACTGAGCGGTACGGATGGCCGCATTCTCACTGAGCCGCTGCTCAACTTCCTTCAGCCGTTTCAGGATGCCATCACGCTGACTATCCATTTGCTGTAACTGGTATAATAAGCCTGCCTGATTCACGTATCCTGCCTGTTTTGTTAATAGTGATGAATTTGTAACTTTCTAGACGGTGCGAATCTCATTATACTACTGCCTAAAAGGGCACACCAATTGTCTGCCTACCACTCAGTATTTCGCTTGAGACAGTGAGCGTTTTGTGATGAACTCTAACCGGGCCGAGCGGATCCGCCCTACAGCGTTACATGGTCAGATCGAACAATCAGAATGGCAGTGGGTGGTGATCTTCAGCGCAGTCCTGCTGTTGGTCATCTCGATCCCGTACCTGTGGGGTTATGTAGTTGCCTCGCAAGATATGGTGTTTTCGGGCCTGCTGATTAACCCCATCGATGGCATGTCGTACCTTGCCAAGATGCACCAGGGGTTCAGCGGAAGCTGGCTGTTTACGCTGCCTTATACGTCTGAACCCCATGACGGTGTCTTTCTGTTCACCTTCCACATGCTGCTTGGTCATGTCGCCCGTTTCCTGAATCTGCCGCTGATTGTGATGTATAACGGTGCCCGCGTGCTGGGTGGCGTGTTTATGTTTGCCTCGGTTTACCGCTTCGTGGCGGATTGGACCGAGGATGTGCGCCAGCGTCGGCTGACGTGGGCGCTGATTGTACTGGGCAGTGGCTTCGGGGCGATTGCGGCGGCATTTGGCCGGTTGACCCCGGACCTGCTGATTTTGCCAGAAGCCTTTCCACTTCAGGCGGCCTATGTCAACGCGCACTTCCCGTGGGCGCTGGCACTGGTGCTGTTCATCGTTCATGTGTTGACGGTCAACGTCTTTGGTGAAGTCAGCCCGCATCCTGAACTCAACCCCTATACGGTGTTTCTTGCCGTGGGGACACTGGTGCTGGTTAACATGCAGGCTTTTGTGCTGATCCCGGTGGCTGTGGGGTTTGGCGTTTCGTTGATCTATAGCTGGATCAAGCGCAAAACGTTCCCGGTCAGAGAGTTTTCATGGGGGGCGATTCTGCTGATCTTCGGCCTGCCGTTCTACCTTTATATTGTGTGGGCGGTCTCATCCAACAATCCGATTTTGCATGGGTGGACATTACAGAACATTACATTATCCCCACCGGTGTGGGATTATCTGATCGCCTTTGGCCCAATGCTGGCCTTTGCCGGGGTAGGGATATACGGCATGCGGGATCGACTGGATGCCGGGCATGTCTTTTTGCTAGGGTGGCTGCTGGCCTGCATCGTGCTGTTGTATACGCCGTTTGCCTTGCAGCGTCGCTTTGCTATGGGCCTGATGTTCCCGCTGGGGGTGTTTGCCGGGATCGGGTTGTGGCGCATCATCATCCCCGGCCTTGCGGGTGCCCACCGTGCCTTGATGCTGAGTGCGGTGTTTGCCCTGATTCTGCCGACAACGCTGGTTGCGATCTTTGTGCCCCTGGCGGCCATTGTGCCGATTCGTGAGCAGGTCCGGGATAACTACTACTTCATCACACAGGAAGAACAGGCTGCGTTGAATTGGCTGGCCTCTGAAGATGCCGTTCCCGATTCGGTGGTACTGGCATCGCCCATTATCAGCCTTTATATGCCGCTGTCTGATCAGCGGGTGGTTTATGCTCATCCTTATGAGACCCTCGACGCACAGACCCGTGAGCAGGCAGTCACTGCCTTCTATGCCGACGGCGAGTGTGATGTGCTGCGGAACGAAGACGTGGCGTATGTGGTCGTGGGTCGGCAGGAACGCGCCATCGGTGATGGATATGAAGCCTGCCTGGGTACGGCCCATCCTGTTTTTAGCAATGGTGGTGTAGCGATCTACGATGCTGATGAACTCCGGGGGCAGTAGGGCCGGGTTGTTGCTGCGGACATACTGGCCCGAAGCGAGCTTTGTGCTGCTGCTGACGGTTGGTGTGGCGCTGTTGATTCCGCCGGGGCAGCTTCCTTTTACCCCGGGTGCTGATTTCTCCGATGCGGCCCTCTCTCACTGGCCGAATGCGTGGTTTATCCGCAGCAGCGTCCATCAGTTCGGGCAGTTTCCGTTGTGGAACCCGGATCGGATGTTGGGGCAGCCCTTCGCTGCCAACCCGCTGACGCTGGCATGGTATCCGCCGCAGTGGCTGGTACTGCTTGTTCCCCCATCACTGCATCTCAATCTGTTGATCTATCATCATATGCTGCTGTTGGCTGCCGGTGCAATACGGCTGGGCTACCGGCTCGACCTGGGGCGCGTGCCATCCCTGCTGCTGGCGGGGGCGCTGGCGCTGATGCCCAGGATGCTGGCTCACCTGGGTGCCGGGCATCTTGATATTTTGTATGCGCTGGCGTGGGTGCCGTGGGCGATGGTTGCATGGCTCAACCTGATCGAGAAACGATCCGCCCGTGCGATGATGGGGGCCGCCGCCCTCAGTGCCATGGTCATCATGGCCGATGTACGCATCGCATTCTATTTGCTGCCCTTTGTTGTGTTATATGCGCTGGCCCGTCATCTTGACCGCGAGGATGAGCTGCAAATCACCGGCCTGATCAAATGGGGTGGGGGCGCGTTGACCCTCATCATCGGGTTGACGTTTGTACGGGTACTGCCTCTGCTGACGGAAGGCAGCGCGCTGACCCGCGCTGCCATCACAGCGACGGATGCGATGGTATTCTCGCTGCCGCCGGTCTACCTCGTCGGCCTGCTGATGCCGGATGCGGGTGGCTTCCATGAGTGGATGACCTATCTGGGCCCCGGCGTGCTGACCGCGTTGTTTTTTGTGTCGGCTGTGTTTCAGCGGGCACGCTGGCAGGTTGGCCTGCTGTGCGGCTTAATCGTATTGGGTGTGGCCTGGTCACTGGGCGAGTACGGCGGCCTGTTCCCGCTGCTGCTGCGGATTATCCCGGCGGTGAGCTGGTTCCGGGTACCTTCACGGATGTGGTTTGTCGTCGCCTGGGCTGCGGCGCTGCTGGCTGCACTGGTCCTCCAGCGTCTGATCGACGATCCACTACCGAACCGGGCACAGGTTGGTGCATTTGTGCTGATGGCGGGCGGTGCATTGACCGGCATCGGAGCGCTGCTGCTGGATGCCGACACCGGGACGCTTGCCATCGGTGGGCTGACCCTGGCGCTGGCGGCGGGCGGTATCTGGTGGGATAGTATCCGCCGATCAACCACCTCGCGAGTTGCTGGCCTGTGGCTGCTGATGGCCGTTCAGGTGATCATGTCGGCATGGATGGCGACAACATTGGTCGAAGGTCGGCCTCTCATGAACCGGCAGGGACAGGACATCGCATTGATCGAGGCCATCGGTGAGGACTGCGGGCGAGTCTACTCCCCGTCGTTTGATCTGATCGGCCCGGCTGCGGCAGCCAATCGCATCCCGACGCTGCATGCAGTTGATCCCTATCAGTTGGCCGCATCGACGTCGCTGATCGAGAGGGCTGCCGGGGTGACGCGGTTGGCGTATTCGGTGGTGGTGCCTGCTCTGCCGCCGCTTGAACAAGAAGATACCGCACTTGAGCTGGCTTTAGCCGGGATCACGCCAGATGTGGAGCTGCTGGCGGCGCTGGGCGTGCGCTGGGTGATATCGGCAGTCCCGCTGGAAGGAATGGACGGTACGCCTGTGGATGGCAGGCTGCTGTATCACCTGGATACCCCGGCTCTCACGCCTGATTGTGACGCTGCACCGAACCGCCCGTTTGATGAGCAGGTCATTGCAGTAAATGGTGAGGACCCGCTTGTGATAGCGATGGCTTATGACCCCGGCTGGCATGTCACCGTGGATGGCGAATTGGTTCCGGTGAGTGATCATGACGGCCTGATCTCAGTGCCGGTTTCCGGGGATCAGATCAGGCTGACACTGGCTTATCGCCCGGCCCCTGTGTTTGCAGGGCTGGCAGTATCCATCATGACGATGCTGCTGATGCTGGGCTGGTGGGGCGTGCTGAGAAGGGGGAATGATGCGTAAGATCACGGCGTCGGAATGGCGCTGGGTGGCAGGCGTGGGCCTGCTGCTGATCCTGTTTACCGGGTTGCCCTATCTCATGGGGGCGCTCAACTCCACCGATTCCCTGCGCTTCGGCGGGCTGTTGTTTGGGCTGGATGATACACAGTCCTACCTTGCCAAGATGCGCCTTGGAGCCTCCGGCACGCTGAATTTCCGGCTGCTGTACACCCATGAGGATCAGGCAGGCGGTCTGATCTTCACCTATTACCTGCTGCTGGGGTATATCAGCGGGCTGGTCAGTGGGCAGGGGGCCCGCATCGAACCGGGTATCCTGCTGGGTATCTTTCATGCGGCCCGCGTGATCAACGCCGGGGTGCTGTTTGTGGTGCTGTATCGTTTTATTGCCGATGTAGTCGAGGCCCCGGGGCAGCGTCGTTTTGCGTGGATGTTGGCGGTGGTCATTGGTGGTCTGGGCTGGGTTTTGCTGCTGTTCCTGCCCAGTACATGGGATACGCTCCCGGTTGAGATGTATGTGCCGGAGGCGTTCACGTGGCTGTCGCTGTACGGACTGCCGCATTTACTGCTGGCGCGGGCGGCGCTGCTGTTTGGCTGGTGGCTGTTGTTCCGCGCCTTGCGTGAGGAGGGGTGGTGCTGGGCGCTGGCGGCGGGCGGAAGCTGGCTGCTGATGGGATTCCTTGTACCGTTCTATATTGGGTTGGTGGGCCTGCTGATCGCGGGGTGGCTGGCGTTTCGATGGGGGGTGACGCAGGTCTTTCCGCTGCGGGCGTTCACATATGCTGCCATTGCGGGCGGGATTGCGCTGCCGTATTTGCTGTACAACCTGTGGCTGTTCCAGTCGAACCCCTCGTTTGCCCAGTGGTCTTCACAGAATATTCTTGGCTCGCCGCCGGGCTGGAAGTACTTGCTGGCTTATGGCGTACCACTGTACCTCGCCATCCGTGCGGTGCCCGGCCTGTGGATTCGGCGCGAAGAACCGGTGTTGCAGCTTATCTTGATCTGGCCGGTGTTGACCGCAATCATGGTCTACCTGCCATTGACGGTACAGCGCCGCCTGCTGGAAGGCGTAATCGTGCCGCTGGCGGTCCTCGCGTCATACGGTGTGTGGCGGCTTGTTGATTATCGCAAACTGCGGGTGGCGGGCATCCTGCTGATGCTGACCCCTTCCTCGTTGGTCCTTGTGCTGGGGGGCCTCTTCGTAGCGATGAACCCCACGCCGCCGATGTACATCGAGGGGGCACTGATCGATACGTTCTCGGTTCTGCGGGCTGAAGCTGAGGGCTACCCGGTGGTGATCAGCAACGTCGATGCGGGCAGCCTGCTGCCGGGCTATGCGCCGGTGCTGGCTTTCCAGGGGCATCGCTCCGAGACACTGGATCGTGCCGTCAAGGAGGAGATCGTCAGGGCGTTCTTTTCCGGCTTCCTGACCACCGAGGAAAGCCAGCAGCTTCTTGAGATTTCAGGCGCATCGTATATATTGCTGACCCCGGATGACACGAGGGATTGTGCCGGGCTGTGCTTTGAACCTGACTTGCTTGGCCTTGCGCAGATTGCCGGGAATGACGGCTATCTGCTGTACGAGGTGGGTTGTGTCGAGCCGTGTGCGGTTGAGCAGGTTCCGGTGGCGGTGGCAGAAAGTGGATGCAATGAGTGAGCGCCTGCGTTTGTGGTTGGTCCCCGCTGTGCTGATCCTGTCGGTGGCGGTTTTGTTTCATCGGCTGCTGATCGGTGAGGTGTTGTATTGGGGCACGATCTCGTTGCAGTTCTACCCATGGCAGGAGATGGCCTTCTCGATGCTGCGCGAGGGGCAGATGCCGCTGTGGAACGGGCTTGCGGGCAGCGGCTCACCGCTGCTGGCAAACTACCAGACCGCGATCCTGTATCCGCTTAACTGGCTTAACCTGCTGATTCCGACGCGCTACGCCATTGGTCTTGTGATGATGATCAGCGTCATCATTGGTGGGCTGGGTATGTTGGCTTACCTGCGGCGGCTGGGCCTCGACCTGATCGCGCAGGCGGTCGGCACATTGTCATTTGCATTGAATGGGTTTCTGATCAGCAAGATGCTGTTTCCCAGTATCATCAATACCGCGATCTGGATTCCGTGGCTGCTGTGGGCGCTGGATGGGCTGGCACTGAACGAGACAGGAAGCCGCTCGTTTCAGCGGGCGATATGGATGCTGCCCATCATCACGGCGTTGCTGCTGCTGGGCGGCCACGCACAGACCGCGTTTTATGCACTGCTGCTAGGGGCAGCCTATGTGATATTCCGGGCGGCGCGCCGCCCGGATCGCTGGCGTTTCATGGGGCTGGCGCTGGCTGGCGTGTTATTAGGTGCCGGTATCGCAGCGGCCCAGCTTGCCCCGACGGCGGAACTGCTGATGCTCTCACAGCGGTCTGGCGGTACTGATCCCGAGATCGCACTGACGTACTCGTATTCCCCGGCGCGCTTCCTGACGTGGTTATCACCCAACCTGTTTGGCACCCCGGCGGCGGATAGTTATATCGGATATGGTGCCTACTGGGAGGATGCTACCTACGGCGGTCTGCTGGCCCTGCTGCTGGCCCTTCGTGCGATCAGCACATGGCAGCGGGAGCGCCGGGGCATTGAGCCGCCTTCGCACCTGTCACTGGTGCCGTTCTACCTGATCGTGGTCGTCACTGCCACTGTCTTTGCGCTCGGCAAAAACACGCCGATCTTCCCCTTCTTCTATGAGCATGTTCCCACGTTTGATATGTTCCGCAGCCCGGCCCGGTGGATGATCCTCGTCGTGGCTGGCCTGTCGGTTTTAGGTGCAATCGGAGCCAGTGGCTGGACAACGCGCCGCGCCGGGCATAGCTGGGCCAAGCGGGGGATTGTGATTGGTATTGCCTTGTTGATCGCGGTTGGTGCGGTGCGTTACATGGGGCTTGCGGTTGAGCCGGTATTGATAAAGGGTACCGTGCGCCTGGCTGTGGTATTGGCTGCGGCCTGCGGGGTACTGCTGCTGCGGCGTCACGCTGATAGAAATGTTAATTGGGAGCCGTATTTCGTGCTTATTGTGGTCGCCGTTCTGGCGGTTGACCTCGTTTCTGCGCATTGGGGCCTGATCCCAACGCAATCAGCCCGTTTCTACGACCCGGTGAGCGATCCATTTGTTGATGTCGTGCGCGAGGCCGCCGAGGGTGGGCGGGTGATTATGCCGCCTGCTGACGAGCAGGACATCAGCTTCCGCGATGGGGTTGAGGAGGAATCAGGCACGGGTGAAGATGACTACCTGACCTTCCGGGGGTTCCTGGGTGATGACGGCGCACACTGGCAATCATACCGGGCATCGTATCTGCCCAACCTGAACATGGGATACGGTGTGCCGTCCATATCGATCTTCGAACCGCTGCAGGTCGGCGTCCATGCCGCCTTACTTAGAGAAGGGGACGACCTGCCATCGGAACAGGCGGTCTTATTCTATGAAGAAATGGGCGCAGCAGTGTGGCTCTCCGCACGGGATGATCTTCTGCTGGAACAGATCGCTGTACATGGCCCGGTCTATGCCTACCAACTGCCAAACCCGTGGCCGCGTGCAGCACTGGCGGCCTGCCAACCGGGCGGCAAAAGCGTGTCATGTGTTCCTGTGGGGGAGGGGGGCATCGCTGTTGTTGAAGATTCATCAAACGGTGAAATCGTCATCGAGGTGAACGCAGCGGGGGCCGCCTATCTACTGCTGCTGGACACCTATTATCCCGGATGGATAGCTGAGGTAGATGGCGATCCAGTTCCCGTCCTGCGAGCTAACCGGGCTTTTCGTGCCATTAAGATCGAAGCCGGGCAGCATGTGGTTCGCTGGCATTACAGACCGGTAAGTCTACGCATCGGCGGGCTGATCAGTGTGTTGAGTTTATTGGGCGTAGTCGGCGCTGTTGTATGGGGGCTGCTGCGAAACCGGAGTGTTTGACGCCCGCGGTGGGAGTTGCTAAGATTTCTCCTCGTAGTATTATCGCTGATCTGATGAATTGCGAAAGCTGCTGATTGTGATAGAAACCTGTGTGATCGTCCCGACCTATAATGAATGCGAGAATATCGAGCGGCTGGTCACGTTGATTCTGGATCTGCCGGTTGAGGTCTCGGTGATTATCGTGGATGACAACTCCCCGGATGGTACCGGCGAGATAGCGGATCAACTTGCCGGGCATCACCCGGGGCGCGTGTATGTCATTCATCGTGAAGGCAAGCTGGGTTTGGGGACGGCCTACCGCGCAGGGATGAAACGTGCCTTTGAACTGGATGCCAGGCGTATCATGACGATGGATGCTGATTTCTCTCATCATCCTCGCTATATCCCTGATATGGTGGCGGCCTCAGCATCTTATGACCTTGTGATCGGCTCACGCTATGTGCCGGGTGGTGGCACGCCTGATTTCCCGCTGCGTCGTATTATCCTGAGTTCCGGGGCGAACACCTTTGCCCGTACACTGCTGGGCCTGCGCGCCAGGGATTCCACCGCCGGGTTTCGCTGTTACCGTGCGAACGTACTCAAGACTATCCCGCTCGACAGCATTTTCTCAAATGGCTATTCCTTCCTGGTAGAGATGCTGTTTCTTGTTCAGCAGGCGGGTTTCACTGTGGGTGAGGTCCCCATTGTTTTTGAGGATCGCAAGCAGGGGCAGTCGAAGATTTCCCGGCAGGAGATTACCAGGGCCATCTATACCGTGCTGCGGCTGTTTGGCCGCCGCCTGTTGAACCGTTCCTGACATCGTGAAAGATAGAATTGTGACACCATCCACTGACGCATCCCTTGTTTCCGGGCAGGAAATCCCCTGTAACCTGTGTGGATCAACCGAGTATCGTGTTCATCTGCCTTCCACACTGCCACCGGAAGATGACCCTGATGCCTGGAAGGCCTATCGCTGCACGCACCCCGGTTACGGTGTCCATTCCCGTATCGTGACATGTGCCACCTGCGGCTTCGTGTTTGCCAACCCACGCCCCCCGGCGCGCAGCATCGCTGAGAACTACGAAACCCTTGAGGACCCCGTCTACCTGAAGGAAAAAGAGGCGCGTGTGCGCACCTTTGAGGTACACATGGAGCGCTTTGAGACTTTCGCAGGGCCGGGAGAGGGGCGCTGTCTGCTGGATGTCGGCGCGTATATTGGCGTGTTTGTTGAGGTAGCGAACCGCGCCGGGTGGCAGGCTGCAGGGCTGGAGCCATCGCACTGGGGCGTTGAGCAGATGCACGCCTTCGGGCTGGAAGGGGTGCAGGGCCGCCTGCCTGACGATGAGGAGAAACTCGGCGTGGGCACGTTCGATGCGGTCACCATGTGGGATGTGATCGAGCATGTCACCGAGCCGAAAGAAACACTCGAAAGCGCCTATAACCTGCTCAGGCCAGGCGGTTGGATCGCGGTGCATACCATGGATATCGACAGCCTGTTTTCCCGGATAATGGGCAAGCGCTGGCCATGGTACATGGAGATGCACATCTATTATTTCTCGCGCCGGACGCTGGCAAAGATGCTGGAAGACGTGGGTTTCGAGGTGGCGATGGTCAAACCGCAGGGTCGCTACCTGCACCTGGGTTACCTGACCACACGGCTGGAAGCCTACAGCCCCTTCCTTGCCAACCTGATCCTGAAAACGGCTCGCCTTGTTGGGCTGGAAGATTGGGCTGTGCCTCTCAACTTCGGTGACCTTGTGACCGCTTACGCCCGCAAACCCGTAAACTGACAGCCTCGCCGAAGGGGAGGTCTGATGGCTGCCTCTGAGGATCAAGAAACGAAGACCCGTATCGTGATGCGGCAGGCCGTCGTTATGACCACGGCGGCCATCGTCGTGATGCTGGTGATCCGCGCAGGGCTGCATTTTGCGGGCAGCATCTCATTTGACTCAGACGAAGCGATTCTCGGGTTGATGGCGCGACACATCCTGCACGGACGCGGCTTCCCCCTGTTTTTTTATGGTCAGCGTTACATGGGCGCGCTGGACGCCTACCTGGCCGTGCCACTGTTCGCGCTGTCTGGGCCGTCGGTGGGGGCGATGCGGCTGCTGCAAGCCGTGCTGTATGCTGTGGTGATTGCGGTCTATGCGCGGGTATCGTGGCAGGTCTCACCCCGCCTTGAATCACTGGCGATCACGCTGGTGATGTTGGCCCTTCCTCCCGTATTGATCACGCTGTATACCGCCTCCACGCTGGGTAATTACGTCGAAACGCTGCTGTTTGGCGGCGTTTTGCTGCTGCTGGGCTGGCGGCTGCTGCTGGATCAAGGGGTGCCGCTTTACCTGTGGCTGGTAGCGGGTCTTATTGCGGGGCTGGCGTGGTGGTCGATGGCGCTGATCATCGGCGTACTGCTGCCGCTGGGGGTGGCGGGCCTGCTGCATCGACGCAGGACCATGCCGTGGGCGGGCATCGGCATGGGGCTGACGGGCTTCCTGATCGGGGCGCTGCCGTGGTGGTGGGGGCTGGTGACGTCGTTTCAGGTTACTGCTGGCGATCTGGTCGGCAGCCGCTACGGGGTACAGCTTACCGTTTTTGAGCGGCTGTTTAACCTGATCTTCCTCAATCTGACGGCGCTGGTCGGGCTGCGACCGCCGTGGTCCGTTGTGTGGATTGCGCTGCCGGTTGGTATCTTGCTGATGACGATCTACAGCATGGCTGTATGGCTGGAGGCCCGTGATGTGGCCCCCGATCCTGTCAGTGTGAAGCGGCGGTTGAAGGTCGGCACGCTGGCCGGCAGCCTTGTTGTGATCCCGCTGCTGTACCTGCTGACCTCGTTTGGCGCGGACCCCACCGGGCGCTATCTTCTGCCACTGTATCCAGCCCTGGCCGTGCTGGTCGCTGATGCGGTGCCGCGCTTTCTCGACCGTAACCGGGTTCCCTATCGTGGTGATGTGGTCCTCGTTTTCCTGATCCTGATTGCGGGGTTCAACGGGTGGGGGGTGCTGCGGAGTGCGCTTGAGGATCCGCCGGGACTCTCTACGCAGTTTGACGCGGTCACGCGGCTGCCCCATGAATACGATCAGGACTTGATCGGTTTTATGGATAATCACGGCATCACCCATGCCTACAGCAACTACTGGGTAACGTTCCGGTTTGCCTTTCTGACCGGCGACCGCCTCACGTTCTCGCCGCTGCTGCCCGATAAGGAAAGCCTCATCTACACCTACGGCTATGATCGCTACCCGGATTACACGCTCGACGTGATCGCGGCAGAGAACCCGGCTTATATCACCGCCAACCTGCCTGAACTGGATGAGCGCCTCCGGGATCGATTTGATGTGCTGGGCATCACCTACAGGGTCGCGGAGGTGGGACCTTACACCGTGTTCCATGATCTGAGTGAGCATATCACACCGCCCGAACTGGGCATCTACAGTGGTGGTCCTGGCGATCCACCTGGTTATATCGAGGAGGCCCTGCGATGAGCCGACGGCTGCGACAGGTTCGGTTAGGGTGGGTGCTGCTGGGCGCTGTGGTCGTCAGTGTGGCGATCATTGCCATGCGCCCGACCTATGACACCGATATGTACTGGCACCTCGCATCGGGCCGCTGGATGGTGGAGAACCGCGCCATCCTTCAGCAGGATTTCTGGTCACACACCATCACGGGGCGGGCGTGGCTCAATGAGTTCTGGCTGATGGACGTGCTGCTCTATGCGCTGTATGCGCCGCTCGGCATGACGGGCATGGCGCTCTATGTGGCGGCCTGTGCTGCGGCGGGCCTGTTGATCGTCCGGCAGGTCATCGATGTGGACCCGCTGCTCGAAGCGGTGGTGCTGGTCCTCGCGGCGATGGCTTCGGCGGTGTTCTGGAATGCTCGCCCGCAAATGATCTCATTCGTGTGGTTTGCTGGCTTATGGGTGATGCTGTGGCGTTATCAACAAGGGCAGCGGGCGACCCTGTGGCCCGCCATCCTGCTGCTGCTGACCTGGGCTAATCTGCACGGTGGCTGGGCGATGGGGATCGTACTCCTGACCCTCGCTGCGGTCGGTGAGGCCCTGCGCTGGCTGACGGCCCGCATCACGCAGGAAGATACCCCGGCGGATGTGTGGAAAACGGTGGGGCATCTGCTGCTGATCACGGTTCTGAGCCTGATCGCCATTGGCGTCCTGAACCCCTATGGCCCGCGCTACCTGCTGCTGCCCATTGAGACGGTCAGCCGCACCGCCGAGGCGCTGTTCATTGAGGAGTGGGCGTCGCCGGATTTTGGCCGCATCGAGGCGTGGCTGCTGTACGCCATGCTGGCCGGGACGCTGGCGGCGGCGGGCCTTTCGGCACGGCGGCTGGATGACCGTCACCTGATCCTCGTGGTGGGGTTTGGTCTGCTGGCGCTGATGTCATGGCGCACCGTGCCTTTCATGGCGCTGGTGTGCGCCCCGGTGCTGGCGCTGTATCTCGATGACTGGCTGGGCGGCGTGCGCAACCGGAACTGGACCCGCCCGGTGACCCCGGTGATGGGTCTGGTAAATGTAATTGTACTGGTGCTGTTTGGTGTCGGGACGCTGACAATGCTGGCCTATTGGTACAGCCCGGAACAGGTTGAACTCGCCGAGGCCGGGCGTTTCCCGGTCGAGGCGGCGGTGCACCTCGATGAGTTGCCCGAGCCGGTCGTGTTGTTTAACAGCTACAACTGGGGCGGTTACCTGATCCTGCGGCACCCGGAGGTGCCGGTGTTCATCGATGGACGGACCGACCTGTACGGTGACGGGCAGGTTCTTGAATATGTGCAGGTGACCTATGCCCTCGACGGCTGGGATGCGATCCTCGATGGGTATGGGGTCAATGCCGCGCTGATCGAAGCGGGCGGCACGCTGGATGCCGCACTCAGGATGCAGCCCGGATGGGATTTGGCCCATGAGGATGACCTCGCTGTGCTATACACCCGTACAGATGGAGGCGAAACCCCGTGACTTTGCGCCTGCGTGATACCCTGATCCTGGTTTTATTGTGGAGCGTCGTTAACGGTCTGGTGGCATGGCTGGTGCGCCAGCCGGGGTATGTTGATGCGTACTATTACTTCAACTCTGCGCAGATTATGAGGTATGGCGGAGCGGTCGAGCCGTACTTCTGGAACTACCTCATCGCACCCGATGCGCTGCCCGTTGCACTGTTCAGCTATTGGCTGCCGGGGGCGTCGCTGCTGGCGCTGCCCGGCCTGCTGATCTTCCCCAGCGCACCGTTTACAGGCGCACAGATCATCTATATCCTCGCGTCGGCGTCACTGCCGCTGCTGGCCTTTGAGCTGGGGACCACGCTCGGAGGGCGGCGGACGGGCTGGTACGCGAGCCTGCTGATGGTGTTTTCCGGCATCTATGCCGTGTACTGGTCTTTGCCGGAGACCTTTACGCCGTTTGCGGTTTCGGCAGGATGGGCATTGTATCTGACCGGGCGGCTGGGTTCCGACTCAAAATGGTGGGCGTGGCTGGGTGTTGGGCTGCTGACGGGGTTTGCCGCCCTCACCCGTGGCGATGGCGTGCTGGTGCCTGTCGTCATCGTGTTGATTATGCTGTACCGGATGCGCGGCGAATTGTTAAAAAAACAGGTCGGCATGATCCTCCCGGTGCTAATTGGCCTGCTGGTGCTGTATCTGCCGTGGACGATCCGTGAGATGCTGCTGCCCGGTGAGGGTGCGTCGGCGCTGACCTCGCTGTGGCTGGTGGATTACGAGGACATCTTCCTCTACCCGAACCCTGTTTCATTTCGTTATGCACTGGACGCCGGTATAGGCCCGAACCTGCTGGCTCGCTGGGAGGCATTCAAGAGCAACCTGATGACCGTGATCGGCGTGCAGGGGCTGGTGTTCCTCATACCATTGATGATGATGGGGGGCTGGAAGCTGCATGATCGCCGTGAAATTCAACCCAGCCTAATCTACGGTGGGCTGCTGTTTCTCGCGCTGACGCTTGGTTTTGCGCAGGTGGGGCTGCGCGGCGCTTACCTGCATTCAAGCGCGGCACTGGCCCCGGCGTTGATGGCCTGTGCGGCGGTGGGGCTTGAGGTTACGGTGCGGTGGGCGGCGGATCACATCGAACACTGGGACGCCGACCGTTCAACCCCGGTGTTTGGCGGGATGATGATCGCGGTGGCGGCGGCCATCACACTGGCGATGGTCGGGGTCAAGGTGATTGGTGCGGAAGGCGGCGGTATTGCCTGGAATGAGGCCGACCGCGTATACGGCGAGGTCGGCGCGGTGCTGGATGCTGAGGGCTACGCGGTTGATGCGCCGGTGATGAGCAACAATGCGCCGGGCTTCTATTACCATACCGGGCGGGCAGGCATCCCAGTGACGACCGGGGATGAGGCCATGCTGCTGGATGCGGTGGATCATTACGGGGCGCAGTACCTGGTCCTCGATCAGAATGTGGTCGGTGAAATGATTGACCTGTACCTCAATGGGCCGAAATCCTCGCGATTGGAACTGGTATCGACTTTTGATGCAGAATCAGAAACGCCGGTCTACCTGTACCGCATCCTGCCAGAAGGGTCCTGACATGGCTGAACACACGGATCGAATCCAACTGACTCCGCTCTACCGGGATAGTGTGCTGATCGCGCTGGCGGTGCTGGCCTTCGTGCTGATGGCCGGGCCTGTGGCATTGAGGCAAGGCGGCTACCCACTGGATGATGCCTGGATTTACCAGACCTATGCCCGCAATATCGCGGAAAGCGGGCAGTGGGCCTTTATCCCCGGTATCCCTTCGACCGGGTCCACCTCGATCCTGTGGGTGCCGCTGCTGGTGCCGGGTTACCTGCTGCCTGTTGACCCGTACTTCTGGACGCTGTTCGTCGGCCTGCTGACCCTGGTCGCGGCGTCATTGGGGGCGGCACGCCTGTTTGACGATCTCTCCGTGGGCGGTACGCTGCTGGTCGGATTGGGGGTAGGGTGGTGCTGGCAGTTGGTGTGGGCGTCGGCCTCTGGCATGGAGACCGCCCTGTTTGCCGCCGTGGCGATGTGGTTCTGGGTATGGATGCGGACGTACCATCCGCAAAAAACGGGCTGGAGCTTTCAAAACGGCCTGGCTTTTGGTGTGCTGGTAGGCCTGTTAATGCTGGCGCGCCCGGAGGGGGTGCTGGCCGGTGGCTGCGCAGGGCTGGCGCTGGTGCTGCCCGGTCTTAGCAGAGAAACCTTGTGGAAGCGGCTGCGATGGGGGCTGTCTTCACTGGTCGGTTTCAGCCTCATTCTCGTTCCATTCCTGCTGATGAACAACCGCATCAGCGGCTCGCTGTTTCCTAACACGTTTTATGCCAAGCAAACCGAGTACGTGTCCCTTTGGCAGCTTTCATACCTCATAAGGTTCTGGTCACAGGTGCAGGTTTCGCTGATCGGTGCGCAGGCTGTTGTGCTGCCCGGTGTTGTACTCGCTGTGATTCAGGCCATCAAAACGAGGGATTGGCGGGTCGCGGCGATGGTCGGCTGGGTGCTGGTTCATTGGGCGGTTTATGCGGCACGTCTTCCGGTGACCTACCAGCATGGTCGATACGCCATCCCGACCATGCCGCTTTTGATGGCAGTGGGTGTCTATGGGATGCTGCTTGCCGTGAACCCAAAGGCTGACCGAATCCTGGTTCGGTTGGGCAGTACGGCGTGGCTGGGCATGTTCACCATGCTTCTGATTGCGGTGGTGCCGGTGTTGGGTCGAGGTGCGTATGTTGAAGATACCACCTTTATTCGCGATGAGATCGTTGTGACGGCACAGTGGATCGCTGATAACACCAGCCCCGGTGACGTGTTGGCCGCGCATGATATCGGCGCGCTGGGCTACTATGCTCCTCGAACATTGATTGATCTCGCGGGGTTAGTATCACCCGATGTCATCCCGATAATGAATGATGGTGAGGCACTGGCAGATTACGTGGTTAACCAGGGTGCGGACTACCTGATCGTGTTTCCCGACTGGAGCGAGGCTTATGAGCGGCTTGTCTCCGATGCGCGCTTCTGCCCAGCCTGGTCTACCGAGGAAAGCAAGAACGGCGGCTACCCTGGCAATCCTTCGGGGCCGATGACTGTATACCGGTTATGTGAAGGGTAAGCCACAGCCTGCTTGCCCATGTTCAGAGGGCTGTGATAGACTATCACGCAGGGAGAGTGAGCATACATCAGCCATTTTCCCCGCAACCTTAATCATCATTAAACAGTCGGATATAGAATTGTGACGGAACGAGCTGAGTCTCCAATCGGCATTTATATTGTTGACGACCACTCGATCTTTCGACAGGGCATTATCATGAATATTGACCTGTACGATGATATTCAGGTGGTTGGTCAGAGCGCCAACGGGGAAGATGCGCTCAAAGTGATCCTGGCACTCAAGCCAGATGTTGCAGTGATGGATATCAATCTGCCACTCATGAACGGCATTCAGGTGACCCGTCAGATTACGGCAGAGCGCATCGGGACACAGGTGGTCATGTTGACAGCCTATGATGATGCCGAACAGGTCATCCATGCGATGCGAGCGGGGGCCAGTGCGTATTGTGCCAAGGAGGTTGATCCGGGGCGGCTGGTGGAGATTATCCGGTTGGTGCGGGAAGGTAAGTTCGTGGTGCATGATCGGATTTTTGATCGTGAAGGGCTGGATGCATGGCTGGATCAGGGCGTTCAGGCTGTTGCAGGTCAGTATTATGCTGAGCTTGCCGATACGTTCTCACCGCTTTCACCGCGTGAGATGGAAATCCTCCAGTTTGTAACGCGTGGGCTGAGTAACAAAGAGATCGCACGGGTGCTGGATATCAGCCATCAGACTGTGAAAAACCACATGACATCCATCCTGCGCAAGCTGGCGGTGGAAGACCGGACACAGGCCGCTGTGTTCGCTTTGAGACGGGGATGGGTCCGGTTGAAGGATACCGGCTCCGATGATGATGCCTAGGCAGAGCCTACTTAGTCTAATTGAGGTATGAGCGACGAATGGCTGCACAAATGCAAAACGACGAGGCCGTCAAGACCGGCAAAGAAGAAGCGCTCGAGGCACTGCAGGCAGAACTGCAATCCCTGCAGGCGGATTTGCATAGCGTTACGCAAAAGATCAATGCCTCAATGGGGCAGCTTGAGCAACTGACCCAGCGCAACGCGACGGTGATTGGGGAGGTTCGGCGGCTGGAAGGTGCCCTCGAAACGACACCGCGCCTGACGCTTAAAGAAACCTACAGCGAAGCGCTAGACTCTCAGCAGCGATTGTTGACTATACGCGGCCAGCTTGACAAGCTCCAGCAGGAGCAGGATGTGCTGCGTGGGCGGCAGGAGTTCCTGGGCCGGATCGTCGATCTTCTCAACCGGAAGGAGGAGAGCGATGAAGCGAGCTTCGATGCGCGCGAGATGATCCTCAAAGTGATGGATGCGCAGGAAGAAGAACGTGAACGGCTGGCCCGTGCCATGCATGACGGCCCGGCTCATTCACTGACTAACTTCATCCTCCAAGCGGAGATTTGCCTTAAGTGGTTTGAGAAAGACCCCGAACGTGCCCGCGAAGAACTGCTCAAGGTAAAGTCATCCGCCAACGATTCCTTCCAGAAGGTGCGTGGTTTCATCTCTGAACTGCGCCCGATGATGCTTGGCGACCTCGGCCTTGTGCCAACACTCAAGCGCTATGTGGCGGATATCAGTGACAAAGGTGATGTCCGTGTTGAGTTTATGCTGATTGGCCGAGAAATGCGGCTGGCGGAATATCTCGATGTGCTGCTGTTCCGGGGTGTAGCCGCTCTGATTGCCAATGCCCGTGACCAACGTGGCGCAGGTGAGGTGAAGGTGACGCTTGAACTGGCTGAAGATATCGTTCGTGTCACAGTGACTGATAATGGTCGCGGCTTTGGCACGGGTAATCTCAAGCTGGACTCCTCAAACAGCGAGGCACTGGGCCTTGGTGCATTGCAGGAGCGCGTCAACCTGGTGGGGGGCAATCTGTTTATTGATGCAGGCACGGGGCAGGGGACCAAGATCATCATTGAAGTTGAGCCTGATTACGAGTAAGAGCCAGCCTGAGTGTTAAACCGGAAAGCCTCACACACCGTGTGGGGCTTTGTACGTCACCGGGACGCTTGACACACTACCTGTACCGGGTATAGTAAACAAATCGGTGCCCCACATCCATGCAGGCCCTGGGTTTCGGGCATCAAAACCCTTAAACGAGTAGAATAAGTAAAATACTGGATGCAGCAACAATCTTCATAAGGGACTATTCATGGCTGACAAAATAAAAGTACTGATCGTGGATGATAATGAAGATACCCGCATGGGGACTCAGCGCCTGCTGGAGGTTGAAGACAACATCCAGATCGTGGGGATAGCGAGTAACGGGTTAGAGGGCATTGCGCAGATCAAAGCCCTGAATCCCGACGTTGTTCTGATGGATATCAACATGCCCGTTATGGATGGCCTGACTGCCACAGCTCGGATTGCAGCCGAAATGCCGCGCGTACAGGTTATCATCGTATCAGTGCAGGATGATCCGAACTACCTTCGTGAGGCCATCCGAGCGGGTGCCGTTGACTTCGTTGCCAAGCCGGTTTCCTCTGATGAACTGGCCGCGGCCATTGAGCGTGCATATTCAAAAATTCCCGCCGATGTGCCCCAGCAGACGATGCCGCAGCCCGGTATGGGAGGCCCCGGCTTTGAAGCGGGTTTCCATAGTGCCCAGGGGCATGTGATCGGTGTACTGGGGCCGAAGGGCGGGGTGGGGAAGACCACGCTGGCTGTCAATCTCGCGATTGGCATTGCCCGTGAGACCAATGACCGGATTCTGCTGATTGATGGTAATATCTTTTTTGGTGATGTTGGCGTGTTTATCAATGCGCGTGCCCAGTACAATGTGCTGGACCTTGCCATCATGGCGGAGGATCCCGAAGGTATTGACCCGGCTGTGCTGGAGGGTGCGTTGGTTTCGCATGAAAGTGGCATACGCCTGCTGCTATCGCCCGCCAACCCTGGTGAGGTCTCTGGATATACAGCCTCACAGATCATGGCGATGCTGGATACTCTGAAGCAGCAGTTTGATTACATCATTATCGATACATCTACGGTGATCGATGATATGATGGCCGGTGTCATCCAGGTTGCTGATCGGCTGATTCTCACGGCGACCCCCACTATGCCAGCCCTCAAGAACACCCGTATCCTGTTCTCGGAGCTTTCCGGCCTGGAGTATCCCCCCGAAAACATTATGCTGGTTCTGAACCGCGTATCCAAGACTGGGCGCATTACATCAGAGCAGATATCGAGCTTCCTGAAGCACGAAGTTCTGATAGAGATACCCGAAGACGGCGCAGCGGATGAGGCCGTAAACCGTGGTGTTCCGTTGATCACGCTGGACCCGCGCAAGGTGATATCCGTGAAGCCGCTCAACGATCTGGTACAATTGATCGTGGAATCATACAAGGAAATCGAAGAAATCCCCGGGGAACAGTCACGGGGCGGGTTCGGGCTTTTCCGTCGGTAGCGTTTTCCTGTACACTAAAGGTGGGACGGTAGTTGACTGGTAGCATGAGGATAGTGAAAAAGGAGAGCCTCAGTGTCTTTATTGAAACGAATTGAACGAGGGCAATCATCCGGTGATTCCGGTGGGGCCGGTGGTGCCAGTGGTGCCAGTGGAGGGTCCTCACCACAGCAGCAGCCACAGCGTACCCGGCGCGAGGCGCATGGTGCGGTGGGCATGGCAGGCGGTGTCGATATCAAAGATCGCGTTCAGCGTCGCTTGCTGGAGGACCTCGGCCCCGGTGAAACCTTTGATCTCTCCAAGGCTGAGGAACTGCGCGCTCGTATCGATGAACTGTTCACCCAGATTCTGCAGGAAGAAAACATCGTGTTGGCGCGTAATGAGCGCCGCCGCCTGCATGAGCAGATCGTTGCCGAACTGCTTGGGTTTGGCCCGCTTGAAACCCTGCTGGATGAAGAGGCCATCACTGAAATCATGACGGTAGGCCACGAGAAGGTCTTTGTGGAGAAGAAGGGGCGGGTTGAGCTTGCACCGATCCACTTCGAGAGCGAGGAGCACCTGCGCCGCATCTGTGACCGTATTGTGGCTCCGCTGGGCCGCCGTATTGACGAAAGTTCACCGACGGTGGACGCCCGTCTGCCAGATGGCTCCCGTGTGAATATCGTGATCCCGCCAATTGCGATTGACGGCACAGCACTTACTATTCGTAAGTTCTCCAAGGTGCCGCTGACTGTCCAGAATCTGATTGACTTCGGGTCAACGACCGTTCAGCAGATGGAGTTTCTGCGGGCGTGTGTGTATTCGGGCATGAACGTTGTCGTGTCAGGGGGTACAGGGTCCGGTAAGACGACCTTGCTTAACATCCTGTCCGGTTTCATTCCGGGTGATGAGCGCATTGTCACAATTGAGAACGCGGCTGAGCTTCAGCTTCGGCAGGAGCATGTCATTCGCCTTGAGAGCCGCCCCCCCAATATTGAAGGTAAGGGCGAGGTGACCATCCGCGACCTCGTGATTAACTCCCTTCGTATGCGCCCTGACCGTGTGGTTGTTGGCGAGGTTCGTGGTGGTGAAGCGCTCGACCTGATCCAGGCGATGAACACCGGCCATGACGGCTCGATGGGCACGGCGCACAGCAACAGCCCACGTGACACGCTTTCCCGGTTGGAAACGATGTGCCTGATGTCAGGTATGGACCTGCCCATACGAGCCATCCGTGAGCAGATTGCATCGGCGGTACATA
Organism: uncultured Anaerolineae bacterium; assembly: GCA_964390105.1. Classification (GTDB taxonomy): domain Bacteria; phylum Chloroflexota; class Anaerolineae; order Aggregatilineales; family UBA3940; genus CAYMGV01. The sequence goes on along the minus strand of CAYMGV010000004.1, from coordinate 11,938 downwards.
TGATCTGTCATGCCGACCGTCTGCGCGACGGGTCACGTCGTATTACCCGTGTCACGGAAGTTCAGGGTATGGAAGGTGATGTCATCACTTTGGCCGATATCTTCGAGTTTGAGCAGACGGGCCAGGAAGGTGAACGTATCATTGGGCGCATCCGCCCGACCGGCCTGCGGCCCAAGAACATGCAGAAGATCATCGATGCGGGTATCCAGCTTCCGCCCTCTGTCTTTGGCATCGGCCAGGCACGCCGTTAAGATCAAGGGGATGGAGATCAGTTCTTGACAAGTTTAGTAAGGAAGTCAATCGATGCCGTTACTGGGTAAAGATAAAACAAGCGAACGGCTCGACCAGCTTGAGTCTTTCCTTGACAGTGAATGGACTCCAAGTACCGAACAGCAGGCACTTGATGCGGAGGCCCTTGCCGGCAAGAGCGCGCGTGAGATCGTAGCAGAGCGCCTGGATAATGCGCTGGCAACACAGGGTTTTGCGGGCGGTATCCGAGCTCAGCTTCGTAAAGCGGACCTCAAGCTAACCGTCGCAGAATATCTGCTCGCCCATGTCGTGGCGGCGGGTGCGTTGGCTGCGGTTGGTCTTTTGCTGGGCAATGTGGCGTTTGCCGGGATTGGCTTTATCGCCGGTCTGTTCGCCCCGCGTCTCTATGTCGGGTATCGTCAAAACCAGCGGAAGAAGCAGTTCTCAGAGCAGTTGGGTGACGTTCTCAACCTGTGGGTGAACTCACTCCGTGCCGGGTACAGTGTGGTGCAGGCGATGGAAGCTGTCGCACGTGAGGCACCAGACCCTGCTGGCATTGAGTTCAAGCGCGTGGTATCTGAGATCGCCATTGGTATCCCACCCGAAGTGGCTCTCAACAACATGCTTTCCCGCCTTGAAAATGAAGACCTCGACCTGGTGTTTACCGCGGTGAACATTCAGCGTGAGGTTGGTGGTAACCTGGCGGAAATCCTCGATACCATCAGCGAGACGATCCGTGAGCGTGTGCGCATTAAGGGTGAGATTCGGACGCTGACCTCATCCGGTCGCGCAACAGGTACGTTGATCGGTCTGCTGCCGATCCTCCTCGCGCTGTTCCTGCTGCTTATCAACCCTGACTACATGGGCCAGTTGTTCTTTGGCCCAGACCGGGGCGGGGCGTATATTCCTGGCCTGCCGATTCCATGTGGCTGGCCGATTGTGGCGCTGGGTCTGACGATGATGGGCATCGGTATGGCCGTCATTCAGCGTATTATCGATATTGAAGTGTAACGGACGCTGTTCATTGAGGTAACGGGGGAATACTATGGATGCAGGGACAGCGGCTGAAGCCGCACAGGCTGGATTCAACTTCATGAGCATTCTGCCGTGGATACTGGTTGGTATCGGCGGGTTGATTGCATTGGGGCTGGTGGCAGTGGCCGTCACCCGTAATCGCGATGTGGACCCACTGCAAGAGCGCCTTGCAGACTACGTGGACGCCACCGAGATCAGGGCCAATCTCGAGGAAATCGAGATGTCAGTGCCGTTTACTCAGCGCGTGATCCTGCCGCTGATGGAACAGATCGCCAACTTCACCACGCAGTTCACCCCGCAGGAAACACTGCAAAAAACGCAGCGTCTGATCAACCTCGCGGGTAATCCAAGTGGCGTCACGCCTTCCATCTTGTGGGTGATGCGCTTTGTTGCTGCTGTGGGCCTTGGTTTTATGCTGCTGCTGGTCTTCCGTATCACGGGGCAGAAATCACTGTTTGTTATTCTGGGCGGGGTAGGCGGTGCCGTGTTTGGCTTCGTGATGCCCGCCATGTGGCTGCAAAGCAAGGTTTCGCGGCGTCAGAACGAGATCATCAAGACTCTACCTGATGCACTCGATCTGATGTCCATCTGTGTGGAGGCCGGTCTCGGCTTTGATCAGGCGATGTCGAAGGTCCATGAGAAGTGGGATGAAAACGAGTTGGCCCTGGCATTTGGCCGCGTGATTCGCGAGATTCAACTGGGTAAAACCCGTCGTGAAGCTCTTCGCAACATGGCGGATAACATCGACGTGTCAGATATCACCACGTTTACCGGTGCCATCATCCAGGCAGATCAACTCGGTGTCAGCATCACGAAGGTGCTGAAAATTCAGGCGGACCAGATGCGCATCAAGCGGCGTCAGCGTGCGCAGGAAAAGGCGCAGCAGGCCCCGGTCAAAATGATGATCCCGATGGTGATCTTCATCTTCCCGACGATCTGGATGGTGCTGCTTGGCCCTGCGATCATCCAGGTATATCGCATCTTCTTCGGTGGTGGACTGCTGGGGGTCTTCTAGCGTGTGAACGATTTTTCCAAAGGGGTCAGGCACCTGGTCGATGGGGCGCTTAACCTTCTTTTTCCGCCAACCTGTGTGGGATGTGGCCGCCTGGAGAACCTCCTCTGCACATCCTGCATTTCCGGTTTTCTGCCACCAGCTCAGCCGATGTGTTCCCGCTGTTCTGATCCACTGATGGCAGGTGTCAGCGGTGACCTGTGTTCACGCTGTGCGGCCTCCCCACTGGCAGTTGAGCATATCCAGTCAGCTTACCAATATGAGGGCGTGCTGCGGGAGGCCATTCATGCCCTCAAGTATCAACGGGTGAAGGCCCTGGGCCATGTGTTGGGGAGGCTCCTGGCGCAGCAGGTACCGCGACCTGATACGCTTGATGCTGTCATTCCGGTGCCAATGAGCCTCGAACGCATGGCGCAGCGCGGCTATAATCACGCAGCGCTGCTTGCCGAATCCGCTTGCACCGAGTGGGGCATCCCTGACCTGTACCGGGATGATCTGCTGGCTCGCGTCCGGCAGGATCAGCGGCAGGCTGAACTCAGTGCGGTGGATCGGAGGGTAAACGTACGTCATGCGTTTCAATCGATTGGCCCAAATCTTGCAAGTTATCGTATACTGATAATAGATGATATTTGTACGACCGGGTCAACCCTTGATGCCTGTGCCCAGGCGCTGCTCTCCCATGGCGCTAATCAGGTTGCCGCGGTTACCCTGGCACGTGCAGGTCATCTGTAACGATAAATGTTCCCTGTGGCGCAGTAGCAGGTTTACATCACAGGGACGAGCCTCTGGACCGTACATGCTTCTGTTGAATTGCCGTTTATCCTGTCCGTACAGGATTGCCCGGTCAATCCAACGAGTTTGTGCGGCCTTTTGATTCCTCGCTTTGTGCTGAAAGGAGCATACAATGGATGTCACGATCCACGGACGGAATGTACAGGTTACGCCCCGTCTTGAAAGCTACATTGAACGCAAGGTTCAACGATTGGATCGCTATCTTCCCGACATCCAGGAAGTGCGGGTAGACCTCGCGGTCGATACCGGGGTACGTGGTGCTGATCAGAAGAAGGCTCAGATCACCGTGCGTCATGCTCGCGGCAGTATCCTGCGGGCTGAGGAAGTATCGGATGACCTGACGGGTTCAGTGGATACGGCTGTTGATCGTATGTATCGTCGTATCGAGAAATACAAGGGTAAACGGCGCACGCGTGAACCTGAGACCACCTTTGAAGGGTATGAGACTGCGGTCACGTTGCTGGATGAGGACATGGAAAGTGGTCAGGTGGTGCGCCGGAAGACGTTTGCGGTGCTTCCCATGAATGATGAGGAAGCCATCGAGCAGTTAGAGATGCTCGGCCATGATTTCTTTGTGTTCCTGAATGGGGATACCGGGGTGGTCAATGTTCTGTACCGCCGCAAGGATGGCGATTACGGTGTGATTGTGCCCGAAGAATAACCGGCCCGATGTCAAAAGTGCGAGGGAGAGCAAGCGGCTCTCCCTCGTCTGATCAGGCGATTTCTTACCAGCCCCGGATGTACTCCTGCCAGCCTTCGTTGATTTCCGCGATACGGCCAAACATATATTCCGCTGACGCGCTTGGTTCTGCGGGGTTGTTGATCAGGGGCATCCCGGCTTCACCTGGTGTGCGGTTACCCTTGCGTCGATTGCAGGAGGGACAGGCTGTTACCAGGTTCTCCCACGTATGCGGGCCGTGCTTGGTTCGTGGGACGATGTGATCAATGGTCAGAGGGGGGCCAGATTTACCGCAGTACTGGCACGTATAGTGATCGCGGCGAAAAATCTCACGCTTGGTGAGTTTGACCCGTGGATGAGGCCGCTGAACCATATAGGAGAGCCGCACAATCGAAGGCCGTGGCAAATTGGCTGATGCGGTACGGATCGGATCGTTACGATTTACCAGTGCTTCGGCTTTACCGGTCATCATCAGGCCCACGGCGCGGCGTGTAGTGCATACATTCAACGGCTCATAATTGGCGTTGAGTACCAGTACGGGTTGCTCTGCCATGTGGATACTCCTGTTATCCTGACACAAAACCTAACCCCGTGTTGTCGTTCTTAGCCCTCTTGTATGCGCAGCCCCGGTCATTCTAGCACCCTATTTGAACCTGTGCAATCCGGTAAAAAAATGCCGCACGGTGAATTTCACACGTGCGGCCATACGCTTAAGATCAGAAGATGCCGGGGTTAGTTGCCCCAGGAATAACCGAGGTAGAGATCAATCGGGGCGGTGGCATTAGTCGGGCCTGCGGCAAAGGCCGGTGTGATGATTTCCTGGTTGGTGCCGTCCGTTCGCATCACAGCGAGGTACTGGCGACCATCACCGGAGGCGACTGTGTAGACAATCAGGTCACTGTTAGGTGACCAGATCGGGAAGCCCTTGGTGGTGCCGTCACTGGTTAGTGTGGTGGTGTCATCGACATCCAGCGCCACCGAGGCGATCTGGCGGTCGGCGGTGACAGTAGCAAGCTGACGTCCGTTGGGTGAGACGCGCCCAGCAGCAGGGAGTGATTCGACCAGCACGCCATCCAGAGTCAGCAGTTGAGAGCCGACAAGGATACGATCAAGGTACCAGGATGGGTACGGGATACCGGTGCCCAGCGTGATTTGCTCAGTCAGGTTAGTGATTTGCCCGGTTTCGGGGTCGATAAGGCACACATCATGCTGCCCATAGGGAACGCAGTCAACAAGGATGCGGGTCCCGTCGGCATGCCAGACCGGGGCCGTCAGACCAAAGAATGCCTCAGTAAGTTGAACCACCTCAGTACCATCAGCGTTCGCTATGTACAGCTCCCCGTCGTATGTGAACGCAAAGCGAGTATAATCCGGTGCCCAGGCAGGGTATTCCCCGAAATCAATCAATTGTGACAGGTTGGCCCCATCGAAATTAACGCGATAGATTCCCGTTTCGAGGCAGTCGGTGCAGTTAAACTCATTTGCGGCAAACAGGATAGCATTGGTTACTGGCTCGTCTACACCCTGGGGCAGAGTGAGCGTGATGTCCTGGCCTTCAGGCACAAAACCGGCCACATTGACGGGGCCGCTCATCCAATCATGACCCAGCCTCAGCCCACCATCCTCGTAAGCGTTCACCGTCAGGCGGCTGATGGCGTTGGCGTCATCAACGCGGGCAAAGAGCAGGTCACGGTTGCCATTACCGGTATCAGCCGAGTACATGATGCGGGCTGAATCTGGTGACCACACAGCATTCTGATTCTGGAAGGTATCCTGCGTCAACCGCCGCGATCCTTCACCGTTGGTGCTCATCACATATAGCTCAGTGCTGCCCGGCACGTCCTTATCGGACTCATAGATGATCAGGTTGCCATCAGGCGATACCTGCGGGTAGCTGTTGTAAGCGGTGCCGTCTTCCGTCAGGCGTGTGACGTTGGTCCCATCGGAATCCATGATGTAGATTTCACTGTACAGGTTAAAGTCATCCTGTATATCACGCGAGGACATAAACACGATACGGCCATCCGGCGTCCAGCTTGGGTAGCGGCTGAAACCCTCGAATTCCTCGGTCAGGTTGACCACGGCGCTGCCATCGACGTTGGCGATGCAGATATCGGTGCCACCTTCGCAGCTAAAGGCGATACCGCCCCCAGTCGGTGACCATGTTGGGTGCGTGCCATCACCAAACGTGATTTGTAATGCGTTGCTACCGTCAAGGTTGGCAATGAAGATGCCATTCGGGCGCAGGTCGGCGCTGCCCCGTACCGAGACAAACGCAATGCGTGTGCCACCAGGGGAAACGGCAGGCCAAACGGCATGGTTAACCTCGGCAGGCAGAGGCAGCGGTGCTGCAACGCTGGCGTCGGCGGTCAGAAAGTAAATCCCCAGCCTGCCATCCCGCGTGGAACCATAGGCAAAGATCGCGGGGGCTATGATAGCTTCTGCCGCCTCCACTTCCGGTTCACCACCACCGCCGACTTCTTCTGCCTCGATGGGGGTCGGTGTCACGGGGACATCTGTGGGGATGGGGGGCGGTGTCGGTGATGCGGGTGCAGGGATCACCTGTGGGGGTGCCTGCTGACCGCTGGAACCGCAAGCGATGGCGGCTAAAGCCAGCATCACCAGAACAATCAGAATCTGCTTTTTCATGACGGGCTTAACTCCTGGCGGGTGACTGGTATCCGGAATGGCAACCCCATCCGACTTACAGTATAGAACGGTGTGGTAAAAAGGCAAGACGGCCGCCTGCCTGTTGTACTTACCCCTCGGTTTCAGTTTGCTTTTGCTGTGCTGTGATATTGAACTCTGGAAGGCGCGCCAGAAGGGTCAGTAAATTCTGTTTCCATTGGTCACTGCGTGGTAGCCACAACGCTGTTCGGCTGACTCGAACGCCCATGCCGATCTGCCGCTGCAATCCCTGCCGGTCGATAAAAGCCAGCCCCGCAATCTTGACCCCGACCTGTTCGTTTTCGCTAATGATGGCATCAGCGCTGTTTTGCAGCGCAAGGATTTTGACTCTGATCTGGTATAGCAGGTTCCTGACCGGGTCAGGCAGCGCGCCAAAGCGGTCAGTGAGTTCCGTTTCAAGCTGCTCCACGGCTGCCGAGTTTGACAGGTCGCCGATGCGACGGTAAAGCTGGATACGCAGCCCCATATCGGGGACATAGGCCGTGGGGATATACGTGGCGATGGGTAGCTCAATGGTGACGAATTCACGAGGACCTTCAAGGCTTTCGATCTCGATCTGCTCCGGCTGGATGCCTGCTTCATGCAGCTCCTTGAACTGCTCCACCGTCTGGGACAGCATGCGCATGTAGAGGTGGAAGCCTACCGCTGCAATATGGCCGCTCTGGCGCGTGCCGAGCAGGTCGCCGGCACCACGAATTTCGAGGTCACGCATGGCAATGTTCAGACCGGAACCGAGGTCGGTGTACTCGGCGATGGTATCGAGCCGCATACGGGCTTCGTCGGTGAGTTTATGTGACGGTGGGTGGAAGAAATACGCATAGGCGCGGTTAGCGCTGCGCCCTACGCGCCCGCGCAGTTGATATAGCTGCGACAGGCCGAAACGGTCGGCACGATCCACGATGAGGGTGTTGGCATTGGGGATATCCAGCCCGGCCTCGATGATGTTGGTGCTGACCAGTACATCGATCTCCTGCTCGCCAAATGCCTGCATGATCTTCTCCAGTTGATGCTCGTTCATCTGTCCGTGCGCCATCCCGATGCGCGCCTCAGGGACCAACTTGCGCAGCCGTGAGACCTCGCTCTGGATGGTGCGTACGCGGTTATGAACGAAGAACGCCTGACCACCGCGATCCAACTCTTTGATAATGGCCTGCCGGATCAGTGATTCTTCACGGCGGGCTACATGCGTCACGACCGGCAGGCGTTCCGCCGGGGCGGTGTTAATGATGCTGATATCGCGCACCCCGGTCAGGCCCATGTACAAGGTGCGTGGGATGGGGGTGGCGGTCAGCGTCAACACATCGACCTCGGTACGCATCTGCTTGAGTTGTTCCTTGTGTGCCACGCCGAAACGCTGTTCTTCGTCGATGATCAACAGGCCAAGGTCATTCGGTTTGACGTCACTGCCCAGGAGTCGATGTGTGCCGATCAGGATGTCGAGTTCTCCAGTGCCAAATGACTCGATGATCCGGGCCTGTTCTGAGGCAGACCGGAAGCGGGAGAGCATTTCAACCTTGACGGGGAAGGGGGCCAATCGATAGCTGAAGGTCTCAAGATGCTGCTGGGCCAGCACCGTGGTCGGCACCAGTAAGGCGACCTGCTTGCCATCCATCACAGCCTTGAACGCAGCTCGCAGGGCAACCTCGGTTTTGCCGTAGCCTACATCGCCACAGATCAAGCGGTCCATCGGCTGGGGCTTCTGCATGTCACGCTTGACATCCGACAGCGCGCGCAGCTGATCCTGCGTTTCGGTATAGATAAAGGACGCTTCCAGTTCGTGCTGCCATGGCGTATCAGGGTTGAACGCATGGCCCACGACTGTCGCGCGCCGTGCATAAAGGTTGAGCAGTTCCTGTGCCACTTCTTCAACGGCGGCACGCGTGCGCTGACGCACACGGCCCCAGTCCTGTGTACCCAGCCGTGAGAGTTCCGGCTCATGATCATCGACACCGACATAGCGACTCAGGCGGTCGGCCTGATGGATGGGTACATAGAGATAATCGCCGCCTGCATAGGAGAGCAGCAGGTATTCGCGGTCCGTGCCGTTGAGGGTGCGCTTTGCCAGCCCCTCGAAGCGTGCGATGCCGAATTCCGAATGGACAACCGTATCGCCGATCACCATATCGGCGAAGAAGCTCTCGGGCGCGGCGGTGGTGCGCTGTGGTCTGCGGCGCGGTTCGGGGCGCTTCCAGCCAAACAACTCCGCATCCGAGTAGAGCAGAATGGTGTTTCTGCCGTGCATCTGCCAGCCATCGGTGAGCGTGCCCTGCACAAAGGCCGGGTTGTTGGCTTCCGCAAGGTCCTCCAGTACATCGAGAGGGCGGGCACGCACGCCTTCATAAGTGCGCTCATTCCACAATTCCGCCAGGCGGCTGGCCTGCCGCGTGACGATCACCACATGGCTTGACGGGAGCGGAATTTGCCCCGCGATCTCATCAAGAGCCATGCGAAGCTGACCGGAAAAACGCGGGCCGGGTCGGAACAAACTGCCGGGGGCCGGGCCTTCGGGATGGCCGCCTAACTCACACAGGATGTGCTGGGAAATGCTGTCATGGATATGCGCCCAACTGATGAAAGGGCGCGGCATATCTGCCGGGAACATCTGATGTTCTATCGCGTTTTCGTGTCGTTCAATGGCCTGCCGCTCAAGGTCAACGACGCGATCTTCGAGTGCCGGGTAATCATCGATGACGACCAGCGCGTCGGCGGGCAGGTAATCGAGTAAACTGGCCTCACTTTCGACCATCCACGGCAGATAGATTTCAAGTTCCGGGAAGCTGATCGCATCACTGAGTTGTTCATATTCCGCCGAACGCGGGGTGCCGTCGTTGTTGTGATGCGCACTGAACCAGCCCTCAAGCGCTTTGGCAACCAGTGGCCCCTGCATGGGCAGGGCTTCACGAGCAGGGGGGATCAATACCTCCCCGATCTCCCCGGTACTGCGTTGGGTGCCCGGTTCGAATTCGCGCAGGGAGTCGATGTCGTCACCCCATAACTCGATGCGGATCGGGCGCTCGGCGTGGACAGGGTAAACATCAATAATGCCACCGCGTCGGCTGAAGGTGCCGGGCTGTGTCACCACCGAAGCACCCTGGTAACCCATGTTCAGCAGCTTGTGCAGCAGTGCGTCAACCGGTGTGGGGAGCCGCTGCCCGCTGTTAAGTGTGAGGAGATGAGATGAAAAGACATCGCGCGGCAGGGTGCGCTGCATCAAGGCGGCTGCCGAGGTGATCACCACGAGGTTTTTCGGTTCCGGGCGGCTGAGTTCCGTCAGCACCTTGATGCGGCTGTGCTGGCTGGTTGGTGTCCATGCGGCGTATTCGTAAAACATCACCCCCGGCTCCTCAAAGCGCAGCACAGTGAGGGCGGGGTTCCATGCCAGCATCTGTTCGCCCAACGTGTGGGCATGGTCGCTGCGGTCACTGATGACCAGCAGCGGCACCCCCGCATCGGTGGCAAGCCCGGCCAGCATGACGGGTTGCACGGACCGAATCAGCCCGAACTGTGTTGCACTGCCCGTCCCGGCCTCTCGCAGATGTTCCAGCCCAGCCCGGTACAGTGGTTCGCTTTGTATTGCCTTCAGAACGCCTTGTAATGACATACCAGTTCTTCTTCTACCCCATGTTATGACGTGGCTGGGGGGCCGTTAAAACGACTCATCGCCAGGTCGATGCCGTCCCGCATCCATTGTTCGATAGCGTCGCAGGCCTTTTCACGTGTTTCGCTCATAATGGCTTCTTCGTTTTTAGCAAAATCCTGCAGCACGTAAGCCTGTGCAGGCATCTTGCCGGGGGGCCTGTCGATACCGACGCGCAGCCGCGCGAAGTCCTCACCCTGGTGGCGGATGATGTCACGCATGCCGTTCTGACCGCCAGCACCACCTGCAGGCCGCATACGCAGCGTACCAGTTGGCAGGTCGAGGTCGTCGTAGATCACGATCAGGTGGTCATTTTCCAGCTTGAAGAAGCGCATCAACCCCGCGACAGATCGACCACTGTTGTTCATGTAGGTTTGAGGTTTCGCCAGAAGCACCGGTAACCCGGCGATGCGGCCATCGGCGATCAGGGCGTCATTCCGGCTGCGGGAAAAGCTGATGCCGTGACGAGCCGCCATCACATCGACCACCTGGAACCCAATGTTGTGGCGGTTACCCTTGTATTCTCTGCCGGGGTTGCCCAACCCCACGATCAGAAACCGATCAGTCACGGTCCCCGGCCTCCCGAACAGGTTCTTTAACAATTGCATCACGTCCCGCTTCCAATGGTTATCCTACTTTTGTTTCCTGTTCCGCTTACCGCCCGAAAACAACGCTCGCAGGTAATCACTGCGGATTTCGTTTAATACGGTTCCCAGTTCACCGCGCCGCCCTGCGCGGTATAACGCATAGGCCGCCATCAGCATGAAGGCCAGCCCGCCGCCCAACCCGCCGATACACACGCCACGCCGCACAAGCTGGGGGTCCAGCAGGGTAGCATCAAGCTGGCCGCCGCTGATTTCCTCCTGCTGGCTGACGCCGGGGCGTGGCGTACGTGTCGGTGGCTGATCAATCGTAGGCAAGCCGCCCGCGACATCAACTGGAAGCGGCTCAGTGGCTTCGGGGGTAGGCGATGTGTTGGAGATTGTGATTGAGGCCATCGCGATTGCGTCACCCTCGTTGGCGGATTGCACCCTCAGCCGCAGGGTATACGCACCATCGGCCACTGTGGTAGTGTCCCACGCACCCAGCAGAGCGCTATCGACCGCGATATTCGAGGCTGGCCTGATTTCCCGCCAGATCGATGTATCTGATGCGGGTGATGGCGTGTATTCCAGGTAGTAAAAAGTGAAGCCCGCTGCAGAGGCTGTCCCCTGGATCGAGACGATCCCGGCCAGCACATCCCCCTCACGCGGGTAATTCAGCACTGCGCCGGTTTGTTGAGCGCGGCTAAGCGTTGCGGGCAGGCTGAGTAAAATGATGAAGGTGCCAATTAAAATCGCCCGGATTGTAAAGCGATGCCCGTCTGCCATCGTTTTCATCACCTCTGCGCCAAGAATGCAGTCTATGAGTTTAACCTATAGGGGGTTCGACTTTCAATTGGACCCCGGTAACGGTTTCTGCTGGCAATCAAAACGCCCCGGGGTTAATACCGGGGCGTTTTGATTGCCAGTGTCGTACAGGTTATTCCCTGGCCTCGCGGCTATCATGTGCCTCGTCATCGTCGTCATCGTCGTCATCGTCGTCATCGTCGTCATCGTCGTCGTCCAGTGGGTCGAGCAGGGTGTGAGCGAGCACCTCATCCATCCATGACACGGGGATAATGGAGAGCTTGCGGCGGGCACTGCGCGGCAGTTCGACCAGGTCTTTCTCGTTTTCTGCCGGGATCAGCACAGTGGTCAGCCCTGCCCGCAGCGCGGCTAGCGTCTTTTCCTTGATACCGCCAACCGGCAGCACGCGCCCACGCAACGTGATCTCGCCGGTCATCGCCACGTCATGGCGGGCGGGG
>CAYMGV010000003.1:0-89586 GCA_964390105.1 uncultured Anaerolineae bacterium | reverse complement strand
AACTTCACATGGGCACCCAGCCGCCTCACCCCGCGTGATTATGCACGGTTGTGGCATCGACTGCGGCTGCCTATGCCTGTTGAGTGGTGGACCGGCCCCTTGGATCTGTTCCACGCCACTGACTTCACGCTGCCCCCCGTGCGGCGCGGCACACGCACGCTGCTTACCGTACATGATCTCTCGTTTGTGCGTGCCCCTGAGACCGCCGCACCGTCACTTAAGGCCTACCTTGACCGCGTGGTGCCGCGTTCAGTGGCCCACGCGGATCACATCCTCAGCGATTCCGAGGCTACCCGGCAGGATTTAATCGAGTTATACCGGACGCCCCCGGAGAAGATCAGCGTGCTGTACAGCGGCGTTGACTCGGCCTTTTCGCCCGCCTCACTCACTGAGATCGATTCCGTGCGGGTGCGCTATGGCATTGGCGATGGGCCGTTCATCCTGTCAATTGGCACCGTGCAGCCCCGCAAGAACTACGAGCGGCTGATCGAGGCCTTTCACCGTCTGCAAATCCCTGATCTCAAGCTGGTTATTGCGGGGGGGAAGGGTTGGTTGGACCAGGGTGTTTATGGCCGGGTGGAGGCGCTCGATCTGCAAGATCAAGTGCAATTCCTGGGGTTTGCCGCCGATGAAGACCTGCCTGCCCTGTACAGTGCCGCGAAGGTTTTTGCCTTCCCGTCGTTGTACGAGGGCTTCGGCCTGCCCGTCATCGAGGCGATGGCCTGCGGGACGCCCGTGGTCTGCTCCAACGTTTCGTCGATACCGGAGGTGGCGGGCGATGCAGCCGTGCTGATCGACCCGCTGAATATCGAGGAATTAAGTGCGGCCCTGCGCCGTACTCTTGAAGATGATGCCCTGCGCCGTGGCTTGATTGAACGTGGCAAAAGCCAGGCAGCCCGTTTTACATGGCAGGCCGCCGCATCGAACTTACTATCACATTACCGGCGCGTACTCGCCTGAGGTGGGTTGTGTTCATCGACCGAATTAACGCCTTCATCCCCCAAGAGGGGGACGTCCGGCATAACTTTAATGTCATCGGGGCCGAATTCATCGCGTTTGCCATTGCGCTGGCCTTCATGAACCCAAATACGCTGCTGCCTGCGTTTGCCAAGGAACTTGGCGCTTCGACGATTGTGGTGGGGGCGGTGATGACCGTGCTCGAATTTGCGTGGAATGTCCCGCAGTTTGCTGCGGGTCCGATCGTGTCCGGGTTCAGGCATAAGAAGACCCCGCTGATGCGTGCCATCCTGATCGGGCGGCCTGCCGTGATTCTCTTTGCGCTTCTGTTGTGGTTGACGGGCGGCACCCCGCAATGGCTGATCCTGGTGATGATGTTCGTCATGATCATTATCATGTTCAGCACCGATGCCTTCGCCGGGGTCGCGTGGTTCGATATCATCGGGCGCGCCTTCCGTCATAACCGCCGCCCCGGTTATATGGCATTGTGGCACGGGGTGAGTTCGCTGGTGGTGCTGGCTATCAGCGGTCTGATCACCCTGCTGCTCAGTGAAAATGGCCCACCCTTCCCGTTTAACTACGTGTGGCTGTTTGGCCTTGCCGGGGTATCGCTCATGATATCCGCGATCTTCCTCGCTTTGATCCGTGAACCGGACCCCGGTCCCATGGATTCCGAAGACGAAAACGGGCTGGGAGATATCATCCCACAACTGGTAAAGACGTGGCGTGCTGACCCTGAACTGCGGCGGATCACGCTTTCACGGTTTTTCTTCGCTTTCAGCCTGATCGCCGCGCCATTTTACGTCATCTATGCTACCGAGGTGCTGGACCTGCCCCTCAGTGTGGTGGGCTTGTTTGTTGGGGCGCAGACGCTTGGGGCGTTGATCAGCAGCCTGTTCCTGGGGCGGATTGGTAATCGCTTTGGCGCGCATGTCAGCCTTCAGGTCGGCCTGGCTGCCCTGCTGACAGCTCCGCTGCTGGCCCTGTTGATCGAGTGGACCGGGCTGCCGGTGCTGGTTTCGGCCTTTGTTTGGATATATGTCGGTCTGGGCATTGCCCAGAGCACCTCGATTATCGGCTATCTGAACACCACCATTGCGCTCGCCCCTGATGCAAAGCGTGCGGTATACATGGGGCTTGCCAATTCGATAAGCGGTCTGGCCGTGATCAGCCCCGTGATTGGCGGCTGGATGGTGGCACAGGTAGGCTATGCTTCTGTGTTTTTGGTATCACTGGTTTGTATCGGGGTTGCGCTGGTGCTGGCGATCACGTTCAAGGCCCCACCGTTAACGCCGGAACAGGCTGTTGAAATCGTCCCCACGCCGCACGCGGATATGAGCCACCCGGAGGGCATTTAGCTGTGCTTCGATCTCATCCATGCCGGGAAACCCGCCAAAAGAATGCCCATCAACCAGCACCGTGATGGTTTTCAATCCTCGCCGCGAGAGGACCTGCGCGGCCTGAACCCATTCCGTCTGCACAGACGGCGTAATCACGATCACGGCGGCACCCCTGGCAAGCTGTACGCCTTCCAGCGCCAGCACCTGCTCCAGCGAGCGCTGGCCTTCCGCACGAGCCACGGCCAGCGTTTCGAGGATTTTGGTGATCTGCCTGCTGCCCCGGTCTACCTGGATCATCTCACGCTGGCCAGCGTGAGTCACCAGCCCCACAGAGCGATCTTTCCCTAAAAAGTACAAGGCAATCGAGGCTGCCAGCGTGATGGTGTATTCCTCGGTAGTGGGCGGTACCCATGTCGGGTTGCGTCGTAGTTCCGAGCGCAGGTCCATGTCAGCGGGGTCAGGCTTGTAACGCCCGGTGTGGACCTGCTGGTGTAAATCGGGCACGATCCAGATATCGGAAAGTGGGTCGAGTTCAAATTCCTTCACCATCAGGCGGTCCCGGTGGGCTGTCGTACGCCAGTGGATGCGGTTAAAGCTGTCTCCCGGGGCATATTCACGGACACCTGATGCGTTGGTCGTCACCTGGTACGTGCGCCTGCGCAGCGCATCCCCACCGGGCAGAATGCCGCTGGGCAGCGGGAAATTGTCAATCGGGATCACGGGTGGATACACGATCACATGAGAAAGTGTGGGGTCGGTATGCTGAACCCGGAACAGGCCAAACGGGTCAATGCTGACCATCTCGACCGGCCCCAGTGTGAATCGACCGCGCTGCAGGCACAGCGTCCGTACGCCCCACTGTACCCCCTGTTGACGCGTCACCATGCCGATTACATGGCTGGCCTGATGACCCGGCAGGTCCGACGAATCGTAGATTTCAAGTGACAGCTTGGGGAAGATGTTGGTGCTTCGCACCGTGAACTCTTCTTCAAGGTAGCGACCCACCTGTGCCCGATGCGCACGTGTCTGGCGCTCCAGCTTGAGGCCGCTGGCCCCGCCCAGCGCCCACAGTACCGCTATCAGCAGCAGCCCCGCGAAGGCATAGGTCACCGTCAGGAAGAACCCCCGCCCCGTGGCGATGCCCGCGGCGGCACTGACCACGATGATCAGGTAGATGGCGATGCGTCGGTGGCTCATGCGGGGCTAATTATGCATCGATGCGCCGGGGACGGGCACCTGTTTCAGCACCTCATTGATGATCCCGCGTGATGACATGGTGTGGCCGGTTGGCCCAATAATGATGCGATGATCCATTACAGGGACGGCCAATGCTTTGACGTCATCCGGCAGCACATGGTCACGCCCCGCCAGTGCGGCCCGTGCCTGGGCTGACCGGAACAGCCCAAGGCTGGCTCGTGGGCTGGCCCCCAGGTAGATGTCGCGGTAGTTGCGCGTGGCGTTGACAAGCGCCACGATGTAGCCCTTGATTTGACGATCAACGTACACCTGCCTGATGGCATCCTGCGCATCAAGTAGTTCCTGCACTGAAATGACCTGTTGCAATGCCTTGACCGGGTGTTCGTACTGCTGGGCCTCCAGCATCGCGATCTCATCCTCGACACTGGGGTAACCTATGCGGATGCGCAGCAGGAAGCGGTCAAGCTGGGCCTCCGGCAGTTGGAAGGTCCCCTCGTATTCGATGGGGTTCTGTGTGGCAAGCACAAGAAAGGGCCGTGCCAGTTGGTACGTCGTCCCATCGACCGTGACCTGCTGTTCTTCCATCGCTTCCAGCAAGGCGGCCTGGGTCTTGGGTGTGGCACGGTTGATCTCATCCGCCAGTACAATCTGGGCCATGATCGGGCCCGGTCGGAACTCAAACTCACGGCTCTGCTGGTTGAACACAGAAACCCCGGTCACGTCGCTGGGCAGCATATCCGGGGTGAACTGGATACGGCTGAAATTGGCCCCAATCGAGCGGGCCAGTGCCTTTGCCAGGGTGGTTTTACCAACGCCGGGGATGTCCTCGATCAATACATGGCCCTGGCACAGCAGCCCGATCAGGGTGAGCATGATCTCGCGGCGTTTGCCGATGATCACCTGCTCTACGTTGGTTTGAAGGCGCTCTCCCAGTGACTGTACGGTTTCGATCATTCATGCTCCTGTGAGCAGTTAGACATTGTCGTAAATGAGCTGGTGGTCGATGGTCATATCGGAGTTGATTTGCCGCCCCAATACGATGCTGTTGCTTAGTGTCGTGCGGGCCCCGATGACGCTGCCGGTCTCGATATAGACGTTGGGGCCGATGGTACTATTCAAACCGATTGTAACGCCTGGCTCGATGCAGACGGGTGGGACGATGGTCACAGAGGAGGGGACTGAGGCCGCGATATGTGACTCTTCCATCCCGTGGAGGTAATGCAGGTTGGCGTTGAGCAGGTCTTCAGGTGATTCGAGGCGCAAGCGTGACGGTGTTGGCATCACACCGACCAATCCACCATCGTCGATCATCATCTGCACCGCTGAACTCAGCACGCGTTCGCCGCTGGCTTCCTCCAGCGGCACACGGTCGAGGTATGCCAGCACTTCAGGGGTAAAGGCGTAGACGGGCAGCGCGATCTGAAAATCCTGGTGCGCGCCGATGGGCTTTTCGGAGATGTACATCACCTGCCCACGCGGATCGAGTACGACCCCGGCCAGTTCGGCGGCCTCATCTGGCGCATAGAATAAACTGAGCGCCGCCACGTCATCAGCATGACGATTGAAGTAGGTCAGCAGCTCACTTACATGTTCTGCCGGGATGAGAACGTCACATGAGGTGATGATAAACGCCCCATCGATGTAGGAGCGCGTGGCAAACAACGTCGATGCGGTACCGCGCTGATGCCCCTGCGCTGCAAACTGCAGCTTTACATCAGCATGCCAATTCTGGGTGAGCCACAGGGCGGCATCGCCTTCACGCTCACCCACAACCACGGTAAAACGTCGAACCCCTGCGTTATAATAGGCATTCATCAGGTGAATGATCAGGGGTTTACCGGCAATGGGGAGCATTGCCTTCGAGCGGGTACGGGTCAGGGCTTCCATTCGCCGCCCCGGCGAGGCTGCCATCACAATAACATGATCGATCATCAGGCCCTCCTGCCCGAAGGGGTCAAAACGTGCTTGGATTCTACCACGCGCCCGCTGGATTCATCAATTCGCACCGTTGAATCGGTGCTTTCGAATCATGAGCGTAACTATCTTATCTTAAAATAATCTTAACGAGATGCTGCCGAAATCTGAAATTCGTTATATACTAGTAACGATAACAACATCCACGTTGTATCAAAAAGAGTGCATCACTGTTTGATTCCCTTAGAAGGAGAAGAACATAATATGAGGAACAAGTCGTTACTTGTGCTGTCACTTCTGATCGTGGCGGCCTTGGTGATGACGGCCTGCGGTGGCGCTGTTGAAGAGAGCTTCCAGGCAGGCATGGTTACCGATGCCGGTGGTATTGATGACAAGTCATTCAATGCTACATCATGGGCTGGGATGGAGCAGGCTGGTGAGGAACTGGGCGTTGACGTTCAGTACCTCGAATCGCAGCAGCAGACTGACTATGCCGTAAATCTCGGCCAGTTTGTGGACCAGGGGTACGACCTGATCGTGACCGTTGGCTTCCTGCTGGGCGATGACACGGCTGCCTTTGCCGAAGCGAACCCCGATATCAACTTCGCTATCGTCGACTTTGCCTACGATCCGCCAATGGACAATGTGCTTGGCCTGACCTTCCAGACCGACGAAGCCGCCTTCCTGGCTGGCTACGCCGCTGCTGGCATGACCCAGACCGGTACTGTTGGTATGTTCGGTGGTATCGAAATCCCGTCCGTCACCGTCTTTATGGATGGTTTCGCGGCTGGCGTGAACTACTACAATGAAGTTCATGGCACTGACGTACAGGCGATTGGTCGTGACCTGTTCGCTGGCAATTTCGAATCTACTGACGATGGCCGTCGCCTTGGCGAAGACCTGATCGCGGAAGGTGCCGACATTATCATGCCGGTCGCTGGCCCGGTTGGTCTTGGTACCGCGGCTGCCGTTGCCGATAACCCCGGCACCATGCTGGTTGGTGTGGACACCGACTGGTGCGTGAGCGCTGAGGACTTCTGCTCCGTGACACTGACCAGCGTCATGAAGCGCATGGATGTTGCTGTCCATGACGCCGTTGTGGCTGCTCACAATGACACGTTCGCAGGTGGCTTCTACTCAGGCACGCTCGAAAACGGTGGCGTTGACATTGCTCCGTTCAACGAGTTCGATGACGATGTCCCGCAGGACCTGAAGGATGAGATCGAAGCGGCCAAGGCGGCCATCATTGATGGTTCGCTGGATGTCACTTCCTACTATCCCTAAGCCGACCCTGAGTTAACCTAACGATAAACGGTGCTGGGCCTGGGTCCAGCACCGTTTATATACCCTCTTTAGATGAAACGATCACCCAGATAACACAAAAAGGACCAACACCATGGCCCCAGTATTGGAGCTAAAAGGCATAACCAAAGCCTTTCCGGGTGTTCTGGCAAATGATCGCATCGACCTTACACTAGAAGAAGGGACTGTACACGCACTGCTGGGCGAGAACGGTGCGGGTAAAAGTACCCTGATGAATATCCTCTACGGGCTGTATTCACCAGATGCCGGTGACATCTTCATCCGTGGTAACAAGGTCGAGATCACCGAGCCAAATGATGCCATTACCAAGGGTATCGGTATGGTTCACCAGCACTTCATGCTGGTTCCAGTCTTAACGGTGACAGAAAACGTCATGCTGGGCAATGAAGCTCTGCGCGGAGGCTTGCTTGACCGTGCCAGCGCTGCCCGGCGTATCCGTGAGATTTCCGAGCAGTACAACCTTGGTGTGGACCCGGATGCCTATATTAAAGACCTGCCCGTTGGCGTGCAGCAGCGTGTGGAAATCATCAAACTGCTGTATCGCGAGGCAGACATCCTAATTCTCGACGAGCCGACCGCTGTGCTCACCCCCCAGGAAGTACATGATCTGTTCAAGATATTGCGCATGCTGATCGACCGCAAGAAATCCCTGATCTTTATTACCCACAAGCTCAACGAGGTGATGGAGATAGCCACTCACATTTCCGTGCTGCGCCACGGGCGTTTGATCGGCACCACTACCCCCGATGAAACCGATGAGCAGCATCTCGCTTCACTGATGGTTGGGCGTGATGTGATCCTGCATATTGATAAGGAACCAGCCAACCCGGGTGATCCGGTGCTTGAGGTTCGTGGTATTGAGGCTGAAGACTCGCTGGGTAAAAGGGCGTTGCACGGTCTCAGCTTCGAGGTACACGCTGGTGAAGTGCTGGGCGTTGCGGGGGTTCAGGGCAATGGGCAAACGGAACTCGTCCGGGTGCTGACCGGGCTGCTGCCTGCGGCGGCGGGGTCCATTCTGATCAATGGGAAGGACATTACCGGTGCGTCACCACGCAAGGTACTTGAGGCTGGCGTCGCTCATGTGCCGGAAGACCGCCAGAAGGACGGGCTGGTACTGGCCTACCCCATTACAGATAACATGGTGCTGAACACCTACTATAAAGAGCCGTTCGCCCGCATGGGCGTTGTACAGGCGGAAGCTGTCAAGACATTCACGGAGACCTACAGCCGCGAATTTGACGTACGTACACCGAGTATCAACACCTCGGTGGGCAACCTGTCTGGAGGTAATCAGCAGAAGGTCATCATCGCGCGGGAGCTGTCACGGCCTATTGACCTGCTGATCGCCGCGCAGCCCACCCGTGGGCTGGATGTCGGCTCCATTGAGTACATTCACCGCCGCATCATCGAAAAACGCGACGAGGGTTGCGCTGTGCTGTTGGTCTCCTCTGAATTGGACGAGATCATGAGCCTGTCGGATCGCATCGCAGTGATGTATGAGGGTGAGATTATGGATATTGTGCCTGCCGGCTCGATCACACGTAATGAGATTGGTCTGCTGATGGCGGGCGTTCGTAAGGAGGATCAGGGTGGCCGAAGCACAGAGTAAGCGCACGATCAGTCTGATCACGAACGGCGGCATGATCGATGATGCTGGTGTGACTCAGTACACCTATGAAGCCGTCGTTGCACTGGCAACCGCGCTTGACTTCAGCATTGAAGTCACCGAAGACGGCGGTGATGCCGTCAGTACCGCGCTTCAGAACGCGGTAGCCAATGATGTTGCCGTCATTGTGACCATCGGTGAAATGGCAGGGAAACTGGCAGCGGAACAAGCCCGCAGCCATGAAGACCCGATGTTCATCACGGTCGATTACCCTGCTCCGCCTGAGCGGGTGAATATGCGCAGTGTCGTGTTCGATTCGCAGCGTATCAAGCAGTTTACGGACCAGATCACGGAGTATGTCGAATCGTACGTGGAGATGGGCAGCGCCACCAACTGGCAGCGGGTACGTGCCCGCCTGCTGGATTGGAATCTCCAGGCGGCGCTGGTGCCCTTTCTCGCCATCCTGACAGCGCTGATCATCGGTGCGGTGGTGATCGCGGCCTTTGACCCTGAAGTGTGGGCGGCTTTTAACACCAGCTTCGGGTCCGGTATCGGTGCGGCTTTCAGGTCCATCGGCGCGGCCTATTCCGCGATGTTTGAAGGGGCTTTCGGTAACCCGGTACGTATGGTTTCGGGGCTGTCCATATATATCAGCACAGGTAATGATACCGACCTGCTCCGCGCCATCTCACCGCTGATGGAAAGCCTGCGTATCTCAACCCCGTATATCTTCACCGGCCTTGGTGTTGCCATTGGTTTCCGCAGCGGCCTGTTTAACATCGGTGCGGAAGGGCAGTACTTCATTGGTGGCCTGGCCTCGGTATTCGTGGGGTATGCCGTTACCGGCGTGCCGTGGTTCATTCATCTGCCGCTGGCGATTGGTGCCGGGTTCCTGGGTGGCGCGTTGTGGTCAGCCATCGCGGGGTTCCTGAAAGCGAAGACGGGCGCGCATGAGGTCATCAACACCATCATGCTCAACTACATCGCCTTCCGCTTTGCAGATTACATGCTTCAGGTTGGTGGCCCGATGGCCCGCCCCGGTGATAACCGACCCGTTAGCCCTGAGGTGCTGCCATCGGCATGGCTGCCACAGTTCTTCCCGGGCAGTGTCTCAATCCGTGTGAATATGGGATTGTTCCTGGCACTGGCGATGGTCTGGGTGGTGTGGTACATCCTGTTCAAGACCACTTTTGGCTTTGAACTGCGGACGGTCGGCTCCAACCCCAGCGCAGCCCGTACAGCGGGCATGAGCGTACCACGCAGCTTCATCGCAGCGATGGGCCTCAGCGGTGGTGTTGCCGGGCTGGCTGGCGCACACGATATTCTCGGTGTGACGCGCTTTATGCCCAATGCGTTTGCTGCTGGCTACGGCTTCGACGCGATTGCAATTGCCCTGTTGGGTAAGAGTCATCCGGTCGGGGTGCTGCTGGCCTCTCTGCTGTTTGGCTTCCTGCGGGCAGGCGCACAGCGTATGCAGGGCGTCGCCCAGGTGCCGATTGACATCATATCGGTACTGCAAGGGTTGATCATCATCTTTATCGCTGCGCCGGAACTGGTCCGCATTATCTACCGCTTACGGTCATCCGGTAAGAGCGATGATGAAGTTGTCATTACGCGCGGCTGGGGCAGTGTCTAAGGGGACTATGAGATGAGTACACTTGCACAATCAGAAGAAACAGCCAGGGGTGGCTTTAAGTTCAACCGAGATCGCATCTATGGCATCATCTTTATGGCCACAGCACTGCTGATCGTGCTGCTGTTCGCCCGTGAGGTTTTGCCGGGTAATGAGACAACATTCGTGCTGACCGATGAACGTGCCTCGGCCATTCCTATCCCGGATATCGTCTTCCCGACCCAGTTAGCACTCTACGTCTTTGCCATCGTCAGCGCCTTCATTGGGGGCATTCAGTTTGCACGCGGCTTCAAGCGGGCCAACCTGATGCTGCTGGTCGTGTCGCTGATCTTTGTGCTGGCCTTCCTGTCATGGGCATCCGGGCTGGCAGAGCGCTCGCTCAACCTCACTGTGCTGCTGAGAAGTACGCTGCTGCGTGCCACACCGATTGCGCTGGCAGGTCTCTCCGGCGTACTGTGTGAGCGTGCGGCGGTCATCAACATCGCTATCGAGGGCATGATGCTGATTGGGGCCTTTGCCAGCGCCCTTTTTGGCAGCCTGGCTGCCAACGTCTGGGGGGTTTCGCCAGGGCTGGCGCTTTTCATTGGCCTGGTAGCGGGTATCCTTGCGGGCGGCCTGTTGGGCCTGCTCCACGCGATGCTTTCCGTTACCTTCAAGGTGGACCAGATCGTGGGTGCCACGGCTATCAACATCTTTGCCACCGGCCTCACCAGCTTCCTGAGTGCGCGGCTGCTGGCGGAGTTCCAGTTCCTGAACAACAGTGGAACCTTCTCCCGCATTCCGATCCCGCTGCTATCAAAGATACCGATCATCGGTCCGGTGGTGTTCGAGCAGAACATCTTGGTCTATCTGATGTTCATCCTGCTGGCCGCTACCCATATCATGCTGTTCTATACACGCTGGGGCCTGCGTACCCGTGCTGTCGGCGAGCATCCGAAGGCCGCTGATACACTCGGTATCGACGTGTACCTGACGCGCTATGTCAACGTGGTGATGGGCGGTATGGTGGCCGGGCTGGCCGGGTCTTTCCTCGTGTTGGGGTCAGTGGGACGTTTTGATGAACTCATGACGGCGGGTAAAGGCTTCATCGGCCTTGCGGCCATGATCTTTGGTAAATGGATGCCGTTCGGTACGCTGGGCGCGGCGCTGATCTTCGGCTTTTCCGACAGCCTGCAAACTCGCCTCGCGATCCTCTCTGTCCCGATCCCGTCCCAGTTCCTGCTCATGGCCCCGTACCTCGTGACCATGATCGTGCTGGCGGGTGTGGTCGGTGAGGCCAATGCCCCTGCGGCTGACGGTCAACCGTACGACAAGCACTAAGGCTAAGCGTCCTGATTCTGCAGCTATATAGATTTGCGGGGGCCTGCATCATGCACGATGCAGGCCTTTGTTTGCGCCTTTGCTGGCCCGGGATACAATACGAGAAGTAATATTAGTCAATATCCCGGTAAAGGGGGAAATTATGCCTCTGGGGCCGAATGTCATCTCTCTGCCGAAAACCAGGCGCATCACTGTATCCCTGGAACCCGCTCTTAATGCCCTGAACAGTATGCTGCTGCTCAACTTTACCGGTTCTCTCTCCGGCCTCGGCAGTTGGGTGCTGGAGACTGCTGAAGCGCTCACCCCCTCCACCCTGCGCCGCAACCAGTTGATGATGTCCCTGCTGTTTGATGCCATCTTTGTTGATGATCACATCGAGGGGGATTTCCCCGGTTATCTCGAATACCTTGCAAGTCATGATCCTGTTACCTTGCGTGACCGTGTGCTGAACGGGCTGGTTGTTCGTTCACCATCTGCACCGTCGGCAGAACAACTGCTGAACGACCGCGACGCATACCTGGCGTATGTCTCCGGTTTTGACCCTGTGCCGGACCCCCGTGACAGTGATCTGCTGGTTGAGGCGCATCAGTACCTCAATCACCCCGATCAGATGCAGGCCGACCTTGTCGCTCACCTGGCGCAGATGTGGGATATCCTTGCTGTTGAATGGGAGCAAGTCCACTCCCGGTTAGAGGAAACCGTCGCGGCCTTCCGCGAGGTCAACCTCAATATCCTGGGTATTGAGGACGCCTTCCGCACTGTGACGGGGCGCAACATCGCGGATGAACTGCAGTCCATCACGGTGCCTGGCAACATTATCTTTGTGCCTACCACGCATATCGGGCCATACGTCACCCTGTACGAACGGGAAGACACGCTGCGCATTTGCTTCGGGGCACGCATGCCATCAGGAGGGGCTGGAATGAACACCATGCTGGATCGCACGCAGCTTCTGGTCTGGTTGGCGGCCATCGCTGATGAGACGCGACTGGGTATTCTTGAGATGATCGCGCGTGAGGGGGAAGTCTGCGCACAGGATATCATCAACCACTTTGCATTGAGCCAGTCCAGCGCATCGCGCCACCTGCGTCAGCTGCGCGCAGCAGGCTATCTAACCGAACGCCGCCGCGATGGTGCCAACAAATGCTATACACTCAACCCTGAGCGCGTCGAGGAACTGCGCACCATGCTGGGGAAGATGCTGGCGTAACCACCCGGTTCACCGGTAATCATGTGGGGTGTCATGGGGCACTCCGCCTTGCGTGTGGTATAACATCCCCATGAAGAAACTCCTGTACTTTCACCACGGCGGTGCCATCGGCGGCGCACCCCTAAGTTTGTTGTTCCTGCTCCAGCAGCTTGACCGGGCACGCTACCAGCCGGTCGTTGTCACCACGCGGCCCGGCCCGGTTCTCGACCGCTATCGTCAGAACGGTATCGAAATTCACGTCGCGGACGAATTCGGCGGCCACATCGACGATTTCAGCCACACCACCCTCGAATGGTACAACCTCTCACATTGGTGGCCGCTGCCCGCGCGCCTGCTGGGTTTCGGTCGATCCGTGCGCACGGCCCGCCGCATCGTCGAGCAGCTTCAACCGGACCTCGTCCACATCAACTCATCGACCCTTGCCGCCGCCGCCATTGGTGCCCATCAGGCCGGTGTGCCGCTTGTCTGGCACATCCGCGAACCCATCGCGGCAGGCTACCTCGGCCTGCGCCGCCGCTGGCTGACCGGCATCATTGAGCGCACTGCCGACCGCGTGGTATCAATCTCTCATTCCGATGCCGCCCGCCTGCGCCCCGGCGGCAAGGTTCGCGTGATCTACAACTTCATCGATCTGACGCAGTTTGACCCCGCCACCGACGGCACCCCGGTTCGTGAGGAATTGGGCATTTCCGCCGATCAGCCGGTGATCATCATGCTGGGCGGAGCCGCCAGACCGAAGGGCACACTGACCATGATCAAGGCGATCCCGGTGGTGCTGGCGCAGCATCCCGATGCCCGTTTTGTGGTCGCCGGGCCTGCCCCCAAGATCCTCTCCGAGGGCGGATTCAAGGGCCTTGCCAAGCGTCTACTGGGGGTGGATCGCTATAAGAAGCAGGTGCTTGCCGGGATTGAGAGGTTAGGCATTCGCGAGGCGTTGATCTTCACCGGGGTGCGCGGCGACATCCCGGCGATGTTGGCCGCATCGGATATGCTGCTGTTCCCCTCCAGCGTGCCGCATTTTGCCCGCCCCGCCATTGAGGCCGCTGCCATGGCGAAACCCGTCATCGCCTCGAATCTCGGAGGCCCGGCGGAGCTGGTCATTGATGGAGAAACCGGCCTGCTGGTCGAGCCTGATAACCCCGCTGCACTCGCCGAGGCCATTAACGCGCTGCTGGCTGACCCCGACCGCATGCAGCAGATGGGTATTGCCGGGCGTCAGCGTGCTGAAGCCGCCTTCAACGCCGAGATCAACGCCGCCGCCACCCTTGCGCTGTATGATGAACTGCTCGATTAGGTACTTGAATCGCTGAGGGAAAGGCCTGTATTTCCGGGATGACATCGCAGGGGAGCAACTGCCACAGGGGGCTGTGTTCAGTTGTTACTCTAAATGCCCGCCCAGCAGCCGGTCCCTGTTCGCTGCCCGCGCGATCTTGCCGCTGCTGGTCTTCACCAGCCAGCCATGCGGTACGAGCCACAGATGGCTCACGGTGGCATCGGTATGGCTTGCCACCGCCTGCCGGATGGCTTTCTTAATCGCGTTATGCTCGTCTTCATCGGCGGTGGTCTCCGCCACGACGCCGAGGTCTTCCGTCCCGGCCCGCTCATTGACCACGCCGAACGCTGCTACACGCCCCGGGTAAACACCCTCAACCCGGTTGACCACGGCCTCCACGTCGGTGGGGTGGATATTCTTGCCGCCCACGATGATCAGGTCCTTTTTGCGCCCCAGCACATACACCTGCTCATCGACCACGTACCCCATATCGCCAGTCTGATACCAGCCATCAAAAAATGCCTGGTCAGCCAGGTCCGGGCGCTCGTAGTACCCGGTCAGCATATAGACACTTTTCACCTCGATATTGCCTACAGCCCGCTCATCCAGCAGGGTATGATCATCATCCACGATTCGGATCGCCATGCCGTCAATCGGCAGGCCGGATGAGACCACCTGCCGTGCATGCGGGTGGTCTGCCTCAACCGGTACCGCATGGTTATCTGAAACCAGCCGCTTACCGTCGATGACATCGACTGAGGCAGGCTGCCCCAGCGGGGTCTGCGTTACCGCGAACACCGTCTCGGCCATGGCGTAGCAGGCTGTAAGCTGGTTTTCTGATGCCCCAAACGGCGCGAAGCGTTCGGCAAACAGCGCGTGTGAGCTGGCATAGACCGGCTCAGAGCAGTTGACAAAGGCCCGTATCGACCTCAGATCGACACCTTCAAGATGGCGTTCACGCAGTTTCTGCGCGGTGAAGTTGTACGCGAAATTGGGCAGCCAGCACAGCGTTCCCTGCTGTTCCGTGATAGCGTGGAACAGCAGCCCCGGCTGCCGTACCCATGCGAAAGGCGACATCAGCACCAGTCGCGCATTGAACAACACCGGCATCAGGTAGCCCGCGATCAGCCCCATATCGTGGTAGAGTGGCAGCCAGCTTACAATTACATCGCCCGCAGTGAACGCCAGCGATTTCGCGTAGGCGTCAAGCTGATCGAAGATGGCACGGTGGCTCAGCGCCACGCCCTTTTGCAGCCCGGTCGTGCCAGAGGAGTGTTGCAGCAGTGCGATAGCCTCGGCATCATCAGGTAGATCAACCGGTACCTCAGCCCTCTCGAAGCCGCCCATCGTCATCACAACCACATCCGGCAGATGCAGGTCGTCGGTCTCATCGGGCAGCAGTGCCCACACCTCCGCCTCGATGCCGGGGTCCACAGCCAGCACGCGCGGCCTTGCGATCTGGATCAGCCGGGAGATGGCGTCGCGGTAGCGATCCGGGTGCAGTTTCTCAGTGGCAAACGGCAGGATCGACGGGATAGCGCCCAACAGCATCGCACCGTAAAAGGTTGAGACCAGCGTTTCGAGGTCGGCCTGGACGATGATCACGAGGTCCCCGCCCCCTGCCCCGGCTTCAGCCAGCCGTGCGGCGGTGTGTGCCGCACGCTGCATCAGCCCGCCTCGCGTGATGACGGTGTCCTGCTCATCAGGGGTGATTAACCGGATGCACTCGCGTTCCGGTGCGCGCTCGGTCAGTTCGATCAGTCGCTGCGGTATCGTCTGTGGCATAGTATCCTCGTAAGGTTTCCAGGAGGCGTCCGTATGTCTCGACTGGGGGCTTATCTCCGCGGCGTGAGCCAAATTCACAGCCTGGTTCCTCCTCTTTCCACGCAGGATAACCTGCTGCGCGGTTCGAATAAGCTGTGGAGAGGAAGCCAGGGAGTGGGGCAAATGGCCCTAAAACGCCCCCGTCATCTCAAAAATGATCCGTGCCAGTTGCCGCGCCAGCTTATCACGCCCGGCCTGACTCAGGTGAATCCCATCCCCGATGATGATCCCGTCCGGGTTGCGCTGGAAGAATTCATCGATGGTGGCGCTGTACACGTTGGTGCGGTACAGGCTGGCCTCGTATTCCTCAAGGCTCACCTCGCTGATCACCACCGGCTCCGTCATCCCCTCCAGCAGGTGCGGCGTATCGAGGCAGACCACCTGCTCATACGCGCCCAGCACGCCACCCGGTTCGCACGCCTTCGCAATCGCGGTATTGAATTCAGCCAACCGTCCCGCTGTCATGCCCCGCCCGCTGTTATCGATGGTGAATTCGGCGCGGTCGGTTCCATAGTAGTTCAGTACCAGGATGCGCGACTCAGGGGTAGCGCGGGCGAGATCACGCACAAGCTGTTCAAGATTAGTAACGTACACTTCTGGCTCGATGAGGTTGACCGCCACATCGGGGATGAAGGGGGTCACCACCACGAACTTGCAGCGGCTCATGCGCAGTTCGGCAAACTGGCCGCTTTCAAGGTAATTGGAGGTGGCGGTCGTCAGCCCGGCGGCGGAGAGGCTCTTGTCAACGACCTCAAGGTAATCCAACCCCTCGGCCTCAAGGTGCGCGGCCAGCGGCACGCTGATCGGTTGGATGTACGAGATCACCTCCGGGTTGCCCATCTCCTCATCGGGCAGTTGGAAGCTGACATGTCCGTAGCCGTTGGAATCGCTGGCGATGCCGACACACAATTCGTAATCGCGGTTCGTCTCATCAATTGGGGTGGGTACGACGCGCGGTTCGCCGGTGGCGGTCGGGATCGGCGTGAGGGTCGCTGCCGGGGTGACGGTCGGCCACGGCGTGAGGGTCGGGCGTCGTGTCGGGGGAGTGTCAGAAATGATCAATGGGGGAGCCGTTGGCCCCGCGTCACAGGCGGCCAGCAGCAGTGCCAGGATCAGGATGGAAAGGAGGGTCCGTCTTACGGACATGCGATTTCTTCTCCGGAAAATTCAATCAAAGGATGCTCAAGGACATCAACGATCAGGCTAAACCCCTCGCGGTCAGCATGTTGAGGTGTGTCGGTGAAATGCTCCGGCGGGATTATGTTCCACACATCGATAGTTGACAGCCCGTTTTCAATGGCAAATGCGCGCAGTGTTTTACGGTATCGATCATATAAGGCACGTTCAAACAGGCTGTTGTAATTAGTATCGCTGCTGCCACCTGTACCAATCAGAATTGGCCCGTTGACCAGTACAAGCCGAGCGTCGTGTTCAGCGGCCATGCGGCACCCCGCGATCAGGTTGTTCCAGGTGGCGTTCGGCATCGGGTTGAAGCCTTCCATATCGTCCCGGTATCGCGCCGTTTCGGGCACATTCTGAAGGCCAACTCGCTCCTCAAAACGCGCAATATCCGGTTCCATGTACG
This sequence comes from uncultured Anaerolineae bacterium, assembly GCA_964390105.1. Taxonomy (GTDB): domain Bacteria; phylum Chloroflexota; class Anaerolineae; order Aggregatilineales; family UBA3940; genus CAYMGV01. The sequence continues at coordinate 72,404 of CAYMGV010000003.1, read as the reverse complement.
GGTAAAACAGGCTGTTGAACCACACTGGCAGCAGGTCTGTATCCCGTATGAAGAAGTACGGTTCCCACCACTCCGGCCCGTCCAGCAGCGTCACGCCGACCTGATCATACCAGCCCCCTAGCAGCGGATCATATTCTGTAAGCAGGCTGCCCAGTTCAGACCGGTTGATGTTGAAGAACACACGATTGGCCCCGGTAGGGTCCGGTGCGTTGTTCAGTGACGATGGGCTGAGGAACCACAGCACCATATCGACGTCGTACGCCAGTGCCCCGTTCAGGATCAGCAGGTCACGCGCGGCATTGGGCTGCGGATAGGCGAGATTGTAGGCCGTCACCCCCTGCCCCTCGACCTGCCAGCCCGCCGCCGTCATCTGCGCCGAGAGCGTCTCGTCGTCCTCAAGGCCCCAGCCTGCCACGCCCGATTCGCCCAGCACAATCACGTTGAAATCGTTGGCGTCGGCCTCGCTGAGCGCGTGGGCGGCCAGCAGCGCATCGACCGGGAGCTGCCCGTTTTGAAAATCGCTGGGATAGGCCAGCCGCGCCCGCCCCTCAGACTGAAGCTCCCATGTGGACCATCGGACAATCACTTCGACGGGGTCCCAGCCCAGCGCCAGCCCCAGTATGTTGATGATCCCCGCGATCACCACGGCCTTAATCAGCGTAACGGCCAGTTCCCGGAATGAGTTAAACGGTGAGGTCTTCATCTCTACCTGATCCCAAACAGACGGCCAAAGATGTGCAGCGCCGTCACGAAGTCCGTCGTGAAGAACACCCAGCCCAGCGTCACAAACAAATACGTCCCGGCATGACTGCTCAGTGACCGGACCCGCGCGGCCCACATCGCATCCGATTTGCGAGGTTTTCCCCAACCGAGTTGGCTGGTGATGAACATCCCCAGCCCGTGCCACACGCCCCACGCCAGGAACCCACTTGACAGGCCGTGCCACAGCCCGGTAGCAATCATCGTCAGCATGTGTGCTGTGAACTGGATCGCTGCCTTGTATTTTGTCTTGTAGCGTTTACGCAGTGCCCGCGCCACCGGGAAGAAGATGAGGTCACGCAGCCAGCTTGACAGCGAGATATGCCATCGCTGCCAGAACACCGTCAGCGAGGACGCCCGGTACGGCTGGTTGAAGTTCTCCGGCAGGTCGATCCCGGCCAGCCGCCCCGCACCGATGGCGATGTCGCTGTACGCTGCGAAATCGGCCAGCAGATAAAACGAGTATGAGGCCAGCCACAGCCACGCGATAGCCACCGGGCGATCCGGGTCAGCGGCCATGTCATGCGTGCTGACCACGATATACAGCGGATTGGCGATCACATACTTGAGGACTACCCCGCGCAGGATGCGCCATGTTCCGCTGTGCAGCGATTCGGTCAGCGGGGCCGGTTCACGCTGTGCTTTGACCGAGTTCTTCACCCGGTCGATGGGGCCTGCCACCAAACTGGCCGGGTGCAGCGCGTAGGTTAGCAGTTCCGTCAAGCTGAGGTTATCAGGCAGCTTCCCGTTTTTACCCTCAACGGTGACGTGAATCAGCCGGAACGCGAGGTACGAGAAGCCCAGCCACGCACTCAGCCCGAACCCGGCGCTTACGTTCCCTGACCCTGCGGACCAGAACGGCAGTTTTGTCCCGATCAGGATCACGACAATGAGTACGATCCACGGAGCCGCGTAGCGCCCCCGGCTGAACTGACACGTTCCCACCGTCAGCAGCGCCGCCACTCCCAGCAGGATCAGCGCCAGCACCGTTCCTTCCAGCAGCCACACCAGCGCCGTTGTGCTAAGTCCCATCAGCGCCAGCCGGGGGCCATCCCGCAGCCCGTGCTGCACCGCGAGGATCAGCCCCACGTAGGCTGCCAGCCCGACCCCGCCGATCACCAGCGCCAGGGTTGGCATCTAAAAGCCCCCGTATACAAAGCCGGGCTGGATGCCCATCGTGGCACAGCTCAGGCTTAGCAGGATCAGAAAGGCGAACAGGACCGCGTAGGCGGTGCTGCGATCAAGGAGAAATCCTTGTATTCTCGCTATAATGGACCTGTCCTTTTGCATAACCCACCTATCCAGGAGTGTTACATACAATGTCAAACAAGATGGTGCTGCTTGGCGCGTTACTGGTCATACTGCTGCTTGCGGCCTGTTCGGGCGGTGCCGATGCTGTTACACAGACTGCCACCCGGTACATGCTCTCTGACGGCATGGTTGATGCCATCATCACCGACGTGGTGGAAGGCGATCCTGCCACACACGGTGCCGATGAGCTGTACTGTGTCGCCACCGATGCGGCCCGCACCGACAACGGCCTGCCCTACCTGCTGGTCGTTACGCGCACCGGCTCAGACTGGCAGGCCCAACCTCTGATCGAGGGCTACTACGATTGGGATCTGCAAGGCTGTCCCCGCTAGGCCGATTCTGTGATTCCTCGTCCGCCAGGCTATATTGAATCCGGCACCCAATTCGCCGGGTGTTTGCCTGCGCGGAGGGAGGGGTTCAGAGGTGGGGGTAATTCTACGGCATTCCCGCGTACGCCATCACACAGCGGAACCCCACGTAGCCGTACCATTCCTGCGTGGTGTGCTTCCCCTTGCGGCTGGCCGCCCGCTGGAAGAACGCATCGTCGTTGAATGACCCCCCTCGGATAACCCGGAAGGTCTCCGAGGCCGTCTGAGCCTCGCGTCCGTCTTCGGCGTCATACGGATACGGGTACAAATCCGGGTCAAAGATCGTCGTGGTCCATTCCCACAGGTTCCCGATCATGTCCAGCGCACCGACCCATGATACCCCTTCAGGCCGCGTCCCGACCTGTGCGGGGCCGCTGCGTGTGTTGCCATTGTAGATCAGGAACACTTCGGAGAATGTGTCACCCCACGGGTAAGGCGGTGAATCCGGCCCCCGCGCGGCATATTCCCACTCAACCTCGCTGGGCAGCCGTGCCCCGCGTTCCGCGCAGTGCTGCGATGCCTGCGCATAGGTCACATCATTCTGTGCCACAGGCACCGCTGATGAGCCATACGCGGCCTGTGTCACCTCTGTTTTGTCGATCCAGAACCCGGTCTCTATACACTGGCTGCTGACTGGCTGTTCCACAGCGGTGCCCTCGTAGCTGCCCATCAGGAAGCACCCCGGCGGCACCAGCACCATCTCGACCCCGTTAAAGACTGCTGTGACCGGTGCCCATTCCGTGTTGGCCGTCACCCACGGCAGCGCCTCGGTTGGCTCCGTGGCCTCGGCTCCCTCCTGTACAGCCTCGCGGGTCACTGCGGGGCCGTTGGCTGTGGCGATTGCGTTCGGCAGCGGGGTCACGGTGGCCGTAGCATCAGGCGTTAAGCTGACAGCATCTTCTGCGCCGGGCAGTACCCCCACCAGTGAACAAGCCAGCCCCGCCGAAATCATCAGCGCACCTGCTGTTAATCTATTGCGAATTGCTTGCCGCATCAGCCGCTCCGCTCCTCCAGGTAAGCGGCAACGATTGTAGACCAGCCCCACGCTGGCGTCAACGGCTCCTGGCAATGGCCCCCTAATCACCTTACCCCTATAATCAACCTCAATACTGGTTGTTGCGCTGTGGGGCCATCCTTGAAAACTAAACGTATCCTGGTCGGTTCAGATTCGCCTTACCTGGAACAATTCGATTTTCAGACACGCCTGCCCTTCAAGGTCGGCGATATGATCGTGGACTGTGGTCGCGGGCATCTCTATACTGTTGCAACGTGGCAGGCCCTCAATGCCACCTGCCCGCTGTGTGCTGCCGATGATGCCAGCATGCAGCCTACCGTGCGTATGGGAGTGCCGCAGCAGGTGCGCGCCAAACAGGATGCCCTTGAAGAACGGCTTGGCGCATCCCTGCTGACGATGATGCTGGGTGTGCTGGCCGGGCTGATCCTTGCGGTGGGCCTGATCGGTGGCATCTGGCTGATCATCAACGGGCGTACCACATCCGTAGAGCTGCAGGCTACGCCTGCGCTGCCCGCTACGGTGGCTCCCATGCTCACCTTACCGTCAACCGATACCCCCGACGACGCGGTTATCCCCGTCGAGGCCACTGCTGCCGCCCTGATCGCAGCGGGGAATCCGCTGGCACTGTACAGCCTGCCCGTGCTCAGGGTCTATCCCTACGATGGCGGCACCATTGATCTGATCGAACGGTACCAGGCCAACGAGTTTTACGAACAGTGGGCTATCGCCTATCAGAGTGAGGGGCTTCGCGTCACCGGGCTGGTGAACATCCCCACACTTGGCGATGGACCCTACCCGGTCGCCATCGTGCTGCATGGCGGCATTGATCAGGCGTCGTATGTGCCGGGAGATGGCTCACGTAACCATGCCGATCTGCTGGCTCGTGCCGGGTATATCGCCTTTATGCCCGATTACCGCTCGTACAACAACACCGGCGGTACGGGGACGCCGCTCAAGCTGCCGTGGGTCATCGACGTGATGAACCTGATCGATGCGCTGCCCACCCTGCCCGAAGCCGATCCCGCCCGCATTGGGGTGCTGGGTCATTCACGCGGGGGTGGCCTTGCCAGTTACATCATGGAACTCAGTGATGAGGTCGATGCTGTAGTGCTGTATGCACCACTTCACACCAACCAGGCCATTGTGTGGGAGCAGTACAACAGCGTCTTTAACGTCAGTTGGCCGCAGGAGGATGCAGGGCTGATTGGCTCACCGACCACGAACCCCGCCGGTTATGCGATGGTCTCGCCCAGCAATTACCTTGAATGGACCACCATGCCCGTCCAGGTTCACCACGGCTCAGCGGATACGGTTTTGCCCGTCGAGTGGTCACGCGGGCTGCATGAGACACTGCTTGGCCTGGGGGTCGATGCGACCTATTACGAGTATCCCGGTGCCGGGCACACCTTCACCGGGGAGAATTACATCCTGTTCATGGAGCGTGTCACCACCTTCTTCGAGGCGAACGTCCGTCAGTCCTCGCCATAAACAACCCGATACAACCTTGTGCGCGGCCCCTCATAGATCAACTCAGCGTGCGCATCAAGGAACGCCGCCGTGTTGAACCGCTCCGGCCCCGGCAGGTCCGCCACATAGGTCTGGATGTAGTCGATACCGTACGTTTCAAGGTCGGTCAGCAGCTCGGTGTCGCTGGCCTGCGTGGTGTAGCTGAAGCGATCGCCCCATGTCGGTGAGACGAGGTCGGGCGTGATGTACAGCGAACTGTTGGCGTGTTCAGAGAGGATACGGGCATCCGGCCCGAGGTCGTTCAGCACCGCCAGCGTCTCCGCATCGGGGAATGTGTTGATGATCACCTCATCATGCCACCGCGCAACGTATTCCGCGCGGCTTTCCAAGCCCAGTGCGACCCGGTAAGCACCATTCCACAGCAGCGTCCCGGCCCCGATCAGTAGATTCCAGCCGATACATAAGGCTGTAAACAGGAGGATGACAGCGCCACCGAAGGCCTTGAACTCCTTGTCGATGACGTCCAGCGCATAGCCCACCGCCAGCGCAAGCGCCACCAGCCCGGGGATGAAGTGCCGTGCTGCCTGCTTCACCACCAGCCACACCACAGCAAAGATCAACGCATACGCAACCCCGCGTAGAATCTCCTTCTTCCCGCGGAACACGCCCAGCAGACCACCGGCAGGGATCGCCAGCAGGAAGACCGGCCCGGCGATGAAACCGAGGTAAAACTCCGGGCGATGCCCCAGCGAGGCGTTCCACAGGTTGGCGACGTACCCGCCCACCGTCCACGGGTAAAAGACCTCGGTGCCCAGTTCACTGCGCGGTGACGGCGTGCTGCCCCACAGCCCTGTCAGCGTGTCGGCAAACACAGGGTATACCGGGTTCAGATGCACGATGCCGTTGTACAGGTAGAAGGGCAGCATCGCCAGGATCGCCGCGCCTCCGAACAGTGCCACATGTGGAACCAGTCCCCGCAGGTCGCGTCGTGCCACATGATCCGCGATCAGCCACAGGCCCAGCAGCATCATACTGATCATCGTCTGGTTCTTCGACCCAGCCGCCCAGCCCAGCATGACCCCGGCCAGCACCAGCCACTGCCAGCTTTTCGATCCCTGCCCCGCAGCCCGCAGGTCATCCAGCCATTTGAAGAAGAACGCCAGCGCCAGCACCTCGAAGATCGCCCAGCACATATCGACTTTGGCGCTGCTGGCAAGGTAGTTTGTGGTCGGCATGGTGTAGGACGCCATCAGCGCGAGGAAGGCGGCCCCCGTTTTGAGGTACAGCCGCGCGAAGGCATAGACACTCAGCGCAAAGATCAGGCTCATACCGAACCCCGTGATCAGCGTCGGCAGGGCGTAGTTGCCGGGCCGCATCAGCAGCGCCCAGCCGGAGAGCATCATCGAGTTGCCCGGCAGCGTTGAGGCCCAGATGTGCGCAGGCTGCACGTAGCGCCCGGCCTGCACCCAGTAACGTGGTAGCAGCAGGTACTGGTGAACGGAGTCGCCTTCCATGGTGGGGGCTAGGTCACCCACGAGGTTAATCAGTACCGCTCCTGCGGTCAGCAGCAGCGCCAGCTTGATAAACCATGACCCGCGCCACACCTCACGCAGCGTCACGAAGATGCGGGTCAGGTCAGCCCACAGCGCCCGGTAAGAGGCCGCCGCCAGCGCCAGCCCGGCCCCCAGCATCAGCCACGCCATCAGCGGCACGAACCAGCCCAGCAGTGCAAAGATGAACAGCAGCGTTGCCACGATCCCGGCACCCACCGCCATCGAAACGGCCAGTTCCGCCGCAGGCGACCACCACGGGATCGGCAGCCTCGTGGTAATCGTCCGGCCCACACCGTATAACGCGGTCAGCACCGCAATGAGGAGTATCAGGTCAGTCAGCAAATCGATCATAGGTAATCACTAACTTGTTATAGTCATAGCATCACAGAGCAACTGCACCTGACCCCGATTTTGTGGTGTTGGAAAATTGCCCCCTTTTTAGGGGGTGGCCTGGCGCGTTAACGTCAAGCGGGGGGTGCATATAGTTGGCGGCATTGTACCGCGCCACCCTGTTCGATCACCACCCCATTCACCGTCACAAAACCCCGCCTTTATTTGATGCGAAACAACCACAAAACGCCCGCTCATATCGTGATAAAAACCGGCTGCCCGTCCCCTTTCGGTATGTTTGATTCGCCGTCACCCACTATAATAAGGTCATGAATTCCAAGTATATCGACATCATACCACCCGGTGAGGAGGGCCAGAGTGACCTCACCCTGCCCCCGCAAGTCTCACTGGATCAGCAGCCTGCCGCCGTGTATGTGGCAAGCCTCAACACCCGTGACGGCAGGCGCACCATGAAGCAGGCCCTGAACGCCATCGCAGAGGCGTTCAGCCGTGGTCAGCATGACGCCCTGAGCTTTCCGTGGCACCAGCTTCGTTACCAGCACACACAGGCCATCCGGGCGTGGCTGGTTGAAAATTACAAGCCCGCCACGGCCAACAAGATGCTCTCGGCACTGCGGGGCGTGCTGAAACAGGCATGGATGCTGGGCCTGATGAGCGCAGAGGATTATCACAAGGCGCGTGAGGTCAAGAGCGTACGTGGGGAGACCATCCCTGCGGGGCGCGAACTCCAGATCGAGGAGATTCGGCTGCTGCTGCGTGCCTGTGTTAATGACCAGAGTAACGCCGGTGTGCGTGATGGTGCCATGCTGAGCCTGATGTACGGCGCGGGCCTGCGTCGTGCCGAGGTCGTCACCCTGAATTACGAGGACTACGAGATCGAGGAGGCGCGATTGGTGGTGCGCGGCAAGGGCCGCAAAGAGCGCAACGTCTTTCTTGTTGAAGCGGTATCGATGGCGATCCGGGACTGGCTGTTTTTCCGGGGTGAGAAGCCCGGCCCACTGTTCATGCCGATTAACAAGGGCGGTAATGTGCAGCGCCGCCGCATGACGACGCAGGCCGTCTATAACATCCTGCAAAAACGCGCCAAAGAGGCCGGGGTGCGCAGCTTCAGCCCGCATGACCTGCGCCGCACCTTTGTCAGTGACCTGCTGGACGCGGGCGCTGATATCGCTGTGGTGGCAAAGATGGCCGGGCATGCCAACATCCAGACGACAGCACGTTATGATCGCCGTCCAGAGGAGGCCAAGCGCCGCGCCGCCGAACTGCTCAATGTACCCTATGAACGCCGGGATAACCCTACTGATCCAGGCAGCGAGGCAGAGTAAGCGCTATGCCGCGTAAGAAGAAATCCGATGAGCCTGAAAAGGCTCCGCCACCCGAAGCAGTCGAACCGTCGGACATCCCCGTGTATTTAACTCAAGGGGACGACGCCCCGCGTGATTCAATGATCATGCGGCTGCTGCGCCCCTACAGCGCCAACCGGGTACTGGATGTCCCCGAACGGGATCATGGATTCGCGGAACACCAACCCTACCCCTTTATGGCGTTGGTCGGCCAGCTTGAAATGCGCACGGCCCTGATCCTCTCTGCTGTTAACCCCAATGTCGGCGGCGTGCTGTTGATCGGGCCGCGCGGCACGGGCAAGACCACTGCCGCACGCGGCCTGAGCGATCTCCTGCCTGCCGTTAGGCGGAGCCGCTGCCTGTATGGTGACATGCCCCATCAATGTGAACTGATGGAGGAGGGTTACTGCAAGACGTGCAAAGCCAATCTTGAGGACCCCGAATCGCTGAATTACTTTGAGGCAGTGCGCCTGGTCGAGCTGCCGCTGAACGCTCGCATTGATGATGTGGTCGGCGGTATTAACGAGCGCATCGCCACCCAGGAAAAACGTGTCCGCCTGGACCGTGGCATTCTTTCCCGCGCCGATCAAAACATCCTGTACATCGATGAAGTCAACCTGTTGGAAGACATGATTATCGACGCCATCCTTGACGCGGCAGCGCAGGGTCAGTACACGGTACGGCGCGGCCCCATGCGTGCCACCTATCGCTCGCGCTTTGTGCTGGTCGGTTCGATGAACCCGGAGGAAGGCAAACTACGCCCGCAGATACTGGATCGCTTTGGCCTGCGCGTGCTGGTACAAGGCCTCACAAACTCCGCCGAACGGTTGCAGGTGTATAACCGTATGGTGGCGTATCGTAAGAACCCGCGTGGTTTCATCGAGGCATTTGGCGATGACACCTACCTGGCGCAGGAAGATATCTACGACGCCCGTGAACGCCTCACGGATGTGACCCTTGCCGACACCGCCCGTGACCTGGGCCTGTCGCTGGTGCAGAAGTTAGCGGTCCATTCGCAGCGTGCGGAGTTCACGTTGTTCGAGGCCGCCCGCTCCTATGCCGCCATCGATGGCCGGGATGAGGCCACCGAAGATGACGTGATGGGTGTGGCACCGATGGCGCTGCGTATGCGGCGCAGTCAGTTTATTGATGATTTTATGATAGAACAGCGTGCCGAGGATGACCGTATCCAGGACCTCCTCAGGCGCATACGTGAAGGTGATCATGACTGAGAAACACGTAGGCAGCAGCCCGACCCTGGTATTGGCTCCGCTGCTGTTGGGTTGGGTGGGGCTGTGGGGCGCATGGCTGACACATGAGACCGCCGCCCTGACCCAAAATGTGATCGATTTTGCGGAATGGGCCACGTACCTGAACGACGTTCGGTATGGGGCATTGACAAATGTCCCGGCTGAGGTGCGGGCTGCCGTGGGGTTGTTTGTACTGGCACTGGCGGTCTCGGCGGGGGAGACGCGCTATGGATGGCTGCGCTGGATCGCCCGGGCGATGGCGTTGTTTGTCGGGGTGCTGCTGCTGCCACCCTATCCCGGCGCGATCAGTATGGCGGGGCTGAATCTATGGTTGGCATTTTATCGCCCACAGTTCATCATCTCAATGGTGGTGTTGGTTGGTGTGCCGCTCTCGGTGCTGTTCGATTTCGTGCCGTCACTGGCGCGGCATGTATTCGCTGGGTTACTGCTGATAGCGGTGCTGTGGGTCGGATGGGGGGCCTACCGGATTCTACTCGATCAGTTCAGCGTGTTATACGCGGCGGCGCTACCGGTCGGCTGGGGCGCATGGATGTTTTTTACCGGCGCGTTGACCGGGTTGGTACTGCACGGCTGGAGTGGCATCAGGCAGGTGCGCAGAGCCGGGTAAGAACAACAAACGGGCCGCGATGGACCCGTTCTATTGTGTATTGGCCGCAGGGCCAGGAGTTACATCATGCGGGTTTCGATGTACTCGATGGCCTGCCCCACGGTTTCGATCTTCTGAGCTTCTTCATCTGATATCTCGCCACCGAATTCGGTTTCGAACTCCATGATCAGCTCAACAAGGTCAAGTGAGTCGGCTTCGAGGTCTTCGCGGAAGCGAGCTTCCGGGACGACTTTGTCCTCCTCGACGCCCAGCAGTTCAACAATGATCTTCTTTACACGATCCTTTGCATCGGCCATGATACGGTCTCCTGTCTTGTTCTCTTGAGGTGAGAGGTGCTGCCTAGTTTAGCATGACTACCCGTGGGGACAAAATGCCTCAAAGTAGATCACTCTTGAAAGTCAGCGACCCTGCTGATAACCTCAGGGTCATCGCATTCACCTAAAAGGAACACAACTGAATGGCAAAAGTTACGGGGTCTGAGCCTGATATTGAGAACCGCAAAGCCGATCACATTCGGATCAACCTCGAAGAAGATGTTCAGTTTCCGCGATTAAGCACCAATCTTGATAAATATCACTTCACACACCAGGCCCTCCCTGGCACCAACCTCGACGACATCGACACAACACAGACCCTCTGGGGGCGCTCGCTTGCCGCGCCCATTCTCATTTCCTCAATGACAGGCGGCACGGCTGGAGCCGCTGAATTGAACCGCAGGCTGGCATCCGTGGCACAGCGCTATGGCCTCGCAATGGGGCTGGGTTCGCAGCGTGCCGCCATCGAAGAGCCTGAACTGGCTTCTACCTTTGAAGTCCGTGACGTTGCCCCGGACATCCTGCTTTTTGCCAACCTGGGCGCGGTGCAGTTGAACTACGGCTACGGGATTGATGAGTGCCAGCGTGCGGTTGAGATGATCGAAGCCGATGCCTTGATCCTGCATTTTAATGTGCTGCAGGAGGCCGTTCAACCAGAAGGAGATACACGTTGGGCTGGACTGTTGAGCCGTGTCGAGGAGATCGCCGGGGGGATGCCCGTGCCTGTAATCGCGAAGGAAGTAGGCTGGGGATTCTCGGAACAGGCGGCCCGGCAATTGGCTGAGGCCGGGGTTGCCGCCATCGATGTGGCAGGTTCAGGAGGCACCTCATGGAGCGAGGTAGAGTATCATCGCGCCCCGACGGCTTTTCATGCACAGGTTGCACGTGCTTTTGCTGATTGGGGCATCCCGACCGCTGACAGCATCCAGGCAGTGCGCCGGGGTGCCCCCGGTATGATGGTAATTGCCAGCGGCGGGTTGAAGGACGGTATCGATATTGCCAAGACCATCGCACTGGGGGCACGCTTGGGCGGGATGGCCGGGGTCTTTCTGCGTGCTGCCAATCACTCCGAGGAACGGCTGGACGAATTGATTCGTGTCGTGGCGGCCCAGCTTCACATTGCGATGCAGGCCAGTGGGCATCGAACCCTGGATGACCTGGGCACGGCCACCCTTGAATACACAGGATAGGTAATGACAAAGATGGCTATGGCGAAGGCGGTTGATGAGCAGATCAAGCGCCTGTTACCGCTCATTGAAGAAGACCTGCGGACGGTGCTGACCCCGCCGGAACACATGCCCGCCGATTTCTACCTCATGATGCAGTATCACATGGGTTGGGTTGATAAGGAGGGCAAGCCAGTTGATTTCAGCAAAGGCAAGCGGCTGCGCCCGCTGATGAGCCTGCTGACCGCCGATGCGCTGGGTGGCCCAGTCGAGGCGGCGCGCCCGGCAGGGGCGTCAGTGGAATTGATTCACAACTTCTCCCTGCTGCACGACGATATCCAGGATCGCGGCACCACGCGCCGTGGCCGCCCGACAGTATGGACCATTTGGGGGGAGGCCAACGCCATCAACGCCGGGGATGCCATGTTTACGCTGGCTCATCTTGCGATCCCGAACCTGGGCAAAGGCGTGATCGATGGAGCTGTGCAGGCGGAAATGCTGACCTTGCTCGATGAGACCTGCCTCGAACTGACACGCGGCCAGCACATGGACATGGCCTTCGAGATGCGCGAAGATGTCTCTGTGGATGAATACCTCGTGATGATCACCGGCAAGACTTCAGCGTTGACGGCAGGGTCGGTGGGCCTGGGGGCGATTGCCGCTGAGGCCGATGCTGACACGCGTGAACACCTTCGCCTGTTCGGGCACAATCTTGGCCTGGCCTTCCAGGTACAGGATGACATCCTTGACATCTGGGGTGACCCCGAAAAGACCGGAAAGAAGGCTGCCATTGATATCTGGCAGCGAAAGAAGTCACTGCCGGTGCTGTACGGGCTGGCTCAAAGCGATGACCTCAAGACCCGTTACCTGGATGAAACGCCATTTGAACAGAAAGACATCGATTGGATCGTTTCCGGGCTGGCTGATGCGGGTGCCCATGACTATGCCCGCGAGCGTGTTCATGTATACACAGATGCCACGCTGGAGCATCTCAATGCCGTAACAATCTCCGGCCCCGCTGGTGATGCACTGCGCGGGCTGGTGGCGATGCTGCTCAACCGCAGCAGCTAATCTTCATCGGGCAGAAAGCGCGCAAACACACGGTTGCTGATCAGGAAGGCGTGTTCGGTTAAACGGATGTCCCTATTTGATTCCTCGAGTAAGCCCCATTCGGTCAGTTCCCGGATCACATCGCCATAAACCGTGTCAAGCGGTTGACCATGACGCGCCTCGAATGCATCCCTATTGATGCCCTGCGCCATGCGCAGGCCCAGTATCATGGTTTCGGCACGTTCCAGTGCTGGTGAGATCACCTCGTAGCCATCGAGTGCCGCGGAAAACGGGAATGTACCGGCTTCAGCGTCATTGATGCTGTCGATGTAGCGTTTGACAGGCTTTACTGTCCAGTACCGATACGGTGTAGACATGCCATGTGCGCCAGGGCCAAATCCGAGATAAGGCCGGTTGAGCCAGTACTGGCGGTTATGATTGGATTCACGTCCCGGGCGTGCCCAGCTTGAGATTTCATACTGCCGGTACCCGGCATCGCGCATTTTTTCGCGAAGCAGATCATACATATCGGCGACAACATCCACTTCCGGCTCGGTGAGGGTGCCATCACGCACGCGCCGCGCGAATGAGGTGCCCGGCTCGATGGTCAGCGCGTAAATCGAGAAGTGTTCAGCACCCCACCCCAACACCGTATCGAGCGTCTGTTCCCACCCGGTGAGAGTCTGGGTCGGCGCTCCGTAGATCAGGTCCAGGCTGATATTGGCAAACCCGGCAGCCCGTACTGTGTGGAATGCATCTTCTGTTTCCTCGAAGGTGTGCCGCCTGCCGAACAGACGCAGTTCATCCGCATGGACGCTCTGCACACCGAGGCTGACTCGGCTGACGCCGTGTGCCCGGTAACCCACCAGCGTTTCAACCGTGGCGGTGCCGGGGTTTACCTCCACGGTGATCTCAGCACCCTGCGGCAGTGCATAGACCTCCCGCGCCGCCTGGATCAGGGTGCCGATTTGCCGCGCACTCAGCAGCGAGGGGGTGCCACCGCCGAAGTACAGGGTTGCTGCCTTAACTCCGGGGCCAGATTCCGCGACCATCTGCATCTCTTTTTGAACCGATGCCACGTATGCCGGGATCATATCTGACAGACCTGCATAGGTATTAAAAGCGCAGTATGTACAGATCGACTTGCAGAAAGGAACGTGTACATACAGGCTGTAAAAAGGGTGGATTGATCCCTTATTGGAGGGGGAGGTGCTTTGCGTGATCATTTTACCATCACTATAATGTAACGAATGAGCAGTTGACCTGCTTATGATGCAGACCTATACTGTCGGCAGCCCTTATTTTATTGAGTGCTTTACACAAGTTATCATTCAGGATCATTATGGCAGACAATAACCAGACCCGCCGAATGGAGACTACAGGCGGAAGTGGGTCACTTCCGGTCCCTGATGGGTCCTTACAACCGGGGCAGGTTCTCCAGAATCGCTATCGCATTCTGGGTGTGATCGGTGTCGGTGGTATGGGTGCGGTCTATCAGGCCCGCGATCAGCGTTTCGAGGATGTGGCGCGCCTGTGTGCGGTCAAAGAAATGATCAACATGGCGCAGGATCAACAGACGCGCGAGCAGACTGTCAAGAACTTCAAGCGCGAGGCCGAACTGCTGGCGACTTTGAGCCATCCTGCCATCCCCCAGATTTTTGATTTCTTCAGCTTTGGCGATCGGTCCTACCTGGTAATGGAGTATATCCAGGGTAAAGACCTCGAAGCGATTCTCAATAGTACCTCCCAGTATTTGCCGACGGATCAGATCATCCAATGGGCCATTGAAATATGTGATGTGCTGGCTTACCTGCATAACCATAAGCCAGAGCCTATCGTTTTTCGTGATATGAAGCCGAGCAACGTGATGATCGACCATCACCGACGTGTGCGACTGATCGATTTCGGCATCGCCAAGACGATGCAGGTCGGGCAGCAAGGCACCACCATCGGCACGGAGGGATACTCCCCACCAGAGCAGTATAAGGGTGAGGCTTCACCTGCGGCGGATATCTATGCGCTGGGGGCCAGCCTGCATCATCTGCTGACTCGCCGCGACCCCCGCCTTGAGCCACCATTCTCTTTTGAGCAGAACCCGGTTCGGTCCATCAACTCCAACGTTTCCGAAGACCTTGATGCTATCGTCATGCGGGCGTTGGCTTATGATCAAAAGGATCGCTATTCCACTGCCGATGCGATGAAGCAGTCCCTGGAATCGCTGCTGCATGGGAACGGCATCACTGTGCAGTCTGCATCGGCCCAGGTGATGCCGGGTGGCAGCATGGGCGCGGCCATGCCTGGTGCCGGGATGGAACCGGCAGCGGGGGCCAGTGGAGGCATTCCGGGCGGATCGATCCTGCCGCTGTGGACCTTCAAGGTTGAGGATGCTGTGAGGTCCAAGCCGCTGGTGCAGGGCGATACCGTGTACGTCACATCGTATGACAACAATCTGTGGGCACTGGATATTGAGAGCGGAGAACTCCGCTGGAAGTTCGCCACCGAAGGCGGTATTGGCAGTTCGCCGACGTACAGCGGCGGGCAGATTTACGTCTCCTCATCAGATTCGCGTCTGTATGCAATCGATCCGTCACGGGGGAGCCTGCTGTGGACTCACAAAACTGAGGGACGCATCTATTCCACACCACGGGCTGATACCGGGCTGGTCTTTGTCGGGTCTGATGACGGCTACCTGTATGCGCTGCGCCCGGGGGCAGCCAGCGTACGCGAGTTATGGAAATACCAGGTGATGTCGCCGGTACGCAGCACACCACTGGTTTATAACGACAATGTCTTCGTCGGCACCGATTCCGGGGATGTGCTGTGTCTTGACCTCTCAGGGGAAATCCATTGGCGCTTCCAGACACGGCGGCGTGTGCTGTCCAGCCCGATTGTGCATGAGAACATTATCTATATAGGGTCAGATGATTGGCATATCTACGCCATCGAACCCGATTACGGCTCGCCGATTTGGCGTTACCGCACACGAGGCCAGGTGGTATCAACCCCCACCGTTGCCGACGGCAAGCTGTATATCGGGTCGGCTGATGGGAATATCTACGCGCTGGATGCCATGACCGGCAGGGAAATCTGGAAATATCAAGCAGAAAACCCGGTGACCTCGTCACCGGTATACAGTCGTGAGACGATTTATATTGGCGTTTCCAACGGCATGGTTCTATCCTTACACGCGGTAACGGGAGAACTGATGTGGCAGTTCAGGGCACGCGGGCCGGTGCTCTCATCGCCAACTGTTGTCAACGATGTTGTTTTTATTGGCTCAGATGACAAGCACATTTATGCGCTACCCGCTTAGCCCTTCAACCCAACGACATTGAAAGAGTGGTCACAGATGGGATTCCTTCAGCGCCTCTTCGGGGGCAAGAAACAATCTGAAACCAAAACAGAAGAAGAAAAGCAGGCACCAGACACTCCCCCCGTGGTGGATGAGGGTGAGGATTTTGACCCCAAGGCGACCCAGCCGATCCTGGAAGAAACCCGGCCAGTAGCAACTCGTCCGCTCGACCCACCCAAGACCTACAAGAGCGAACACAAACATGCACGCTACGGGATTGCATCGGATGTGGGCAAGGTGCGGACAAACAATCAGGATGCCTGTGGAGTCTTCCTCGCCAGTACCGAGATGACCGGTAACCCACCGTTTCTTGGGCTGTTTATAGTGGCTGATGGCATGGGTGGACATCATGATGGCGAATTGGCGAGCGCTGTCACCGTTCAGGTGATGACCTCCTATGTGATGCAGCAGATAATCATTCCCCACATAGAAGGACAGCAGCAAAACGCCGACACCAAACCTATCCCGGAAATCCTCTTCGATGCGATGAACGCCGCAAACCAGGAAGTCCAGGTGCAGGTACCCAACGGCGGCACGACAGCCACCGTGGTTCTGCTGCGCGGCGATCTTGCCTTCATCTCGCACGTGGGGGACAGCCGTGCGTACCTGTTCTCAGAGGGGCATCTTGAGCTGTTGACGCGCGACCATTCACTGGTGCGCCGCCTGCAGGAACTGGGGCAGTTGAGTGCTGAAGAAGCGGAAGTCCATCCGCAGCGCAACGTTCTTTATCGAGCAATTGGGCAAGGTGACACGCTTGAGATCGATCCGACGACCCGCCGGCTGGCACCGGGATCACGCATGCTGTTGTGCAGTGATGGTTTATGGGGTGTGATTGGTGACGATGCAATCGAACGCATTATGGCCGAAGAAGCCGATCCACAGGCAGCCTGCGAGAAGATGATTGTATTGGCAAATGAAGGTGGGGGTCACGACAACATCACCGCCGTGATGCTGGAAATGCCGGAATAGCACTTGATAATGGAATGCGGTTTCCATGGATTATGATCAAAATCACTATGCAATGCTGGGTGTCAGCCGTCATGCTGGTGATGACGATATCAAAAACATTTATCGGGCAGCAGCCCACCGCTTTCACCCCGATGTCAATAAGACACCGGGGGCGCTTGCGTTGTTCAAGAATCTAAACACGGCTTATGAGGCGCTTTCTGACAATCGCAAACGGCATGATTACAACCATGTCTATGATGCACAGTTCAGCGGGCCGCCTGCCCTCAAACTGGAGACGTACTACAGCCGTCAGAAGCTGCGCCGTTTTGATGGGCCACAATTACTGTATGTACTGGTTAAGATCATCCCGCTGCTGGAGATGACCATCACCAGCGATGCACCACTCAATCTGTCTCTCGTCATTGATCGCAGTAAATCGATGCATGGTGCCCGCATGGATAAAGTCAAGGCTGCGGCCCGGCGTATCGTGGATAGCTGTGACAAAGATGACGTCCTGAGTGTGATCACATTCAGTGACCATGCTGAGGTAGTTGTCCCTGCCCAGCGCATCGATGAGCCACGCAGCATCCAGGCATTGATCAATACAATTCGTGCGGATGGGTCCACGGCGCTCCTGGGCGGGCTTCAGAAGGCGGTGTCCGAGATTGACCGCCACCTTGACTCGACTTACGTGAATCACATTATCCTGATCACCGATGGCCGCACCTATGGTGACGAGCCGGAATGCCTGGCGCTTGCTCGCCGGGCACATACGCGCGGTATTGGCATCAGCGGGATGGGAATCGGTGAGGACTGGAATGACAGTTTTCTCGATGACCTGGTCTCCGCGACGGGCGGGTCTTCGGGGTACGTCAGCCGCCCGGATATGGTGGAGAGCTTCTTACAGACTCGTATTCGCAGCCTTGCAACCGCCTATGCTGAACGTGCCCGCACTATCGTCGCACCTTCTTTGGGTGTTGACCTTGATAATGTCACGCGTGTCTCGCCAGACCCAATGGAAATGCATACCCAGGAACAACCGATGCCTTTGGGTACAATTGATGGCATTACCGTGACGAGTCTTATGTTACAATTTCGAGTAAATACCGGCAGCGCAACCGAGGATTCGTTCTATATAGGGCGTATGGATGTGGCAGGTGATGTACTTGGTGCCGGGCATGGCTCTGAACGTGTTTTTGAAGACCTATCCGTTTCACTGACGGATGATGAGGTAACAGACGATCCTCCGCCAGAATTGGTCGATGCGTTGAGCAGCCTGACTCTGTACCGGCTGCAGAATAAGGCTCGTACGGCGGCCGCCACGGGGAACATCCGGGAGGCCACCCAACAGCTTGAGTACCTGGCAACACGCTTGTTTGAAGGTGGGCAGAAAGAGCTGGGTGAAGCCGCCCTCCAGGAAGCACGCCGCGTTTCATTTACCAATATGCTATCCGAAGAGGGCGCAAAACAGTTAAAATATGGGACACGCGCACTGATGCACCCGGACGTGGAGGATGAGAACAATGATTAAGTGCCCTTACTGTGGTCACGATAACCTGGAAGGCACTCTGTTTTGCGAATCGTGTGGATTCAGCCTGATGGGGGACTCCACTGAGCAGATTTCAACCCGTCAGCTTGAGGAAGAATCGGGTGAACTCAGTGTGAAATCAGGCTGGGGAACAGCCACATTCCAGGATCGTAACCAGGTAATTATTCATGTGCGGGATGCATCTGAACCTGTGATCGTTCATCCTGAGACGGAACTACTGATCGGGCGAGGTGACTCGGCCAGTGGTGTGACCCCGGATCTTGACCTGACTCCATATGGGGCGTTGGAACGAGGGGTATCGCGTATTCATGCAGCGCTGCGCCGTGGTGAAGATGTGCTGTCTATCGTGGACCTTGACAGCGCAAACGGCACCTATCTTAATGGTCAGCGGCTGGCACCTCATCAGCCACGGCTGTTGCGTGACGGTGATGAAATTCGGATCGGGAAGCTCGTGCTGCACGTCTATTTCAAGTAGCAGCACCTATCTACTAACACAATCAATAGATTTTTTACGGAGAGTCGAATATGCCGTATCGTATCCAGGTTCATGTTGCAGGGGATGACCCCGTTCTGTTGGATGTAGATGAACTGCCGTCTGCTGATGCCACCTGGATTGTTGGCATGAACCCTCAGCGCCGTGACGGGAAGGATGTGGGATACATTCTGCGTGAGGTCACGCAGCTCATGATCCCGGCCTGGCGCATCAACTTCATCCAGGTACTGCCGGGTGAAGACGAAGAAGAAGTCCCGACCTTCATCAGAGAGTAATCGCCACGATGACAACGCCTGCTCAACACGCCGAACCACAGGTTACCGGGATGCAGATCCTGGTGGTGGATGATGAACCCCGCATGGTGGATTTCATCCGCATGAACCTCGATGTGGAAGGTTTTCAGGTCTACACCGCCAATAACGGTGTCGAAGCGCTGGATGCTGTGCGCAAATACATCCTGGACCTGATCATCCTTGATGTGATGATGCCAAAACTCGATGGCTATGAAACCCTCTCGATGCTGCGCGAGTTCTCCTCAACCCCCGTGATCATGCTGACTGCTAAAGGGGAGGAAGATGATATCGTGCGTGGCCTGGAGCTTGGCGCAGATGACTACATCACCAAGCCGGTTGGCGTGCGGGAGCTGGTCAGCCGGGTCAAGGCCGTGCTGCGCCGTTCGCAGTCAATAGCACCACCCGGCGAGGCTGTCCTCAGGATCGATGCCCGGTTAAGTGTCGATTTTAATCGGCGCGAGGTACTGATCGAGGGGGAGCCGGTCAAGCTGCGGCCCACCGAGTACCGCTTGCTGTATCATCTGATTGAAAATGCAGGATGGACGGTGACCCACGAGCAAATCCTGGCGAAGGTCTGGGGCTACGAGTACCGTGACGAGACGCATTATGTGCGCCTGTATGTGAACTACCTGCGTGATAAGATCGAAGAAGACCCCGCCAACCCAAAGTACATCCTCACCGAACGCGGCACTGGCTATCGTTTCTTTGATTACAAAAGGGCGGCGAGAGAAAAAAGCGAATAGGCCCCGGAAAGCAGCACAAAACCGCCTCGGCTGAGGCGGTTTTTGATTCGCGCAGATGATGAATTACTCAGTATCCACTTTGGTTTTGGCCTCATGCTGCCTGATGCAGGCCTTGACAAACGCATCAAATAACGGATGCGGCTTGTCCGGGCGGCTCTGAAATTCAGGGTGGAATTGGCTGCCCACCATGAACGGATGACCTTTGATTTCCGCGATCTCGACCAGCATTCCATCAGGGGAAAGACCACTGAACACCATCCCGGCCCGTTCGAAGTCTTCACGGTACGTATTGTTAAACTCGAAGCGATGGCGGTGACGTTCATCCACCTGTTCGACCCGGTACGCCCCTGCGGCCTGGGTGCCCGGCACTAACTGGCACGGGTACTGGCCCAGCCGCATCGTTCCGCCGAGGTCACTCAGGCTTTTCTGATCCGGCATCAGATCAATGACGGGGTGTTCGGTTTCAGTATCGAACTCGGTACTGTTAGCATCGTCCCACTTCAGAACGTTGCGTCCAAATTCGATGCACATGACCTGCATGCCGAGGCACAGGCCGAGATACGGCATCCGGTTGGTGCGTGCCCATTCTGCCGCGTTGACCTTGCCTTCAACCCCGCGTGAGTCGAAGCCGCCGGGCACGATGATACCATCCACATCGTCGAGATGGCTCCACCCCCTGTCTCTCTCCAGGTCACCGGAATAGACCCACTCGATATCCACGTCGTAATTGTTCTGGACGGCGGCATGATACAGTGCCTCTTTAACGCTCATGTAGGCATCGTGCAGAGCTACATATTTCCCGGCCAGGGCAATCTTGAGGCGTGGCTTTTCCTTTTTCATCTGATTAACCAGCACGCGCCAATTATCGAGTTTGGGTTCTCCTGCGGTCAGCGACAGCGTCTCGACAAGGTATTCGCCCAGCCCGGTATCTTCCAGCAGCAGCGGGACCTCGTAGATATAGTTGGTAGTGACAAGCGGAACCACGGCGCGCGGCTCGACGTCACAGAACAGTGCCAGTTTATCGATGACACTCTGCTCAACCGGGTAATCAGAGCGTGGGATGATGACCTGTGGGAGAATGCCGATACCACGCAGTTCACGGACGCTGTGCTGGGTTGGCTTGGTCTTGAGTTCACCTGTTGCACCAACATAGGGCAGGAATGTGACATGGATATACAGCACATTTTCCGGCCCGACATCACGCCGGAACTGCCGTATTGCTTCGAGGAAGGGCAGGCTTTCGATATCGCCCACGGTACCGCCCACCTCGATCAGCGCGACCTCAGCCTCGGAAATCTGTACAGCATGATGGATACGCTTTTTGATCTCATTGGTGATGTGCGGGATGGTCTGCACCGTTGCACCGAGATAATCACCGCGCCGTTCCTTGGCGATGACCGTATTGTAGACCTTGCCGGTGGTGACATTGCTGGCCTTTGAGAGTTCAACGTTGACAAAACGTTCATAGTGGCCGAGGTCAAGGTCTGTTTCAGCGCCATCAGAGGTGACGTAGACTTCACCGTGCTGGTACGGTGACATAGTGCCGGGGTCAACATTGACGTAGGGGTCGAGTTTTTGTAGGGTAACTGTAATGCCACGTTCCTTCAGGATGCGACCAATGGCTGCCGCAGTGACGCCTTTCCCCACCGAACTCAGTACGCCACCGGTGCAGAAGATATATTTTGCCATGTCCTCCCTATCCTTATCTTGCCAATCACACACAGAGAAGGGGAGTATGCTTGCAAGAGCCACTCCCCACTACAGAACATATCCAGTTGAAGGTTGTAATGAGCCTCAGACCAGCTTTGCCAGGTCGCCGGTCGCGCGGCCCATATCGAGGAAGACGATACCGAGCTTGGCGTCTTTTGTGGCAAGAACGGTCAGGACGGCTTCTTCCCCGACCGCCATCAGGATGACAAAGCCATTCTCACCACGGATGTAGACTTGATCGAGTGTGCCGCGTCCCAGTTCGTTGGCGATGCGCTCACCCAGCGAAAGCATCGCGGCTGACATCGCAGAGACGCGATCTTCTTCGACGCCACTTGGCAGGGCCGAGGCCATAATCAAACCATCGACACTGACAACTGCCGATGCCTCAATACCTTCTGTCTGCTGAAGATCACGCAGACGATCTACCATCATCTCGGTCCGCGACTTAGCCATGACCTCTGCTCCTTATCAGTGTTCCTGGTTGATAATGTGGTTCTGGTAACCCACGCCTGATACTGGGTTTTGAATAACCAGCAGACACAAGCATCTGTGGTGGAGGTTTGCTGGTTGGTAATCCAAGTTGTACTTGTTCGCCAGCCTTTAGGCTGGCGCAAGGTTACTTTTAATGATAGTCAGATTGGTAAAGAGTACAAACTGAAAAACGTCATGGAGACGCTGGCGATCATAACATACCCAATTATACCTAGTCAAACCCCGTCACGGGTATAAAAACGCGCATTAATGCTTGGTGAGCCATCCTGCCACGGGGTATAATGATCGAGTGTGTTTAGCATCGTTTATTTACCAGCAGGATGTTGCTGCCCTGCTTGCAGTTAGCCCACCCGACGTATCTTTTTTTGTTCCCCCCAGCCCTGAGTTAGACAGGAGTAAACCCCCGTGGAATTCTACAATCGAACCCACTTTGAAGAAGCCGCTGCAGCGGTCCAGGCGCGATTGGATGGACGTCAGCCACGCGTGGGGATTGTGCTTGGTTCTGGTCTCGGGGATTTTGCCGAGACAGTGGAGAACGCGGTCATTGTCCCATATACCGAAATTCCTCATTGGCCGATCTCAACCGTAGCGGGGCACAGTGGGCAGCTTCATATTGGCGATCTGTCCGGCCAGCCGGTTATGGTGATGCGGGGGCGCAGCCACTTCTATGAAGGCTACCCGATGGCGCAGGTCACCCTGCCGATCCGGGTGATGCAACTGCTCGGTATCAAGCTGGTTATCCTCACCAATGCCGCAGGCGGAGTGAACAAGAGCTTCAACCCCGGTGAGCTGATGATGCTGACCGATCACCTCAACCTGCTAGGCATGACAGGCTTCAACCCCCTGACTGGACCCAATGATGATACCCTTGGGCCTCGCTTCCCGGATATGAGCAAGGTCTATGATCGGGAACTGCGAGAGATTGCACAGGATGTAGCCAACCAGAATGATGTACCTATGCGTCAGGGTGTGTACTGCTGCCTCTCTGGCCCTACCTTTGAGACGCCTGCGGATATCCGCTTCCTGCGGGCGCTTGGCACGGATGCGGTAGGTATGTCCACTGTGCCGGAGGCCATCGTGGCGCGACACGGCGGGATGAAGGCGCTGGCCTTCTCCGGCATCTCGAATGTTGCCATCGACGAGATCGATACCGACCTCGAAACCACCCATGAGGAGGTCCTTGAAGCCGGGCGGCTGGTTGTGCCGCGTCTGGTCACCGTGCTGCGCGGTGTGCTGGAGCGTCTGCCTGAGTCCCTCTAAGCACGCGGAAGGTCAACACGTCAGCCCATGATCGGTTTACTGGAGTTCATCGCACGGATTGACGTGGCGCTGTATGTGCTGATCACCCTCGGTGTGCTGCTAGCCCTTAATGAAGCACGCAAGGCACGTCGCCAGCAACACATGACGATCTACGCATTGGAGCGTGAAGCCGCCCGCAACCGTGGGCGGCTTGCGCTGCGCCGCGTCGCGATGCTGATGGTACTGGTTTTGATGATCTACATTATAGCGAACATCGTGACGCCCAACATCACGATTACCGCCGAGCAACCGACACCGACTCCCGCCATTTTCGTGACCCCCGAGCCGACTGCCACCGAGATCATCCTACTGTTCCCCACCATCACCCCGACCCTCAACCTGGGTACGGGGGATACTGCCGATACCGGGGGCATTGATGGCTGCGAGGTGATCGGGACCACCATCACCAGCCCAACCCCCGGTGAGACCGTCACCGGGCAGGTATCAGTGGAGGGCGAAGCCAACATCATCGCGTTTTTGCAATATCGGTTTGAGGTCAATGGGCCATCAACCCAGGGTGAATGGGTCGTGGTGGGGACGTACAACACGGCGCGTACCGGGTCGCTGGGATCATGGGACAGTACCTCCCTGATCCCCGGTGAGTACCAGTTCCGGCTGGTCGTCTTCCGCACCGATGGCAGCTACCTTGCACCGTGCCAGATTCCGGTCACTGTGGAACGCGGAACAAGCTAGTGTGTGTCTGTAAACCGCTTTTCACCTCACCCCTTCCGCCTGGTGTTTTGACGAGCTTTGCAGACAGACCCTAATCTTCCCCCAACTGCCCCCGGCGTAAATCGCGGTATTCATCGGGGGTGTCCATATCGTGCAGCACTGCAGGTGTATCGACCAGCACATAGTAAATCTGATCATCAAAGCGACGAATGACCTCACGTGGGGTCGTGCCGTTGGGCATCTCCATAAAAGACGGCCACAGCGATCGGTGTATGATCATGGGGTGTCCGCGCCGGTTATTGTAACTGGGTGCCACGATGGACGCAGTCACACGGCGATAGGCCGTCAGCAGTTGTTCGATCAGGTTAACGGTGAGCAGCGGCTGATCGCCAAGAGCGATAAGGCAGGCATCACAGGTGTTCCAGATAGCCTGCAGGCCGCGCTGCATTGATGAGATCATATCGCCGGTCAGATAACGGCTGTTGAAGACTGCCCGCGCGCCGCGTACGCCCGTGATTTCCTTCGCGATGCTGCGATGCAGACCCCCTGTGACAACGGCAACCTCAGATACACTGCTGCGGCCTACCGTGGAACACACAGACCGGATCACGGAATCGTCGTTCTGCCCCCACGGCAGCAGCATCTTGGGTTCCCCCATACGGGTGGATTGGCCTGCGGCCATGATCACCGCACCGATGCGGGTATGTACCTCATGCACCGGGTTATTGGTGCGGTTGACATCAGCGAGAAGCACCTGCCCAAAATGGTAATCGGTAAGGATGTGGTTAGCAACCGGCTTCAGCGCGTCGATACCGCCGGGAACACTTTCGGCCTGATTCAGGATCACGGCAAGGCGTGATCGGGCCGACGTGTTCTTGCGGCCCAGATTGGGATGGATAATGGTTGCGCTGAGTAATTCCGGGGTGACGGGGGTATCTGGCCGCAGCTTGAAGGTCTGCCGAATGCGCTCAGCACCATACACGTAATCAGCATTAAGCGGTTTGCCCAGTACACTGGCCCCAACCACTGCGATCACCAGCGTGATATCGGCGGGGATGGCGGGTTCGTGTTTGTATGGCCCCTTGAATGACAGTCGGCGGGCACCATCGGCTTCGATGAGCAGGACATCCCAGCCGCTGGGCGCGGCGAGATGAGCATCCACCCACCCTGGTGAAAAGCCGCGCAGCTTCTCACCTTCGATGCGATTGTACAGCAGTACATGGCGGTGCTTGTTGAGCAGTTCTGGCAGAGTGGCCTGATGTGCCCATGTCACGGCAACCGGGGCGTTGTGACGCTCATCGGCAGCCATACGTGTGGTGGTTGTGCTGAGGACTTTCAGGCCGCGCTCTGTGAGTTCACGGGCAAGCTGAAACAGCACAGTGGTTTTACCACCTGCCCCTACGATGGCGACCCGTTCGCCGTATTGAAACCCCAGTGCGTCGGTAATATTCATCGAGATGCTCGTAACCCGGCCAGGTGTTTTCTGATGGCCGGACTGCTGAGGATAGCCTCCAGCACGCCGCCCCCAATCGCAAGCGACTTTTCCGAGATGGTGAAGCAGTATTCCCGGTCGGCACGCGGGTCGAGGTCGCCAATCTTCTCACCCTGCGGCACCGTGATTCCGTCATGGATCAATCCACGGAGTACCCCTTTGAACGGGGCATGAAGTACAGCATCGCCAACCTGCGCAACGGGATCGCCTTCCTCCAGCATCGCCCCGATAGGCTTCAGGCCGTTGACTACCCCGGCAACCGGGGCTCGCAGGACGCGTGTTGTGGTTTTACCCGATGTGCTGCCGGGTATGCCGGTATCGGGTTCGGTGGTTCCCTGCCGGATTACACGTCCGAGGTGGTGACCGCGATTCGTCTCGATCACGGCGTTGCAGGTGGCCGGGGCCGCAAAGCCCGGCCCCAAGCCGATATGCAGCACAACGGGAAGCGGTAGTGTTTCGGGCGGGCGCTTACGCATGCGCGCATCCACCACCACCAGCGGGTGATAGTCTTCCGGCCCAATGCCGCGCTCATCAACCAGGACCGGGATGCGCCCGGCAACCTGGGCATGTTCGATCTCAACGAGCGTGCTGACATGCAGGGCCGTGATCCCATCGACCGTGAGCGCACCCTCAATGGCAGCCGAACCGTATGAAACGGCGCGGCGAACCAGCAACGGGTGTTCAAGCTCCGTGATGAGGACTGGCAACCCGGCGGTGACCAGCCGGTAGGCAACCCCTGAACCGAGGTCGCCACCACCGCGTATCACCACTTTGATTGCCGAGAGCGGCCAGGTCATTCCACCCCCAGTCCCGCCGCCCGAAAGGCTTTGACCAGCCGTTCGGGGTACAGGGGCAGCTCATTGAACCAGATTCCAGTTGCGTTGTAGACTGCCGATACCACAGCCGGGGCAAAGGGTAGATAGGGCATCTCCCCCATGCCACGTGCGCCCCATGGCCCGATAGGGTCGGGGTATTCAAGGATGACGGATTGCACCTGTTTGGGCACATCCAACACGGTAGGGATCAGGTAGTTGCTGAAATACGGTGTTGTGACGTGTCCATCCTGCATCTGGAAGTGTTCCATCACGGCGTAGCCATACGCCTGAACCACAGCACCTTCGATCTGGCCCTGTACCAACTGCGGATTAATAGCACGGCCCACATCGTTGGCGCACACCACGTCCAGGATCGTGATCTCCCCTGTTTCGATATCTACCTCAAGGTCTACCGATTCAGCGACATAGCCATACGCGTAGTTGGGTTCACTACGCCCGGTTTCAGGGTGGAAAGGTGTTGTTTTGGGTGGGCGGTACACAAACTCTCCAATGGCAGGGCGTTCCTCGTTGCGCCATTTTTCCAGTGCAAGTTCAGATGCACCACGGATAGCGTTGCCGGACATGAATGTCAGGCGGGAGGCTGACGCGCTGCCGGGGTTGCCGCTGGTTGCCGTATCGGACATCACTCCGCGCACCTTGGACAGCGGCACACCGGTTGCTTCTGCCGCCATCTGTGCCATGACGGTGTGGGCACCCTGGCCCACTTCGGCACCGCCGTGTCGTACCACCACCTGCGCGATCTCGGATTCCCCGTGAAGTTCAATAATGGCATGGCTCTGTTCGGGGAAGCCAAAGCTAAACCCGACATTTTTATAGCCCGAAGCAAAGCCGATGCCGCGCCGTTTATGCGGGGCGCTGGCCGATGGGGCCGCCGGGGCGTTCCATACGCCGCCCTGCTGCGTCCAGCCGCTTTCGAGTGCGCACGTTCTGGTGACGCGGTCCATCGTGACGCCTTCGGGCAGCGGTGTCCCGACGTGTGTCAGGTCGCCGTCATGCAGGACATTTTTCATGCGCAGTGCGACTTGGTCGATGCCGAGCGCCTCGGCCAGTTTTGACATCTGTGCTTCGGCAGCCAGTGAGGCCTGCGGTCCGCCGAAGCCCCGGAAGGCCCCGGTGGGGATGCCGTTGGTGTAAACGCCGTAGGTATCCACATGGACATTGGGGATGTGATATGGGCCGATGCACAGCAGGGTTGAATTACCCATAACCTTGGTGGTGGTATAGGCGTATGCGCCGGTATCGCCGACGATGGTGACCTCAGCGGCGGTCAGGGTGCCGTCGTTCTTTGCACCCAGTTTCGAGATGACGGTGATGGGGTGGCGTTTGTGATGGTAGCGCATCGATTCCTCGCGGCTCCACACGATCTTGACTGGCTGACGCAGCTTCCACACCGCCAACGCCAGCACAATCTGTACCGACATATCCTCACGGCCACCGAACGCACCGCCAATGGCGGGGTAAATCACCCGGACGTCGTTTTCAGTGAGGCCCAGTGCGTGATATATCTGCTCCTGGTCCTCATGTGGCCACTGTCCGGCCACTTCCACCGTGATGCGGCCTTCCTCATCGATATAAGCCAGGCCCGCTTCTGGCTGGAGGTAAGCATGTTCCTGCCATGTAGTGGTATACGTGTCCTCAATGATGACGTCGGAATTGGCCCAACCCTGCTCCATATCACCGCGGCGCACCTTGTAATGCATCAGGATGTTGTGCGGGTTATTGCGATGCAGGCGCGGTGCGCTGTCCTTCATGGCCGCGAAAGGGTCAAAGACAGCGGGGAGGTCTTGATAATCGACCTCGATCAATTCAACCGCCCGCGCAGCGATGGCGTCACTTTCCGCGACAACCAGTGCGACCATATCCATCGTCGTGCGGACGATATCGGCGTCTTCCTTGTTGCTGCCGGGGCCACACAGTACAGGCTGGTCGGGGATGATAAGCCCGTACTCGTTAACAGGGACATCGGCAGCCGTGAACACCCCCCGGACGCCTTGCAGGGCACGGGCAGCGTTGGTGTCAATGGCCCGGACACGCGCGTGCGGGCGATCCGAGAACAGGATTTTCATAAATAGCATGTCATCGCGGATGAGATCGCCGGGGTACAGGGTTTCCCCTGTGACCTTACCGACGGCATCCACACGGCTGACACTTTTGCCAATAGTTTTTGTGTTTGTCACAGTGTTATCCCCTGGGGCAGTTCCTTTTACCGGCGTCTCTTCTTGGGCTTCTTCTTTACGGCTTGCTGTTCCTTGATGATGTCCTGGTATTCTGAGTTGGGAGTGGGTAGAAGTATCAGCATGATGATCATGAAGATGATGAACAGAAACAGAAAGACAATGCCCCCGACCACCAGTGTTTGCATGGATTCCGGCCATGTCGATGGGAAAACCACCGGGAATATCTGCCATCCGAATGTTCCGAAGTAAAACTCCTGGGTTGTCACGAAGGCTTTTACGGGGTCTGCCACAAGGTAGCTGACCCCACCTACCAGGATCATCACAATAAAGCCAATCAATGGGATAAATGCTCCTGGCTTTTTCTCGCGTTCATCCTTACGATATGACATTAAGATTCCTCCTGCTTCAATTTCGTGGCCCGTTCATATGCTTTGACGATCTTGTAGTACCCCGTACAGCGGCACAGGTTACCTGTCATACTCTGTTTGATTTGTTCGTCACTGGGGTTTGCAACTTCCTCAAGCAGCTTGGCTCCTGCCATCAGGAAGCCCGGCGTGCAGTATCCACATTGGACCGCACCTTCTTCAATAAACCCCTGCTGGATCGGGTGCAGGGCATCCCCTGAGGCCAGACCTTCAACAGTGACGATCTCGGCATCGTGTGCCCGTACGGCAGGCACCATACAGGACATCACCGCGACGCCATCAAGAAAGACGGTGCAGGCTCCGCACTCTCCTTCACCACAGCCTTCCTTGGTGCCGGTCAGCCCGGCGTCATCACGCAGGGCATGCAGCAGCGTTTTGATGGCGGCCCCTTCAAGTGTCATACGCTGACCGTTAACGGTTGTCTCGATGGGGTCACCCGGCCCATGATGCAGCGCTGCTGGCAGACCTTTGGTGATGCGCCCCTCACCGGGTCCCCACAGCATGACGGGGGTTGCGGGGTAATCATTTCGCTCTGTCCCATCACGCAGGGCACGCAGGGCACGGCGTGTCAGCACCTTCACCATCTCGATACGGTACTCCGCTGACCCGCGCACATCATCAATAGGGGCAGCGGCAGCCGCGGCGAAGGTGGCGGCTTCGCGGATGGTTTCATCGGTGAGTGTACGGCCTACGAGGTAGCTTTCGGCTTTGCTGGCGTGGATAATGGTGGGCGCGACAGCCCCCATCGTCAGGCGTGCCGATCTTACCTTGTCGCCATCCATGGCAAGGATAACCGTGATGTTGATCACGGAGATGGCCTGGGCTTTGCGCAATCCCAGCTTGAGGTAGATGCCTCGTTCATTATCAGCAAGTGGCTTAAAGCTGATGCGTGTCAGCACTTCATCGGCTGCCAGGACGGTTCTGCGCACCCCGGTATAGAATTCCTTGAGGGGGACCTGGCGCTCACCCGATGCAGATGAAAGGGTCAGCACGGCATTGAGTGCCATGAGCGGCGTGATGGTGTCATTGGCCGGAGATGCCGTAACAAGGTTCCCGGCGACGGTGGCTCGGTTACGGATTTGCGGGGCGGCCTCACTCCAGGAAGCCTGCGCCAGCGGGAAGGCCTGTTCCACCAGCAGCGCTGAGCCAACAACGTGATTGTGCGTCACCAGTGGGCCGAGGTGGAGGGTACCATCCTGACCCTGTTCGATCAGATCGAGTCCGGGAATGCGTGTCAGGTCGATCAGGGTAGTGACGTCGGGGCGCTGGCCGCGCTCCAGTTCCAGCAGGATATCAGTACCGCCAGCGGTAATACGGGCATGGCTTTTGTGTTCCGCCAGCAGCGCAAGTGCTTCCTCAAGGGTTGCTGGGGTGTAGTAGTGTTCCCACATAGCAGAAGCGTGTCCTTTTGAACAGGGAAAGACGTTATCCAGGGGGCTGTGTTGATTGTAGCGCGGCACCACGTTGATGGGCGATAACTTGACCCATAATGCTCACCGCGATCTGGCGAGGTGTCTCCGCTTCGATCTCAAGCCCGATGGGAGCATAAACACGCGCCATTTCCTCAGCGGTGATGCCAGCCTCCTTAAGCTGTTTGGCGGCGGTGGCCCAGCGGCGGCGGCTGCCCATCACGCCAATGTAAGCCGCTTTACTGTGCAGCAGGCCGGGCAGCATCGCCACATCCAGCGGCACACCTCGCGTGACTGCCGCGATATAAGTACGCGCATGGATGGGGATGGTGGTAGCGATCTCGGATGCCTGGATCGGATAGTAACCATCGGCGTTCGGGATGGTTTCGGCGTTGCACAGGTCGGCGCGGTCATCTGTGACGAGCACCCGGTAGCCCAGCCAGTGGGCGAGATCGGCGAGGGCCTGCCCGACGTGCCCGCAGCCAATGACAAGAATGGTAGGATCGGGCATGATCGGCTCCAGGAAAATCTCGACCTGACCGCCACATACGCCCGCGTCACCACGGGTCGGGTCGGCCAGGTTTACGGTGATCAGCTTGGGATCGCCCTTGGCGATGAGGTCAGCTACCGAGTCGATCACCCGGCTTTCCATCTCACCACCGCCAATTGTGCCTACGATGCGCCCGTCCGGGAAGATCAGCATTTTGGCCCCGGCATGACGAGGGACTGACCCCTGCGTGCGGACAACAGTTGCCAGTACAGCGGCCTCCCCTGCCTCCCTTGCCCGGACGGCGGCGCTAAATACGTCAGGTTCACTCATGCCTGTGCTGATGCGTTCTCGTGCAGGGCACGCCATACTTTTTCGGGGTACAGCGGCGCATCCTTGATCAGTACACCGACGGCGTCATAGACAGCGTTGGCGATGGCTGGCCCGGCCCCGTCGAGTGGGATTTCAGCCACAGCCTTGGCACCAAACGGGCCAGATGGCTCGTGCGTTTCGACAAAGATCGTCGAGAGCTTTGGCACGTCGTCGGCACGGTAAATCCAGTACGGGCCGAAGGATGGGTTCTGTACACGGCCCGTCTCATCGATGTGCAGGTCCTCGCAGACACCGTAGCCTGCCGCCTGCACCATGCCGCCTTCGATCTGACCGCCTGCTGTGACCGGGTTGATGATGATGCCGGAGTCGACCGCCATGATCAACTCATCGACGGTAACCTGGCCGGTTTCGATATCGACCGTAACCGTGGCAAACTGCGCTGCAAACGGTGGCGGTGATTCAGGTGAGACATAGCTGCCCACCGCCATTAACTGACGCTGGTTCTCGGTATGCAGTGAGTTGAGCGCCACCTCACGCAGCGTCACACTGCGGCCATCCGGCGCATGGGCGGCGCGGTCACGCAGTACAATCTGCATCGGATCAACTGGCGGGCCGTCCTTGGCGAAGATGCAGGATGCCACATCGCGAATCTGATCCGCGATTTTCTCGGCGGCGATGACCGCCGCACGGCCTGAGATATAGGTGGTGCTGCTGGCGTAGGCCCCCTTATCAAACGGAGTGAAGTCCGTGTCCGATGAGTAGGTGATGAAATCCTCCGGTGGGCAGCCCAGCACTTCGGCGGCCATCTGGGTGATGACCGTGTCCGACCCGGTGCCGAGGTCTGTCGCGCCGATCAGAAGGTTGAAGGAGCCATCATCGTTGATCTTGATACTGGCTGCACCCATATCGAGGTTGGGTATGGCGGTACCCTGCATGACCATGGCGACCCCAATGCCGCGCCGCAGGTTGGGCTGACCTTCCACGAGATGCCAGCCAGGATTGGCGAATCGGTCATGCCAGTTGATTGCTTTTGAGCCGAGATCGACGCATGTCTCCAGCCCGCAGGTATTGATATACTCTGCGGAACCCTCACGCCCCTCGCTCCAGATTTTACTGACGGGGTGTTCGTCGCCTTCCTTAATGGCGTTCCTGAGGCGGAATTCCAGCGGGTCGAGGCCGAGTTCATCCGCGATGCGCTGCATATGTGTCTCAACAGCCCAGAAACCCTGTGGTACGCCATACCCACGGTAGGCACCGGAGGGTACCTTGTTCGTGTAGACGATATCGGCGTGGAACTTGATGTTAGGCGCGTTGTAGATCGCCATGGCTTTGTGCCCGGTATTGCCCGCCACTGTCATCGCATGTGAGCCGCTGGCCCCGGTATCGGAGAGGGCGTACATGGCATTGGCAACGATGGTGCCATCCTTCATGACACCGGTCTTCATTGTCAGGTACATATCATGGCGGGTACGGCTGGCTGCGAATTCCTCCTCGCGAGTGTACTCAAGACGCACCGGGCGGCCTGTCACAATGGTGAGATGTGCGCAGATATCCTCAAGCAGCACTTCCTGCTTGACACCGAAACCGCCGCCAATGCGTGGTTTGATCACACGGATGCGCTTTTCAGGCAAGCCCAGCACTGGTGCAAGGATACGCCGTGCATGGAACGGAACCTGTGTGCTGGTCCGGATGATCAGGCGGTCGTCCTCGTCAAACCACGTCACCACGACATGCGGCTCGATGGGAGCCTGCTGTACCTTGGGGCTGAAGTAGGTGTCTTCGAAGACGTGATCGGCCTGCTTGAAGCCCTGCTCGACGCTGCCCAGCTCCCAATCGACAATGGCCGCGAGGTTCTTTGCCGGGTCTTCGATCTCCCAGCTTTCCGGCTCATCGTGCAGGATCGGTACACCGTCTTTCATGGACTCGCGTGGGTCAAGAATGGCGGTCAGCACCTCGTATTCGACCTCGATCAATGCCAGTGCGCGCAGCGCGATCTCCTCGGTCTCAGCGGCCACTGCGGCTACACGGTCCCCCACAAAACGCACACGTGTATCGAGGCTGTAGTTATCGTGTGGGCCGGGTTCCGGATGAGACTGCCCCGCCGTGGTATAGGCCACGCGCGGCACGTCTTCATGGGTCAGTACGGCATGGACACCGGGGAGGGCACGGGCCTTGCTGGCATCGATGCGGGTGATGTTGGCGTGCGCGTGCGGGCTGCCGAGTATCTTCCCCACCAGCCTGCCGCGCAGTTCGATGTCATCAGTGAAGGCCGGGTGGCCCTGCACGAGCTTCATGGCATCAACCTTAGGCTCCGGCTGGCCGACATAGCTGAGGTTGGTGGAGGCTTCCGCCGCTGCCGGGACCATGGTGGGCAGCAGGTTGTTTCCCCTGGATACGGCACTATCGTTGGTGCGCTGAATAGGGTCGACGTCCTCGCCGCGAAGGACAGCGGCAGCGCGCATCACGGCCTGTACCGGCTTCTGATAGCCCGTACAGCGGCACAGCACGCCGCTCAGGGCTTCACGGGCTTCACTCTCATCGGGGGTGTCGTTCTCATCCAGCAGGGCCTTGGCCGCCAGAACCATGCCCGGCGTACAGTAGCCACACTGGATTGCACCGGTATCGACAAAGGCCTGCTGAAGCGGATGCAGCGGGGCGCTGCCCTTCCAGCCGCGCCCCTGCGGGCCGCTGACCCCTTCAATGGTGGTGATGGCCTTGCCATCAACCTGAAGGGCAAGCACCTGTCCTGCGTTGATCGGCTTCCCTTCGAGTAATACAGTGTCCGCGCCGGTCTTGCCATCGGCATCGCCGTACTTCACGCCGAAGAAGCCATTCTGCCGCAGGATGGACAACAGTGTTTGTTCCGGGCGGACGTCAATCGTCTGGCGTTTACCATTGAGCATGACAGTTATGGTCGTCATGACGTTACTCTCCCTGGACCTGTCGTAGGGCGTCGCTGATGGCGCGGCGAATCAACACCGGGACCATGGCCGCGCGGTAGTCGCGGCTGCCGAGGTGATCGTTAATTGCGTTATCGATATTTGACAGTTTCTTGATCAGCGTTTCGATATCGTTACTTAAGCCAGGGCCAAGGTGAATGCTGCCGGTCATGGTGGCAAGCCCGTCAGCGCGGTATCCACCGACAGCCAGCCGCACATTTGCGGCATCATCGCCCATATCGGCAACTGTGGCCGCAGCCGAGATGATGGGCATATCAGCGGGGGTGCGCCCGATCTGGTGATAGGCGGCCCCTGCCCTTTCGAGAGAGACCTCCACTGACAGCGGGAAGATCCCCCGTGTGGTGATGGCGTCAGCCCATGTCATCGGGTCACCAGTCGCCAATGTCACGGACGCAGCCAGCGCCTCCAGTACCACCGACAGCGGCGCAGCCCAACTACCGTTGATCAGCAGCCCCCCGACCGTCACGCTGTTGCGTTCGTTCCATGCCAGCGTACGGTGGGCAGTCTCGCTGATCAGCCCATCAAGCTGATCGACCAGCGTTTGCAGCGTCACCATCGTGCCGATGCTGATCACTGCCTCGCTGATCTCCAGTGTGCCCAGCCCCAGGTCTTCAGCGTCCACAATCGCCTCGACCTCACCGGCGATATGGGCCACGCTTGAAAGGTCGCCCATTAACAGGGCCGTGCGAGGCGTACTGCGTCCCAGCAGGCCCAGGGCTTCTTCCATTCCTGCGGGACGATGGTATTCCTTTAGATTTTGTAAGATCATCGTGATTTCTCCGAACGTCTTAACGTGGTCCGGTTGGTTAACATCAGGTTACGGCAAACACATCGATCATGGCCTTGACATCCGGACCCAGCGGATACAGCACCGGGCAGGTACAGCCATTATCAATGTACTCCTGTACCTTGGCGCGGCACTCCTCTGGCGTCCCGGCAGCGGCCACCTTCTGTACCATCTCGTCAGGAACCAGTTCCATCGCTGATTCGATCTGTTCCTCGGTGGCAGGCCAGCCCAGCCGGGACTTGATCTCAGCGACGAGGCTTTTCTCGGCGTTGAGTGCCTTGGCAAAGTGCGGCTGCTGCGCAAGGTACTGCGTGACCAGCTTGCGGGCACCATCAAGGGCCTTCCTGCGGTCATCGTCCAGTGAGCATACGACAAGCTGCGGGCGGTCGATGTCATCGATGCTGCGCCCGGCCTTCTTTGCACCTGCCTCAAGGCGGCTCATGGCTTCTTCATTGTACTGCGGCGTGACGAGGTAGTTCATGAGTGCGCCGTCCGCGATCTCGCCGGTCAGTTCCAGCATCTTTGGCCCGGTAGCACCAATGTAGATCGGCACGTTACGCGGCCCTTTGCGTCCGTGGACT
Source organism: uncultured Anaerolineae bacterium (assembly GCA_964390105.1). GTDB lineage: Bacteria > Chloroflexota > Anaerolineae > Aggregatilineales > UBA3940 > CAYMGV01. The sequence continues at coordinate 36,791 of CAYMGV010000003.1, read as the reverse complement.
ACATCGAGCTTGATACCTTTGACCTGGACAAATTCACCCTCGTAAGTAACGGTCTCGGCATTGAGCAGCTTGCGCGTTACCTCGACCATCTCACGCATAGCCTGCAATGGTTTGCGCCGCTGGATGCCGACATTACTGGCGAGCGGATCCCACCACGCGCCAATACCGCACATGATGCGGTCCGGAGCGAGATCGTCAAGGGTCAGGTACGTGGCTGCTACAAGCCCCACATTACGAGTCCAGTTGTTGATCACCCCAGACCCTACCTTAATGCGGTCGGTGGTGGCCGCAAAGGCCGCCATAGGGACGATGGCATCACGAACGAGGCGTGATTCAGCCTGCCACACAGCCTCAAAACCTTTTTCTTCCGCGTACTGAACGAACCTGATCCCATCGGGAATCTCATGGGCATCCTGAAGGTAAAGGGCAACACGGTCCATGGGGTTCTCCTTGTGGTTAGCTTGTCGGCCAGACGGATTCGTCTGAATGGAACTCAGCCAGTTTTTCGCGATACAGGTCGAGGTCTTCGGGGTAATCGACATCAAGGCTGAGGGTTTCAGATTCGTAGACCTTGACGGAGGCCCCGGCTTCTTCCGCGGCCTGCCGGTGGTGTTCAAAGCTGCCCGGCCCAAATTGATACGGGAACAGCGCAGGTGGCCGGATCAACATGGCGTTCGTGCCATCCTTGCGACGGTCGGGTGCCAGCACCACGGAGGGGGGCCTCTTGCCGAGAGCCAGCATCGCGTTGAGGTCACCGGGCGTGAAAAGCGGGATATCGCTCGCAATCACCAGCACGCCGTTAGCATGCCACGTCTTGACCGCGTGGGTAGCGCGGGTCAGGCTATCGTTGAGTTCCGGTGCGCCGCTTTCGGTCAGCGTCTGAGCGCCGAGGCCACGGCCAACAGCCAGCGCAGCAGAATCACGGCTGACTAACAGTATCCCTTGAATGGCTTCGACCGTTTGCAGGGTTTTGATGGTACGTTCCAGCATTTGGCGGCTGAACGCCTGCCGCTGTAGCGGCTCAAGCACAGGGGATAATCTGCTCTTGGCCCGGTTTAACGGCTTAACAGGCACAATTGCCCAGATATTCACGTCAGGTTTTCCTCTGTCCAGTTAAGCACAAACTGCCCTAACTCTATTTTATCATCGAGTGACCGCATAATCGTACCCGTTTGGGGGGCATGAACCCCTGTTTCCTCAATGGTAGCACAGAGTTTGCGATCTACTGTATCAATTATAATGGCATCGAGAAGCCCACTGTAATAATTCACGACGCCTGGTACTGAGACATCCAGCCCCAGTTCATCCATCAGCTTGGCGGTAGGCCCCTTGATAGCCTGCCCCGCTACCAGTGGCGAGACCGCCGCACATGGCACCTTGCGCCCCATAATAGCCTCACGGATGCCGGGTACGGCGAGGATCGGAGCGATGCTAAGGAAGGGATTTGATGGCCCAATAATGATCAGCGTGGCTTGGTCAAATGCCGCCCTGACCTCCTCGCTGGGTTGAGCCTGCATGGCCCCCTCAAAGCGGATCGAAGTCAGGCGCGGCTGCCAGCGTTCCTTGACGAAGTATTCCTGGAAGGGCATATCACCGCGGTCGGTAACCAGCCATGTGCGTACCGGGTCATCGGACATGGGCAGCAGATTCTGTTTGATACCGAGCCGATCTGCAAACTGACGGGTGATCTCGGTGAGCGTGTGGCCCTGCCCCAGCAGGCTGGTGCGCAGCAGGTTGGTACCAATATCGTAGTCACCGAGATTGAACCACGTCGGGCCACCTAACCGCCCGACCAGTTCCATTGCGCGCAGGCTGTCATCATTGATTCCCCAGCCCTGTTCGATGTTGGCAAGGCCGGAAAGCGTATAGGTTACGGTGTCGATATCCGGTGAGACGTGCAGCCCCAGGTGTTCAAAGTCATCCCCGGTATTGATGATGATGTCAAGCGCATAATCGGGCAGGATGTTCGCCAGACCAAGTGCCAGCTTGGCCCCACCCACGCCGCCGTTCAGCAGCAGCACATGGTCACGGATGCTCATCGGTAGATCGTCCAGTCTGATGGGGGGTTACGGGGTTTTGATTTGCCGGGCTTGTCCGGATCAGGGTAGCCAAGTGCAACCACGCCCTGCGCGATGAAATCATCTGGCAGGGCAAGCGCATCGCGTACAGTGGCCGGGCAGTATAACGGCGCACATAACCACACTGCGCCCAGCCCGTGAGCATGGGCCGCCAGCAGCAGGTTCTGAACCGACATCGCGACACTTTGCACGGCCATCTCATATTCATACTGGTTTCGCCGGTTATCGGGGTAGTCATCCATATCGGCCAGGCTGAGGCACACCAGCAGCAGAACAGGGGCGGCATTCAACCGCTTTTGCGAGCGTTCGGTATCCGCTTTGATGACTGCTTCCGGCACGTCGTCTTTCTCAAGATCGGCGCGAAGCTGGGCCGCCATGCGCGCAGAAAGGACCGTTTTGCTCTCGGTATCACGGATGACGACGTAACGCCACGGCTGGCGGTTGTGTGCGGAAGGTGCCCAGCGGGCAGCCTCCAACAGGTTGCTGATAAGATAATCCGGGACGGGGTCAGGTTTGAATGAGCGTACGGAGTGACGTGACCGGATCAGGTCCAGCAGCGAAGATGGGGTTTGTGTGATGATGATCAGCTCCCATCATGAATGATAAGCTTAACGGTAAAGGTCCATGTGAGCCGGGCGGACCAGGTCTTTAGCGGTTGAGTCCTCATCGACGGGCAGATGCAGCCCACGAATAACGACAACCGGCAGCATCTCCGTTACCTGCCCGGAGACCAGCCCGGCGGCGGCGGCAAGTTCGTCGGCAAGGCCAACTTCCGTTCCGATCAGCACTTCACCAAACAGGTCTTCCTGCCCACGCAGATCATGCAAGGCCGGTATACCTGCCGCTCCAACCGCCATACCAATCGTGCCAAAGCGGAAGGGGCGTCCGTGGCTGTCACTCAGGATGACGGCTACCGTCACGCCAAATGCCTCATGGAATGCGGTTCGCAGGTCGTGTGCCGTGCGGTCGGGGTCGAGTGGCAGCAGCAGCCGCCAGTTGCCGCCTGCGCGCGTATTGGAGTGGTCGATCCCGGCGTTGGCGCTGGTAAAGCCCAGCTTATGCTGCGTGATCAGCACGCCGGTTTTGACGCGTGACACACGCACCGATTCATCCAGTATCAACCGGACTTCACGCGGGTCTTTGCCACATTGCTCCGCGACGCGCAGGGCCTCACTATCGGGCGTGATGGTTTCGATATCCACCCAGCGGCCCTCGGCCTTTGAGATGATCTTGGAGGTCACGACCATCACGTCGCGATCCTGTAAACCGATGCCGGACTCGCGCAGCGCATGGGTGATCAAGGTGGCGAGGTTGTCGCCAGTTTCGATCAGCGGCAGGCCCGGCACGCCAAACAGGCTGACCTGTGCGCCCACGGTCTACTCAATGCCGGTGATACGGATACCGGAGCTTTTAATGCCGTATCGCTTGTTGATGGCGATCAGCAGCGGGGTCAGGCTTTCCGCGACGATGGCGTTTGCCAGCGCCCCGACGTCAACCCCGCGCATCCCGGCGGCCTCGGTCAGTTGAATTACGACCTGCTTGGCATCCTCGTCATCCCCGCTGATCAACACATCGCAGTCGATGGCGTGGTCAGGGTCCTTGAGATGCACCGCAGAGACGTTCTGGAAGGCCGAGACGATGCGCACGCCATCGCCCAGCAGCGCCTGTGCTTCCTCGGCGGCAGTACGGCCTTCCGGCAGGCTGACCACCGTGACCGGCGGCTTCATTGGCACCGTCACATCGATCACGATCTTGCCCTGCGCGGCATCTTTGACGGCTTCCAGCGTCGGGGCGTGCGCCGCGTACGGCACCGACAGCACGATCAGATTGGCGGCGGCGGCAGCAGCAGGGTTTTCCATACCCCGGATGGAGGCGTCGGGGGCCTCGGCCTGAAGGGCCGCAGCGGCATTCAGTGCCTTTTCCTCGGAACGCGAGCCGATGATGACGGGGTAGCCAGCCAGCGCCCAGCGATAGGCGAGGCCGCCCCCTTCTTTGCCTGTGCCGCCCAGCACGGCAATGGTAGGATGCGTTTCAGCGGTCAAGAGCTAACTCCTGGATGATGTCAGTTTGAATGGTCATTATACCACCGTGCCCGTAAGTTTAAGATGGCACAAAGGTAGCATATCGTTTCCACACAGCAGGAACAATGGCGCGTGCCTTACGGGTGATCATCGCTTCATCCATGGTCAGCAGATTACGGTCCTGCATCAACACCTGCCCCGCGACGATGGTGGCCGTCACCATCGAGGATTCAAAGCCGAACAGGATGTGCCACGGCAGGTTGCCTGCACTTAGCGGCGTGGTTGGATGGTAATCAACGAGGATCACATCCCCGGCGGCACCCGGCGTCAGGTAACCCGGCGCTTCAGCCGGGAACAGGTCAGCGGCAAGTGCCGCGTTGTTGTGAATCGCCATCTGAACGACATCCATACCGTTGGCGCGGCGTGGGTCACGATGCCAGGCCTTGTGCAGCAGATAGGCGGCCTTCCAGTCGGCCCACATGTTATTGGTGAAGCCATCGTTGCCGAGGCACACGGGCACACCGAGCCGCATCAGCCCCTCGATATCCGCCGCGCCGACGCCGTTGTTCATGTTAGAGCGCGGCTGATGGCTGACTCGTGCGCCGCTTTCGTGCAGCAGTTCAGCCTCGCGCACATCAATGTGGATGGCGTGTGCCACAATGCTTTTCTCGTTGAGCAGCTCGGCCTCGGTTAACCGGTCAATGATGCGCACCCCATTTTTATTCAGGCTGTCATATTCATCGGCCTCATGCTCAGCAACATGGATATGCGCACCAGTGTCCAGCCGTTTGATGGCCTTAACACTGGCGGCTAAGGTCTCATCGGAAACAGTAAGCGAGGCGTGCAGGCCAAACAGCCCGGCGATGTGCGGGCGATCCTTGACGCTTTCCAGGAAGCGCACGTTCTCATCGATGCTGGCCTGTGCGCGGTCCTCGCCGTAGCGGTCGGTAACCTCATAACACAACGCGGCACGCAGCCCTGCCCCCTCGACAGCATCTGCGATGAGATCGAGTGAGCCTTCCAGCGCGTTGGGGCTGGCGTGATGGTCGACCAGGGTGGTGGTGCCGTGTTTGATGGCATCGATCAGGCACACCTGTGCGCTGAGACGCACGGCGTCCTCATCCAATGCCTGGTCAAGCGGCCACCACAGCTTATCGAGGATTTCGGGGAAGTCCCTGGGTGCCGGGCCGGGGATCGCCATGCCACGCGCAAACGCGCCGTAGAAGTGCGTGTGGGCGCAGATGCTGCCGGGCATGATAAGCTGTCCCTTCGCGTCGATCACGACATCGGCTGTGCTGCTTACCTCGGCATCAGGGCCAACCTCACGGATCAGGCCATCCTCGATCAGCACAGTTCCACCCTCGATCAGTGGGTCACCGTCTTGCCATGTGACGAGTAGGCCGTTTCGTATCAGCAGCGTCTTTGCCATAGGGTACTTCCTTCCGGGCTAAATGGGGATATCGAGCAGCAGCGGGCCGCCGTAGCGGTTGATGGCATCATTGATCAGGGCGGCGTTTTGTTCCTCATCCTCGGTGATCAGCAGTGCATTTTGTGGGCGTTCCTCTGAACTGGAGATCAGCACGTCACCGCGTTTACAGCGCACCGCCATATCGACCTGGTGCGTGACCCCGCGCTCTGTGATTGGGACGTTTCGAACGGGTTGGATGCCCTTGCGTTTGAGATCGTGATAGGTACGGTCGACGAACTGCTTATCGGTGCTGAACAGGTCGTTGACCTCATGGGCCATAGTGAATCGATCCCACGTCGTATTGATGAAGGTGATGCGTTTCCAACTCGTCAGGCTCAGGATCGGAGGGTTTTTCTCCCGGATCGGCCCAAGCTGAACCTTGTAATAACGGTTATGCGCGCGCGGATGGTCCGGTTCATCCGGCTTAATGTCAACCCGGCGTACCAGTTCATGCCCGGTTCGGCGGGCAAAATACATGATGCGGTGGCGCATGTGCTCCGGGAACTTCGCGGGGAAGTAAAAGGCGATGTACTCCGCGTGGATGCCGTCTTTTTGCTGGCCCTGCGGGATACGGTACCAGTGCTGTTCCTGCGCAATGGCCAGGTCGGCGGGGTCGGGCATCACACCGACCAGAACGCGATCATCGGGGTACATCGCCTTGTAATCCTTAGCTAAATCTCAATCGGCTGGGCAGCCCGCGCCGCAAGGATAGCCCGGTCGAGTTCGGCCACTTTTTCCTGGTGAGCCTGCCACCATGCCGGGTCACGCTGGGCGTCGAGTTCTTCAACCGTCTTGCCCTGCTGCTCGACCCACGTATAGTACTTCAGGTTGTGCCAGCGCTCACGCGCTTCAAGTGTGCCCTCCTGGATGTAATCAAGCTTCTGGCCGTGGAAGCTCTTTGCCAGCCGTTCAGCGGCACGGATCTCGGTCATGGGGCCGCGTGTCTCAGCGAGCCAGTCCATGACGGAATAGTAGCGGTCGATGGCGTCGGTGCAGATGGTAACGACCACGTCATCAGAACCATAGTTATAGAACCTGGCGGTCTTGATGGCACCCAGCACATTGCACACGCCGGAGATGCCGAAGATGCCACTCATTGCCTCGACTGTCTCCTGCGGCACGCCGTACTCCTTCGCCAGCAGATTCTTGCTGACGGGGTCGGTGAGGAGAGATAGCCCCTCAACACAGGCGAGGTCATCAATACACATGATAGCATCCATGTTATGAACGTTGTGGATCCAGGTTACATGCTTATCGCCGATGCCCTCGATACGATGCGCACCATAGCCGTTATTGTACAGCGTCGGGCACTGGATCGGCTCCAGCCCGACGATCTTCAGATCAGACCATATCTGCTTAAGGCGGTCACCCGCTGCGATGGTGCCGCCTGACCCCATGGCGGAGACAAAGGCGGAAATGCGCCCTTCCCCGATGCCGTCATCGTGCAGCACATCGGCCAGTTCCGCGATGGTATTGCCCGTCACAGCGTAATGGAAGCGGTAGTTGCCCATCACCTCGAACTGGTTCATTACGCGGACGTTGGGGTCTTCGCGCAGTTCCCAGGTCTTGTCGTAAATCTCCTTGACGTTACTCTCCGATCCGGGGGTCCTGATGACCCGCGCACCCAGCTTCTCGATGTACTCGAAGCGTTCACGGCTCATATCCTGCGGCAGAATCACAATACCATCAAAGCCCATGCGGCAGCCCACAAAAGCCCCGCCGATGCCGTAGTTGCCCGTTGAGGGCCACACCAATGTGTGGGTGCCGGGGTCTACATCCTCGAAAAGCTGCTGTTCCACGACCACCGAATAGGCCGCGCCGACCTTGTGGCTGCGAGTGGGGAAGTGGACACTGTGCAGCACCACGATGGGCGTTGGTACGCCGGTTAATTCGGGGGGAAGGACCAGGTAGCGGATGGTGTCGTTTTCATCGCGCCAGGTAATGTTAAACAGGTTGATCGGGTCGAGTGGGTCTTCCTCCATCATGCGGCGGGCTTTGGCCCGGATGGCGGGATCGATCTTGCCGGGATGTAGCATTTCATCAAAGGTAGGCCCAATGACCAGTTTCTTATCGCTCATGCAGAGCTACTCCTGAAGGTAATAGGGTAATGTGATTATTTGTCGTTATCGTCCAGCTTGAGGTCCTTGCGTGAGAAGCTGCCTGTGCTGGCACCGGGGATGCCCTCCAGCAGGGCACGCTCCAGTTCACGCATACGATTATAGGCGGCGTCGCGCTGATCGGCGGCCTCGCGATAGGCTTCCATATCCTCCTCGGAAAGGTCCTTCTGGCGACGGCCTTTGAGTAGTTCTTTTACCTTTTGATCCCATTCATGATAGGTATTCAGAGCCTTACGGTGTGCTGTAAGATGTTCATTGATAGTTGGATCGCCAGGCATATCTTACACTCCCTGTCAGGTATCCCGGTACAATTCTCTAGTGGGGAGAGCGGTCCTCAACCCCTTGCGTTTTCTGTACGATATAGAGGGGTCTACCCCGCACTTCATTGTAAATCCGGCCAAGGTATTCACCAATAATCCCCAGTGAAATTAACTGGATGCTGCCCAGGAACAGGACCATCACCAGCGTTGTGGCCTGCCCTTCGAGCGGCTCAGCATCCGTAAAGGCGCGCAGGTAGATCACGAGCAGGATGGCAAAGGCGTTCAGGATCGCGATGATGAAGCCCATATAAGTCGCCAGTTGCAAAGGCAGGTAGGAAAACCCGGTGACGCCATCCCATGCAAAACGCAGCATCTTGCGCAGCGGGTACTTGGTTTCCCCAGCATAGCGTTTACTGCGCTTGTATTCGATTCCGACCTGGTTAAACCCAACCCAGCTCACCATGCCACGTATAAAGCGGTGCCGCTCACGCATACGGTCCACAGCAGCCACCACACTGCGATCCATGAGTCGGAAGTCACCTGTATCAAGTGGGATGCTGACGTCCGTGATACGGTAGATCACGCGGTAGAACAGCGCGGCGGTGGTCTTCTTGAACCACGACTCACCCTCGCGTTCGGCCCGGATGGCATAGACGACCTCGTAGCCTTCCTGCCATTTGGCGATCATCTCCGGGATCAGTTCAGGCGGGTCCTGCAGGTCTGCATCGATCAGTACGACGGCATCCCCGGAGGAATGATCCATTCCTGCCGTCACCGCGATCTGGTGGCCGAAGTTGCGGGCAAAGCGGATGACACGGATGTGATCGGGGTCCTGCCGGTACAACTCGGTCATGACATCGAATGAGGCGTCATGGCTGCCGTCATCGACCAACACCAGTTCCCAGCGGACGGGAGCCGGGTTCATCACCTCCGCAATGCGACGGTACAGTTCATGAAGGGCTTTAACTTCGTTATAAACGGGTGCCACAATCGAAACAAGTGGTTGATGGGTCATGCAGTCGCTGCCATTACCTTGTTGAAATCAGGTTCTCTACCTTATTGTACACTGCCCTGCCCGAAAAACCTTTGAGCAGCGGCCTCAACCGCATAAAGCTGTGGCGGTATCGTCGCGGGGAGTGAGACGCTGCGCTGGGCTGTGACGATATCCTTCAGGCCATTGCCGGTCAGCACCAGCACGACTTCATCGTCCGCGCCGATCAAACCCTGTTGACTGGCAGCCAGTGCCCCGGCCCATGTCGCAGCGCTGGCCGGTTCGGTGAAGATGCCAGTCAGCCGCGCAAGGTCCGGGATGGCGGCGAGTATGGCGTCGTCCGTCACCTCGATGAATGCACCGCCGGTTTCGGTGGCAGCACGCACCGCCTTGATGGAGTCACGCGGCAGGCCCGCCGAGATGCTGTCGGCGATGGTATCAGCCTTGATGGGGGTCAGCATGTGCGGGTCCTTGCCGGTCTTCCATGCGGTGTACAGCGCGTTTGAACCGTGTGCCTGCACCCCGATGATGCGCGGCATGCGCTCGATCAGGCCGAGGGCGTGCAGGTCCGTGAAGCCCTTGTGGATGCCGCTGATGATGTTACCATCCCCCGCGCTGACCATCGCCACGTCCGGCGCACGGAATGCCCCCGGCATCACGCCCAGCCCCTCCGCGATCTCATAAGAGACGGTTTTCTTGCCTTCGCGGGTGTAAGGATTGTACCCGGTGTTGCGGCAGTACCAGCCGAATTCATCCGACGCTGCGAGGCACAGGTCAAAGGCATCGTCATAAGTGCCCTCGACCAGCAGCACATGCGCACCATAGACCATCAACTGTGTGATCTTGGCAGTCGGGGCATTAGCGGGCACGAAGATCACCACCGGCAGCCCGACACTGGCGGCAGTCCCGGCAAGCGCGGCGGCTGCGTTGCCGGTGCTGGCTGTTGTCACGACCGAGTGCCCATCGGTGCGGGCTTTGGCGACGATGAAACTGCTGGCACGATCCTTGAGTGAGCCGGTTGGGTTGCGCCCGTCATCCTTGAACCAGCAGCGTCGCACGTTCAGGCGCTGCGCAGCAGCCTCGGAAGGTGTGAGCGGCGTATCTCCCACCAGCAGCGGCGGCTCGACGGCGTCCGCGTGGATAGGAAGGGCGGGTTTGTAGCGCCACATGCCGCGTACATCGAGCCAGCCGTTCGCCTCAATGTGCGCACGGATGGAGTCATAATCGTATTCAGCGTCGAGGGTTGCCCCATCGGCAGGACAGACGTACTGCACCTGCCCGGGAGTATACAGCGTGCCGCAGTGGGCACAACGCAATCCAATCAAACTCATGTATCTGCTCTTTACTACGGTGTGATGCGTGTTCCAGCCTTGCCGTTCAGGGCCTCGCCGATCTGTGCCGGGCTGGTGATCAGCGCTTCTGTCCCGCCGCTTTCAAGGTAACCGATCACTGCTTCGATCTTGGGCTTCATGCTGCCCGCTGCGAAATGCCCCTCACCCATATACTGGTGAGCCTGCGCAAGCGTCATGTGATCAAGGAACGTCTGATTGGGCTTGTTGAAGTTGATCGCCACCTGCTCAACCCCGGTTGAGATCAGGAACAGATCGGCCTTGAGTGAGGCTGCCAGCAGTGCCGTGGCGCGGTCCTTATCGATGACGGCATAGACGCCACGCAGCTCTCCCTTGTGGTTTTCCACTACCGGGATTCCGCCACCACCCGTACACACGACGAGGAAATCCTGGGCCAACAGGCTCTGAACGGCATCCAGTTCAATGATCCCGTGAGGTTTGGGGGAGGCCACCACGCGGCGCAGGCCGCGCCCGGAATCCTCCACCACGGTCCAGCCCTGTGAGCGGTACATCTCGGCCTCAACAATGCTGAGGTAGCCGCCGATGGGTTTGGTAGGATTCTCAAACGCGGGGTCATCATCATCAACCAGCGTCTGGGTGATCAGCGAGGCCACAGGCTTATGGATACCCCGGCGGCGCATCTCGTTCTCCAGCGCCTGCTGGAGCATATAGCCAATGGACCCCTGCGTATCGGCCACGATGATATCGAGGCCGATGGTGTGAACCTCAGTCGCGGCCAACTCGGCACGGCGCAGGATGTAGCCTACCTGCGGGCCGTTGCCGTGAGTCAGGACGACATTCCAACCCTGTTCGATCATCTCCGCGACATGGGTGCAGGTCTCCCGCACGGAGTCCCACTGATGGGACATCTCCGGGTGTTTGGGGTCCTGGATGAGGGAGTTGCCGCCAATGGCAACAACAGCCAGTTTGTTCATATAGGTGCCTGCCTTCAGCAAGTAGGTGTAAATATGGGATGAGGCCCAACAGGGGGCGTGTGCCCCATCCCCGGCGGGTTTCTAACGCATGGTCAGGGCCATGACCGCCTTCTGGACATGCAGGCGGTTTTCGGCTTCGTCGTAAACAATGCTCTGCGGCCCATCGATCACACCGTCTGTCACCTCGATGTTACGATCAGCGGGCAGGCAGTGCATATACACTGCATGGTCCTGTGCGAAGGACATACGCTCCTCGTCCGTGATCCAGTCAGTGTACTGCTGGCCGATGCGGGCGGATTCCTCGTTGTCGTCGGTGGTGAGCAGCGCACCCCATGACTTGGGATAGACGATATCAGCGTCCTTGAATCCGGCATTGAAATCATCCATGACCTCGAATGAGCCGCCACTCTGGCGGGCGTTATCGGCGGCCTGCTGCACAATATCCGGCATCAGCTTGTATTCCGGCGGACGGGTCAGGCGCACGTTCATACCAAAGCGCGTCATCAGCAGGATCAGGCTCTGCGGCACCGAGATCGGCTTCTGGTAGCTGGAAGCGTAGGCCCAACTGACGTTGATGGTCTTGCCCTGCAGGTTACGCCCAAAGCGCTCGACGATGGTCATGGCGTCGGCCAGAATCTGGAAGGGATGGTAGATATCACACTGCATGTTTAACACGGGCACACGGCTGGCCTCGGCCACATCACGAATGTACTGGTTGCCGAAGTCCCAGTCACACTGACGGATGGCAATACCATCATAGTAGCGGCCAAAAATCTCACCAATTTCCTTGGCGGTGTCGCCGTGGCTGATCTGCGTAGTGGTGTGATCGATGAAGGCTGCATGGCCGCCCAACTGCGCCATCCCTGCTTCGAAGCTGCCTCGTGTGCGCGTGCTGGTGAAGAAGAACAGCATCGCCAGTGCCTTATCACGCAGGTAGGCGTGTGATTCTCCTAACGCACGCTTGCGCTTGAGGTCAAACGCCACGTCCAGCACGGTCTGAATCTCATCCAAGGTGAATTCCTGGGTCGTGATGAAATCACGATTCCGTAGGTCTGTCTGCATAAGTGATGGGTCTCCTTGTGGTTGTTTTTATGATTTCGGGAGCAGCGCAGGCAGCAGAGCATACCACTCGGTGGCCTTGACCACGTCCGAGAGGATGACCTGATCGATCACGGTATGGGCGTGAATCTCATCGCCAGGGCCGTAGCCAATGCTGGGGATACCTGCCTTGCCGGTCCAGTAAATGCCGTTGGTGCTGAAATCCCACTTGCCGGTGGGCGGGGCCTCGCCCCACAGCAGTTCCTGCGCTCTGACCCCGGCCTGAACCAGCGGGTCATCTTCGGGCAGTGCCCATGCGGGGTAGACCTTATCAACACCCAGCACAAAACCGGTGTAGCTGGGTTCTTCATCGAACAGGATCGAGGCTGCAATGTCATCCCGGTCGCCAATCAGACCCTTGATACGTTCCAGTTCAGCATAGGGGTCTTCGCCGAAGGTCACGCGGCGGTCGATGTAAATGGTGGCCTCATCAGGCACGGCATTGAGGCTGGGCGTTTTAACTTCCATGTTGGTCACGGTGATACGGCCCTGCCCCAGGAAGTCATCAGGCACAAATTCGGATTCGAGCTTGCTGATGGCGTCGATGATGGGTACCAGCTTGTAAATGGCATTATCACCGAGGTAGTTGCTGGCCGCATGGGAGCTGCGGCCACGAGCGACGACCTTCATCTCGACGCGGCCTTTGTGCCCGCGATACACATTCATCCGCGTCGGTTCACCGATGACGACGAAATCAGGGCGGATGCCCTCGACCTCAACGAACGCATTAGGCGCGATGCCGTCGTTGCGTTCTTCCATGTTGCCGAAGTAGTAAGCGGTAACGTCTTTTAGCAGGCCAAGTTCCTTCGCCAGGGCCAGCCCGTAGATCATGCCGGGGGAGCTGTTCTTCTCGTCACAGGCACCACGGGCGAAGAAGACCCCATCTTCCTCCTTGCCGAGGAACGGGTCCCAGCCCCATTCTTCCGGTGAGCCGATGCCCACCGTATCGATGTGACTGTCATAGACCAGCTTGACGGGGCCATTGCCAATACGCCCGATAACGTTTCCCATCTGGTCAAACCACACCTCGTCAAAGCCGAGGGCTTTCATCTCGGCGGCGGCGCGTTCGCCTGCTTCCTTGATCTGGCTGTCATAGCTGGGGATGGCACACAGGTCCTTCAGGAACTTGATGATCACCTCATCCTGTTCCGCGACCCGTGCCTTGATTTGTTCGATAACTTGTTTATCCATACGAATGTAGCTTCCTTCAGTAAAACTCAGAATTAAGGACTTCCCATCATAACGCTGAAAGAGGCGGCTGAAAAGCACCCGCTTTGACGAATTGCCCACGACCTGGCTCAGCGAAGTGAAGATCGGCGTGGTTATAGACGACTTCCCCACGAGAGAGTGTCATGTTGACGCGGCCCTGAACCTGCATACCCTCATAGGGGCTGTACCCTGCAATGTGATGCAGATCGGCGGCGTGGATTTCCCATATGGGAGCCGGGTCATACAGCACAATATCCGCATCACTGCCGGGCAGCAATGCACCCTTCTGTGGATACAGCCCAAAGATACGGGCCGGGTTGACACACAGCTTGCGCAGAAGGTCGCAGGTATCGAAGTCGTGGCGCGGATTGACAACGCCTTCGGTGTACATGAGCGGCAGCAGCAGTTGCAGACCGGGCAGGCCGCCGGGTGTCTTCGTGAACTCCGCGAACTCCGTCTTCTGCGCAAGGGTGTAATCGCAGCTATCGGTCGAGACCACGGCCAGCGCGTCACGAGAGGTCCGGCTGAGGCGGCCCCACAGTGTGCTCTGATCCATTTTGTCACGCAGCGGCGGTTGCAGAATGTAGTGTTCAGGATGGTCGCCCGCGTAGACGCTGTCGTCCAGCAGCAGATACTGCGGACACGTCTCACCGATGACGGCCTGCCCCCGGGCGCGGGCCTCTGCGATAAGGCGTGAACCGGGTTCGGTTGTGACATGGGCAATATACACCTGCGCCGATGCCATACTCGCCAGCCGGATCATGCGCCCGATGGCCTCGGCTTCAGCCTCGGCGGGACGGCCCTGTGCGTGGTAGCGCCAGCCAGTTTTGCCCGCTGCTGTCAACCGCTCGGTTGCATCGCTGACGATGAAGTCATTCTCACTGTGGATCATGGCGATCATATCGGGCGGCAGCGCAGTGAAGATACGCAGCAGCGCGGCATCGTCGAGGTAGTAGTTGGGACGATAGGTGGTGAACAGCTTAACGCTGTTCATGCCCAGGTCGTGAATGGTGACGAGGTCATGCTGGAGGTCGTCGTCATCGGCTGCCGGTTCGAGGATCACCATGTGATAGCCGTAATCGATGATTGACGGCGCGGAATCGGCCAGCCGTGCGGTGAGGGCGGCCTCAAACGACTCCCCGACGATCTGGTTGGCAAAGTCGATCACGGTCGTGATTCCGCCTGCTGCCGCCGTCCGCGAAGAGACTTTCCAGTTATCGGCGGTCTTATAGATACCGGTATCGAGCTGCAGGTGAGTATGCGCATCGACGATACCGGGGAACACCAGCAGACCAGCCGCATCGATGACGGTGTCGCCAGGGCCAGTGGGTGCATCCAGCATGATCCCGGCAATGCGCTCACCCTCGATCACAAGATCGGCCTGATAGACCTCAAACGGCGTGTGAATCGTACCACCCTTGATGATGGTCCTGCCCATGGTTCGCCCTTTCTACTCGCCGCGTATCATCGCTGCGGCAAGCTGGTTGTGACGCTCAAGCACCGGGGGAAGTTCGAGCGTGGTCAGATGACCCTCTGATACCACGATCCGCCCATTGATCATTGAGAAATCGACCTGCCGGGAAGCGCAGAACAGCACCGCCGCGACCGGGTCGTGCAGCCCGCCTGCGTATTCAACGCGGTTGAGATCGTAGGCGATCAGGTCAGCGGACATGCCGGGGGCCAGCACGCCGATATCATCACGACGCAGCACCGAGGCCCCGCCCAGTGTTGCCAGTTCCAGCGCACCACGGGCCGTCATGGCGGCGGGGTCGCCAGTGACACGCTGGAGCAGCATGGCCTGTCTCGCCTCGTTGAGCAGGTGGCTGCCGTCGTTGCTGGCAGAGCCATCCACCCCCAGCCCAACCGGGACATCATGGCTGACCAATGCCTTGATGGGGGCGATGCCGCTGGCGAGTCGCATATTGCTGCTTGGGCAGTGTGCCACGCCGGTGCCCGTCTTCCCAAAACGCTCGATCTCTGCCTGGCTCATATGGACGCAGTGCGCATGCCACACGTTATCGCCTGTCCAGCCCCATGATTCCATCAACTCGACGGGGCGCATCCCAAAGGACTCGATGCAGAACTGTTCCTCGTCCAGCGTTTCGGCGAGGTGCGTGTGTATGGTCACGCCCAAATCGCGGGACATGACGGCGGTTTCCTTCATCAGGTCCGGTGTCACGGAGAACGGTGAACAGGGCGCCAGCACAACGCGCAGCATCGCATGGCGGCTGGGGTCGTGGAACTGGCCCACCACGCGCACTGAATCCTTCAGGATGTCGGCTTCCTTCTCGACGACGCGGTCCGGCGGCAGGCCACCCTGCGATTCACCGAGGCTCATCGAGCCGCGTGCCGCATGAAAGCGCAGCCCAATCTCCTCGGCGGCGCGGATTTCATCCTCAAGTTGGACATCATTAGGGAAGATGTAGAGATGATCGCTGGAGGTGGTACAGCCGCCCAGGATCAGCTCGGCCATGGCAGTCAGTGCCGAGATGTAGACCCCTTCCCCGGTCAGGTTGGCCCAGATGGGGTAATGGGTCACCAGCCAGTTGAACAGGTTGGCGTCCTGTGCGGCGGGCACGGCGCGTGTCAGGGTTTGATACATATGGTGATGGGTATTGATCATGCCGGGCATGATGAGGTGCCCGCGCATATCATAGATGGTATCGGCGGCTGCGGGCAGATCAGCGGTGGGGCCAACCTGCTCAATCACGCCATCACGGATGAAGACGCCCCCCCCGGCGATCTCGCGGCGGTCGGCATCCATCGTCACCAGCATGTGAGCGTTTTTGATCAGTATGGTGGGCATCGGTGTATTTCCCGTGCGTTGAATTGGGTCAAAAAGGGGCGCGGCATGCCGCGCCCCTTACTTACAGGGTAAACCAGCTTTGGGAACTGATCAAGCAGGATCAGGTGGAAGCGGCT
The DNA here is from genome assembly GCA_964390105.1 of uncultured Anaerolineae bacterium. Lineage (GTDB taxonomy): Bacteria > Chloroflexota > Anaerolineae > Aggregatilineales > UBA3940 > CAYMGV01. The sequence continues at coordinate 20,343 of CAYMGV010000003.1, read as the reverse complement.
TTCCCACGCTCAATGGCGAGTTCTGCCGCGTGCAGGGTGTTTTTCAGCAGCATGGCGATGGTCATCGGCCCGGCACCGCCCGGCACCGGGGTCATAGCGGCAGCGCGTGCCATGGCAGCCGTTGGCTCGATATCGCCCTGCCACTCATAGCCCTTTTCGCTGTCATTCTCGACCTTGACCGTTGTCACATCGACTATGACCGCGCCGGGCTTGACCCAATCACCGGGGATCGAATGGGCACGCCCCATGGCACTGACGACGATATCGGCATCAGCGAGCATGGCTTGCAGATCACGTGTGCGGCTGTGGCAGACGGTCGTGGTGGCGTTGGCCTTGACCAGCAGCAGCGCCATCGGCATGCCGACGATGTTGCTGCGGCCCAGCACCACGGCGTTTGACCCACTGATGCTGAAGCCTTCAACCAATGTTTCGGCCTCGCGCAGCATCGTCAGGCAGCCGTAGGGTGTGGCGGGGATGAAATCCGGCTCACGGCCTTTCATCGCCAGCCGCCCAATATTGACTGGATGGAAGCCATCGACGTCCTTGTCGAGGCTGACGCGCAGCAGCACGTCCTGCTCGTTCATGTGATCCGGCAGGGGAAGCTGCACAAGGATGCCATGAACGGCGGGATCAGCGTTGAGTTGGTCGATCAGGCTTTCCAGTTCGGCCTGTGATGCGCTGGCGGGCAGTTCATGCACGGTGGACGTGATACCGACCTTCTCGGCACGCTTGCGTTTCATGCGCACGTACATCTGCGAGGCCGGATTCTCTCCGACGAGAACAGCAACAAGGCCGGGAGTGACGCCGTGTTCGGCCTGCATCTTTTTGACCGTTTCGGCGATTTCGGATTGGGTACGGGCGGCGATGGCTTTGCCATCGAGGAGTACGGCTGACAACGTGTGTGACCTCCTTACAGGGGGGATTCAATCACCTACCAGCTTAGCAGAAGGCCATGCGGGTCACCAGTGTGGAATGGCGTGCCCGTATGGGATCAACGGCAAAGGCCGGTACTCAATCCAGCGGCTCGACGAACTGATCCAGCGCGCGATTGCTGACAAATGGCACGAAGCCATAGTCCCGTGACTCGGCTGTCACCCATTCGATATTATTATCCTCAACCGCGTAATCAACCGTGAAGACGATCAACCCCTTGTCACGGGCCATCTCAAGGTAATACAGGTAGCTTTCACTGCTGACATGCAGGGTGCTTTCGGTGTAGGTTTCGTACAAGTACAGGCAGTCCTCAGAGAGCATAGCTACATACTCATCACTCTCGACATCGTCCTCGGTGCGCGGCAGCGGGCAATCCCCCCCAGGATCGTTGTCGGCGCTGCCATCAAACCATGCCTGTTCCTGCGATATGGCATCAACGACCGTGACATACTCGTCACTTTCAACCAGTTCAGCGGCGTTCTGCCCAATGACGATAAAGTCCTCATCCAGCGCACGTCCAGTCTCGGCCAGCCCCTCGACCCACCATACCATTTCCTGCGTGGCATCGACGCCATCCTCGTCGGCGATTTCCATCACGGCCGTATCGGAGTATGCCTCGACCCAGTCAAGGTAGATACCATCAAAGCCGAGATCAACGATCCGGGCAATGTAACCATCCTCACCCAGCCAGATCGCCTGCCACTCATCATACCAGTACGCGACGGGGTAGTTCTCCTCCCAGCCGTCGGGGTCCTTCCCCGTGATCCACCTTGGGTTGCCAACTTCCCACCCGTCCTGCCAGTAGGTGCGGAAGGACTCCGCCTGCCCAATGTCGATATAGGCGATGACCAGTTTGGGCTGCTCGGCGTTATGCAGCCTGTCGATCACGTCGGCCATCGGGAAATCAGTGTTGTTTGATTCGGAGGGGATGAAATCCAGCACAATCAGGCCATAGTCTGATTCAACCATTTCATCGACCATATCATCCTCAAGGTTGACATCGATCATATAGAACCAATGCCGGACCTCGGCGAGATCTGGTGGGGCTGTGTGGTTCTGTGTCGAGGCAGCCTGTGATCCATCATCTGCACTGCAACCTGCAAGCAGTAGAGTCACGATCAGGATGAGATATTGGATTGATTGTTGCATGTTGTTCTGCTCCGCTGATCAGGTATGCCTATGTGTATCATACCCTAATCGAAGCGAGCCGGGATAATGCAGGTGTATTTAACGGCCATGCAGGTTTCCCCAGTGGGAGAGGGAAACCTGCATGTTATAGAGGGGTATTTTTGGTTTCAGATGACCGGCTGACGGAACTTATAGCCGTAAACGATCATGCCTTCGTCGCCATCGGTACGCAGCTTACGGGTGACCATTTCGACGCGCATGCCGATGCTGGGCTTTTCGGCGAGGTCGGTTAGTTGTGCGGTCAGCATTGAGCCGTCATCCATTTGGACGAGTGCGAGTGCGTATGGTGCCTGCTCGGCAAAGCCTGCCGGGGCATCCACTAACAGTGTCCAACTCCACACGGTGCCCATGCGGGCCTTTGCGGTGGCACTGGTCTGTTCAGCGGTTACGACGACGGCGCGACTGCCGTTTCCATTCATCGCGGCCTGATGTTCCTGCGCCGGGACGGTGCCCCTATCGAGCTGCTGCGGGCCGGTCACGCTGTAGCGGATTTTTCGTTTTCTCCAATGACGTGCGATTTCCATGAGTTCTCACTCCCAGTGTATTCCGCTGCTGTCTGCGGCGGCGTTTCGATGCAGAGTATGCCAACAAAGACCTATCAGAATCTACGGATCGGCTATCAATACCTATCAGATTCGTGAATTTGAGCACAAACCCCACCTATTCTGCCGTCATCAGGATGTGCGTTGCTGCGACGGCCCCGATGCCGCCGAGATTCTGTATCATAGCGATGCGAGCATCAGGCACTTGATTATCATCGGCAGTGCCACGGATATGGCGCGTGGCCTCGACCGCCTGGTAGATGCCTGTTGCGCCGCCAGCATGGCCACGGGCTTTCAATCCACCGAAGGTGGTGATGGGCAGATCGCCTGCCAGGCTGATCCGGTCAGGTTGACCCAATTGGTACCCGGTGCCGACCTCGGCAAACCCGGCGGCTTCCAGTGCCATCACCGTGAGAATGGTGAACGAGTCATGCAGTTCAAACAGGTCGATATCGTCATGGCTGACCCCAGCCTGTGCCATGGCCGCTTGGGCTGACCGTGCAGCAGAATTTAGAACCATGGGGTTTTCACGCTGCTGGATGGCGACGTAATCGGTGGCAACCGCCGACCCCAGGATGCGGACCGGGTTCGGCACCATATCGCGTGCCATTTCGGTCGCGGCAAGGATCACGGCGGCGGCACCGTCACCTTCTGGGGCGGCGTCGAACAGGCCCACTGGCGTCGCGATGGCGGACGCACCGGCAAACATACCGGGCCGCAGCTTGTTGCGATACATCGCGGCGGGGTTAAGGGAGCCGTTCAGGTGAGCGTTTTCACTGAACCCGGCAAACGCATCGATCTCAAGGCCGTATTCATGCATATAGCGGTGCATCAGCAGCGCCGCGATGGCGGCGGGTGTCGCGCCCTGTTCGGCTTCCAGTTCGGCGTCAAGCGTGGTCGCAGCCGCGTTGAGCCGGGCATTCCCCACCAGGTCCGTGTATTTTTCAACGCCCAGCACCATGACCACATCAGCCATGCCGCTGGCAACTGCCATGATGCCCTGCCGCAGTGCGACACCACCGCTGGCATCGGCAGCTTCGACACGGGCGGCCTCGATGGGGCCTAACCCCGCAGAGCTGGCGACCAGTGCCCCGAGGTTTTCCTGGTGGGAAATCTGCCCGGCCAGCATGTTGGCAACGTACAGGCTCGAAACGCCTTGTAACGCAGCGTCATTCAGGGCGGCAGAAGCCGCCTGTGCGGCCAGTTCACGCAGTTCAAGGTCCCATGCCTCGGCAACGGGGGTATACCCAATCCCGACAATACTTACATCTCTCATCTGTCTGCTGCCCCTTCTTAAAGTTTAAGCTTGCCGCGCAGCCGTGAGTACACGGCGTAATCGATCTCAGTGCGGCGTGTGATGTATTGGCGTGTGGTCGTGGCGCGGTGCTGGCGCTCGGTGATGGAGTCGGTAGTGGTCAGCACCATCGAGTCGGAGCCAGCCCCGGAACCATAGGACACCACGAGGATGCGCTGGCCTGGCCTGGCTTCATCAAGGATAGCGCTCAGGCCGATCAACGACGAGCCGGAATACACGTTGCCGATCTCCCCGGCCAGCAGGCCAGTCGTGATCTGTTCGGGCGTGAAACCCAGCATCTTGGCCGCGCGTGACGGGAACTTGACGTTGGGCTGGTGGAATACCGCGTAATCGAAATCACCCGGTTCTGCGCCGAGTTCGCTCATCATCATCTTTGCAGATGACAGCACATGGTCGAAGTACGCCGGTTCACCGGTGAACCGGTCACCATGGCTGGGGTACTCAGCATGCCCCCGACGCCAGAAATCGGGCGTATCGGTCACGTAGGAATAGGTAGCCTCAAACACCGCGAGGCTGTTCTCTGCCGGTCCGATCAGGAAGGCCGCGCCACCCGCCGCCGCAGTGTATTCGAGCGCGTCACCGGGGCGACCCTGCGCAGTATCCATACCAATCGCCAATGCGTAATCGCCCATGTGGCTGCCCACAATACCGATGGAGGCCTGCATCGCTTCAGAACCAGCCTTACAGGCAAATTCCCAGTCAGCGGCAAGAATGTGTGGCGTGATACCAACGGCCTCTGCGACGATGGTTGAGGTCGGCTTGACGGCGTACGGATGCGATTCACTACCCACCCATACCGCGCGGATGCGGGTCGGGTCGGTACCGCCGCGCAGGATGGCATTGCGGGCGGCCTCGATGGACATCGTGACGACATCCTCATCGACGCCGGGTACGGATTTCTCCGTGACGGGCGAGCCACCCATGCCGTCTGTCCATACGCGAGAGACCTCGCTGCCCGGCAGGCGGTAGCGCGGCACATAAGCACCGTAGCCCACGATGCCGACAGGCCGTTCAGGCCGCAGCAGGTGGTTCTGTTGGTTATCCCCAGTGGGTTGCATCATCATGCTCCTATATCCGTTATAAGGCTTGCTTGAAGTTTGCAAGATAATCCTGTGCAAACGTCAGGGTGATCTGTCGAGTTTCCAGCATCCGGGCCACAACCTGCTCGATCTGTGCATCCGTGGCCCCGGCTGCCAGCGCGATCTGACGGGCATGCAAGGCCATGTGACCCTGCTGAATGCCTTCAGCGGCCAGTGCGCGCAGCGCCCCGAGGTTCTGAGCCAACCCCACCGATGCCGTGATATTGGCGAGATCGGCGGCAGTTTCGACGCCCAGTATCTTCAGGGCCAGCCCTGCGACGGGGTGTGCGCGCGTCGTGCCGCCGACAATGCCCAGCGCCAGTGGCACCTCGATGGTGCCGTGCAGCATGTCCCCTTCAATTTTCCATGTTGTCAGCGAGGTGTAATGACCGTTCCGCGCAGCATAGGCATGGGCACCCGCTTCGACGGCTCGCCAGTCGTTGCCGGTGGCGAGCACCACGGGGTCGATGCCGTTCATAACGCCCTTGTTGTGCGTCGCGGCGCGGTAGGGATCAATGACAGCAAACGCCCATGCCTCAATGATGCGCTCGGCAACCAGTGCCCCCGGCATATCATCACGGGTAAAGGCATTGACCGGTACGCGGACCTCGGCACGGGTCATGCGCTGGTCACTCAGGTTGGAGAGAATGCGCAGGTTCACTCGTCCGCCGGTGAGCGCCTCGATTGGCGCAGCAAGGGCCTCGCAGGCCCCGTTGATCATGTTCGCTCCCATCGCGTCGCGGGTATCCATGATCAGGTGAATCACCAGCATTGGCCCAGCCGGGCTATGCGGAAACAGATGGGTTTCGATAGCGCGCGGCCCCCCACCCCGTGCGACGATGCGCGGGTTCTGTTCACGGACGAGGGTCAGCAGGTCATCGGCGGCGTCATTGATGGCCTGCGCCGCCGCGTTGAGGTCATCCAAATCCATGACCTGTACCTGCCCGATCATCTTCGGCTCAGTGCTTTCAGCAGTGAACCCGCCCGTTTGCCTGGCAAGGCGCGCCATGTTGCTGGCCGCCGCCACGACAGATGGTTCCTCGATCACCATCGGCACCAGCACCTCATGCCCGTTGACAATGAAATTAGCGGCAATCGCCAGCGGCAGCCCGTAGATGCCAACCGCATTCTCGACAAGTTTGTCGGCGATCCGGGGGGTCAGCCCGGCTGTGCCATTCAGCACAGCGATCTCATCGGATGAAAGATCGAGCTGTTCAGCCAGCAGATCGAGGCGCTGCGGCAGAGGGCGTTTATAGAAACCGGGAAGACGGGAACTGCCGGCCATTCAATTATCCTGACTAAGCGAAACCCCGCGTGATTGTGACGCGGGGTACGATCAAACCTGGATTGACTATATCGTGCAGACCTATCAAAACCTCTCAGAAGCTTTCCGATAGGTCTCAGGTACGGGGATTACATGGCTTTTTCGACCTTGGTGAACCCGGTGCTCTTGCCATGTTCTTCGCGCCAGTCCCGGCAGCGCTCATATAACAGGCGCGCAGATTCGTAGTAATCGGGTTCGTTACGGCGCTCGGCTTCGTGATCGACATATGGCCCCACCTTGATCCATGTCTTGACCACAAACGGGCTGACCCACTGGATGACCCGGTCACTGACGCCGAAATCATGCTGGATAAGGAAGCCGAGGTGGTCAAAGGAGTTGAGTACCTGCTTGACATGGGCCTGGCCCTCGGGGTCGTTTGCCATCAGTTCAAGGCCCTGCGGCACGTTCTCCGGCAGATGGATGTAAATCCAGCGACGAGCCTCAATGTCACGGTCAGACATCATACGCTCGAACACGTCGTTATAGATTTGCAGGTCGCGGGTTTCGGTGGCGTCATTGAGCTGGATAATGATGATAATGCCACCGGCGAATGTGAGGGTCAGGGCCGCGGCGGAGGACAGACCTTCGAGTGCCCCCCAGAAATCGCCTGAATAGCCGAGGGTGGTCAGGGCATACCACAGTACATAGACGATTAGAACCCACAGGGGGAGCGCAACCAGCGTGAGCAGTATGACGATCAGCACCAGCCGATCAATGGGCGTGTTTTTGAGGCGGGTAATCATTCGGAATACTCCTGCATAATGAAGGGTCAGCACACAAGACTGCCTTCCATTATACAGGGAGACTTACTCGCCACGAATGACAGCCTCGAATGTGGCGAGGTCCCAGTCACCACGGACACGCAGGCGCATCATGGTGAGTAAGCGGTCCCCGGTGTGGACAGCACCCCATTCGGTGGTCAACCCTGCCCAGTACCCTTCCTGGCTGACGATCTGGATCGTGAGGTCATCATACTTGCCCGCCGTGTAGGCGATGATGCGCGGAGTATAACCGAGTTCGGCGCGGATGGTCTCAACCGGACCGCGCAGGTGGTACAGCAGCCAGTCTGCATCGCGATTACTGTACTCGACATGCTCCCGTCCATGGACCTGGATATCGTGGCCTGCCGCGACCATCTCGCGCATCATGTCCCATGACATATAGCCGGGTTGTTCACGGTCGGTAACATCAGTCAGGATGAAGAACGTCCCGATCAGGCCATAGTCCTGAAGGATCGGGAAGGCATGCTGGTAGTTATCGACATAGCCGTCATCAAAGGTGATGATGATCGGTTTATCGGGCAGCGGCGGCCAGCCGATGTTAAGCGCATAGACCAGGTCCGTCACCGTGATCGTCTCATAACCGTTCTCGGCCAGCCATGCCATTTGTTCCTCGAAGTTGGCAGGCGTTACGGAGAGATCCTCACGGTAGATGTCAGCATCATCTGGTGGCACACTGACGTAGTGATACATCAGGATCGGCACGCGGAATGAGCGATCAATGCCATCAGGGATGGGTAATGGGGTCGGCGTGTAGGTCGGTGTTGGCGGCACCGTTGCGGTGGGCGGCACCCCGGTTGGAGTGATAGTGGTCGTCGGTGTGCTGGTTGGTGTTGTGGTGATGGTTGGGGGTGGTGTGAAGGTTGGCGTTGCGCTGGGCGTTGCACTGGCAAGCAGCACCGCTACGCGTGAGCGTGAGTCAGCGGCGCTGTGAGGCGAAAACGCATAATAGAGCAGCGCACCGGTGACCATCAGCATGCCAAACGCGGCCAGCACGCCACCGATAATCAGCACAGCGTTATTCCCGGCCTTTTTGCCGGGCGTGGATTCTCCTGAGTTATTGGCTGTCTCATCCATACCAGCCGGAGGATACCCCGTGAGAGAACCTGATGCAACGAAAGATGGTATCTCATAGGAAGCAAGTGCTATTGATGCCGCAGTATCGAACAGGTGATCCGCCCCGCTTGTTAGCCGCAAGCCCGGTATGATACAATAACAGTTAGTCATGGGAAATGGGCCGAGGTGATTACCTCGGCTCGGATCGTTGGAAACGTACACACTGGATATGGAAATCGGGCGAATCATGCGTCACCTGAGAATACACGATCTGCCATTTCTATATCGCATGGTTGGGCAGGGCGTCAGTTTTGATACCTACCTGGGCCTGACCGTGGGGCATGACTGGTTAAGTCAGGCGGTTCTGACGGGGACCGGGCGGATACAGCCGTACGTGGTCCGAGGCCAAGAAGACAGCGGCTATGCCGTCCTTCACTATCCATCAGAGGAACCGTATGCATGGTTGGCCTTCGTTGCACCTGCCCTTAAACATGGGGGAGATGAAGGGTTGTGGCTGACCTTGGTGGATGGCGTGACTGAACGGGCCGGGAGGCACGGGTGTGTGAGCCTGATTGCGGAGGTGGATGAATGCAGCGAGGAATTCGAGCTGCTGCGCCACGCCGGGTTTGGCACGTATGAACGTGAGTCGATCTGGCGGAGGTCAGCCGGACCCGTTGAAGGGGAACGAGGCGCGGTGCGCGTGGCACGCAACCATGAGGCACCTGCGATACAGGCACTGTATCGCAGCCTTGTGCCGGGTTTGATCAAGCAGGTTGCACCACCCCCAACGGTGGCTCACACCTGCTACGTAATGGAAGGAGCGCAACATGCTCTTACAGGCATTTTCGCCGTATATCGTGGCCCCCGGGCGTCGATGATAGAATGCTATCTTCGACCGGAGGCTTATGAGGAGGCACCGGCAGCGCTGCGCTCGGTACTGTCTAATCTCCAGGCTGAAGACCGCGCAGTGTACTGCCGGGCCAAACAGCACACCTTCAACAGCGAGAGCCTGCTTGAAGGCGCTGGTTTTGAGTATCAATTCAATCAGGCTGTGATGGTACGTCACACCGCCACCCGCGTTCGCGCCGCACTCAGCAGCAAGTCAGCCATCCCTGAGGGGGGCAGCCTGCCGCTGGTGGTCCCGGTCATCGGATATGAAGATTGACCAGGGGTGGCCTCTGTGACGATATCCCCAGCTGGTATTTTCTAGAGGTAATATAATCTCGCGTATGGAAAGACAAATCACAGACGACCTATCCAGTCTGCTCGCCGTTCTTCCGCCCGAGATCGCCGATGTCATCACTCAAATGAATCGCAATGACGAGCTGCTTGAGATCATCCTTGACCTTGGGCGGGTTCCTACTGCGCGTTACCTTGACGGTGAGCACGTGCTGCTTGACCGTGAAGTAACCCAGGCCGAGCTCGACCTGGTTTCGATGCAGGTGGGTGATTTTGACGCGGACAATCGGGCAGGCATGGAGCGAACGCTGCATCGCATCTCGGCGATGCGCAACCGACGTGGCGAAATTGTCGGGCTGACGTGCCGTGTGGGCCGGGCCGTGTTTGGCACTATCGATATCATCAGGGACATCATCGAATCCGGCAGGGGCATCCTGTTTTTAGGGCGGCCCGGTGTCGGTAAGACGACCATGCTGCGTGAGGCCGCCCGTGTGCTGGCCGAATCCAAACGTGTGGTGATCGTTGATACGTCTAATGAAATCGGTGGTGATGGTGATATCCCCCACCCTGCGGTGGGCAAGTCGCGCCGGATGCAGGTCGCTATGCCGGCCTTGCAGCATGAGGTCATGATCGAAGCGGTAGAGAACCATAACCCCGAGGTGATCGTGATTGACGAGATCGGGCGCGAACTTGAAGCGCTGGCTGCCCGCACTATCGCGGAGCGGGGTGTCCAGTTGATCGGTACGGCACACGGCCTGACGCTCGATAATCTGCTGATGAACCCGACCCTGTCGGACCTTGTCGGCGGCATCGAGAGCGTGACTCTCTCCGATGAGGAGGCACGCCGCCGTGGCACGCAAAAAACCGTGCTGGAACGGCGCTCACCGCCCACCTTTGGGGTGCTGATCGAAATCCATCAGCGTGATCAACTCATGATTTATCATGATGTGGCGATAGCGGTGGATATGCGGCTGCGCGGGCATGAACTCCAGCCGGAGATTCGGACGCGAACCGCCGATGGAGAAATCCAGGTTACGGCGGCTCCGCCTGAGCAACTGCGCGACCAGCTCAGCGGGGGGGGGCGAGGCGGCTACGATGACAGGAAGAAACGTTCCAAGCCCAACGATGGCGGCAGCGGCAACAACGGCAGCAAAAAAGAAGCGCGTTCCTCAAACAGGAACGGGGATTACACTGATGGAGCAGACCACACCAACGGCCAGCCGCAGCGTGAACTGAAAACGATACGTATCTACCCGTACGCCATCGCACGGAACCGGCTGATCGATGCGGCACGCAGCTTCTCCGTTCCCTTGATCGTCGTGGATTCACTGGAGCAGGCGGAGGCCCTGCTGACGCTGAAGAACTTCTTCCGCCGCAGGCCGAAGCTGATCACCGATGCCGAACAGATGGGGATGCCGATCTACGTACTCCGTTCAAACACGGTCACTCAGATCGAGGATTTCCTGTTTGACCTGTTTGACCTCGAGATTCGTGAGGATGATCCGCTCACCCGGGCACTCAAGGAGACGGAGGAGGCGATCAATGCGGTCCAGGGAGGTACTGAACGAGTGGACTTGGCCCCGCAGCACGCCAGCATTCGCCGCCGCCAGCATGACCTGATCCGCGAGGCGAACCTGTACTCGCACAGCTACGGTAAGGAACCGCAGCGGCACGTCCGCGTGTTCCGTCAGCAGTAAGCGAAACCACTTCCCATGTTCATCACCTTTGAGGGGCCGGACGGCTCCGGTAAAACCACGCAGGCCGCCCTGCTGGCTGAAACGCTCAGTCAGCAGGGTTACCGTGTTATCCGCACCCGTGAACCCGGTGGCACTTCGATCAGTGAGCAGATTCGTGAGGTACTGCATCGCATTGATAACACCGAGATGGCCCCTGTCGCCGAGGTGCTGCTGTATGCTGCCTCGCGCGCGCAGCATGTCGTTGAACTGATCCGACCGGCGCTGGACCGTGATGAAATCGTGATCTGTGACAGGTTTTACGACAGCACGTTCGCCTACCAGGGCTACGGGCATCAGCTTGACCTTGAGATGCTGCGGACTGTGACCCACGTCGCAACAGGCGGCCTCGCACCGGACCTGACCTTGTTCATCGATCTTGATGCGGAAACTGCGCTCGAACGGCGCAAACGTGATGCAGGTGTTGAGTGGAACCGGCTTGATGCGCAGGCTGTGGAGTTTCATCAACGCGTGTATGCGGGGTACCAGATACTAATTGCGGCGGAGCCGGATCGGTTTGTCGTGATCAACGGTGCACAACCAAAGGAAGACATCCAGCAGTCTGTTCTCAGGATTGTGCTGGATAAGTTAGGAGACCCGGCATGAATACCTATCCATCAATGGACGAAGACCCCGTCGAGCATGTAACCCCGGATGCCGTCTACCCGGCATCCGATGCGGGGGAGCCTGCGGCGACACCGCAGATGGTGCGGCCCGGCCTGCCCCTGTATCCCATCATCCTGACATGGGTGTTCCTCATCATTAATGCCCTGGTCTTCGTGATCGATGTGCAATCCGGGTTCCAACTCACGATTCTGGGCCTGCGTGATAATGCGGCGCTGGCTTCCGGCGAACTGTGGCGGCTGATCACCCCGATGTTTCTACACGGCAGCGTGCTGCACATCGGCCTGAACAGTTGGTTCCTGTATGTGGTTGGAAAGCAGCTTGAACGCCCCCTGGGTACGCTGCGCTTTGGCATGGTATACCTTGTTTCGGGGGTTGGGGGTGTGTTGGCAGGCTACGCCTTTTCACAATACCGGTCACTTGGAGCCAGCGGTGCCCTGTTTGGTGTGATGGGTGCGCTGCTGGTGTTCATCTATCGCAACCAGAAAATACTGAAGAACTCTCGGCAGTCGCTCATGCAGGTACTACAGGTGATCGGCATTAACATTGTACTGGGGCTGGTCATTTCCAACATCGATAACTGGGGTCATATCGGCGGATTGCTCGGTGGTTTGGCGATGGGCTGGTTTGCGGTGCCCGTTTATGAGGTCAAGCGAGATTACCGTATGATGCCAACCGTGGTGAACAGCAGTAACAAGGTGCTGCTGTGGCTGGCATTCGGTGGCAGCCTGCTGGTGCTTGCGGCCCTGTATATAGGTATCACTGCCGTGAAATATGGGGGTATCTTCTAATTGGTAAGCTTGTAGCCACGGCCCCGAATAGTCACGATGTAGCGCGGATCGCCGGGGTCCGGCTCGATCTTGGCACGCAGGCGGCTGACCAGTTTCTCAATGCGAGCGTCGTCAACCTCATCGATATAATCCACACCCCACACCGTCTCCACAATCTGGTATTTATCAGTGAGTTTGTTGGTACGTTCAAATAACAGTGCCAGCAGCTTGAATTCCAACTCGGTCAGAGCAGCGGCGGGAACACCCTCAATCCACACATCACCGGAATCATGATCTAACCAGATTCCACCCGGTATCTCCTGCTGTACAGCAGTCTGGCGGATGACAAAATCGTACATCAACTGGCTGAAGATAGCCGGGGGGCTGTCCTCCGTTGCTAGCCCCCAGTCGATCACCTTGCGCAGATTGCCGTTTGAGAAGCTGCTGCCAGCAGCCACAGCCTGCAGGGCTTCGCGTTCCTCCGGGCCGATCTGCCCCCAGATGCGGGTACATTCCGCTCGTATGGTAGGGTCATTGGCGATCTCATCGATCACCAGTTGATGCGTGTTCGCAGCATAAAGGTCTGGTTCAAGGGCACGCAATTCAATCAGGTGGCTGACGACGGCCCGCAGCAGGCGCGGATGACCGCCGGTTTGACGCCAGATCATGTCACAGTCCTCGCTGGACAGCGCTTCCCCGTCGGTCTGTCCCAGTAAGCCACGCATCAGTTCCAGCGATTCCTCGTAAGTGAGCGGTTTGAGCGCGATGGTCTGTGCCGTGCTGAGTTCGACAAATTCAGCAGTGGCGTCATCGGATCGTTTTGAACCCAGCCGCCGGACGCTGGCTGTAATGTACATCAGGCTGTCGGGGTATTTATCCTTCAGTGCACGCAGGTTGAGGAATACGCGGCCATCCAGCGCATCGAAAGGATCATCAAACTCATCCATCATCAGGATTAGATTGTGCTGGCCCTCCTCAATGAGAGTAGCCAGCGCGTTGTTGAAACTGAGTGGGACCAGAAACTGCGAATCCGGCTCAACGATGCGGCGGTAGTGGTTGGCGATTTGCTCGACAAGGTCCGGGGCGCGGTCTGCAAGGGCTTCCTGTGCTGAACGCAGGATAGCCTCGTACAACCCCTGGCCGGTTAGTTCGATCATACTGTTGCAGTCGATATAAAGGAAGATGGCAGGCTTGCCCGTTATTTGAGTGTAGCGAGCAGTTACCGATGGCTCACGCATGGAACGCAGCAGCATCGATTTACCCATGTTGCTCAGGCCCACAATGGCTACGCAGTGCCGGTCGGCCAGCATCTGGAGGATTTGCGTGACGGTTTCGTCTCGAGTAACCATGTAGGCCATAAACACCTCACAAAGATAATCAGCAAGGGCTGGCACAGTAGCGCCAGCCCGTTGAAACTTACCCCTGGATAATGAGGCGGAGTATGTTGTGCTTAGTTTATGCGGATGCGGCGTACAGCGACCACAACCACGACCAGCACCATTGCCAGGATGCCGGCCCCGGCAAGACCTGCTGTGCCCGTGAACCCGGTATCAGGCAGGGTTGCCACGATTGCAGGGCCGCCGGTCGAGCCGCCGCCCTGTCCGTCATCAGCCACGGCGCTGCCGTCCTCTGACACGGCACCACCGCCACTATCATCTTCGCCTGTCGCGCCGCCGATGGCTTCTGGTGTTTCCTCCTCATCGCCGCCACCCAATGGGGTCACTTCGATGATGCTGGATTGGGCCGGAGTCGATGTTGGGAGCGGTGTCGGTGTCACAACTTCACCATCCTCAGCAATGATCTCCCCCGGTGTGGGGCTGTCCGCATCGGGTTCAACCTCGGCAACCTCGGCAACGTCCTCCGACGTCGGCGTGATTAACAGTGGGGAGGTCGGTGTAATGGATGGCTCAACCACGGGTTCATCAGTCGGTTCCTCAACTGGTTCAGTCGTCGCGGTCGGGGCCGATGCCGTTAATACCTGTGCATCAGCCGTTTGCGCTGCCAGCGTCATGATGGCCTGGTTGGTCATCTCATTAGCAGAAACAGCGGCTTCCTCAGGGCCGGATCCGCGCAGGAAGAACAGCGCGATCACGGCGATCCCGGCAAGCGAAATGAACGCAAGGACGATGACGCCAATCAGGAAGATTCGGTTGTTCCCAGCGCCCGATGAGCTGGAATCAGCGCTTTGCTCATCAAGAATATCCTCTTCTTCGTCGTCGAAACTGAAAAACAGTTCGTCGTTATCAGCCATGCCAGCATCTCCCTTTGTGCTGCGGTCAAGCCCTCTGCCTGATGGAATCAGCTGAGGTACTCCAGGTTCATGAGAGGCACATAGATGCGGCTGCCATTTTGCAGTTCCACATGAGCGCCTTGTGCCCAAACGCCCCGGTCGAATTGGAGTAAATCGGGGGGCATTGCGCGTATTTTACCAAATTCGCCCAGGTGCGGCTCTTGCAGCAGCCGGACTCTTGTTCCTACCGACCAGAGAGGTTCAATGTTGGGCTGTTGTGCTTCAGCCGATGGAACACCGTTGTCTATGGGAATGATAATCTCAGGACGGTTTTCACGCCAATCACCCGCCTCGGTCAGGTCAAGTGAAGCTTCGTTACCCTGATAGGTCTGTAACAAGTTTAGCACCGTCTCGCTGATTGGCATAGTGCCGAATCCCTGGATCAGCCCGACACCGAAGGGCAGTGACATCAGATGGTCGCGCATTCCCGCGGTAGCACTGGGGGCGATAAGGGCACGTACCCGGATATCTTCTGCTGCTGCGATGAACTCCGGGGTTAGCGTACCACCCGTCACGACAATACCCGCGCGGTGGTCGATGTTAAAGCGTGCCGGGTCAGCCTGTTCTGTTGGGTGGTCATCCAGCACACGGATCAGGCCCGCGGCCAGTGTGCCGTGTCCCCATGCCAGTTGGATACGGGTTGCACGGGTTTCCATCGTCACATGGCTGCCGTGTTCTGCGCTGATCACACGACCGGGGACCGGGGTGACAACTTCTTTATGAGATGGGCGGCTTTCAAGCAGCATCAAGCCGTTGTCAATGGTAACGATCTTGCCGCTGAACGGCGCTGCGATCTTGATGGGCTTGCGCAGAAACCGGCTGCGCTCAGCGAGGATATCGTCCTCGGAAAATGACTGCCCTTCCAGCACCTGGATCATCCTGACTGCTTTGCGAGGTCGAACGTTGAGCGCCTTGCTCACATCAAGCAGCCGGTGTTCGCCGGGGATGTCATACACACCGACCACGTCCATAGTATTGAGGTTCTGCCCGGCGCTGACGTGAGCCAGTGCCCCGCGAGGAAGCTGGATGCGGCGCTGCAGGATCGTATCTTCCGTTGCGTACCCATAGGCATGGACCAGCGTCATAACGTCATTACTCCTGAACCAGCGATTGCCACCATGAGGCCATCAGTTCACGGCGGGCGTCGTCCTTACGCGGAATGCGAAGCGGGCGGCCCCGGCCATCAATGATTAGGCCCAGTTCGCCGCCACGCACGGTGATCTTACGGCCTCGTTTACCGGTATCGAGTGAGGTGCTTTTGCCTTTGAAGTTCAACATGGCCTCGATACCATATGGTAGGGGGATTGCTGTCACCTGCCCGGCGTGGGCCTCAAAGGGTTCAGTATAACGGCCTGCGCTGAAGCTGCCGTGTGCCACACGCCCACGGCCCGCACGCCCGGCCACAGACAGGATTGTCCCCAGTTCAAGGAAGGACCCGGTTTCGAGGACCTGTATGACTGCGACCGGGTTATCACCAGCCAAAGAGCCGAGCGCCGGGGCCAGTCCGTAGGGGTCCAACAGCACACGGGTACGCCTGGCAGGCAGCAGCGCATCCAGCACAGCGATGGCCGTCCAGCCGAGGTGGGGCGGTGTAGCCAGGCTCGACCCACTGAGCAGGACCGTCTCGAAATCAGGCAGCGGCCCGACTGGGGCCACATCACGCCAGCCCTGCCGTGAGCGTTTGATCGCGTCGCGCAGCAGTTCGCGTGCCAGGGCATACTCGATCTCGACCTCACGGGTCGAGGCCGGCACACGATGATAGTACACAGCGTTGTTATAGAGGTAGTTCAGGATTTCATCGGGTTCAGGATCAAAAGTCAGCCAGCGCGCAATATGCGATGGCCGGATACGATCTAACACATTCTTGAGCGCTGTTCCCGTGCCAATATCGCCATAGACGTTGAGGTAATGTTCACCTTGCAGCGTCGCCGCTACGGTCGTGGATGAACTACCGAGGTCCACGCCGAGGATGTCCTCGTTGAAGATTTTGCCCAGCACCTGTACCGTGCGGCTGAACCCATGTGCTGTGGGCAGGAATCCATCATCGGTCCAGCCGCCAACCGAGGCGAAACCACTGGTGCGCTTGGATTTTTGGCGATGGTAGATGCCTGCGAGTTGTTCCTGTGCGTTGGCGAGCCGTTCATCGTAGAGGCTGGGGCGGACGTTGTCTGCGATCAACAGGGTTGCCCCGGCCTGCTCTCTGATGATCTCCTGAGCGTCCTGCTGAAGCTCCCGATTGCCCGCGTAGATGACGGTTGGACGCATTGATGTTTCCAGCAGCGAGCAGGCCAACGCGACGGTTTCGATCTGCTGGAGGCTCGAGTCCGTCGCCCCGCCGTCAATGCCACCAACGATCAGGACGACATCAGCATTAGCGCTGGTAATCGCGTCGATCTTCTGGTCCTGGCTGCGTTGATCACCCAGGCTGATGGTATCGATAATATCAAGGTAATTGCTTTCAGCCGCACGGCGTCCGCTGTCAAGGCTGATGTCGGGCACCAGGCCTACCAGCACGCCCCGGATCGGCTGCCCGGCGCTGGAGGTCGCCACACACACATCGACCCCGGAGCCGTCCATCTCTTCGGGGATGATCAATGACCCATCACCGCCCAGGAACGTGCGCCCGCTCGCTTCGGTGAGCTGCTCCAATGCACGCAGCACGCCTTCCTGGACATCATTGTAAGGGTTGCCTGCTGTGGTGGGAGCCTGCCCCCTTGCGACGAGATGATACACCCCATCCACCACATCCAGCAGTACCATCCGCGTAAATACAGTACCGATATCGATGCCCAGCAGCGCCCCCTTGATCTGCTTCTTCTGAAAGGCTGCGCTTTGCTCAAAGGTGAGCCGTTCTTCGTCTGTTTTCTTGCTGAACAGTTCCATCATATCCCCGGCTGCTAGGGCAGCAGTAAGCCGATCCAGCGCGAGATTTCATTGACGCGATCACTGAAAATGGCGATGCCCGATAGTATCATGCCCCCGTAAATGGTGGCAAGCGTCACCACAACGAACCCCTGCCCGATGCCGGACAGGCTTCGCAGGATAATACTCTGGCTGGTTTGTTCACTGCTGCGGTCCCGGCCCAGCCAGTACTGGAAGTACAGCAGGGCAGTAATTGTGCCCAGGATAATGATCAGGTTGGCCCCTGCCCGGTTGCCGCTGCCTGGCAGGATCGAGAGCCATGTTGCTTCCACCTGTGGGAACAGCGTCCCGAAGATGGCCCCCGCGACGGCCAGCGCCGCACCGACACCGATCAGATAGGCCACGCCGATATTGCCGAGGCTGGAGGTGTTCGGGTTCAGCTTCATCACCAGGAACAGGAACAATCCCAGCGGCACCATGGTGATGGCGACGATCTGGTTATCACCGGAGAACAGCGGCGAGATCACCCGTGGGATAATAACCTGGTAAATGACAACCAGCGCCACGTATCCAATCGAGACGCCCGCAAAGGTATGCAGCGCGATACGGTACAGCGGGTTATCCCCGATCAGGTAGCTCAGCAGAGCCACCGTACACAGGAACCCCAGCAGCCCTCCCAATACATCTAACTGTGTGGCGGATAGAGCCATTTAAAGTTGCTCCCGCTGGCTGCGAAGTGCCATCACCCCAAAGACGATGGCACTGATGATGATCAGGACTGCCGCGGCAGCACCGCCAACGGCCTGGGCATTCCATGCGATGAGCGTACTGGTCGATATCTCACCCTGCGTGATGGCCTCATACGCTACGGCATCTGGCAGACCCTGAAGTACAGCCACAAGTTGGCCGCTTTGCGCATAGGGCGCTGTCATTGGGCGCGCACCGGCACTGACCACGGCGGCAAACGGCGCGTCAATGGCGGGTTCAACCTGCTCCATCCATAAGCGAACCTCATCGGCGCGGGCGGCCATCACGATCACCATGTCCACGTTTAACTCGGCGATGGTTTCAATATCGATGCCGGTCTCCTGCCCGAGGTAATCACTGGCGAAGTAGGAAGGCACTACGTCGAGCGTGCCATAAACAAGGCTGTTCAGCCCGGTGGCCTGCCCCGGCACAAAGCCGAGGTTCAGCCATGTGATGCTGTTCGCCTGAGCGGCGGGCAGGCTGTTGTACACATCCTGTGCGACGGCAGGGCCAACCGGCTGCGAGCTGACCACGTAAATCGTCGGGTCAAGGTCGCTGAGGTCTTCGAGTACGGCCAGCGCAAGTGCATTGAGTTCACCTGCCGAGTCCGGTTCATACTCAACTGCCAGCAGCACCGCTGCCCCCGTTTCCAGCTCATCGATTTGGTCGATTAGCGTCGTGACTTGTGGGCTGATCACCGCATCGGGCAGTACTCGCACCTTAAACAGGAATGGTGCCAGTACTGCGCCCAGCATAGCCAGCAGGGCCGCCACTCGAACGACGAGCAATTGAGTGCGCCGTCCGATGGCCCGGTGTGAATCCGCGCTGCCTTCCATCTGCAGCAGTTGAGTCAAGCGGTTGGCGCGCAGCTGCTGATCCGGCGTCACGATGAGGTCATCCACGATCTCGGTGATGGAAAGATTGCTTCCATCGAAGATCATCTCTGGCTGTAACACGCCGGTCACATCGCGCAATGCACCGACCTGTTCGGGACGTGCATCGATCTCGTCATCCAGCAGTGAGTCAAAAGTCAGGTCTTCGATCTCGGCCAGCAGGCGTTCATCAACCGGCCCGGCTTCGGGGAGTTCATTGTAAGTGTCGCCTTCCTCGCCCTGCATCCGGGCCAGCCAGCCCGGCAGGTTCTCAAGGTCGATCTTCTCATCTTCTTCACCTACTGGCTGTTCGGCAATCTGTGGTTCAGGCTGATCCGCTTGGGGAACAGCGGGAGCCATAGGCACGTCATCGAGCGCTTTCATCCAATCCGGTTCTGCCTCTTCCGAGGTATCCGGTTCTTCGAGTGGGCCAGTGCCAAACACCTTATCCAGTTCCGTGTCCAGCGGATCAGACGCCTCGCTCCGGGTCAGTGGCGCATCGTCCATAATCTCGTCAAGCCAGCCTGCTCCAGTTGGCTGGTCAGTGGCCGGCGTGGGTTCGACAGGGCCAGCTTCCTCAAGTGCCTTCATCCAGTCCGGGGTATCGTCGGCTGGGGCCGCAGGTGTTGCGGATTGCTCGGCTTCTACCCCGGCGAGCCAGCCGGATGTGTCATCGTCCACGGGCGATTGAGGTGCAGCAGGTTGCTCGGCTTCCAACCCGGCGAGCCAGTCGGGGGCACTCTCCAGGGGGGATGGTATCGGCGCAGGAGATACAGCACTCTCTGATGCAGCTTTCAGCCAATCGGGCACATCATACGCGCTGCTGGCAGCAGGAGCAGGCGGGATGGATGTGGAATCTATCAACCAGTCAGGCGTATCGGTATCAGGCAGTTCCGAGGTGCCTTTCAGGGGGCCGGTTCCCACCTCGGGGGCGGCCATGGAACTGCGCAGCCAGTCCGGCATATCAGCGCTGGAAGGTGCCGGAGGTTTTGGTTTGGCAGGTTGAACCGGTGGCGGTGCGGCGGCAGGCGGCGGCCCAGGCGGCACCGA